>CANRPU010000001.1 GCA_947632555.1 uncultured Lachnospiraceae bacterium
TTGGTTCGGAATAGTGTAGTGCTGGCGGTCTATCTCTTGTTTTCGGTTGCTTGCTTCCTTACCGTACATGAGCATTTAAAAACGGAATAAAGCATTCATAAACTATGCCGAACTATCAAGCATAAATAGATGATCAAATACTTTTTCTTGAAATCAATTTTTTCATGAAGATTCCTCCTGTAGCGAACCTCACAAAGCCCAATTTATCGTTGCTTTATTTCTACCACCCCCAGCCACAAAAAACAATGTCCTGGCGCTCTCAATTTCCCTGTCTGGGTTGTTGCGCTCTGGCTCTGGATATTCCCCATACCCGTGACCCGCCCAGCAACACTGTAGGCTTCTATATAGAAAAAGCCTTGATTCCTCAAGGCTTTTTGATATTTTATTCTAATGTCCTCATTGTAGGGAACAACAGCACATCCCGGATCGCGGGCGAATTGGTGAGCAGCATGACCAGTCTGTCAATGCCGTAGCCGATACCGCCGGTAGGCGGCATACCGATCTCCAGCGCGTTCAGGAAATCCTCATCGGTAGTGTTGGCTTCTTCATCTCCGGCCGCCAGCGCCGCTTCCTGCGCCCTGAAACGCTCCCGCTGATCAATGGGATCGTTCAGTTCCGAATAGGCGTTGCACATTTCACGTCCGTAAATAAAGAGTTCAAATCGCTCCACGTAATCGGGCTTGTCCGGTTTCCGCTTGGTCAGGGGAGAAACTTCCACAGGATGATCCATTACAAAGGTGGGCTGGATCAGATGTTCTTCCACATATTCCTCAAAGAACAGATTCAGGATATCTCCCTTGGCATGGCGCGCCTCATAGTGCACGCCCTTTTCATCAGCCAGTTTTCTGGCGGTTTCCGTATCCGGAACGGCATCAAAGTCCACGCCCGCGTATTTCTTCACCGCCTCTACCATGGTAAGACGCTCAAAGGGTCTGCCCAGATCTATCATTTCTTCCGCGTAGGGCACCAGCGTTGTCCCGCATACTTCCCTCGCCACATAACGGAACATGTCCTCCGTCAGGTCCATCATGCCGTAATAGTCGGTATAGGCCTGATAAAGCTCCATCAGGGTAAATTCCGGATTGTGCCGGGTATCCAGTCCTTCGTTGCGGAACACGCGCCCGATTTCATAAACTTTTTCCATACCGCCCACGATCAATCTCTTTAAATACAATTCCAGAGAAATCCGCAGCTTTACATCTTCATTCAGCGCGTTATAGTGGGTTTCAAAAGGTCTTGCGGCCGCGCCGCCGGCATTGGCCACCAGCATGGGAGTTTCCACTTCCATGAAACCTCTTTCATCCAGATACCTGCGGATGGCGCTGAGTATCCTGGAGCGCTTCACAAAGGTTTCCTTTACGTCGGGATTCATGATCAGATCCGTATAACGCTGGCGGTAACGGATATCCGTATTGGTAAGGCCGTGAAATTTCTCCGGCAGTATCTGCAGACTTTTGCTGAGCAGCACCACCTCCGAAGCGTGAACGGAAATCTCGCCGGTCTTCGTCTTAAATACTTCTCCGCGGATACCTACGATATCACCCACATCATATTTTTTAAAATCCGCGTAGGATTCTTCTCCGATATTATCCCTTGCCACATAGGCCTGAATATTTCCCTGCAGATCCTGTACATTGCAGAAGGAAGCTTTTCCCATTACCCGCTTCTGCATAACGCGTCCCGCCACGCTTACCGCCGTGCCTTCCAGAGCCTCAAAATTATCTTTGATCTCCTGGCTGTGATGGGTGGCTTCATACTTGGTAATACGGAACGGATCCCTGCCCGCTTCCTGCAGAGCGCTCAGTTTCTCCCGTCTGACTTTTAAAAGCTGGCCGATGTCCTGCTCCTGCGCTCCATTGTTCTGCTGTTGATTCTTATTCTGAGTATCTTCCACGGTTCCGCTCCTTTAGTTGGATCTCTGGATCTCCAGTACTTTATACTGCAGTATCCCTGCCTGGGTTTCCACTTCCACCACATCGCCCAGCCTGCTGCCGATCAGAGCCTTGCCCACCGGGCTTTCGTTGGAGATCTTTCCTTTTAAGCTGTTGGCTTCGGTAGAACCTACAATCTTATATTCCAGTTCTTCACTGTATTCCAGATCCAGAATCCTGACTTTGCACCCGATATTGATCCTGTCCAGATCCACTTCGTCTTCCACTACCACTTCCGCGTTCTTCAGGATCTTTTCCAGTTCCTCGATACGGGCCTCTATGTCCCGCTGTTCGTCCTTGGCCGCGTCATACTCCGCGTTCTCGGACAGATCTCCCTGTTCTCTGGCCTCCTTGATCTTCTGGGCAACTTCCTGCCGTTTTACTACCTTCAGTTCGTGCAGTTCGTCTTCGTATTTCCGCAGCCCTTCATAAGTCAGGATATTTTTCTTGGATTCCATGTCGTGCGCCTTTCTATTTTTAAAATTTTTCTGTAGTTATAATGTTCGCTCCCAAAACGGGATACCTGAATTAACGTAGGTATTATACTGAATTTTACCGATAGTGTCAAGGCAGGAGCGGTTTTTTCTCTTAAGAGGCAGAAGGCTTTCCGCAGTCCCTCAGAAATACCTGCGTATCCACATATCTCACTCCTTCCGCCCTGCCGCAGAGCTTCTGACCTTCTCCCCTGTCCGTGCAGATGAAAAGACTTCCGGGCGGCAGCATCGCCGGCTTCAGGCCATAGAGAGCGCGCCCCGCCACAAAGACATTGTTTCCCTCAGGTGGTATGTGAAGGCTGCCGGCCCTGTCCCATACGCGCAGCAAAAGACCGTACTCCTGGGACAGCCTTTCCCGGAGTTCTTCCATCTCTTCCGGCTTTTCCGTCACCACGCTGACAGTACGGGCTTTTTTGACATACCGGAGAATCAGGTCCTCCGTTTCCATGTCCCCGTCTTCCAATATGATCAGGTTGTCCGGAACGGCTTTGTAATATTCCAGCATTCCCTGCAGCCACGGATAGGGAGCGGGCTCCTGCTGCCTGCGCAGCAGACCGCGCGTTTCCTTTTCATACAGATAACAGACCGTGCCGCTCTGAGGCGGTATGGGCAGACTGTTCTGATATTCCGCCAGCGCTTCCCTGGTCCATGCTTTTCTTTTCCTGTAGTTTCGCGGAAAACGCACCATGATCTGTCTGATACGGCTCTGTCCGTTTTCTCCGGTCTTCACCGGCAGTACCTGTTCCGTTACAAAAAAACGCCATCTCCCGAAGCGGCTCCTTTTGGCCGGTTCTATCGGCTCCACTGTAAAGCAAACGGCTGTCAGATCTTCCATCTTGATTCCTCCGTCCCTTTAAGATATGCCGCCGTCCGCCCCTTATTCCTGAAAGCGGGGTCCTATTCCTTAAAAATCTGGTCCAGCCCCGCCAGAAGCTCGTCCATGGTTTCCATGGAGTTGATCAGCTGTCTGAATCTGGCCGAATGGGGATAGCCCGCCGTATACCAGGCCAAATGTTTCCGCATTTCCCGTACTCCCGTATATTCTCCCTTCACCTCCAGCTGCAGTGCGGCGTGCCGCCTGATCACCGCTTTCACTTCGGCCGGGGAAGGCCTTGGGGGAATGGTCCCCTCTTCCAGATAGGAAACGATCTCCCGAAATATCCACGGATTGCCTCTGGCAGCCCGCCCTACCATGATGCCGTCGCAGCCGGTTTCCTCCAGCATCGCTTTGGCGCTGCGGGCATCCGTTACATCCCCGTTGCCGATGACCGGGATCCGCACAGCCTCCTTGACCCGGCGGATACAGTCCCAGTCCGCCCTGCCGGAATAGTACTGCTCTCTGGTCCTGCCATGCACTGTCACCGCCGCTGCCCCTGCCGCTTCCGCGATCTTCGCGAGTTCCACCGCGTTTTCGCGCGCTTCGTCAAAACCCTTCCGTATCTTCACGGTCACGGGCTTTTTGACGGCACGGGACACTTTTCTCACGATCTCCTCCGCCAGGCGCGGATTTTTCATAAGAGCGGAACCTTCTCCGTTATTGACCACCTTAGGTACCGGACAGCCCATGTTGATATCCAGAATATCAAAGGGCTTTTCTTCGATCCGCGCGGCTATTTCCGCCATCAGGTCCGCATCGGAGCCGAACAGCTGCAGGGAAACGGGATGTTCTTCCCCGCTGACGGCCATCAGTTCTTCCGTATTTTTATTATGATGATAAATGGCCTTGGCGCTCACCATCTCCATGCACAGCAGGCCCGCTCCCTGCTCTTTGCACAAAAGCCGGAAGGGCATGTCCGTCACTCCGGCCATAGGCGCCAGGACCACCTGATTGTCCAGTTCCGTTTTACCGATTTTTAATTTCATGCTCCCCGTTCCTGCTTTTTGTTCTTCTCGTAGATCATGCGCAGGCCGTCCAGGGTCAGCGCGCTGTCATAGATCTGGATACTGTCCGTTTCTCCCGCGATCAGCTTTCCCAGGCCTCCGGTAGCCACTACTTTCAGATCCTTTTCGCCGCTCTCTTCTTTTACTTTGCTGACAATATACTCCGTCTGCCCGATCTGTCCGTAGAAAAGCCCCGCCTGCATACTGCTCACGGTTTCCTGAGCCAGAATGCTCTTCGGCTTTTTGATCTCGATACGCGGCAGCATGGCCGTCCTCTCTGCCAGCGCCTCAATACTGATACGCATGCCCGGCGCCGTGATGCCCGCCACAAAGCTTCCGTCCGCGCTGACCAGGTCGTAGGTGGTTCCCGTCCCAAAATCGATCACCAGCACCGGTCCTCCGTACTTTTCATAGGCCGCCACCGCGTCCGCGATCCTGTCCGCTCCGATCACGCGCGGATTCTCCGTCGCGATCCGGATACCCGTTTTGACGCCCGGCCCTACCACCAGCGGCGCGTGTCCGATATAATTCCGGATAGCGGAAGTCAGGGCATGCATCACATCCGAAACTACGCTGGCGATAATGGTGCCCTCGATATGTCCCAGGGAGATCCCTCTCAGCCGCAGCATTTCATCCAGCAGTATCCCGTATTCGTCCGAGGTTCTGGGCAGTTTGGTGGTAATATGGAAAGTAGCCTTTAAGTCCCTGTTCTCAAACACCCCAAATGTGATATTGGTGTTGCCCACATCTATTACCAGTATCATATCATTCTTCCTCCAACAGGCCGCTGATGTCCTCATGCAGAATGAAAACGCGGTAATACAGGCTTAAACTCTCCAGCAGTTCCCGCCGCTTTCTGCGCACCTCGGATACCATAAGGCCGCTGCTGATCTCATCATAATAAATATCGTCATCGTCCGCGTTGGTTTCCAGCAGCACGCTGCCGTCCGCCGCAAAGCCAATGGTAAAAACGCCGCCCACCTCTTCGGTGAACAGCACGCAGAGTATATGCAGTTCATCCTTGATGGAATCGGGGATCCCGTTGAACTTTTCATTAAAGTAATACTTCATTTCATAGGAATTGGCCCCGCAGAGCACGATCTTTTCTTCTGTTTCTCTCTTTTCTTCCTGTTCCTTACACATATCCGTACACCCCTCTGACCGATACCTCTCCGGCATAAACTTCCCTGCATCCGCCGTCCGCCACGCGCACCAGCAGGCGGCCGTCCGCGGTGATCCCTTCCGCCACGCCCATATAGGCTCCCGACGGTTCCAGGACCTCCACTTCCCTGTTCCGGTTTATCAGGCAGTCGTTATAGCGTTCCCGCAGCAGGGACAAATCCAGTGTTTCCAGGAAAAGGGCATAATCCTTTTCAAAACGCTCCAGGATTTTTTCCAGCAGGAGCGCGCGGGACACGTTTTGCTTCAACTCCGTTTCCAGGGAAGCGGCCCTGTCCGCCAGTTCCCCCGTAAACTCCTGCGCCTTCACGTTGACTCCCACGCCAATGACTACACTGTTGATCCTGCCATCCCGCGCATCCATTTCCGTCAGAATGCCCGTTATCTTCCTGCCGTTGAGCACAATGTCATTGGGCCATTTGATCATCGCCCGGCAGCCGCAGGCTTCCTCTATGGCTCCCTGTACGGCCAGCGCCATGACCAGCGTGAGCATGGAGGCTTGATCCGGCGCGAACGCGGGACGCAGCAACAGCGTAAAATACAGATTCTTTCCGGGCGGAGAAACCCAGTTTCTGCCCCGTCTTCCTTTCCCTGCCGTCTGGGACTCCGCCAACACCAACGTGCCTTCCGGTGCCCCTTCCTCGGCCAGCAGGCGGGCCCTGTTGTTGGTGGAATCCAGGGAATCGTGGTATTCCAGCCTGTTTCCCGCCCATTTTGTACGCAGGCGGATTTCTCTCAGCGGCCTGTCATCCGGCTTTTCTTTCATAAGGTTGCCGCCATTACAGCCTTGATGGTATGCATCCGGTTTTCGGCCTCGGCAAATACCACGGACTGGTCCGATTCAAATACTTCGTCCGTGACTTCCATTTCGGTGATACCGAATTTCCTCCCCATTTCGGCCCCTATTTTGGTCTTCAGGTCATGAAATGCCGGCAGACAGTGCATGAAAATGGCCTGTTTCCCCGCGTTTTCCATCACCTTCCTGTTCACCTGGTAAGGAGATAAGTCCCGGATACGGCTTTCCCATATTTCATCCGGCTCCCCCATGGATACCCATACGTCCGTATAAATAACGTCAGCTCCCCGGCTTCCTTCTTCCACATTTTCCGTCAGCGTAATGCTGCCGCCGCTTTCTTCGGCAATTTTTTTGCAGACTTCCACCAGTTTGGCATCGGGGAAATAGTGAGCGGAAGTGCAGGCCGTGAAATGCATACCCATTTTCGCGCATGCCACCATCAGGGAATTGCCCATATTGTAACGGGCATCTCCCATATAAGTCAGCTTCACCCCTTTGACGCGGCCCAGCTTTTCCCTGACAGTCAGCAGATCCGCCAGCATCTGGGTGGGATGAAATTCGTTTGTCAGACCGTTCCAAACCGGCACACCGGCATATCTGGCCAGTTCCTCCACGATCTCCTGTCCGTAACCGCGGTATTCTATCCCGTCAAACATGCTGCCCAGCACTCTGGCTGTATCCGCAATGCTCTCTTTTTTCCCTATCTGGGAGCCGGCAGGATCCAGATAGGTGGTGCCCATTCCCAGGTCATGGGCCGCCACTTCAAAGGAACAGCGGGTGCGGGTGCTGGTCTTTTCAAAGATCAGCGCCACGTTCTTTCCCCGCAGCGTGTCCATGGGGATCCCTTTTTTCTTTTTTTCCTTCAGGTCTGCCGCCAGATCCAAAAGATAGGTGATCTCTTCCGCGGTATAATCCAAAAGTTTTAAAAAATGACGTCCTTTTAAATTCATCTTTTTCTCCATTCCAAGTTCCGTATTCCGAAAAAAAGAGGCAGGGACAACCTCCCTTCGGAAGCGTCCCTTGCTCCTCTCCTGATTGTATTTTCCCGGCCGCGCGCCTTATTTTTCGCTTACTTCCCTGAAGGCGGTCGCCAGTGAAGCGATCCCCTGCAGATCCGCGGGCAGCAATATCTTGGTGGCTTTGCCGTCCGCCGCTTTTTCAAAGGCTTCCAGGCTCTTGATCTTCAAGACCGCATCGTCAGCTTCGGCTTCCTTCAGCATACGGATACCATCCGCGTTTGCCTGCTGTACTTTCAGGATCGCTTCCGCCTGACCTTCCGCTTCACGGATCATTTTCTCTTTTTCAGCCTCCGCCCGCAGGATCGCCGACTGCTTTTCCGCTTCCGCGCGCAGGATGGCGGATTCTTTTTCACCTTCCGCGGACAGGATCTGCGCTTTCTTTTCACCTTCCGCCCTGGTTACCGCTTCACGTCTTTCACGCTCCGCTTTCATCTGCCTTTCCATGGCGTTCTGTATCTCCGCCGGCGGAATGATGTTCTTCAGTTCCACGCGGTTCACCTTGATACCCCAGGGATCGGTAGCGATATCCAGCGCCGCCCGCATCTGGGTATTGATAGTTTCACGGGAAGTCAGCGTTTCATCCAGTTCCAGGTCACCGATGATATTACGCAGCGTAGTGGCTGTCAGATTCTCAATGGCCATCATGGGATTTTCCACGCCGTAGGTAAAAAGCCTGGGATCCGTGATCTGATAGAAAACCACGGTATCGATCCGCATGGTTACGTTATCCTTGGTAATAACGGGCTGGGGCGGGAAATCCGCTACCTGCTCCTTCAAATTGACTCTTCTGGCCACCTTATCCAGAAACGGGATCTTAACATGCAGTCCTACCGACCATGTCCCCTGATAAGCTCCCAGCCGCTCCACTACATAGGCCTGCGCCTGCGGCACGATCTTGATACAGGATACCAGTACCACTAACAGCAGCACGATCAGGATAATAATAATCCATTCCATTTAAAAATACCTCTCTTTCTTGTTTTATAGGAAAGTCCTTCCTAATGATCTTTGTTACTTAGGCTCTACCAGCAGCTTGACCCCGTTGATGGCGCGTACAAATACCACCGTACCTACGGGTATCTTCAGTCCTTCTTCCAGGCTGCGGGCCGACCATTCCTGTCCACCCACGGTCACCTGCCCAATGCCTTCCAGATTATCTATTTCACTGATCACGATGGCCTGCCTGCCTACCATGCTCTCCACATTGGTCTTGACGCGTTCTTTATTAAAGAACCGTACCGCCAGCGGCCGGGTAAACAGCAGCAGCACGACGGAAACGATCAGAAACAGTCCCGCCTGCACCACAATGGGCGCGTTTACCAGGGCGGCAAGCGCCGCCGTCAGCGAACCGGCCGCGAACCAGATCGTGGTCAGCCCCATAGTCACCAGCTCTACGATAATAAACACGATCAAAAGCAGCAGCCATACAAACAGCATCTTATCCTGCATAACAATCCTCGCTTTCCAGAGCCGGGCCGAAACACCCTCGGCCCCTTTTCCTTCATCTTACTACAGCTCTTTGTTTCCGTCCATACTTTTATTCGCACGTTTTTAAAATTTAATATACCAAACGGCGCACTTTTCATACAGATAAAAAGGGCTTTTCCGCTTTTCACGGCAAAGCCCTTTTTGAAAGATCTCTCTTCCGGATTCTGTTTTAGTAGAACACGTGATTGCCGATGACCAAGCCTTCCCGCCCGTTATTGCGCCGGAAGTGGGTCATATCTCCTACATTGGACACGCCGGAAATGGCTTCCGTTGCCGCGTCTATACAGCTCTGTTTGATCCTGCCGGATTCCAGCAGCCTGTTTACCTTGCCGCTCTGAGCCGGCGTGAACTGCCCGGATGCATAGATAACGCCGTGGATGGTATCCGGGTACGCCGCGCTTCTGACACGGTTCATCACCACCGCGCCCACCGCGAGCTGCCCTTCGTAGGTTTCTCCGCCGGCCTCACACTGGATCAGCGCCGCCAATAACAGCGTCATATCCGCATCCGTCGTATACTGCCCGTAATTTACATGGCGCTTTGCCTCCGCTTCCGCGGCCTCGCGCTCCTTAATGGCCTCCATGGTTTCTCCGGCATCGATCTTAAATTCAATAGTCACATATTCCAGGGACACATAACCGTCCCCGCCCTCGTAGTCGATACAGGCCCATCCGCTTTCTTCGTCGGAGAAAATAACTTCCTCCTCATCGCCTTTCGGCAGGATACCCAGTATCGCGGCATCCGCATCCGGCTTTTCTCTCACATTCAGTCCCGTATTCATATGGGCTACCGTAACGCCCACGCTGGACGCCAGTTCCCTGGCTTCGTCCCCAAACAGCAGATATTCGTCACTGGCCCATCCGATCAGGTCACCTGACTGGAGTTTGGTCCAGCCATCCTTTCTTTCCAGGATCGTGCCGCCGCAGTCTTTATAAAGTTTTCCCGCTTTTTCGGCATCCGTATCCGGTTCCGTACGCACGTTCAGCGCGTTGCTGACATTTGCCATGACCAGAGTGGATTCTTCTTTGGAAGAATCGGTGTCCAGATTCAGTTCCTTCGCCGTAGCGATCAATAAGTCCGAGGTGTCCGTCGCGCCGGGGTCGAGGATCGCCGACACGCCTCCGTTAAATCCGTTCAGGTAGTTCCTGCTGTTGCCAGCATCCGCATACAGGCTTGTCTGCAGCACCAGAATACATGACAAACACAGTCCGGTAAACAGCTTTCCGCCTCTTGCCATTTTACTTACCTCCAAAATGTAAAATTTTCTCCCCGGTCCTCCCCCGTCCCCGGAGATATCGGTTCTTCTTAAGAATATGCCGATTTTATTACATTTATTACAAAATTATTAAATTTTGTTACAGAGGGTATCATAGCAGAGCTTTTCCCATTTGTCAAGTTTTGATTTGTGAGCGCTTACATTCTGTGAAGATCCCGCGATCTACATGCTTTTTGACTTTTCCACGCAGGTCTTTACCGCATCCATGACCGCCGCGCGCAGGCCTTTTTCTTCCAGGACCCGTACTGCTTCTATGGTGGTCCCACCCGGTGAGCAGACCATATCTTTTAACTGTCCCGGATGCATGCCGGTTTCCAGGACCATTTTCGCGCTTCCGAGCACGGACTGGGCCGCCATTTCATACGCCTGTTTCCTGGGCATGCCCGCTTCCACCGCTCCGTCGGCCAGCGCTTCCAGGAAGAGGAACACATAGGCCGGGGAGCTGCCGCTGACACCAACCACCGCATCCATCAGGGATTCCGGCACAAAATGAACGGTGCCAAATGACCGCAACAGCTTTTCCGCCTGCGCCGCTTCCGCATCCGTCACCATTGCCCCGCGCGTACAGGCCGTACAGCCCTCGCCCACGAGCGCCGGCGTATTGGGCATGCACCTCAACAGTTTTAACGGGCGCCCGAACAGTTCTTCAATGCAGGCCATGGTCCTGCCTGCCGCAATACTGATCACCACCGTGCCTTCCCCTACCGCGTCTTTTATCTCTCCGATCACTTCCGGGAAAAATGCAGGCTTGACCGCCAGGAAAAGATAATCCGCGCCGGAGGCGGTGACTCTGTTGTCGGTTCCCGTGTGGATCCCGTATTTTTTGCCCATTCTCTCCGCCGTATCCACGGTTTTGGAAGAACCGTATATCTCTTCCGGTTTTATTAAATCCTGTTTTAGCATTCCGCCGATCATGGCATCCGCCATGTTTCCCAGCCCAATAAATCCTATTTTCATATTGATCTGCCTCCTGTCAATGCTTTGAATGTTCGTTGAAAATCCTTCTTTGTCTGTACGCCTCATAGAGCAGAAGAGAAGCGGAAACCGCCGCGTTTAAGGATTCTACTCTTCCCTCCATGGGAATCTTCACGTAAAAATCCGCCAGATCTGCCGTTTCCTTTTTCAGACCTTTCCCTTCATTTCCTATCAGAAACGCGCTGCTTCCGCGGAAGGAAAACTGATCATACACACTGCTGCCCCGCAAATGCGCGGCATATACGGTCACGTTTCTCCGGCGCATTTCCCCGATCACCGGCCGGAGGCTGTCCACATAACAGAACGGTATCCTGAATATGGAGCCCATGGTTGCCCGCACGGTCTTGGGGTTAAAGAGATCCACCGTCCCCTTTGTCATAATAACGCCTGTTATTCCCGCTCCTTCGCCGCTTCGCAGAATGGCTCCCAGGTTGCCCGGGTCCTGCAGATCCTCCAGCAGCAGATACAGCCCGTTTTCCGCCTCCAGGATCTCCTTCCGCTCATACGCGGGCTGCTTCAGGACCATCAGCGCTCCCTGGGGCGTCCGGGTATCCGAAACCTTTTTCAGCGTTTCCTCTGTCACCGTTTCAAAGCCGATTCTTGATGCCTTATTCCATAACGCATGTTCTCTTTCTGTTCTGCCCGACTGCAGTCTTGCTGCCGTTTCCGGTGTCAGATAGATCTCCCTGATCAGGGCCTCCGGCGCTTCTTCCAGCATTTTCAGTCCTTCCGCCACAAATACGCCGTCCCTGCCGCGTTCTCTGCTTTTGCTCTGCCACTGCGCGAGCTGTTTCATGCGCGGATTGGATGCACTGCTTATCATATTCCCGACCTTCCTAAGAAAAAGAACCCCGAAAACCGGTTTCCCGGCATCTCAAGGTTCTTAAATCCTGATTTATTTTATTAACGTGACAGGAGCTTGCTGACTTCCAGTGAAAATTCAGGCAGATTTTTCTGCATTGCCAGCGCTTCTTCAATATCGAAATCCACAAATTCTCCGTTCTTGTAGGCTACCACCCGCTTGGTCTTCCCTTCCAGGAGCAGCGTAACCGCGTATGCCCCCATGATGGAAGCGTAGTAACGATCCTTACAGGTAGGACTGCCGCCGCGCTGCATATGCCCCAGGATCGTGGCGCGGGTTTCCACGCCTGTCGCGGCTTCGATCCGCTTCGCCATGGAATTGGAATGGCCGATGCCTTCCGCATTAATGATAATATGGTGTTTTTTGCCCATTTTACGTTTCTCTATGATATTGTTGATAATGGCCTGCTCATCGTAATCATATTTTTCCGGCAGCAGAATGTCCTCGGCACCGTTGGCAATGCCGCACCACAGCGCGATATAGCCCGCGTTCCGTCCCATAACTTCGATAATACTGCAGCGTTCATGGGAAGAGGAAGTATCCCTGACCTTATCAATAGCCTCCATGGCGGTATTGATCGCCGTATCAAATCCAATGGTGTAGTCCGTACAGGAAATATCCAGATCGATCGTCCCCGGCAGCCCGATGGCATTGATCCCCAGGCGGGCCAGCGCCTGCGCGCCGCGGTAGGAGCCATCTCCGCCGATTACGACAAGACCGTCAATACCGTGTTTTTTACAGACATCCGCGGCCTTCTGCTGCACCTCCGGCTGAACAAACTCGGGACATCTGGCCGTCCCCAGAACGGTGCCTCCCTTTTGAATGATATCGGAAACATCCCTGGTCTGCATATCTTTGATCTCTTCATTCAGCAGCCCCATGTATCCTCTCTCGATCCCTTTTACTTTCAGTCCTTTCGCGATAGCGGTTCTGACTACCGCGCGGATCGCGGCGTTCATACCGGGCGCATCGCCGCCGCTTGTCAGTACACCGATTGTCTTTACCTGATCAGCCATGACTCAACCTCCTCACCGGTTTTCTCTATTTTAATCTATTTTTGCGGCATTTTCAATCTCTTTATGAGATTTCTTTCGCCACCACCTTCACGTTTTCCTCTCCGTAGAGTCTGTAAAGCGCCTGCAGCAATGCCTCGTCCGCTTTGACATTCCGGCTGCGGGGCAGTTCCTTTTTCACCCTGGGCGTTTCAATATAGATCACCACACTGTCATCCCCTTCGGATTCCGCCATGGCCGCGAAAAGTCCCGCTTCCGCCGCCTGATAGGCTTCCTTTGTGGGGAATTTGATCCACAGGGTTTTGGAAAGCCTGTCAAAGGGCACGATCCGCTCGCAGATCAGCTTACCGTCCTTTTCCTCCTCCACGGATACCCGACCGGTGATAAAAACTTTGGAATCTTCCGTTAAAAGCGCGGCATTTTTTTCGTAGTCCCGGGGAAATACCACCACCTCCACCGTTCCCACCAGATCTTCTAAGGTAAGGAAGGCCATCACTTTATCATTCTTAGTATACTTGATGGATTTCTCCGCGATCAGGCCGCCGACGGTAACAACGGCGCCGTCCTGAATGCCCACTTCGCCGCTCTCTTCGTCCAGCGCGAACGCCGCTGTGGTGGCGGTGATCTTCTTTTCCCAGATTTTCCGGTATTCTTCCAGCGGATGGCCGCTGACATAGATGCCCAGCACTTCTTTTTCAAAATTCAGCAGGGTTTCTTTGGCATATTCCCCCACATCCGGCAGCTTTATGTCAAAATCTTCCTTTTCCTCTTTCTCCACCATGTCAAACAGAGAAAGCTGCCCGGCCATATTGTTCTTCTTGTCTTTCTGAATACCGTCCACTACCTGTACATACACCGTCATCAGCTGTTTGCGGGTGCCTCCCAGACTGTCCAGGGCCCCCGCCTTGATAAAGCTCTCGATGGCGCGTTTGTTCAGTTCCTTATCCGCCAGTCTGTCCACGAAATCCCGCAGACTGCGAAAAGGTCCCCGGGCCTGCCTTTCTTCCACCACGGTATTGATAATGGGGCGCCCTATGCTCTTAATGGCCGTGAGCGCGTAACGTATGCAGCCGTCCGACACGGAAAAACCGCTCTCCCCGTGGTTGATATCCGGAGGCAGGATCTTAATTCCCATATTCCGGCAGACCAGAATATACTCGGAAACCTTTTTGGGACTGTCGATCACGGAAGTCAGCAGCGCCGCCATAAACTCCACCGGATGATAATATTTCAGATAGGCGGTCTGATACGCCACCACCGCGTAGCAGGCCGCGTGGGACTTGTTGAACGCGTACTTGGCGAAATCCATCATCGTTCCGTAGATTTCATCCGCCACTTTTTCGTCGATCCCCCTTGCCACGCAGCCCGGTACACCCTCCTCAGGATTCCCGTGGATAAAATTCTCACGTTCCTTCTCCATGACATACTGTTTCTTCTTGCTCATGGCGCGGCGCACCAGGTCGCTCCGTCCCAATGTATAGCCGCCCAGTTCCCTGACTATCTGCATAACCTGTTCCTGATAGACGATACAGCCGTAGGTCGGCGCCAGGATCGGTTCCAGCTGGGGACAGGCGTAAGTAATTTCTTCCCCGCTGTTTTTCCCTTTGATATATTTGGGGATAAAATCCATCGGCCCCGGCCGGTAAAGGGAGATCCCCGCGATGATATCCTCCAGATTCCTTGGTTTCAGCTCCTTCATGAAACTGCGCATCCCGGCGCTTTCCAGCTGGAACACGCCATCGGTCCTGCCTGTGCCCAAAGACTCCAGTACCGCTTTGTCATCATAGTCTATCCGGTCTACGTCTATATGCTCGCCGGTATCTTTTTCAATCATCTTCACCGCGTCGTTGATCACCGTTAAAGTCCGCAGTCCCAGGAAATCCATTTTCAAAAGTCCCAGTTCCTCCAGTGTGGTCATGGTAAACTGGGTGGTGATAGAACCGTCGGACCCCCGGGAAAGCGGTACGAACTCATCCGCCGACTTCTGGCAGATGACCACGCCCGCGGCATGCATGGAAGTATGTCTGGGCAGTCCCTCCAGCCTCCTGCACATATCTATCAGATGCCGCACCTGCTCGTCCGATCCGTAAAGTTTTCTGAACTCCGGATTGATCTCCAGCGCCCTGTCAATGGTGATGTTCAGTTCCCCCGGTATCATTTTGGCGATGGAGTCCACATAGGCATAGGGCAGATCCATCACTCTTCCCACATCCCGGATCACGCCCTTGGCCGCCATGGTACCGAAGGTCACTATCTGTACCACTTTATCCGCTCCGTACTTACGTCCCACATAATCGATCACTTCCTGCCTTCTTTCAAAGCAGAAGTCTACATCAATATCCGGCATGGATACCCGTTCCGGATTTAAAAAACGCTCAAACAGCAGATTATAGCGGATCGGATCGATATTGGTGATCTTCAGGCAGTAGGCAACTATGCTGCCCGCCGCGGAGCCTCTTCCCGGTCCCACCGGGATCCCGTTCTCCCTGGCATAGTTGATAAAATCCCATACGATCAGGAAATAGTCCACATATCCCATGGTGCGGATCACGTTCAGTTCATAGTCCAGCCTCTCCCTGAGCGTCTGACCGGTATCTCCCGCCTGCGCGCCGCCGTCACCATAACGCTGCGCAAATCCCTCATCGCAGAGCTTATTCAGATAACTCCAGGAATCATAGCCTTCCGGCACATCGTATTTGGGGAGCTTTATCACGCCGAACTCTATTTCCACATTGCACCGGTCCGCAATCCTCTGAGTGTTTTCCACAGCCTCCCAGGCGTACGGAAAAAGCCCCTTCATCTCCTCTTCACTTTTGACATAATACTGCCCGCCCTCGTAGCGCATACGATCTGTATCCGCCAGCTTTTTGGCGGTCTGCAGACAGAGCAGCACATCATGGGAATCCGCGTCCTCCGCGTAGGTATAGTGCACGTCATTGGTCACCACCAGCGGGATATCCAGTTCCCTGCTCATTTTCATCAGTTCGGTATTGACCAGCCTCTGCTCCGGGATCCCATGATCCTGCATTTCCAGGAAATAATTGCCTTTTCCGAAACACTCCTCATATTTGCGGGCGATCTTTCCCGCTTCGTCCACCAGGCCCTTTACAATATAACGCTGCACTTCTCCCGCCAGACAGGCGGACAGCGCGATGATACCCTCATGATACTGCCGCAGCACTTCCATATCCACACGGGGCTTATAATAATATCCTTCCGTAAAGCCTTTGCTGACTATCTTCATCAGATTAGCATAACCGGTATTATTTTCAGCCAGCAGCACCAGATGATAATATCTGTCCTCCCCGCCGGTCAGTTCCTTGTCAAATCGGGAATTGGGCGCCACGTAAACTTCGCAGCCCAGGATCGGTTTGATCCCCGCGGCTTTCGCTTCTTTATAAAAATCGATCACGCCGTACATAACGCCATGGTCGGTGATCGCCGCGCTGTCCATGCCAAGTTCTTTGACGCGCTTTACATATTCCTTGATCTTGTTAGAACCGTCCAGAAGAGAATACTCTGTATGGACGTGTAAATGGGTAAAAGCCATGCCCGCTCCTTTCCTTCCGATCCCGTCTGCCAAAAAGGGCGGCCCGCAGGCCGCCCGCCTTAAATCATTATAACCCTTTCCGCTGGCTTACGCAAAAGGATTTTCCGTGGGATACATCATTCCCCTGGGCTGATTGAAGTTCAGATCCTCTATCGGCACACCGATATATTTGAACACTTCAAACAAGGCTTTTCCATAATGGCCGAACGCTACGGCGCCATGATGAGGATAGTTTTTCTCGATCAGCACATGGCGGTAAAATCTCCCCATTTCCGGAATGGCAAACACGCCGATACTGCCGAAGGAACGGGTTGCCACGGGCAGTACCTCGCCCTGCGCGATATACGCGCGCAGTTTGCAGTCCGCGGTGCTCTGCAGACGATAGAAAGTGATCTCGCCCGGAACGATATCGCCTTCCAGCGTACCGTTGGTCACCTCTTCCGGCAGCGTCCTGGCCATGATCATCTGGTTCTTCATATTGCAGAACGCCAGCTTTCTGGAACAGGTATTGCCGCAGTGGAATCCCATAAAGGTATCCTGATGCGTATAGTTGAACTTGCCCTTGATCGCTTCTTCATACATATCGTCAGGCACGCTGTTGTTGATATCCAGAAGCGTAACGGCATCCCCGCTGACGCAGGTACCGATAAACTCGCTTAAGCAGCCGTAAATATCCACTTCACAGGATACGGGGATCCCCATGCCGGTCAGACGGCTGTTGACATAGCAGGGTACAAAGCCGAACTGCGTCTGGAACGCGGGCCAGCACTTTCCGGCAATGGCCACATACTTTCTGTAGCCCTTATGCGCTTCCACCCAGTCTAACAGGGTCAGTTCATATTGGGCCAGCTTAGGCAGTACCTCCGGTTTTAAGTTGCCGCTTCCCAGCTCCGCCTCCATCTCCTTTATCTTATCGGGGATACGGGCATCACCCGCGTGTTTGTTATAGGCCTCAAACAGATCCAGTTCGGAATTTTCCTCAATTTCCACGCCCAGATTATAAAGCTGTCTGATAGGCGCGTTGCAGGCCAGGAAATTCAGCGGCCTGGGTCCAAAGCTGATGATCTTCAGATCGGAAAGACCCACGAGGGCTCTCGCGATGGGAAGAAACTCATGGAGCATATCCGCGCATTCCGATGCCGTTCCTACCGGATACTCCGGGATATAGGCCCTTACATTGCGCAGCTTCAGGTTATAGCTGGCATTGAGCATACCGCAGTACGCATCACCTCTGCCGCCTACCAGGTCATTCTGGGACTCCTCCGCCGCGGCGATAAACATAACCGGTCCGTCAAAATGCTTTGCCAGAAGGGTTTCCGCGATCTCAGGACCAAAGTTGCCCAGATATACGCAGAGCGCGTTGCAGCCGGCCTTTCGCACGTCCTCCAGCGCCTGTACCATATGGATCTCGCTCTCCACAATACATATCGGGCACTCGTACACGTCATCCGCGCCATATTTGGCGGTATAAGCCTCCATCAGCGCCTTTCTCCTGTTGACAGATAAGGATTCGGGGAAACAGTCACGGCTGACCGCCACAACGCCCACCCTGACCTTGGGTAAGTTATTGAACATATGTATGTCCTCCTCTTTCTATTTTAATCAGGTTCCCTGATTTACAGCCGCAGATTCTCTCCTTTGAGTCCAAGGAATGTGCCTTCCTCCAGTCCGCCTTCCGCATGTCCTATCAGCCATTTGTTTACCGCGGCAAGCAGCGCGTCTTCCTCCGGCGCTCTGCCCCCGGATACCTTCGTATGGGAAGCTTTTAAGGGATAGTTGGTTCCTTTGGGCAGGATCACCGCCACCCTGAACCCTCTGCCGTTCAGATCGCAGGGCGCGTAATGCAGCGTCGTGGCGTAAATTTCCACTGCCGTTCCCGCCGGGATCAGAAAAGCTTCCACCCGGGAAGTATCGTAGGTGAAATCCTCTTCCACATCCTGCAGAAGTCCCAGCATCAGCACCGCGTCGGAAGCGGCCACGTTGATCTCGCTGTCCCGGTGGTATTCCAGCGCGTTCAGCAGCGTATTGTGCCCGTTACAGTATCCTATCTGCACCGGCATCTCCCCATAGACCTTTACGGAAATATCTTCCGCCACGGGAAGCGCCTCCAGCATGGAAACGGAAGGCTCATAGGCTACGCCCTCCGGCAGAGGCGTATCGGCCATCTTTGCCACTAAAGCGGAAAAATCCACATTGTCCACGATCCTGCCGTATTTTCGGAATGCGGCATCCGTTACTTTTTTGATCTCCATATCAGCTCCATTCCGCAGGCGGCCCGGCGCCTGCTATTTTATCAGCGCGAATACCGGCTTCAAAGCCGGATAGATCGCTTTAAACTGCGCGTAGCGCGCCTCGTATTTGGCGGCGGTTTCCGGATCCGGCTCCACCGTATCCACTACCTTCACCAGTTTTTCGGCGGCCTCTTTCACGTCGGCGTATTCTCCGCAGGCCACCGCGGCCAGCATGGCTCCTCCCATAGCGGGCCCTTCCTCGCTCTCCGGGATATCCACCTTCAGATTCAACACATTGGCAATGATCCTGCGCCAGAGCGGGCTTTTGGCTCCTCCGCCGCAGATCTTGGTCCGCTCAATCCGTATGCCCAGACTTTTCGCCACCTCCAGAGAATCCCTGAGGGCAAAGGCCACTCCCTCCAGAACGGCCTGCGTCATATCCTGCCTGGTGGTATCCATGGTCATACCCACAAAGGTGCCTCTGGCATCGGGATCGTTATGAGGGGAACGTTCCCCCATCAGATACGGCAGGAAATACACATGGTTTTCTCCCAGCTTTTCAATGCCCTGCTGCTCTTTTCCGTAATCTCCGGTACCGATGATCTCATCCATCCACCATTTGTTGCAGGAAGCCGCGCTCAGCATGCATCCCATCAGATGATAAGTGCCGTCCGCGTGGGCAAAGGAATGCAGCGCGTTATATCTGTCCACTCCGAATTTCTCAGAAGAAATAAAGACGGTTCCGCTGGTCCCCAGGGAAATATTGCAGCTTCCGTTTCCCACCGTACCGGTGCCCACCGCGGCCGCCGCGTTGTCACCCGCCCCCGCCGCCACTTTTACCGTTTCCGGCAGATCCAGCTCTTTCGCGATCTCCGGCTTCAGACAGCCCACGCACTCATAGCTTTCGTATATCTTCGCCAGCTGTTCTTCCTTCACATGGCAGATCTCACACATCTCCTTCGACCAGCGGCGGTTTTTCACATCAAACAGCAGCATGCCGGAGGCGTCCGAAACATCGGTGCAGTGCACGCCTGTCAGCCGGTAAGCCAGATAGTCCTTGGGCAGCATGATCTTTCTGATCCGTGCGAAATTTTCCGGCTCCTTGTTCCTTACCCACAACAATTTGGGCGCAGTAAAGCCCGTAAAGGAAATATTGGCGGTATATGCCGACAGCTTTTCCTTTCCGATCACATTGTTCAGGTATTCACATTCTTCGTAGGTACGGCCGTCATTCCAGAGAATGGCGGGACGGATGACCTCATCGTTTTCGTCCAGGATCACCAGTCCGTGCATCTGGCCGCCGAAACTCAGGCCTGCCACCTGCTTCCTGTCCGCATCCTTCAGCAGTTCCTTTAAGCCGGCCATGGTTTCCGAAAACCAGTCCTGCGGCCTCTGCTCCGACCAGCCGGGATGGGGAAAGAACAAGGGATATTCTCTGGATACCACGTTTTGTATCTTCCCCTTCCCGTCCATCAGGAGCAGTTTGACCGCGGATGTACCTAAATCCACTCCGATATACAGCATATCAGCCCTCCGATACATTTCATATTACTATCATGATAATATGTTCGGGCCGGGAAATCAAGGTGTTTGCTTTACTTTTTTATTCTTCCGCGAACATGGGCGTAGAGAAGTACCTGTCACCGGAATCGGGCAGCAGTGCCACGATCACCTTCCCCGCGTTTTCAGGCCGCCCGGCCAGAATCGTGGCCGCATGGACCGCGGCGCCGGAAGTGATCCCCACCAGGAAACCTTCGTTCCTCGCCACAGCTCTCCCCGCCGCAAAGGCTTCTTCGTTTTCTACCCGGATGATCTCGTCGTAAATATCGGTATCCAGCACTGCCGGCACAAAACCCGCTCCAATGCCCTGCAGCTTGTGCGGACCGGGCGCCCCGCCGGAGAGCACCGGAGAACCCGCCGGCTCCACCGCTACCACTTTTATGGCCGGATTCCTGCTTTTCAGGTATCTTCCCACACCGGTAACGGTTCCGCCAGTGCCCACGCCGGCCACAAAAATATCCACTTTGCCGTCGGTATCCTCCCAGATTTCCGGACCGGTCTTCTGTTCATGCGCCTCAGGATTGTGCGGATTGTCAAACTGCCCCATGATCACGGATCCCTCTATTTCTTTGTTCAGTTCTTCCGCTCTGGCGATAGCTCCCTTCATACCCTTGGCGCCTTCCGTCAGTACCAGCTGCGCGCCGTAGGCCTTCAGCATGTTCCTTCTCTCCACGCTCATGGTATCCGGCAGGGTTAAAATGGTCTTGTACCCTTTAGCCGCCGCCACACTGGCCAGGCCGATCCCCGTATTTCCGCTGGTGGGCTCGATAATGGTGGCACCGGGCTTTAAGATTCCTTCCTGCTCCGCTTTCTCTACCATATTCAGTGCGATCCGGTCTTTTACGCTGCCCGCCGGATTAAAGTATTCCAGTTTTGCCAGGATCACAGCGTCTGTTACGCCGGCATACTCCATATAACGCCCCATCTTCAGCAGGGGGGTGCCACCTATCAGCTGTGTGGCGTTCTCATAAATTCTTCCCATATTCTTCCTCCTTTTTAATTCCTATTATTCTTATATGATTAGGATACATTAAATATTACACCGTGAGATCTCCATTGTCAACCGCATTTTGGATTTTCCTTTGACAGCGGCACTTTTTTTCAGTAATATGATAGCAGTATCAAAGACAGGCTCCGGTCTGTAGAAAGGAAAATGTTATGACAGCCACGGACATTTACGCGGTCCCCTGCCTTGCGGGGAGGTCCTTCGCTTCCAAACATATCACCGTTGCCGTCCCCGGTTCCAAAAGCATCACCAACAGGGCGCTGCTTCTGGCCATGCTGGCGGACGGCAGGAGCACCCTGACGGGAGCCCTTTTTTCCGATGATTCCCGAAATCTGCTGAAATGCCTGCAGGAACTGGGCTTTACGGCCTGGGCGGACGAAGAGGCCAAAACCATAACCGTAGACGGCCTGGGCGGAAAGCTTCCGAAACAGGAAGCCTCCCTGTATGTGGGGAGCGCAGGCACGGCCGCCCGTTTTTTAAGCGCCTGCCTGGGCGTTTCCCAAGGCGTTTTTCATATGGATGCTTCCGAACAGATGCGCAGACGCCCCATGGCGCCCCTGCTGGCTTCCCTGCAGGAACTGGGCTGTGAGATCGTTTTTGAAGAAGCGGAAGGGCATTTCCCTTTTACACTGAAAGGCCACGGCTTTGGCAAGCAGGATATCTGTGTGGATATCGAGTCCAGCAGCCAGTTTCTGAGCGCCCTGCTGATAGCCTCCGCCCTTTCCCCCAGGGACATGCGTATCCGGCTGGAAGGCACCCATGGCATGGCCTATATCGACATGACCTGCCGTATGATGGCCCAGTTCGGCGTAGATTGTGAGAAAACCTCCGCCTGTTCCTTTACGGTTCCCGCCGGCAAAGGGTACCGTGCCCGCGAATACGCCATAGAGCCGGATGCCTCCGCGGCTGCTTACTTTTACGCCTTAGGCGCTCTTACCGGCTGTTCCGTCACGGTAGACGGCGTGGCCGCCCGCTCTTTACAGGGGGATGTGGCGTTTCTGTCCTTCCTGGAGCAAATGGGCTGTTCCCTTCGGGAAACGCCGCAGGGGCTCTGCCTGTCCGCTCCGGCCGACGGCATCCTGCGGGGCATTACCGCGGATATGTCCGCCTGCTCCGACCAGGCCATTACTCTGGCCGCTATCGCTCCCTTCGCGGACTCCCCCGTTACCATTACCGGCATCGGGCATATCCGCCACCAGGAAAGCGACCGCCTTGCGGCCATAGCGGAAAATTTAAACGCCATGGGCATCCGCTGTGAACAAAAAGAGGACGGGATCACCGTTTATCCCGGCACTCCCCGTCCTGCTCTCATTCATACTTATGATGACCACCGCCTGGCCATGGGCTTTGCCCTGACCGGCCTGCGGGCAGAGGGCATTGTCATCGAAAATCCCCTCTGCTGCAAAAAAACCTTTGAAAACTATTTTGACGTATTGAACAGCGTCATCGCATCGCTGCTCGCGTGATCTAAGCGGTGATCACGGTCCCCGCCCTGCCTTTTACGGCATCCTTGACATGCCGCAGAGAAGTGATCAGCACGCTGCCGGAAGGAACGGCTTTCAGATAGGAAACCGCCGCCTCGATCTTGGGCAGCATGGTGCCCGCTTCAAACTCTCCTGCCTCCGTCAGGCGCTGGGCCTCGGCCACGGTCATGCTCCTGACAGGCTCCTGATCCTCCCTGCCGAAATTTTTGTATACATAATCCACAGAAGTCAGAATGATCAGAATATCCGCTTTCAGTTCCGATGCCAGCCTGCCCGCGATGCTGTCCTTTTCTATCACGGCGGATGCCCCCTTCAGGGCATGATGCTGCTCAATAACGGGAATCCCGCCTCCGCCGCAGGCGATGACGATCTGATCCGCTTCCGCCAACGTCCGGATGCTTTCTATTTCCACGATATCAATGGGTTTGGGCGCCGCCACTACGCGCAGATAACCCTTTCCGGGCTCTTCCGCCACATAATTCCCCTTCTTGATCTCCATTTCCGCGTCTTCCCGGGACATATATCTTCCTATCTTCTTGGTAGGTTCATAAAAAGCCTCGTCATAAGGGTCCACCGTCACCTGCGTCAAGATCGTGCTGACCGGCGTGCTGATACCCCGGCTTACCAGTTCCGCGCGCAGGGAATTTTGAATATCATAACCTACATAACCCTGGCTCATGGCCGAGCAGACACACATGGGCGCCGGCGTATAGTCAATGTATACACGCCGCAGTTCCGTCATGGCCTTATGTATCATACTGACCTGTGGTCCGTTGCTGTGGGTGATGGTCAGCTGATAGTTCTCCTCTACCAGATCCGCCAGCGCTCTTGCCGTCACCTTCACCGCATCCCACTGCTCCAGGGTAGTATCCCCCAGTGCTTCGTGGCCTAAAGAAACCACCGCTTTCTTTTTGCTCATAAAACCCTCCTACGCTCTTGCCGCCGCCCGCTTACGCTCCTCGGTAATATCAAAATACTTATCCGCTATCACACCGTGCTCCACCAGAGCACTGTAGGTCTTTTTCTGCTGGCTGGTCATGGCTTCTCCCACGGAAGAATAATCGTCCGTGATCACGCAGCCGGTATAATCGATCAGCCAGAACAGGACGGAATCATCCTTGGGAACCATCTCCCAGACCTGTTCCTTGGGAATATCCACCAGCCCCAGCAGCGTATGCAGGTGCCCTTCCTTCGTTAAGATATACTGCCCGTCCGGCAGGATCACGCCTGTAGAGTACGCTTTGGCGTCCTCCCCCACGTTTTCAAAAAATGCTTCGTCTATTTTCATAATACTGCTCCTCACCCGCGCCGTTCTTAACGCGGTCCAAACCTATCCCTGTTTCCTAATAGGCGCATTATAGCACGGGAAATTTGTTTTGGCAAGCCTCCATTTGGGATTCGTTTTTATGGCTTCAAGGAATAATTGCTTTTACTCAGGCTCAAGTTGGGATTGTAGTAAGGATCCCCCTCTTTTAAAATACGCGGCCAGTGTTTCTGCATATATAGGATCTCGCCTTCAAAACGTTTTTTCTTTACCGGAGAATCCTCCGTTCCCCTGGACTTGGATTCATGGTGAATGGCGCGCACTTCCGGGTTGTACACCACCAGATATCCGGCTTCCCTGACCTTCAAACAGAAGTCCACATCGTTAAAGGCCACCGACAGCTTTTCCGTAAAACCGCCCACTTTCTCATAGATCTCCCTGCTCACCATCATACAGGCCGCCGTTACCGCACTGTAATCCAGCTGGATGGAAGCCTTGTGCAGATAGCCGCTTCTTTCGGCCTTCATGCCGACAAACAGATTGCCCGCGATACCGCCCATCCCCACCACGATACCCGCGTGCTGAATGGTCTTATCCGGATACTGGAGCCTTGCTCCCACAATCCCCACCTCCGGGCGCTGGCAGTTGCCCAGCATCTCCTCCAGCCAGTCCTCCGTCAGCAGCTCCACATCGTTGTTCAGTAAAACCAGATATTCTCCTTCCGCCTGCGCCGCCCCGAAATTGTTGATGGCGGAATAATTAAAATCCCCCTCATAGGTTATGATACGTACCCGCTGCCCGTTCCCGGATTCCCGCTTCAGTTCCTCATAAAAGGCAAACGTATCCGGCTCGGTGCTGTTATTTTCTATAATGATGATCTCATAGTTGGAGTAAGCGCTCCTCGCTATGGAGGCCAGACAAGTCTTCAGTATTTCCACCTGATCTTTATTGGGAATCAGAATGGATACCCTGGGAGATCCCTGCACCGGATAACGCACTCTGTAAAATCCAAAATCCGCCCTCCGGCTTACCGTTCCCGTTTCACCCAGCCTTTCCAAATGCGCCTCGATCGCCTTTTTCCCCGCTTCAAACGCATATTCCTTGCTTATGGGATTGTCCGCCGTGGAAGCCCTGGAGATCCTCCAGTGATAGAGAACGCGGGGCACATGCGCCACGCTCTCCGCCCGCGCCGTACAGCGGAAGATAAAATCATAATCCTGCGCTCCCTCGTAATCTTTGGAAAAGCCTCCCGCTTTTTCCACAATCTCCCGTTTTACCGCGAAAAAATGAGTGATATAGTTATTGGAACGCAGCAGATCCTCATTGTAATCCGGCTTGAAATGAGGCTGAAAATGTTCTTTTTCCTCCTCGTCCACCTTGTCCTCGTCCGTATAGACAACCTGCGCTTTCTTCAGCTTCATCCACGGATTGCTTCCGTAATCCTTCACCAGGGAGGCTCTGGCAGGTCCTTCTCCCGCCGCGGCCAGCACCTCATAAAGCGCATCCGGCGCCAGGATATCATCATGGTCCAAAAGCCCTATCCATTCTCCCTTTGCCAGAGAAAACGCCGCGTTGGTATTTTCCGCGATCCCCAGATTCTCCGTGAGATGATGGTAATAGATCCTCTTGTCTTCCGCCCGGCAGGATTCCACCAGCCGCTCCGTTTCCTCTCCTTCGCTTCCGTCCGCCAGACACAGTTCCCAGTTATCATAAGTCTGAGCCTGCACGGATTCGATGAGCCTGCGCAGAAAGGCCTCCGGCGTACGGTACAGCGGTACGCAGATGCTGAAAAGAGGCCTCTCCTTCCAGCGGGCCGCATCCTCCCGCTGCCGCTGCGCCTGCTCAGGGGTGATCTTATGGGCCTCATACCATTCCCCATAGGGTACCTCTTCCGGTTCCATCCGCTCTCCCAGACGGATCAGAAATTCCCGGAAGCCGTAATGCTTCAGATAGAGCAGTCCTTTTTTGATCTTGTAGGGTGTTATCTTCATATTTTCGTGCCTCTTGTCCGCTTCCTATTTCAGGGAAAAATCCGCGCTGTCCAAAGACAGATTAGGATTGTAATAAGGATCTCCATTCCTTAAAATGTCCGGCCACTTTTTTCTGAATATCTCCGCTTCTCTGTTAAAGCGGGCCACTTTTTCCGGCGTATCCTCCAGGCCTCTGGATTTGGACTCATAATGATACAGTTCCGCGTAGGGCGTATAAACTACCAGTTTCCCCAGCGCGCGTACTTTCAGACAGTAATCAATGTCATTGAAAGCCACCTGCAGCTCCTCGCTCAGGCCTCCGACCGCCTCAAAAACATCTTTCGGTGTCATCATGCAGGCAGCGGTTACCGCCGAATAATCCTGCGCGCAGGCAATACGGGCCTGATATCCCAGATCGAAGCGGGAAGCGCCGATAAAGGTATGTCCCGCCACTCCTCCGAAACCGATCACCACGCCCGCGTGCTGGATCGTATCGTCGGGATAGCAGAGTTTGACGCCCACGGCGCCCACATCTTTCCGCAGGCAGTAACCCAGCATTTCCCACAGGGCATCCGGACTGATCAGTTCCGTGTCATTGTTCAGCAGGAGCAGATAGCTGCCCCTGGCCTGTGCCGCGCCGAAATTATTGATCCTGGAAAAATTAAATTCTCCGTCATAATAGACCACCCGCACCTTGTCACAGGCGGCCTCCATCGCTTTATAACCCGCGAAAGTTTTCTCTTCCGTACTGTTGTTTTCAATAATGACAAATTCATAGTTGTCATACGTGGACTTGTCCAAAACAGACCGCACGCATTTTTGCAGATCTTCCAGATGATCTTTATTGGGGATCAATATGGAGATCAGCGGCTTTTCCTTCCAGCAGTAAACGGTATGATACATCCCGTAAAAACTCCCATGCTCCACCCGGACGGGGATTCCCAGTCTTGTGTAATGCTCTTCCAGAGCCCGCCTCCCGGCCTCAAACGCGTAGAGTTTGCTCTCCGGCCTTACCGCCGTGGAGTCAGGATGGCATCGCCAGTGATAAAGCACCTTGGGAATATGATGAATGTGCTCCGCCTTCTCCGCGCAGCGCAGGATCAGATCGTAGTCCTGCGCGCCGTCAAATTCCGCGCGCAGCCAGCGCGCGCTGTCCAGAAGCGTCTTTTTCACCACACACAGATGACAGATATAATTCACGCTGCGCAGCAGATCAGGATTAAAGTCCGGTTTGAAATTAGGTTCAAAATACTTCCGGCTCTCCATATCCACCTTGTCTTCATCTGTATAGATCATATCTATGCTTCTGTCGGCGTTCAGCGCCGCGGCGCATTCATACAGGGCTTCCGGCGGCAGTATATCGTCATGGTCCGCAAATACTACATACTCCCCCCGCGCCATGCGCAGCGCGCTGTTGGTATTATCCGAGATCCCTTGATTGCTGTCCAGACGTACATAGCGTATCCTCTGATCCGAGCCGTAACGCGCCCTGATGAAATCACCCGCCTCATCTCCCGCGCCGTCCGCATCTCTGCCGCTTCCGTCCGCCAGACACAGTTCCCAGTTGGTATAGGTCTGGTCCACTACCGAATCCAGCATCTCCTTCAAATAACGCCGCGGTGTCCGGTAAAGGGGGATCACCACGGAAAACAACGGGGAATACGCCGGCTGTTCTTTACGCTGCCTTTCCAGCTCCTGCGCGCTTATCAGATGCCGCCTGCGCCATTCATGATACTGCTGTTCCGGTCTGCGCAGCAGCTTGGCCGCCGCCCGCCTCAGCGTCGCGCGGATGCCGTTCCGCTCATAGTATGCCCTGATCTTCCGCAGCAGTCCCGGCGCCGCGGCATGGGCCTTTGTCCTGCCCTCCTGGATCTTCTTTACAGAGGTTTCATACCGGCTTTCCGCCTTGCCGCTCCGCATAAAAAGCCGGATCTTTTTCAGTTCTTCCCCCTGTATGGTGATCTTAAATCCCGCTTTGTAATCTTCCGGCATCTCTTCATAGATGCTCATTACATCTTTACGGTAATAGCGTTCTGTCTGTATCCGGATCTCCCGATCCTTTTCATCCGTTACCGAAAACTCCACCTGAGCAGCTGCCACGGCCCAGCCGCTGAGCGTGATCCTGCCCTCCGCCGCATGCTCCGATTCCAGATAATAATCTATTTCACCCTGCATTTTTCGCAGCCGGGCAGTGGTAAAAACGGCCACGGTCTTTTCCGCCGTCCCGAGCGCGCATACGATCCGGAATCTGCGGGCCCTCTTCCAGTTCTCCGGCAGCGTTACCTCGCCAAAGATCTCCTCATTGATGTCCGCCACATAATGGATATACTTCTGGCGCACCTCCAGACCGCTGTTGACGCGCTCCCGCAGGCACAGTTCTTCCTTATCCAGATAAACCTTCAGCGTGCGGTGATCCGGATTGTTTTCCCGATACCAGCCGCAGAACACCAGCGTGTTATCTTTCTCCTTATGAAACCGCAGCGTCATCAGCGTAAAATTATAATCCAGCATACAAGCCCCCGTTTTTTATGCGTTCCAGGCATTCATCCTATGGTTTTTCACAATCATAATCATTATACCAAAAGAATCCTGTAATTCCTATCCTTTTTTATCATAATCCCGCCAGCGTATCAAAAATACCGGTGACATCCAGCCTGCCGTATCCCCACTCCCGATTGGGATAGATCATTTCGCTGCTGCGCGACGCTCCGCGGATAAAATATCCCTTTACCGCCTGGTCCTGCACCAGAGGATAATTCTGCTGTACCACCGCCCACTGAAAAAACTGCGCTACGGCGCCCGCCGTCAGCGCCGCGGACAGACTGGTGCCCGTGCGCCTTCCCAGCGCGGTGGAAACCTGTACGCCGGGCGCCGCCAGATCCGGCTTGACCAGTCCGTTGGCCAGAAAACCTCTTCCTGATTCCGCGTAGAAACTGTTGTTTACATCGTTGTAGGCAGACACGGTGATGGGATTCTCCGCGATGCCCGGATCCGTCAGAGTAGTATAGGGGCTGGCATTGAGAAAATACGTGTCGCTGCTTAAAAACTGCGTAATGGGCAGCCACATATGGAATCTGCCGCTGCCGCCGCTCTTTGAGGCGTACACCCGTACCGTCCACACCCCGGGAGTGGGGTCCGCGAAGCGGAACGCCACCAGCTCATCTCCCGAGCCGGGTTCCACCAATACGCTGTCAATGGTAACTTTCGCCCGCTCATAAACAAAGCCAAAGGTCTGGCTCTGGCCTGTTCCCAGCCTGAAACGGGGAATGGTTTCTCCGCCCGGCGTTCTTAAGGCAACCGTCAGCACATCCGGTCCGTTTCCCCACAATTCCAGCAAAAAGCCCTTCTCATTTTCTCCTACGCGTATTTCCACATCCGTATAGGCATCCCCGGTTTCCGTTCTTTCCCCCGGCACAGGCGCGCTGAAATGATGTCCCGCGTTTCCTTCGTTACCGCCACAGATCACAATGCCTCTGCTGCGCACATTTGCCAGATCATTGACATAGCGGGCCAGGCTGGAGCCCGTGGTATGATTGCCCAGATTGGTGCCGATCCCCAGACAGATTACTACCGGCCGCCTGAACGTGACCGCAAAGGATTCCGCGAACTTGACCCCCAGCATGATATCCGCTTCCGAATAAGCCGGTACCCCTTCCGGCAGGAGATAAAAATTCCGGAGATGTTTCTTGGCCTGCCGCAGCTTCACTACCACAATATCGGCTTCCGGCGCGGCCCCTCTGAAACTGCGTCCTCCGTCCACGATACTTCCTGCCGCCGCGCTGGCAATTTCCGTTCCATGCCCGATCTCATCATAGGAAGGCAGCGCCTCATAAGGATTTTCCTCCCGCAGCGCCGCGTTGATATCCTCTCTGGTAAATAAGGTACCGTATCCGTATCCCTCCGGCGGTTCTCCCGTGTTCAGGTTCTGATCCCACAGAGCCAGGATCCGGGTATTGCCCGCCGTGTTTAAAAATTCCTCCATGGCAAAGCGGATGCCCGTATCCACAAACGCCAGCACCACTCCGTTTCCCTTCAGGGACAGGGGCGGGCCCTGCGCCTGCAAGATTCCCGAACTGCCCAGCGCCGCTTCCGTAAAATCCTGCGCCATCAGACCGAATACTTTCGGCAGATAACCGTATACATAGAGCAGCCCTTCCTCTTCCGCCATACTTCTGTAGTCGATGGAGATCACGCTGAAGCGCCCGTCCACATCAATCCCGCAGTATTCCCGATTTTCCGGTTCTCCCATCAGGGCTCCCGTTATCAGTTCCGCGTAGTCTTCCGATTCAAATTGTTCCCTGCAATCCATCTTGATAAAAAAGGAAGCAATCCACGATATCCGTTTCCTGCTTCCTGCGTTTTTTATTATACTATGCGCTTTTCCCGTTTCTATTCCTGTACAGCGGCTCTGTTCACCGGAGGCAGCAGAGGCGTTTCCCGCTCCTTGACCTGGCTGTCCCGGATTTCGATCACCGGCCCGCCGGTGCCCTCTATATATTCCCTGGTGATCGTCACTCTGCCGATATTGTCATCCTTCGGGATCTCATACATGATATCCAGCATAAATTCTTCTATGATGGACCGCAGCGCCCTGGCTCCCGTTTCCCGCTCCATTGCCTTTTCGGCGATCGCCTCCAGCGCCTCATCCGTGAACTCCAGCTTGACCTCATCCAGCTCCAAAAGTTTCTGATACTGCTTCAGGATCGCGTTTTTAGGCTCTTTTAACACCTTGACCATCATTTCCTTTGTCAGCCCTTCCAACGTGAAAATGATAGGCAGACGTCCGATAAATTCAGGAATCATGCCGAATTTTTTAATATCTTCCACCGTCACTTTGGCCAGCAGATTCTTTTCTTTGTCAAAGCGATCCTTCAGCTGCGCGTTGAATCCCATGGAACTCTGCTTTGTCAGCCTTTCCTTGATGATCTCTTCCAGATCCGGGAACGCGCCGCCGCAGATAAACAGGATATTGCGGGTATTAATGGTGGCCAGAGGCACCATGGCATTCTTGCTGTTGGCGCCTACGGGCACCTCTACTTCCGCTCCCTCCAACAGTTTCAGCATACCCTGCTGTACGGATTCTCCGCTCACATCTCTGGAGGTAGTATTCTTTTTCTTGGCGATCTTGTCGATCTCATCAATGAAAATAATGCCTCTTTCCGCTTTCTCCACGTCATTGTCCGCCGCTGCCAGAAGCTTGGATACTACGCTTTCAATATCGTCACCTATGTATCCCGCTTCTGTCAGAGAAGTGGCATCCGCTATAGCCAGCGGCACGTCCAGCAGTCTTGCCAGCGTCTTCACCAGATAGGTCTTGCCGCAGCCGGTGGGACCGATCATGAGCATATTGGATTTTTCAATCTCTATCTCATCCATGGTCCCTGTGGCTACTCTTTTATAGTGGTTGTAAACCGCCACCGAAATCACTTTTTTGGCATGCTCCTGCCCCACCACGTACTCGTCCAGGCTGGCCTTTATCTTATGCGGAGCAGGGATATTCCTGATATCCAGCGCCGGTTCTTTGGCATCGGCCTCTTTTTTCTTTTTCAGCTTCTGCTTGTTGGGAATGCCGCCTTCCCCCTGGAGATCCGCGATATTCACAAAGCGGATATTCGGAAAGCCCTTCTCCCCGCCATTGTTAAGATCCTGCGTAAAAGCCGGGTTGTTCAGCATGCCCTGATAATCGAACTGGCTGACCGTATCCATGGTCTTGTGCATACAGTCGTTGCAGACCGAAATATTGTTGGGCAGCCTGAACATCTTGCCGGTTTTGCTCTCCGGCCTGCGGCAGATAAAACAAACATCCTCATACTCTGGTTTTTTATCTTTATCTTTATCGTTTTCTTCTTTGTCTTCTGTATCGCGATCGTCGTATTCCGCCATAATTTTCTCCCTCATTTCCTTTCGGCTTCAGCCACTCTCATTATAGCGGATACCGGCGTTCTATACAAGTGAAGTTTTTCTAAACAGTGCTGGAAATTACTGTTATAAAGTACGTTTTTAAGGCCTGCTGCCCAGCTCCACCGTCAGGGTGTTCTCTTTCCATTCGCCGTTTTCAATCCGCATGACCAATATCTCCACGGTTTCTCCGGCCTTATAATACTCCAGCGTTTCTCTTAGATCCTCTTCAGAGTAGAGCCGGATCCCATCAAATTTGGTGATGATATCTCCCTGCAGCATACCGCCTTTTGCCGCCGGGGTTCCCTCGTCGATGCCGGACACATAGACGCCCTGAGGCATTCCATATATCTCAGCGGCCTGCGCCGTTACGGACTGGGGAATGATCCCAAGATAACCCATGCTGTCTTCGTCTACTCTATCTCTTGTTTCCCGTAACATCAGATCTTCCAGAATAGGCTGCGCGGCCGAGATCGGGATCGCGTATCCCACGCCGTCCACCAGCGTACCGCCGATCTTGTTGGAGTTGATGCCGATCACCTCACCGCGTACATTCAGCAGCGCGCCGCCGGAGTTGCCCGGATTGATGGCCGCGTCGGTCTGAATAAAAGTGCCTGTGGAGCCGTCTTCCAGTTCCACCTCCCGATTCAGGGCGCTGATCCAGCCGCCGGTCATAGACTGTCCGTATCCCAGCGCGTTGCCGATGGCAACAACCGGTTCTCCCACTTTCAGGCTGTCGGAATCTCCCAGTCTGGCAATGGTAATGGCCGCTCTGGTGCTCATATCCAGCTTGTCAAAAGGAACCGCGATAACCGCCAGATCCATATCCGGATCGCTGCCCTTCACAGTGGCTTCCGCTTCCGTATTGTCAATAAAGTGTACCGTCAGTTCCTCCGCCCCTTCTATCACGTGATAGTTGGTGGCGATCAGAAGTTCGGTATCGTTCTGTCCCACAATAATGCCGGAACCGCTGCCGCCTCCCTGTCTTTCCACTATCTGGCCGAAATAATAGTACTGCTCGGTCTGCGTGTTCACAATGGATACCATGGCCGGCATGACTTCTTCCACCATGGCAGACATATCGGCCGTTCCGCCCATATCGGAGATATTGATCACAGGAGCGGTGGAGATGCCGCTGTTACTGTCCGCGTAGTCCGCATTGGCACTTCCTTCATTTTTGCCGTTATCGGAATTGGACGAATTTCCTGCCGCGGGCGGTTTCTGCGTATGATCGCCCTCCGCTATATTATAGGTTGCTTCCAGTTTTTCCAGCAGCCCCGTGCTCTCACCCACCGCATAGAGGCCTGCCCCCGCGCAGAGGCCAAAGCTCAGTCCCACACAGGCTCCCGCCAGTATTTTCCTGCAGAAACGTCCAAATCCGCCCTTTTTCTTTTTATTCTTCCCGGGCTGCACATATACAGGCGGCTGTCCCTCGGTTCCGGGCACCTGGTAATAGCTTCCGCTGTTTGGATTTTCATTTTCATACATCATACATTACCTCTTTTCTCTTGCTTGATAAGGTCAGTATATTTTGTATTTGTGTCTTTTCTGTGATGAAAATATGTGGTTTTTGTTAAAAGGTTCTCATCTTTTTATTAAAGAGGCGGAGGAATCTCTTTTCATCTTCACTCCTCAAAAAACGCGTCGTACTCTTCTGTCAGGTACAGTTCTTTTTCTTTCTCCGTATGTTCCTCGCAGTTTTCTTTTGTCAAACGGTGATCCCCCTGCTGTATCCACTGTAAGATCCAGGAATTTACCTTTGCGCTATAGTGCAGAAAATCCTTATAATTGTCCAGATCAAAAATCAAATCCGGATCATCATAGAAGCAGTAAAGCTCTACGTTATCATACTGCAGCAGCAGATCAGCCGCCAGTTTCTCGGCCTCTATCTGCGCCGAGATCCTGCCGTTTTGATAGCACATATCCCAGTAGCACACGCTGTATGGCGTAAAAAACAGGTAAAACCGCGTATCCGGATGCTGCTCTATCACCGGGCACACGTTTTGGCGGACATTTTCCTCCACCACTCTTTTTTCTTCTTCCGTCAGACCGCTGTCCGGCGCGGCGCTGTCCCGTCGGGCATAACTGCTTTCCACTGCTTCCCGCCCTGTCGTTCTCTCCCAGGCAGAGTATTCGTCAAAAGTTGTAGGCGCGGTCCCCTGCAGGGTCATGGCCAGATTGTTCATCACGCCGTGATACATGATCTCTTTGTTCCATACATACGATACATCGTTAAACGGATTGTCATCATATAAATAGGATGGATACTCCTCATAATTCTGAAAATCCGGCCTTTGAATCAGATTGGTCCCATCCAGCCCCCACAATACCGCTTTAATCCCGTCATGATGCCGGAACGCCCGCTGCAGGCTCTCGGAAATTTCCCGATAACCCGCCCCGGAATACGGCAGCTTAACAGCGTTACAGTCAAACAGTTCATTAAATTCCGAGGTTTTAAAATTCTGTGTCATGGATGTGCCGGTAATAATGGCATCATAGTCAAAATGCCGGCTGATGCCGTCATTTATATAACGCTCCTCATACAGACGATAAGAAATGCCCGCAAGCGGCGCGTGAAAATGAAAATACGGATCCACCACCACAGTCACGCCAGCGAACACAGCCATGCACAGCAACAACCATAAAATTGTACGGATAAACCACTTTTTTTCTTTCATCTCTATCTCCGTTCCGAAATACGGCAGCCGTTTTTACTAAAAATTGGAGTACAAAAATACGCTGATGCCAGACAGCGAGATAATACTCCAGAAAAGCAGAGCCACCGTCGCTGCCGTCTGTCCCGCGCTGTAAGAAAAGCTCTTGAGCCTTTCCTGTGTGTTTTTAGGAATCACCGCGATCAAAAGCATGATCAGAATCACTATGAGCAGCATCAAAAACGGGAAGCTGTCCGACAGTCCCTGCAGTCCCAGCCGGCAGAGAATACGGATCTCTACCAGGTTGTTCACCGCCTCCGCCAGGGCCGTTTCTACCGCTCCGGTACCCGGTACCAAGATCCGGGAAAAAAACAGTCCCGCATCGCTCAGACTGTCCGCCCGAAAGATCACCCACGCTACATTGACAAACAAAAATGTAAGCCCCCGGCCCAAAACCGGGATCTTTTCCGTTCTTCTGCCGGTAAGCCGTTCCGCCACCATGGCAAGCCCATGCAGCAGGCCCCACACCAGAAAGGTCAGGCCGGCTCCGTGCCAGATACCGCTCAGGATGAACACGATCAGGATATTCACACAGGTCCTTCCCATACCTTTTCTGCTGCCTCCCAGGGGAATATACAGGTATTTGGTAAAGAAACGGGTCAGGCTGATATGCCATCTGTTCCAAAAGTCAGAAACGGACCTTGCCTTATAGGGCGAATCAAAGTTGACGGGCAGATGAATATTCATCATCAGCGCCACTCCCAGCGCCATATCACTGTATCCGCTGAAATCATAATAAAGCTGTAAGGAATAAGAAAGCATCACCAGCAGAGCGCTTCCCGTATGGAGGCCGGCAATGTTGGAAAACCCTATATTGACCAGCTTTGCCAGCGTATCCGCCAGAATTACCTTTTTCGCCAGTCCCATCGCGAACAAATACAGTCCGCCGGAAAGATTTTCAAACTTTGGCCGGAATATGTTTTTCCCACTCAGTTGCTGCAGAAATTCCCGAAACTGCGTGATCGGGCCGGAAGTGACCTTGGGAAAAAAACTGATATAGACCGCATAATCCAGAAAATCATGCCGCAGCCCGTTTTCCTTATAGCAATCCGCCAGATAAGATATCTGCTGAAACGTTATAAAACTGATACCTACTGTCAAAACAGAGGAGAAACGCCAGTATTTCAGATAAAACAGCGCCGCCAGATTGACCGTAACTCCCAGCGCGAGAATCCCCCTCCGGCGCGCTTTTCCTGTCTGCATCTCCATCACGCGCTGAAGCCCAAAATTAATCAGCGCGCTTCCTGCCAGAAACAACGCGTAATATATATTCAGAAACCCATAAAAGCACGCGGAAGCCAGGATCAGCCAGACCTTTCCCGGTTTATCCGTACTCAGCCTCTTATTTTCAGTTTTTCCCAGCAAAAAAAGGCCGCATAAAGTAACCGGCAGGAATAACAAAATAAATACATAGGAGTTAAAAAGCATGTCACTTCCCTCCTTTTCAGGCGCCGCCTATTTCTTTACATAAAGCCTGAATTCAATCCCCTCGCAATAAATAACAGCCGTAATGGTATGTGATGCCTGCCAGCCTTCAAAATCCCCGCCCGTCATCCAGTAAACCGTATTGAGATACTCGTCGTTTACAAATATCGCGTTTTCCGCTTCCCATGCACGCAGATAGCTCTCAGCGCCTCCCTGAACCACTTCCAAATCAGGCAGATCAATCCCATAGGAATGGGTTTTCCAACCCAGAAAGCTGTATACCTCATCCACCCCTATACCGGCGCCGGGAGTTCCTTCCGGGATATTCTCCCGCACCTCCTCCGCGAACTCCTGCAGACTTTCCGTTTTCCGCAGTTCGCTCTGCCGTTCCCACACAGATATATACCTGATACAAACCAGCAGCGCCAGCAATGCCAGTGAAACAACAGTCCACACCCCAAATGAACGCAGGATCCCGCTTCCAAGCGCAGACGATCTCCACATTCTCCCGCATAGAAAACGCTCCCCCAGATATGCCATGATCACGGCAAATACCGGCAGTATCTCCCAGAGAAGAAGAAACGATGATCGATTGACATAATATGTGAACTGCACCATAACCGCGATCACGCACGCCGCCAAAACAGCAATCTGCGGGTTTACTTCTTCCTGACGGGAAGTATGTCCGCATAAACCTGTCCTGCTCAGCACCAGCGCCATGCTGCCCAACAGGATCACAATACAAAACATCCATGGCGATATCTCCTTGGGCAGATATATTTCATGCCACTGCATATATCCGTCCCCGGTTCCCACTAATGGAAACAGACATTCCTTTACCGTCAGCCATTGTCCTCCTACAGATAGATTATACAGATTGACGATACCATACGCCAGCAGAAGCGAGGCCCCTGCCTGCAGAAAACTTTTACCGATACCGTCAGCACTCTTCTTATTCCACAAAGGTTCCTTCTGCAAAATACCAACAATATCCCATCCCGCCCACGCTGTCAGACATGCGATCCCTGTTTCAAAATTCCAGACCAGCGAAAACGCGCAGAGTATCGTTCCCCCCATCTTCCACAAGAAAATCCACCGCTTCTGTTCGCGGATATGTTTGATTCCCCATACGGTATACGCAAGCAGCACGGATACAAAAATGATTCTGTGCGGAAATACCTGGCAGTATCCGCCCCCCCGCTCCCACACAGGAAATGTACCGATCCCTATGGCCCCCAAAATCTTAAAAACCGGTTTGCTAACCATAAAATCCAGCACATAACACAGGCACAACACCGAAATTCCTGTTAAAACAGCTGTGAAAAGCGCCATATCCGTTACGCTTCCCCCCATAAGCCGGACTATAGGAGCACATAATATGCCATAAAACCCATAGACTCCTGTATTGATGGCACTGTATGGGGCCATATCCAACGCGCGCTTTATGGAGTGGAAATACGCATTAAAATGATACAAGTCCATTTTAAAGGGATTGGGCATATACAACAGCCATCCGGCATTCACAGCAGCCAGCAGATATGCCACTCTTACTGCCCATTTTGCTTTATCGGACATAGTTTCTGTTGTTCTGCCGGTTTTCTTTCCTTTCTGTTTCGTGAAATACCAGTATATTTCTACCGCGGCCGCAAACACCCCAATATTCAACGCGGCCGCTATTATCTTTTTATGCTGTCCCCCCATATAAGAATCCGCCAGAAAAGCGGCCATATAAGGATTGACAAAGGTATACAGGATTCCTATCCCCATTCCCATGAAAGTAATACCGGCCAGAATATTTTCACGCAGAGCGCACTCTTTAAAACATTCCGCAAACTTTACAGACTTTGCAAAGATGCTATAGCACCATATAAAAAGCAGAAATCCTATGCATACAGAACCGCCATAGTACAGCAGATCTCTGTTCGGCATTTTGAAAATATCCAGTTCTACCCAGAAGAATGTCCAGATTCCCCAAAACAGCAGTACCGCCCCTAACGACGCTGCGGCCGCCGCATTGCTTTCACCAGTTCTGTCTTCCGCTATCCCTCTATCCCGCATGTATGTTTTCCTTTCCAGTCTGCTTCAGATCAGCGCTTCTTTCACGCACTGCGCCATATAATCCAGCATATCATCCGTCATGCCGGGATACACGCCTATCCAGAAGGTATCCCGCATGATGCGGTCCGTATTAGTCAGTTTTCCCACAACCCGATATCCTTCCCCACTTCTCCTCATGGAGTCAAAACAGGGATGCTTGATCAGATTGCCCGCAAACAGCATACGCGTCTGAATCCCTCTTTCTTCCACATATCTGACAACACGGCTCCTGTCCACACCCTCCCTGCAGGTGATCAGAAATCCAAACCAGCTGGGTTCCGAATGTTCACAGGCTTCCGGTAAGATCAGTTTATCCGAAACCTCCTCTAAAGCCTGCCGCAGTCTTATGAAATTTTTCTTCCGCTTTTCCACAAAAGCAGGGAACTTTTCCAGCTGTGCGCAGCCGATGGCTGCCTGCATGTCTGTCGCTTTCAGATTGTAACCAAAATGGGAATACACATACTTGTGGTCATATCCCACAGGCAGTTCTCCATACTGACCGTCAAATCTGTGTCCGCACAAATTATCCCTTCCGGATGGGCATACACAGTCCCGTCCCCAATCCCGGAAAGAGCGCACGATTTTATGTAAAAGCGGGTTGTCCGTATACACGGCGCCTCCCTCTCCCATCGTCATATGATGCGGTGGATAAAAACTGGAAGTTCCGATATCTCCGATTGTACCCGTCAGTCTTTTCTCTCCGTCCAGAGTATATGCTGATCCCAGCGCATCACAATTATCCTCGATCAGCCACAGTCCGTGTCGGTCACAGAATTCCTTGACCTTGCGCAGATCAAACGGATTACCCAGTGTATGGGCTGCCATGACCGCCTTGGTTTTGGGTGAAAGCGCCTTCTCCAGCATGGAAACATCCATATTGTACTGGGGGATGGTCACGTCAATAAAAACCGGAACGGCTCCATACTGTATTACAGGCGCCACCGTGGTGGGAAAACCTGCCGCAACAGTAATCACTTCGTCCCCTCTCTTAATGCTCCTCTCTCCCAGCAGAGGAGATGTCAAGGCCATAAACGCCAGCAGATTGGCCGAAGAGCCGGAATTTACCAGCGAGCAGAATCGAATCCCTAGGTACTCCGCGAACTTTTTCTCAAACGCTTCGGTATACCGCCCTGATGTAAGCCAAAATTCCAGAGAGCTGTCTACCAGATTCCTCATTTCGGCCCTGTCGTACACCCGGGAAGCATACGGGATCCTGTCACCTTTCTGATATTCTTTTTTAGGTTCATGATACTTTTCACAGTATTTCTCAACTGCCTGCAGTATCTCCTCTCTTGCCTGGGCTTCTGTCAATCCTTCAAACATATGATACCTCTTTCCATTTGGCTGTCTGTGCCAAATATTCTTTGATCTGCCTGCTCATGCATATATCCGCGCTGCTGCCGTCCAGATAGTCTTTCTGCCACTCTACTATCTTATGTACTGCCGTACGGGAATCCCAGACCGGAGCCCAGCCAAAAGTCCTCTTGATTTTAGCGCAGTCCAGTTTTAAGATCCCCGCCTCATGCGGTCCTCCGTCATACCGGTTTACCCACGATATACGCTCATGAAACAGTTCCTGCCATGTTTCACAAAAAATATCCGCCAGGCGGCCCGTTTCCAGGCAGTCCGATTCTTCCGGTCCGATATTGTAGCTGCCAGCAAAAGCAGCGTCCTCACATTGTTTCGCCGCGATCATCAGATACGCGGTGACCGGCTCCAGCACATGCTGATAAGGCCTGATAGAATAGGGATTTCTTATCACGATTTCCTGCTTCCCCATGGCCGCCCGGATGCAGTCAGGCACAATACGATCCCTGGCAAAATCACCGCCACCGATCACATTCCCCGCTCTGGCGGTAGTGATGGCCGTTCTTTTGTCTGAAAAAAACGAGCTGCGGTAACAGGCTGTCACCAGCTCCGAACAGGACTTGGAGTTGGAATAGGGATCATACCCGTTCAGTTCTTCATTTTCCCGATATCCCCAATCCCATTCCCGGTTCAGATATACCTTATCCGTAGTTACGTTTAAAAAAGAACCGACCGATTCCGTCCTCCTGACACATTCCAGTACATTCACAGTTCCCATCACGTTTACGTCATAGGTATAGACCGGCTCGGCATAGGACCTTCTGACAAGCGGCTGAGCCGCCATATGGATCACCACCTGCGGCTGAACACTCTGAAACGTTTTCTCCAGTTTGTCCAGATCTCGGATATCTCCAAAAACGGAATCCATCTTTTTCTGCAGACCGGCCAGCTCAAACAGGCTTTCCCCCGCTTCCGGCATAAGCGCATAGCCGTGCAGATCCGCGCCTGCCTCTAAAAGCATTTGGCACATCCAGCTTCCCTTAAAGCCGGTGTGCCCCGTTACCAGTACCCGCTTTCCTCGATAAAATTCAAGCATCTTCCTTTTGCTCCTCATCAAAATTAATTCTCTCTTCTTCCACGACCAGCGGCCTCTTCATTACACGCTGATTGATGCTTAAAATATATTCTCCCAGAAGTCCCAGAAACAGCAACTGGACGGCGCCCAAAAAGAACATCCCGATCAGCACCGGTGCCATTCCCATATTAAACGTGTCCCAGAAGACCAGCTTCAATATCAAATACGTCAGAGCGATCAGCACACTGAAAAACGCTATTATAAAACCCATAAACGTTGCCAGCCGCAGCCCGACCTTTGTGTAGGAGGTAAAACTCAGCATAGCGATATCATAAAGTGAATAGAAATTATTTTTGGTCTTCCCCGCTCTCCGCCTTTGCTGCTCATAAGGAATTTCTTTTCTCTTAAATCCTAATTCCGCTACAATTCCCCGCAGAAAAGGCGTGGGATCGTCCAGTTCCCGCAAGACCTGTATAAACGATCGATCATACAGACCGAATCCTGTAAAATGCTCTATCTGCTCCACCTCGGAAAACTTTTTGATCAGTTTATAATAACATGTCCGCAGAAAACGCATAAATTTATTTTCCCGACTGGTTGTCTTGATCGCGCTGACGATCTTATAACCGTTTTCCCATTCCGCCACCAGTTTGGGGATCATCTCTACCGGATCCTGAAAATCCGCGCACATCAGGATGACACCATCCCCCGTTGCCTGCTGCAGGCCATAATAAGGAGAATTGTTCTGTCCAAAATTCTTGGCGTTCAAAATCGCTTTGATCTTTTTATTTCCTCCACAGAGTTCCCGCAGTTTTTCCCTGGTTCCATCCTTGGAATCATTGTCAATAAAAATAATCTCATAGTCATATTGGGACAGTTTTCGCAATTCTGCTTCAACCGCCTGGCTTAAAGGTTCCACATTTTCAATTTCATTGTACGTGGGGATCAAAACACTGATTTTTTTCATATGTTCTCTTCTCCTATTTCATTCTGCACGCAATCACTCTGGAGAATCCTTCTTTTATAGTTATTTCCGGATTCCATCCCAAAGCTTTGAGTTTTTCATTATTTGGCGGGACTTCATTTGCGAGCGAATTTTCTAAATAAGCATCACCCGTTTCCCTTTGCTCGCAATGCACCTGCAAACGCTTCCATGGATGCAGCGATGCTATGGTTTCCGCTACTTCTTTAATACTGTAAAATTCCTCTGTATTGCATACATTATATGCCTCCCCCGCTTTTCCCTCCAGTAAGATCAAAAAATAAGCAGCCACGGCATCCGAAATATAACAGAAACTCCGTTTACTTCTCCCATCACTGTGCATCACGATATCATGTCCCTGTATAACATCTTTCACAAAAGCAGCAAATACCCGCGGATCTTTTTCTAAATCCATGGTTGGCGCATAGGTATGCCAGATTCTGGCTATCTTTGTCGGAACTCCATTCTGATGAAAATATGCTTTGCACATGGTTTCCGCCATTCTTTTACTTTCCCCGTAACAGCTGTGGATATCCAAAGTATCCATTTCTCCCCAGTCGTTTTCCCGCACAGAGGTTTTTCCTTTTACCTTCCCATATACATCTCCGGTAGAAAACAGCAAATATCCCTCTACCTTTTTTTGTACTGCTAATTCCAATAAATGGTAATTGCCCACAACATTTGGTTTTAAAACTTCAATTGGAGAAACGCTATAATACTGAGGACTGGCCGGACTGGCTGCATGTATGATAAAGTTGACCGGTGCATCCATTTCTATCTTTTCTTCCAGCGTATTTTCCCACACCCTCAAATAAGGATATTGTTCGACCCTTCCAAACCGCTTCTCAAATTTTTCTTTTGAACGGATCAACGCGATGACAGAAATATGCATTCCCTTTTTTTCATTTAAGTACATAATCATGAATACCAGATAGGAAGCCAACATTCCATACGCTCCGGTGATCAATACCGTCTTATGATCCAGACGTTCCCACGGAAGTTTTTGGTTAAAAACCTTTTCCAGATCCTGTTCAATCGTTTTCTCCATACACATGATTTTTATAATCCTTTGAAAACTATAATTCCATTAAATATGTATATAATTGACGTTCCAACAAGGGTTCCTGATCTTGATTTGGCTTTCCAAATTCCAGTTTTGGAAACACGTAGGTTTCATCGTCCAATAATAACTCGATCAACGCGGGTGTTCTCTCACGAAAACAATCTGTCATATTTTCTTTTCCTGTATATTGATAATACGGAATCCCATAAGCTTCCGCAACTCGCTTAAGATTTGGCACCCCATACCCTGTTTCTTCTGTAGTCTGTGTATAATTTTCAGAAAAATACATCTCCTGAAAATGGCGTATCATTCCCAATGAGTGATTATTAAAAACCAGAACCTTAATCGGCAGTTTTTGAGAAGACACCAACTGAAGTTCCTGTATATTCATCTGCAGCCCGCCATCTCCATTAAAGCAAAAAACAACCTGATCCGTTGCGTAGTGTGCGCCAATAGCAGCCGGTAATGAATATCCCATAGCGCCATGTCCTCCTGAAAACAATATCCTTTGACCCTTAAACACAAATGATTGGGCTACCCATACCTGATTTTGTCCCACATCCGTAGTAATAATACCCTGGGAGGGAATTTGTCTGCTGATGGATCCCACCATATCATTTTCTCTGCTGCTATCCCTGCTCGCAAGCTTGTCCTGAATCTGCCTGCACACCATAATCCACTTGTCAAACGCATTGTCAGGAAGCTGCCAATGGGCATTCAGGTAGTCCAATACCTTTCCTGCATCCGCGCAGATATCCGTTTCGTCTGTCCGTGCCGCATAGTTTAATTCACCCTGATCAATATCCACTCTTAAAATTTTTGCATTAGGAGCAAAGTTTTCCCTCTTGGCTCCCACTTGCCTTACATCCAGTCTGGCTCCCAGCGTCAACAACACATCGCATTTTGCCACAATAAAATTTGCCGTTCTGGAACCATACGCTCCAATAAATCCATAATAAAGACGCCGACAGTCCTTTGGTACATCCACCGCTATCATACTGGTCACTACAGGTATTCCTGAACGCTCCACAAACTGCGCCAGGGCACTCTGGTTTATTTCATTTTTTAAACCTGCTCCCACTAAAACGCAAGGACGCTTTGCTCCCTCCAATGCTTCTAATATTTCTAAAAACTCCTTCTTATCCTGAGATTCTTTTGGGGATTCTACTATCCCTGATGGTTCCATTTCCGCCCGAAAGACATCCATTGGAATATCCAGCAGTACAGGTCCCTTTCTTCCCCTCTGAGCAATTTCCCATGCCTGATTTATTTCTGCTTCTACATCCTCTGCCTTCCAAAGGCGGCAGCTATATTTTGTAACCCCCTTTACCATACTTACAATATCGGTTTCCTGAAAACCTCGTTGCCGGATTTGGTAATTTCCTCTGGCTTCCGTAGTGTTTACCTGTCCAGTCAAAAAAAGTACCGGAATAGAATCAAAATAAGCATTGCATATCCCAGTAATCAAATTTGTTGCTCCCGGGCCGCTGGTCGCATACGCTACTCCCACTTTATCTGCAGCTTGCGCATAACCACAAGCCGCAAAAGCCGCTCCCTGTTCATGATAATTGACATGAGAATGAATCTCCGTTTCTCTCTTCTTTAGAGAATCCATAAAATGCGTTACCATTCCTCCCGGATATCCAAAAATATCTGTAACGCCTTTTTTAATCAAAAAATCTACAATATAATCCGAAACTTTCATCCTATCTCCATACTTTCCATGGCGCTTTTCCCGTTTCCCAAAGTTCCTCCAGTTTTTCTTTTTCTCTCTTCGTATCCATGCACTGCCAAAAACCATCATGCTGATAGGCTGTCAGTTCCCCCATACCAGCCAGTTTTATTAATGGTTCCTTCTCAAAAACAGTAGCATCGTTTTGAATCAGAGTAAAAACCTGAGGTTCCAGCACCATATAACCCGCATTGATCCTGTTCCCGTTTCCAGAATCTTTTTCCCGGAATGAAGTTATTCTGTTTTCATCATCTATATCCATAACTCCAAAACGCTGCTCAATATTTACAGCCGTCAGCGTTGCCCATTTTTTCTTTTCCTTATGGTATCGGTACAATTCGGCAATATCTATGTCTGATACCCCATCTCCGTATGTGAGCATAAAAGTTTCATTTCCCACATATTTTTGTACTCTTTTTACACGACCGCCCGTCATGGTATCCAATCCGGTATCTACCAGAGTTACTTTCCACGGCTCAGTCACATTACTATGTACGATCATTTTATTATTTTCAGTAAAATCAAATGTCACATCACTATTGTGCAGATAATAATCCGCGAACCATTCCTTGATCACATGTTGTTTGTATCCGCAACAGATCACAAATTCATTGAAACCATAATAGGAATATTCTTTCATAATATGCCACAGAATCGGTTTCCCGCCAATCTCTATCATGGGTTTGGGCCTCAGGTAACTTTCTTCGCTGATACGGGTTCCGTATCCACCCGCCAGAATCACTACTTTCATTGTCCAATATCCCCTTCCCGTTTATATTAATGTCTGCTCACAGATAATGTGGATAGAACTATGCATTGTTATCTAAATTCCCCGGCATGTCCAATAATCACGCAATTCCCTTATGAAATTCTCCACCATTTTATTGCCTTAAGTAGGAATTCAATCCTTCCCTCATCTATATCGTTTGCTTATTAAAAGCGTACCGTTTGTACAACCTTATCCTGCATATTTTGGGTTAACCCCCAACCTCTTAGCATCTTTTATTCTTTAGAAATCCGTCTTGCCAACTCCTGAAGATTATCGCATTTCATTTCAACATTATTGTTCACTTCTTATCGCAACATATTATCAGTTACTTTTTCTCCGGCATCCTGTTCTTAAGTTATGTCATATTAAAGGCTTTTCAAATATAGTGAAGTAACCTTTTCAAGATAATAGACACACCAGAGAACACTATCAGTACAAAAATCCTGTTGCTTTCAACTATAATAAAAAGTAACACTTTTCCAGTAGTTATTCCCCTTCTACAACAATCATTATTTCAATAGAATCTTTTCTTTCCCATAGTAGTCCGCGATATTCTCGTTAATCCAGTAATTCACGTTTCCTTCTTCTACAACATCGGTAAAGTACAATACCTTAGGCCGGACAGTAAAAGGCTCTACCTCTACAACGCTTATTGTATCATCCTGATAGAGAGCCAGCCTTTCCTGTGCCTGCTCATAATAACTTCTGGCTTCTCCATTTACCAAAGAACGCAGTGCGGACATGGAAGAAAATGTATTTTTATCGGAGGTTCCCACAAACACCAGCAGTACTAAGGCAAATGCCAGCCACCGGTATGTCCACAGATATTTTTTCAGAATCTCCTTTATTGCACAGCAGTCTTTCCAGAAACCCTTTTTACGGTTTTCCATCTTCCTTTGTATCCATCCCGTCCAATAAAACGCGTTTATCCATATCATGATATAAAAAATACTCTGCATCTGATTCTGTATTCTTCCCGCGGCTACATTTCCTACTCCATACAGTGAGGGAGTAAACGCTGCCGCGAACAAGCAAAAACTGCCTGCGCTGACCAATCCCGGCAGCTGATACGTTATATTTTTTTCACGCTTTATAATCTTCCATATGACCGGCAAAGCAGCCAATAGACATACAATTAATAATGGAGAAAACCACTTTCTGACATATCCCGGCGCCATCAGAAGCGACTTCATTATGGCAGAAAAAGCTGTGTTTCCATATGCGTTAGAACGCCTGATCATATTCCCCGGCGCTGTAACGCTAAGCCCAAATCCCAAAAGCAGTGATAAAAAGGGCAGTATATTTTGCCACGACAATTTTTTCCGGTTGATAAACAAATATCCTATATACCATAGCAGGCACTGTAGTACTGTCGCATACTGACAGCCTCCAATAACAAAAGCGTAAATAGCGATTCCGGCCGCCGCCAAAATCTTACTTGGCATCCGTTTCAAGGATTCGCTTTTTATCAGAAAAACAAACAAGAGCAGCATCGCATAATGTAAAAAGGTATAAAGCCCCGCGCCGCCATACCAATATAACGCTTCCACTGGGGAAGGCAAAGTTTCCAGCAGAAGAAAAGCCATTACTCCCCAAAGGAAACAAATATCTTGCTTTTCTGCCGGATAAAATTTCCGAATTACCGTTTTTACAAATAAATAAGTAGCAAGTAAAAGCATTCCCAGCATTAAAATAGGTGTTACACAGGCTAATTTTTCTGAATAAATAACAGGATTCAACCCGCCCAAAAAACAGCCGGTAAAGTATCCCATCCAATTATGCCATGCCCATATAATGCTTCGAAAAGCTCCCTTCCATACCTCCAGAACATTTCCCGTCTGTTCCCAAATACGATGCAATCCCTTACCGCTGGAATAATCATCCGCGGCCATAACATTATAACGTCCGATCACCAGCAGCGGGATTAAGCATCCCACTAAGAGCATTATCATACATATCGTTAAAAAGTTATCGTTTTTCCCCCACCGTGACAACTTTTCTTTTCATTTTTGCATATCCCGTTCTCCTTTTTCAGGACTCTCTCTATCCAGCTCAATATTTATTTAAGAAAAGTTTTCTTTAATACTCCGTATTCTTTATTTGCATTTTTTAGTTTACTGCTCAAAGTATCCCGCATTTCTTCTGTCAGCCAGCTGCTGCCATCCGCGCAAACTCTGTCACGAAGCTCCGCATAAGCTGGTGCCGGTATCTCAGGAATAATCCCCAATGTCAGAAACGCATGTCCATTAAAGCAGTGCGTAGAAGGACATTTGGTCCCGACTGCTCTAAAAGGCAGTTTTTTATTAATATTCTCATAAATATTATGACACAGTTCCTTTCCTTCATAGCACTGTGTCATGCGTCCGGTCAATAAATCTACCGCGAAAAACCAATCGCCTGCATAGCAAAATTCACAGCGTCGCTTCCCCCAAATTTCGCTCTTAAACGCCAGCAGTGAGGAATCAAACTCTCCCCATTGTTCTACCAGTTCCTTTAACGAATAGCGGGAAAGAAGTTTATGTTCCAGAGTCGTATCATCTCTCGGGATTGTAACATGGCATATAGCGCCGGCCTTCTCCATACATATTTTTTTGATTTCTTCCTTTACTTCCAAATATTTATCATCCGGGGTCAATTCAATGGTAAAAGAACAGCCTGCCTTTTTCATATTATTGATGTTTTCAAAAAAAGTTTCCATGGTCCCCGTTCGGAGCAGTTCAAAATAATGCAGGGAAAACTTAAAAAATATCCTCTTCCGATATTCTTCCCGCATATCCATAATCTTTTGAAAAAAGGCAGTATAGATCCCATTCGTAACAACCGAAAGTACATGTCCTTCCGCCAGCAGTTCTTCCATTAGCAGCGGTAATTCTTGAAGCAGCGTGGTTTCTCCTGCCGCGCATAAATTGATCAGGGCAGGCCCTCCGAGTCTTTTGAAACTCAGTGCCCTGCCGATTTCTTCAGGATCGTGCGACAGCCCGCATACAACTTTACTGATATTCTTATCCAGATAACAGTAAGAACACTTCATATTGCAGATATTTACCGGTATATAAGCTTCAATGTACCTTTTCAGCTGCATATTGCCTTCTCCTTAATGAGCGATCATCTCAGCCAACTTGTCAAATTCTTTCCGCAGCAGTCGGGCCGGCCAGTTCGCGTTTTCCTCGGTCTTTACTAAAACCTTTTCCATTTCCTGTTGTATATTTTCTATACTATCACAGAATATAATGTATTGCAAATCCCCGATCCATTCATGTACACCTGAAATCTTATGGTTATAATTATCAAGTACCACGCAGGGCGTTCCCGTTATCGCGGCAAAGATCATTCCATGCAGCCGATCGGTAATTACCAGTTCCGCGCTTTGATATTGCCGCATAATCTCCCGCAAATATGCATCTCTGTCTTGAAGCATGATATCAAACGCATATTGGTGATCTATATATTTATAGGCCAATCCACAGGATATTACCGCTTTTTCAATCACCTTTCGCATTTCTTCATTTAAACAACTTTCAAAATCACTTCGAAGGCAGAGTAATGCTCCTTTACGATGTCCTCCCATCTCTCTTCTATCCGAAAACAACACAATATCAGGTACTAATTCTACTCTGCCATTAAAAATCATTGCGGCCTGCTGTAAGGACTGTCTGTCCCGTACTGTCAGCAGCAATTTTTTATGCCCGCAATAAATCTCTCTTGTCCTTTGCGCCTGAAGTTTCCCCTCTTCCGTATTTGAAAAATAAACAGTTTGCGGGAAAATAATAATTTTATTTTTGGGGAAAGCGCTAATAACATCCCTTCTGATCGTTTCGGAGTACGGATAAGCATCTCCAAGATTGCCACCTCCCGGTGTGCATATCCAATCCCAATTCCTGACATATTTTTTGATCTGTAACATTTTTTGCCGGTAATCAGAAGCCTCGATCTCAATAATCTTATATTGGGGAAAATAGTATTTCAAAAATTCCCGTATGGACACAGCGATCTGATGATCTCCCAGATTTCCCGCGTCTTCACTTCCTATCAGAAAAATATTTCTTCTGTGCCTCCAATACGCAAGATAAGGAATTAATCCCCTTACAACCACCTTTTGATAAGCTCTTACAGTCAGACTGGGGCGATAAGTCCATTTATCGCCATATAACTTTTCGCAAAATCCCAACAGTCTGCCTGTATAATCCGGGCCAAAGTACTTCCGAACTTTGGTTGCTTTACCATACAGCGCTTTTGCGTTATGGTATACAAAAGCATCCTCTCTGATCTGCTTCAATCCGGCTTCTACCGCTTCCTCGCTTTTTTTCTGTCCTTCGTTGAAAAGCAGGATTCCAAAGATAACAGGATAATTTTTCCAGCATTTTTCTTTGAAACGGCGTTCTTCCAGATATTGCCAAAAACACTTCGCTAATTCCGTAATCTCCTTGGCATTGCACCTTTTACCCTTGTTTCCCATAATAGAATTTTCTCTCGTCAGGTAACAGTACAATAAATCTCCGATTCCGGTAATCCTCTCCGCGTACATTAAATACATCAGCAAAAACAAGATATCTTCCGCGAAAATCCTGTCGTTATCCACAAACCAAAGCGCGTTTTCTCTGATGATATCCCCTCTATAAACCCGATTCCACGCCTCCCAGCATTGTCCGTACTGTAACAATACCCGTACAAAATAGTCATACTTTTCCTGTTGGCTTTTCAGTGCATACGATTTTTCCTGAGGCATCACATTCCTTTGTACCTCTTCATTTTCATTTATACATTTATAACCAAATGCCACCATATCAGTCCGTGTCTTCTGAAACACGTCCAATACTCTTTCCAACAGATTTTCTTCTATATAGTCATCACCGTCAACAAAATAAATATACTCTCCGGCCGCAACACGCAATCCCGCGTTTCTGGCATCGGACAAACCGCCGTTTTCTTTATGTATGACTCGTAAACGGCTGTCTTCCCTGGCATAGCGGTCACATATGCCGCCGCTCGCGTCCCGGGATCCATCATCTACTAAGATGACCTCAAAATCCTGATAACTCTGACGCAATATGCTTTTTAAACACTTATCAAGATACTTTTCTACCTGATAAACCGGCACAATAATGCTAAATTTAGGCATCCCCGTTCCCTCATGATCTGCTCAAGATCTCAATCTGCGGCAGAGCTACATGCCCCCAGTAACGGTGGCTCCATTCCATACCATATGCCGCATCCTCTTTTCTTTTAATTTCAAAACAAAACGCGTCCTTAATCCCGTCACAATTATATCTGGTCCCATATCTGTTCACTTCATATAATACCAAACTTAACGTATATTTTCCCGAAACGACCTCCGCTAAATTCAAAGAAAATATAATTTCTTCTTCCTTATCCGCCCTTAGCCGCAATTCTTGCGGACTCGTCATCATACTGACCGGAGATCCATCCGCATAATTCATAACAATCCGCAAACTCAGGTCCTTAGCATCTCTATATCCTTCATAACGCAGACGGAAACGAACTTTTTCACAGTCCGTAAAACAGCCATTTGCATAATCCAGAGCCTCCAAGCTGAGCAGTTTGGCTGAAAGCCCCTGAAATTCTTCCGGCCTTTCCATATTTCTCAAATCTACAAGAGAAGAGGATTCTTTTTGGTTTCCCATATATATTTTTACTGCTTCTTCTACTCCACCGTCAAAGATTATTTTCCCCTGATCCAGCACAATACAGCGATTGCAAAGCTGCTGAATCGTATTCATATTGTGACTGACATACAGAACCGTTCTACCCTCTTTATCCGCCACGCTTCCCATCTTGTTCAAACATTTTTCCTGAAAACGCATATCTCCCACAGCCAGGACCTCATCCATTACAAGAATCTCCGAATCCAAATGAGCCGCAACCGCAAAGGCCAGTTTTACATACATTCCGGAAGAATACCTCTTGACAGGAGTATCAATAAATTTCGCGCATTCCGAGAAAGTAATGATATCCGCAATTTTTTCATCTACCTCTCTTTTTTTCATACCTAAGATAGCGCCATTCAGATATATATTTTCCCGCCCTGTCAGTTCACCGTGAAATCCTGTCCCCACCTCAAGCATGCTGGATATTCTGCCATTCAGTTTAACGCACCCTTCCGTAGGCGCTGTTACCCTGGATAGTATTTTTAGCAGCGTAGATTTTCCTGCGCCGTTTCTTCCAATAATGCCAAGTGTATCACCTTGATATACTTTTAAATCCAGCCCATTTAAGGCCCAGAATTCCTTAGGGCCTTTTTCCATATCCACAGCTGTCAATACTGTATTGGGATCCTCTTTTCCCTGTTTTCTGGCCCACCAGCTTTGCAGATCGGCAGCAAAAGAGCCGCTTCCGATTGCTCCAAGACGATACTTTTTTCTCAGATTTTCTATTTCGATAACCGTTGCCCTCATTGTTCTGCTTCCTTATACCGTATCCATAAAAGTTTTTTCAACTCTATTAAATAAAACCGCGCCCAGCAAGAAAATAACTCCTGTCACCCCCCAGCTGATTCCCCAGGACAAAAACGGAATTTCTCCGATTCCTAAAAAAGCATATCGGAAAATCACAATAGCAGGAGCAATAGGGTTCAGCAGATATAAGAACTGATATTTCTCGGGAATTTGACTCAGTGGATAAACTATAGGGCTGGCATACATCCAAAGCTGCACCCCAAACGTTACCAAAACACTTAAATCTCGGTATTTCGTTGTCACTGAAGATACAATAATACCGATTCCCATACCCAGTACCGCCACCTGCAATACCAAGGCGGGCAGAAGCAGGATGCTGCCATTCATCCGAATGGTTACTCCCGATATCATATAAATTCCGCAAATCACCAAAAACAATACAAACTGTATCAAGAAATCCAGTAATCCCGTCAACACTGTTGAAATTGGCATCACTAACCGGGGAAAATACACTTTTCCAAGGATTCCGGCATTATTTACAAAAGTTCCTGATGTCTGATTAATACAAGTCGCGAAATAGGACCATAAAATATTTCCACCAAAATAGAACGCTAATGCGGGAACCCCTTCTGTCGGTATCTGCGCGATACCACCAAATACAACCGCATACATAAATGTTGTAAAAAGCGGGTTAATGATCAGCCAAAGAGGCCCCAATATCGTCTGCTTATATCGGGTAGTATAATTTCTCTTCACAAACAGGAAGATCAAATCTTTATACGCTGCCAATTCTCTTAAATTTAATTCATACCATTTATTACCCGGTTTTAAAACTGTTGTCCAATTTTCTTCCATCTTAAATACCTTTTCTTTCTAACACAGACCCTTTCGAAGAATCCTCTTTATGCATCTAATACGTCTATCCTTTTTCCTTTTTACATTATAATACAGCTTGGGATTCAATACAAAATATACTATCTTCTTTCTTCTTTAATTTGCATTATACCAGTCATCTTCCAACATATGATTATAAACCCCTGCCAAAACAAGTTGAGAAAAAGAGAGCCGACAAAGAACCGGTATTATCCTGATTTATTCTCCTTCTATTTCATCAATAATACTTTTTCTTTCCCATAGTAGTCCGCGATATTCTCGTTAATCCAGTAATTCACGTTTCCTTCTTCTACAACATCGGTAAAGTACAATACCTTAGGCCGGACAGTAAAAGGCTCTACCTCTACAACGCTTATTGTATCATCCTGATAGAGAGCCAGCCTTTCCTGTGCCTGCTCATAATAACTTCTGGCTTCTCCATTTACCAAAGAACGCAGTGCGGACATGGAAGAAAATGTATTTTTATCAGATGTTCCCACAAACACCAGCAATATCAGGGCAAACGCCAGCCACCGGTATGCCCACAGATATTTTTTCAGGATATCCTTTATTGCGCAACAGTCTTTCCAAAAATCTTTTTGACTGTTTTCCATCTTTCTTTGTATCCATCCTGTCCAGTAAAACGCGTTTATCCATATCACAATATAAAAAACGCTTTGTATCTGATTCTGTATTCTTCCGGAATCCACATTACCCACTCCATATAGCGAAGGAGTAAATGCCGCGGCAAATAAGCAAAAACTCCCTATGCTGACCAGTCCTGGCAGCTGATACGTTATATTTTTTTCACGCTTTATAATCTTCCAGATAACCGGAGCAGCTACCAGCAGACACGCAATCAGCAGTGGAGAAATCCAATGTCGCAAATAACGAAAAGATTCCGAAAAAGACAACAGTATTGCGCTGGCAGGCGGCATTCCAACCGATTGAGAATGCCTCGTTGCATTTCCCGGTGCCAGCATACTGATCACAAATCCACAGCCTAAAGACAAAAAAGAAATTACCTTATACCACGTCAGCCGCTTCCGTTCTATGAATATATACACTGCGTACCACAGCATGCATTCTAAAACCGTTCCATACTGTCCGCCTCCTATTATAAAAGCAAATAAAATAAGGAGTATTCCTGACACCGTTATCCGTCCATTGCTTTTTAATCTCTCTATGTGAAACGCAAACGCAAACAACAACAGTGTAGAAAAATGCAGAAAAGTGTAAGCTACCGCTCCGCTATACCAATACAACGCTTCCACTGGTCCCGGCAATGTCTGAAGCAATAAAAATACTATCAGAGCCCATAAAATGACTCTATCACGCTTATCATCTGTGTAATATTTTATCAGGATTTCCTTGACTAGGCAGTACGTACCAAGCAGTATTATAATCAACATTACACACGGTGTTATCCAAGTCAGCCGTTCAGACAGCATTCCCGGATTCAGACTGTCCAGAAAATCAACGGTAAAGCAGCCTTGCCACGTCCGGTATGCTTCTATTATGTGTATAAATGCGTAATATAAAACAGAACACATATCGTCGGTGGTTACCCAGATTTGATGTACCACCTTGCCCATAGCGTAATCATCCGCGGCCATAACATTATAACGTCCGATCACCAGCAACGGAATCAGACTGACCGTCAGCAAAAGTAGCATATATCGTTCAAATCGGTCATGTTTTTTTGCCAAATTCTGTAATTTTCTCTTTCCCTGTTCCATCATCATCCGTTTCCTTTTTTGCTTCTTAAGATCTCATATCGGCGGAATAAATATAATTCCATGTGATTCCGCAAGCACGGATTTTCCATAGTTTTCAGAATCCGCTTCATTCTTGAGGATGTCCTTACTTCTTTTCCATATTTTATCACACATTTCCCTGTATGGGAACCCGCGACCTGCTTTATCGGCGCAGTCAGGCCTTTCTGCCCAAGTATCTCCCGCAAGCGCAAATGCGGTGTCAGCATATTGTCCAGCATATAGCAGGCGTAGGACCACAACTGCCGTTCCAAAACTTTCCACCGGGATTTCTTAGTCCTGAAGCACTCTTCCAAGTGTCCCACCAGAAGCAGGAGCTCTTCAGTATAATAAATTCTCACAATGGCATGGGATATGGAGGTTTCCCGCATCCGATAAAAGTAATCATGCTGACCTCTCAAGTATACAACCTTTTCTGCTTTTAAAAGACACGAAAAAACAGGCTGCACCCTCTCCCCAGCCGGATTCGTTCATCAACAGTTCCCTGCCATAACAGCAGCAACGCCCTGCGAAATAACTTTGCGCAGAGAGATGGCTGAAATCCAAAAGAAAAATATTCCCCTTTACTCAGCATGCAGGGATATATTTTCTCTTCCAGTTCTTTTTTCCGTAGACCCCGCCTTCCATATTCTGAGTAAGGGCCTCCTGCTCCTTCTCTTTCGCGAGCATAAAATCCGCGATTACGATATCCGCGGTTTCCCGTTTCGCCGCCAGGCATAAGTTTTGCAGCATATCGGACGCGATCCAATCGTCCCCGTCCACGTAAGCCGCGTAATGCCCGCCGCCAGACCGGCTTTTCTGGCGCTGACAAGCCCGCCAAGCACTCTCACCCTTGCATTTACCGTGGCGTACCCGTCACAAAGCTGTCCCGTGCTGTCAGTAGAGCCATCATCCACCAGCAACAGTTCAAAATCAGTAAAACTCTGCGCCAGAATACTGTTCACACATTTTCTGATATAATCTTCCACATTATAAGCAGGTACGATAATACTTACAAACGGCATCTTCTTTTCTCTCCTACTGCTTTCTGTTGATCCACCATTGTTTCCCTACGCATCCTCACGATCCCGGAGAGAGGCATAGATAGGATTTCCCAGTTTCGGAATATCTCCTAATGTTAAAAATACGTATCCGTTACAACAATGCGCTATTCTGCATCTTTTTTCTACCGCTTTAAAATGCAGTGGCTTATTCGGATCATCATATATATTATCCAGCAATCGTCCTTCATAGCACTGTGTCATCACGCCAATCCCCAAATTTACATATACGCTCCATATACGTTAAAATTATACGCTCCCAGCCGTTTTTGTGACAGACCTTTCTAATCTCATTGGGAGTATGACCTATAGGCAGTATCCCGTCTTTCCATTTCCGTTGCCTTGTAATATAACAGTAATGACATTTCAGATTACAGGTGGTAATAGGAATATAGCACTCTACATATCTTTTTATCTTATCCATAAATGATCTTCTTCATAAACTCATGGTACATTGCGCTTATCTTATACGCATGATATCTGCAAGCACCTTTCGGAAGTTCTTCCAATATTTTAAACTGTCCACCTCATATCGGACATGATCCAACTCCTGCACCTATTTATAGATTTCCGCCATTTCAATGTCCGTATCGATTTCTTCCACCGTTTCATAAACCGAAAGCAGTGTTTCGCTCAGTTTCTTCCGCGTCTTTATATTCAATACTCCCTCCGCATCATTCCTTAAAAGAAGCAGCACTCCCCGCCTATCAGGATCAGATGGTCTTCTTCGCAAAGCAGCTTGCGAAAAAAGATGGCATAGTCCCCCAGATTTCCATGATTCGGCGTTCCAAAAATCACTACATTTTTACGCCCTTATTAATTCCGTACTTTTCCCTTATCCTCACTTTGTCCTTTGCCGCTTTGATGGCGTGGGATAACAAGGCAGACACACTCTGTTCCAAAGAATTGAAACTGCCCTGTTTATCAATGGTACTTTTTCATACAGATGGAACAAATATAAATTTATTTTTGGCAGAAGCCCCTCTTCTGCTATTACGCGCAATATCCTTTTCGCTCTCGAAGAAGTTCTGCACTTCGCACAATATGCGATCATTGCCTGTCCTGCGGATGAAGTTTTTATAACGGACAGCTGCCTTTGAAAACTCTTGGAAAAAAACAACGTCTTAAAATTCAGGCATGCTGATATCATGTTTTCAAACATATAACACGCATATAGGCATAATTGTCCATGCAGTATATCCTGCCATTCCGCATATTTATTAAATTGTACATTCATACCGTTCAGCAGTCTTAATATTTCTTCCGCGTAAAAAGTTTTTTTAACAGAATGAGATATTGAATCAGACCTTATCCGGTAATAATACAGATACTGTTCTTTCAGATAACAGATATTGTCTGCCGCAAGAAGCACAGGATAAAAACATGCCGCGTCTTCGCCCAGTTTGATATTTTCATCTACCTGCATCTGGACCGCTCCAAGCAGCTCCCTCTTAAAAACCTTTGCCCATACATGCGGCCAAAAACCAAAGGAAAAATATTCTCCCTTACACAGCATATGAGGATATACTTTTCTGATCAATTCTTTCTTGGAATACCGGCCCGCCCTCATATTCTGTGTAGTACCGGATTTTTCTTCCGGACTTGCGATAAAAAAATCCGCTATCACAATATCCGTGTTCTGTGCGGCAGCGCACCCACAAAGTTTTTCAAACATATCCCGAGCGACCCAGTCATCTCCGTCCACATAAGCCGCATACTCACCTGCCGCTTCTGCCAGACCGGCTTTTCTGGCGCTGACCAGTCCTCCGTTTTCTTTATGGATTACTCTCACTCTTGCATCGTTCTGCGCATAATGATCGCAGATCTCACCCGTGCTGTCCACAGATCCGTCATCCACCAGCAGCAGTTCAAAATCAGTAAAACTCTGCGCCAGAATACTGTCCACGCACTCTCTGATATAATCTTCCACATTATAGGCTGGTACAATAATACTCAAAAAAGGTATATGCTTGTTTCTTTGCATTTAATAAAATCTCTCCCTGAACTTATACCACTCCATCTGCAGCCATCGTAAACGTTGGAACTCCTCCTGCAGTTTTTTATTATCTATGGATAAATCCTCCGTATCGCACTGCTCCGTATATAATACGGCATTCTTATCCTTTTTAAGTTCTTTTAATATTCCCGCGTTTTGTAAGAACGCTTCATATTCCGCAAATTTCACATTAAAATTAGAATTAAAATCGCTGTAATCCGTTTCTTGATACAGCTGGTATAAATCTTTTCTTTTTTTTGTATTGACCGACGGTATCTTAAAAAAATCTACCAGTTCCTGCACTCTTAAATCTGTCCTGCGTGGCGGCAGATACACCATGGCCGGCTTGCCGGCCAGCAGCGCGATCAGATTTCCATGTATTCTTGAGCCAAACATAAAATCAACATTATGATCCACCCATTGGAACCATGCCGGGAGCTGATAAAAAAAATGTATCTTTTTTTCACTCAACAATTTCACGCCAAGGCAGGAATATTTTTTTATCAATTCCTTTATGTTTATGTTTCTTTCTCCATATAAAACACTTCTATATTCATCCTGATCAATATATTCGGCACGATACTCCCTGAATGCTTTTTGCACAAGCGCATCACGGAAATCTCTTACTCTGCCGTTTAACACCACTCTGAAATCCTCCCTGCGGACCACAGTCTTGTCTATATGCAGCAATCCATTTTGATACATAGAGGGACATCCTGTCGCAATCACTCTGCCGGCGCTGTCCTTTCCCCACACACGTTCTATTACTTCTTGTGTCATGTATCCTCTGCACGCAAATTTCCCACCGCTTTTATCTACGATATTTATAAGCTCTTTTAAGGGTACTTTTATCCGACTGCATAATTCCGAAAGAGTTTCATATTTATTCCATGATAACCCAATACCCATACAATAGATCGGTATTGTAATGCCTTCCAGCAGTGAAATGACATTATAAATAAAATCTGTATTTTCCTGCAGTATATTTGCCAGTGGATAAATTACTAAGTCAAACTCCTCATTGATTTTCGATTTATATTGATCCGCGTCATCATGCATTGCATACCAGTCATAAAATGCATATTCATTTTCTCCAAGCTCACAAGCATACCGGCAGCCTTCCATAAACATCAGGTTTCCGGTATTGCCAATATAGAGCTCTATCAGTTTGTCAAGATTTCCCCCCCGCACTTTCGTTATTTCGCTTGTTTTCAACAACATTCATCCAGTTTTTTGTCTGCATGATCAATATTTTCATCTTATTATCTCCATCTCATCCCTTATATCCGGCGCGTTTTTTACATACGCCTGAATCCTGATACGCCTATTTCTTAAAAATAAGTTCCAGGGTATCCGCAGCCTGCCCGAAACTTCTTTCCCATTAATCCGGTACACAATTTCATCTGCACTTTTCAAATTATTAGTACAATATTGATACAAGCCAAGTCTGGGTCTATGAAAACGGGTAACATATCTTTCCGCCATATTTCCGTCTGCCAGCAGCTTTATATACTTGATATCAATATTTTTCTTTTCAAATACTTCGATTTCTCCAATACCAAATTCTTTATTCCTATCATACTCAAAGCTTATCCGCATAGTTTGAACCGGCGGCAGTTCAGGTATCGGCAGGTGAACCTCTCCATACATATGGGTATACGTCTTTGTAATCTCTTTCCCGGCACATTCCAGTCGGATTTTGACAAAGGTTCCAATTCCCCATATGGAAATACTTTCCAACACATACTGCTTATCCAGCGTTACCGATACTGCTTTTTTTTCATCTTTTTCTGCCGGCTTCCATAACCCGCTCATCTTTATCTCTTCAACATTATGTATTTCCGAAGCATCAAACAGCATAAAATCATTTAAACCGCCCGCCTCTCCGGAAGAAGTCCTTACCTCTCCAAATAACAGCAGATTATCGCTTCTTCTTTGCCAGAAAACCTGATCGCTGTTGATCATACGCTTTGCAAACACCACGGCGTTCTGGCTTTCGTGACATGAAAGCGCTTCAAAAAATACACTTTGCTCCAGCGTTTTGCCATACCACCTACTTCTGCTTGGTACACGGACTCTTTTTTCCCAATCGTAAAAAGGATTATCTAATCTGCCTTCATTTTTAACCAGTCTGGTCTGTGGAAATTTGGTACTTTCCAGATTTATTTCCCTGTAATCGTCCAAAGCCGAAAAATTGGTGCCATAGGCGAATGCTTTCAGGACAACAGGACAATATCCCTTTTTTTCCTTCAGCACTTCCCCCATTGCCTTGTCAAAAACAAGTGACAGCATTCGGTGATCCACATGGTGATCAAGGTCAGTACAAACAATCAGATCTGGCAGCAATCTTAGAATAAGGCTTTTTACATCTTTAAAATAATTTTCCCTATTGTAATCATGATGCCTTCCCTCAGACAAAAACGCGTAATCTTCAAATGTTTCCACACCATAGGTTTGGCTATGACCTGCGCGTGATTTTATTTTTGTTCCCCCGCCATAGTAAAAAATATGCCGGCGCATATCCTCATTTGAAGTATCAGGATACCCTAAAACCGTGATTTTATCCGCTGGAATTCCTAAAATCCGCAAAGCGGCAGCCGCTTCTTGAAACCTTATCCTCGCCGGGAACTCATAATCGCCATTCGTAGCATAGCAAATACGTACATCCGCATCCGCTTCCGCAAGACCTTTTATGATAACCCCAGCCGTTCCTATTTCATCATCCTGATGTGGAATAAGGATCAACGCCTTTTTGACCATACCAAACTACCACCTTTTTTATTCTTCCTTTTCCAGCCATTCAAATGAATATCCTGCTTCCGAAAGTTCGCGCACCGCTTCTTCCAGTTTTTCACTGTTGTCCATAAAACACCAGGCATGCGTAAAGATTACCAGTACTCTGTCATTTCTTTTTTCTTTCAAAACGGTATTTATGTTTTCCGTGGTTTCCAGCCGGATATCCGTAACATAATAAATCATGTCATCCGTCTTCAGGATACCATCTCTGGTTGCGTAAAGCTTCTCTATCTGTTCCTGTGTCAGGTCATAGCTGATAGTTTTCTCATCCTGACATAAAAGTCCTTTTATCCCCTGCGATAACAGAAATTCTACCATTTCATCCGTAGCCTTCCAATAATGCAGTCGAAGGATCTTTGTTGTTGTAGTCTCCCCCGCAAAGCGTTTTATTTCCTCCTGCGTATTGGCATAGGCTGTCATAAAATCTCTTATAGATTCATCCGGTTCCAGTTCGGTCCCGCTGTGAAAACCGATTCTCAGCCAATCCGCATTTTCCTCAAATTCTTCATAGTAATCTTCCGGCATATCCTGTAAAGAAAATGTTTCTAACTTATAATAGACGTACAGCGTTACCTTCATGCCGTATTCGTCATGCAATTCTTTCAGTTTACCCAGGATCTGATTTTCAAAAATACTGTCATACCGGTTCCAATAAATATCCTGAAAGATCATGGTAGCATCATCTACACTGATATGCGCCGTTTTTACAACCGGACGTTTCAGGAAGAAGATCCCGCCCGCCAATACCGCCACGGCGAGAAGCATGATCCCGGCCGCCATCACGATTCTGAAACGATTTCCACTCCTTTTAATGCTATGTGTCCCCAATCCCTATGACTCCAATCCATCCTATGTGCGTAATTTTTATCTTCTTCAATTTCAAAGCAGTACGCATCTTTTACTCCGTACCCATGGGAAATATACCCTGCTCCTCTTTCCCCGAAATACCCGTGCAGGTTTCCTGTGTTGTGACCATAGTTACCGGTGTTCCGTCCGCGTACCGCAGAATAATACGAATATACATCCGCAGTCCTGCTTCTTCCACCATATAGCGCAGCTTCTCATTCCGTGCGCAGACACTGTCAGCCTTTTCAAGAAACTCCAGTTCCTTCATAGCGGCTACCATGAGAGCAATAGCAAACAGCAGTTCCGGTCAGCGCATAAATCACCAGTACAATTCCCAACAGTGCGAACTATACCAGAAAATCTCCCCACCCTGTCAGAACCGTAGCTATCGGTACCACCATTCTTGGGAAATACACCTTACCAAATACGCCCGCGTTCGCTACAAAGGTATTAGAAATCTGATTCACACAATATTGCCAAAAACAATGATCTGTTTATACTTTGTAGCATAATTACGCTTTACAAACAGCACTATCAGATCTTTACAGGAAAACAGTTCCCGCAGATTGAAGTTCAACCATTTTCTTTTTGGTTTCAGTACTGTTGTCCAGTTTTCTTCCATAACGTCATCTCATCCACATTCTTATTAAATCATTTTAAATTTAGTTTAATAAATAATCCAGTATAAAATATTACCTTCGAAGATTAGCTGTTCAGACGGATTATAATCATCCCAATCTTTTTCCCCAACATATTTTTCATATTCTGCAGTTTCCATATTTAATCCTCTATAATTTGTTCCATTTACATAATTCAAAAAATTTAATTGTGCCCACTGATCGTATATGATCCGATGATTATATGTCAGCTCACTTGGCAGCAGCAATTCCTTTGCACAATACCTTGGAGAATTATCCATTGCCACTTTTACATAAGAAATCTGATTACCTGTATTTTTTTCATATTCTTCTATTTCAGCCTGAATAGAATACATTTCATGATAATCAATAGCCTGACCGATAAAAGTATCCATAATACAATTTTGAGTATAGTATATATCCAAAAGTACCATACCGCCAATCAATATTTCTACTCCGACTATTAATTTTGGCGATTGTCTTAATATATAGACAACTCCAATGATCAAAAGTCCCAATGAAAAAAACATGCTGACAAGCGTTCTTTGTGGATAATATGGGGTAGTAACGAATCCAAAACTAAACGGCAGTATTACCAATATTCCAGATATGCCGGTAAATATTATGAGCAGAAACATTTTTCTGTTTTTCAGCAATATATATATTCCCATCACAAACAGCAGGCACAAAAGCAATGGCAAAAGTCCTTTTGCGAACATATTTTGCAGGTTCCACCATGTATTTACTACATTACTTATTATCACTTTTATCTTTGCCCCCCACGATTGTGGAAGAGAAGTATTTTTTCCAGGAGATAAATTATGTCCTCCGGATGCTATCATTTTTTGCAGTAACAAATTACTAAATGCAGGTACAGCTACACTTATGCATACCCAAAAGTTTTTCTTTATTATTGTTTTTATGTCATCATCAAAGTGCAAAATAAACACCGCAATCAGTACAGTCATTAAAACTATAAAAATATTAGTTTGATAAATAGACATTGCGCAAAAGCTGCAAAATCCGCCTAAAACATATTTATGATCTACAATACACCGCACTGCTATTGCAGAGCACAAAATTCCTATCGCCTGCTCTATACAATTATACACATAATGTTCAACAATAAATGGATTAATAAACATTAACAGCACTGCAGCATGCAGCAAAAACAATTGATGCTTATCATTAAATTTTTGTCGAAAAATTTCAAACAGGATAACTGCTGCCAGCGCATACAGTGCCATTCCGAATAACTGCAAAATCCATGCATTCTGAAGATATGATATATGAAGAAACCTATTCAGAAAATAAAAGAGGCCTGCCAGCGCATAAAGAATGAATCTTCCACTGGAAACCAACTGCCAGAAATCCGGCATTTCTGGATATTCGGAATACACTCCCCCTGTTTTTATACATGGCATATGATCGCTTGTTACATATGTGCGAAAAAATGGCATAAACATCAATAATATTATGAGTAAATAATATACCCATAATCTAATTCGTTGTTTTCTTATCATATTCCTCCTTTTCCGGCTCCTCAATGCCATGTTCCCCTTCTAGATTGGATTCCTTTTCAAGATATATCGGTCGTTTCTTTACCTCTAGATAAATCCTAGCTAAGTATTCTCCGATCATACCCAAAATGGTAATTATCACTCCACCTATAAACAATATCGCGATCATAATACTTGTATAACCATTTCTGCCGCCTTCCCCAGCATATAATGCCGCTATGCCCACATAGCCTGCATATATGAATGCTGCCAGAGTTATCACCAGTCCCAGATAAATAACGCCTCTCAGCGGAGTTATCGCAAAAGAAATAATCCCACTATATGCGTAGCGGAACAGCCCTCTCATATTCCACTTTGATCTTCCTGCCACGCGTTTTCTATTTTCATATTCAATCCATTTATTGTTAAATCCCACCCATGCGTAAAGCCCTTTGGTAAAACGCTCCCTTTCCGGCATTGAAAGAATCGCATTTACTACTTTACGTGTCATTAATCGATAATCGGTACTTCCTGATATCAAATTAATGGCAGTTATTTTACTTATTACATGATAAAAACATTTTGAAAGCGTACTTCTAACAGGCAATTCTCCTCTTCTCGAAACGCGTCGTGCTGTAGCGCAGTCGTAGCCTTCATTCTCAATCGCATATAGCATTTCTTTCAACAATTCTGGCGGATGCTGCAGATCAGCATCCATAACCGTTACGTAATCCCCTGTACTTTTAAGCAGTCCCGCGTAGATGGCAGCCTCTTTTCCAAAATTTCTTGAAAAAGATAAATACTGTATTTTTTCTTGTCTGGCAGTTTTCTCCAGCCGTTTGATCTCATTCATTGTGCCATCTGTACTTCCATCATCTATATACGTCAAAATAAGACGATATTGAGATAATGTCATAAATACTTCTTTCAGCTTTTCATAAAATAAAAAAATACACTTTTCTTCATTATAGCATGGTACAATAATCTCTACTGTTTTCATCTTTATTTCTGACTCCGTTTAATATTTTTATGCAGCCAATTTTGTATTCTTACTATCCATGTGGGATTGAGCCCCAACAACCCCCCCTTAAAATAGATCCACGCCAATTCAAAATTACTCATAGGTTTTCTTCTTTTATAATCTAAAGAAATATTATTTCTTTGGCAGATTCTAATGCCATTATCCATCCATTTTCCCCTTCTTACCCCTTCCTCATATGGGAAACTATATGCGCGAGGAGCCAATAAAGGATGATTAAAGTCTTTTACTTCCAAAGATCCTTTCCTTTCAAAATCCCATGGTGTCCAGTCCCGACAAATATATTTCCGTAATAACTTTGCATCCCAGATTCCTACTTGAGTAGAAAATGAATATGCGGTTCCTGGTTTATATACATGAAAACTTGGATCAGGTTGATATATCTCAGATTGGATTATCGAAGATTCCAACAGGCGGATATTTGCGGCATGAAATTTTTTTGCTTTCTCTATATAGTAGGCAATATCATCATTTCTTACATAATCACACAATAAATAATCATCCATCCAGAGCATAACATATCCTGTTTTTACCCGCTCAATTCCTGCCAATACCATATTTCCCCAACTGGAGTCTAAAATTACAACATCGTCAAAACCCTTTCCCTTTTGGATATCCTCTAATTTATCTGTCAATAATACTACCGGGCACATACAATCCGGCCAGTATTTACGAAACAACGTCAAAAATATACTCCACATATCTGAATTTTTCCAGCAAGAATACAATAATATTGCACATTCACATCTATTTTCCATTTTCCCTCCGAATTTTGTATTCCCATTCTATCAACTTATAATACAACTCACTGTACTGCATACAACACTGTTTCCGAAATCTTTTGAGCATGTTGTCGCACGTAAAACTTATATCCCAAATTCCAGCTATTAATCAGTTCAAACAAACGCAGCATATCTTCATTGTCATGATAAATGCATATTGCGAGAATTGGTTTATTCCTTGAAATAATTTCTTTTGCTCCCAGCAAGGCATTATACTCACTTCCTTCAATATCCATTTTTATAAATGTGGCCTCACGACATTCGGGAACAGAGTCAATCGTTCTCCCTTCAACAACATGGCCTCCTTCAGCCACCCTTGAGCTACTCCCCGCCCCATCAGAAAAATATATATTCTCATTCTTGCTCCAAGCAGCAGCCTGCACAATGTAAGGAACATTTGCTCCACACAGTTTATGCATAAGTTTTATATTGTCTTCATCCGGTTCAAACGCTATTATCCTTTTATATTTATAACCGGTATTTTTAAGAAAACTCCTTATCGAATCACCATTATATGCTCCGCAATCTATAAAAACCTCTGCTTCCCCAAGAGAAATCAAGTCCTTAGGAAAATACTGATCTTTTCTGTTGTATTCAGGTCTGTCATTCTTATTGTGCGTACACCTATATTTTATCATTGATAAAAATATTTTCTTTGATTTTTCATCCGCTAGCCTTTCTACCATATTGTTGATGCGACTGACATTTACAGCAAAAAATTCCTTTGCCTGTAATACCTCGCTGGGTGGATTCTTTACGTCCCTGCCATATTGCATATCATTATACCATACACACAGCTTTGTGTCCATCAACCAGTCTACCAATACCCCCCCTAGAGTTGTTCTTCTCAACCACAAGATTATCTTCCATAAAAGTTCTGTCATCTTGATTTAAATTCTCCTCCTCTTCCTTTTTAATCCTTAATTTACACCCCAAAATTTGATTAACCATAAGTTTTATTTTCTTTATTATACCCCATAACCTTCAGAAATGAATAAAATACAGCGATTACGCATATATAGTATAAGTACACAAAATGAAGCATAAAGCTTAAATCTTTGTGATAAATCGCAAGCCTGATACTGTCTATTATCGGGATTGGAACAATCAGTGCATACAGGATAAATTTTTTCTTTCTTGACACAAGCGCTTTATTTATGCAAACTTTCGTCGAGAACCCCCCCTTGTTTTTTTCAAAAATATTATTTATAACCCTAAATTTACATTTATCCAGATATGTTTTAAAGGAAGAACGGCAATTATGATAAATATCATCCCCCTTAATGCACCCACACAATCCGGTATCGCTTATGATCCTGTCAAAGGTATTACAGGCGAATTCTATCGTATTGCATTCCTGAGGATATTGTTCTCTTACATAATCAACAGAAAAACAAAATGTGCAACTGTCAGTAAGAGGATAGATATCCGTCTTTTTAAACCTCATAATAGCACAATTTTTATTTTCTTCTATAATGTACTTCTTATATGTTTCGTATTTATCACGTTTAGTTTTATATATGAAGTAATTAAAAGGATCGCCGAGTATATTTAAATATGCGGAAGATATACCGCACAATTCCTTACGTCCCGCTATATACCTATTAGGAATAAGCGCTTTTATATCGGGATGAGTTTTCAAAAATACCATTTTATCATTCAATTGCTCCGCATACGAAAATTCTTCGTCTGAATCCATCCTTAACGCATAATAGCCAGATGCATTCTTCAGTCCAATCGCTTTGGCATACTCCGGCAATTTATTAGGATTATTTATTACAATTGCTCCAGCCTCCTTTGCCATTTGTATCGTACTGTCTGTCGAACCGCCATCAACCACTATCACCTCAACATCATCCTTACCAATGCTTTGATTTTCTATAGAAGTCAATGTATATTTTAATGTCTGCTCTGAATTATAGGTTGGTACTATAATAGAAAAAAACGGCCTTTTCAATCTAAATCACCTCTTATTCACGCCTGCTTGCTTTTCATCTGAACGTTAAAACTTAGCTTATAAAATCTTCTTCTGATCGACCATTATAAAAATTTGTTTCATACCTGCAATTCAATAAATTCTCTATAAAAAGTCCTGGCTTATCAGTGCGCCTTACCAACAGTGTCATATTGACAGCCGCACCCGGAAACAACCTTGCCATAATACCTGACAAGCCAGGAATAATAGAATAAAATCCCGATCCCTTTCTTTCTGCCACCTCAAAATATCCGCCATCCTCTATAAAATATCTCAAGTCTTTATAAGTAAATCCTCTTATATGCGGGCCATGGGTTTCTATGCAGGTCGGCTGCCTGCCAATTAATAACATAGCCCTGCAATGCAGTGAGGCTAAATTAGGAACTCCTATAATTGCATATCCTCCCGGTTTCAATACTCGTGACATTTCCGAAAAAATCCACCACAATTCCTTGCAATGCTCTAATATTTGATTAGCGACAATTATATCCATGCTACCATCAGCTAATGGAAACCTATCCCTTTCAATATTAACCTGTCTTACATTTATCCGATTTTTACGAAGCTTATCCACATTAGGCCTATAAGCTTCCAATGCGTATAATTCCGTTTTATCTATTCCAATTACATTTCTTATATTCAGCAGATCCGTACCACCCCCAGCTGCAATATCTAAGCAGCGGATCGGCATGCCCCCCCGCATTTTTGCTTTTTCAGCCATATTTTTTATATTTTCACGGCCATACCGATCCTTTTCTGATATTGGAAATAGTTTAATTATTGTTTTAAACAATATATTATACTGCTCTAAAGAATCCTTCATCCCATTTATTCCTCTATATTCGGTCTTCTCCGTATCTTTACTGAAGCCTACCATTTACTGCCAAATACTCAACTACTTTCATAAATACTTCAATATCTACCTGACATTCCTTCTCGCTTAAAAAACTGTATAATATCTCCAGTTCTTGGTGTCGTTGCTATTGATCCCTCTTGCAAGTTTTGCGGTTTCAGCATTAGCTGTCCCGAAAAAAAATCTGCAACGAACTCATCCACCATAGCAGGAATATTTTTCAAGTTCTCAGCTTTATACTCATATAATTTAGCATTATCTGGCAGCATACACCCATATTGAAGCGCTATCTTTCCTGTATCAATTCCTGTATCCAGCTTAAATATAGTAACACCTATTAAATCTTTCCTATTATCCATATATGCCCAAAAATCAGAATGAACATTTCGATAATATGGCAATATACTACTGTGTATATTGTAGATGTTCTCACCAAAGTCTTCAATCGTTTCCGCTTTCAGAATACCGCTTCCATAAATAAGTATCAAATCAGGTTTTCTGTTTTTGATTTCTGTTCTACACTTCAATTCATTTACATCATCTATATTAATATAATCCCCTTCATTTGGGTAATCCGGGGTTCCACATATCTTCTTCATTCTGCTCAACATTATATGATCATATATTAATAATGCAAATATATTTATAACTACAATAAGTATATTCCGGTCACGCAGCATCCTTTTAACTTTTTTCTGCCTAGCATATTTTCCACTCTCTATTATATAAGTGAAATGCGCAGCAATATTTCTACGACAAAGCTCAGCTATAATAAACCTAGCATCATAGCCATCTCTTATGATAAGACAAATACTTTTCATAGCAATTCCTCCAGTTTACAAATCTGTATACCCTCATTCTTCGCACTTCTTATTATCTTGCTTATACACCCGATTTCATTTAGTCCTGCATAATATGGATGATCATATAAGATTACTGTATTAAGTCTGTCAAAAGAATCCATGACTTTTCTTACAATATCATTGTCATTTAAACCTCGCACTCTACAATTTTCAAAAAAAGCAACTCCTCCCGGTTCTCCTAAAAGATTTACGCCGACAGCAGGCAACTCTCCTTTATTATTAATAGGTTCTTTTCCCTCACACCGCAAATCAGCTATATACGAAAATCCTTTTTCTTTCAAAATTTTAGGTAAAAAAACAGGGCTATTCCATTCCGGTGAAGCAAATCCCTTTACCACGAAGTTCGGGTCGAATTGTTTGATTCTTTCTAATCCCCATATAATTTCTTGTCTTACGCCCTCCTCAGTCCATTCCATCTTATTTCCCCAAATCGCATGATTGCGTCCACCATGAAGCCCAACTTCACAGTCCCCCGCTAACAATTCATTTATTTGAGATTTATAGTTAGAAATATTTGGATTAATGAGCGCCGCAATCATATAATCTCGCAGTCCAAGCTTTTTCATAGCACTCATCATCTGAGGAGTTTTCTCAATTTCCTTCTTACTTCGTTCAAAAAATATGCTTTCCAATGAATTTACGACTGAAACTGATTTCCCGCAGTTTAAAAAAAATGTAAAGGGAGCGTCATACTTTTCTGAAACAGCCAGTAGTTTCGGCACACCACCCTTTATGCATTTATGCGTGTCAATGTCAAATCGGAAAGCCAGCCTTTTCATTCTCCTCAAAAGCTCCTCCTATATCCATATCAAATATTTCCTTCTGCGCTTACCAGAACACAACAAAAATTCTCAACATTACTACACTGACTGATAGATGCACGCCACAGAACTGGTAAGATTACGATTATGAAAAGTTTTCTATCTCTTTATTTTTTATATTTTCATTTCTCCCTCGACGAAATATACCAACAATATTAATGATCACCATAATCCACAACACTGCCGAAAGATAACCTATCAGTAAAAATATAGAATTACTCATACAAAGTCCACCTGCTACGGAACCTACGGCCCCCAATATAAGGGTTATAGAAAGAGTTCTTGTACGGTTCCTTGCCATCGCAAAATTGGCAAGCAACGTTAATAAACTAATTGGAAATACCAGTGCCATATTAGGAAGTAAATACGCCTTGCACCCCAAATAGGTTTTTCCTAATAGGATTTGAATTCCCAGGTCTGCCAGACAATATATCCCCGCGGTTGCCACTGCTCCTATAACTATATTATAAAACAAACACTTTTTTAGTAACTTCAAATTTTCCTTTTCGGTATGAGAGGAATCCGCAACCATGGGAAACAGTATAATTACCAATGTGTTAGTCACATAAATCACGCAAAAAGCCAATACCCTGGCTGCAGCATACATTCCGGCCTGATTATTATACATATGTTTTACCAGCAGCATATCCAGATTTGTTAATAAAATAATTCCTCCATTCGCTACCATTAGTTTTATTGTATACTTTACGATTTCTTCTCTATGTAAGCCTGATGATCGCGTTTCTATTTTTCCTAATGTTCTATTTAAAAGCAATGTGCCGACAATATATGATACCATAATGCCCACAAGCCAAACAATTAATATTCCCACTACCTTGTTTTCCCAAAAAATTGAAAAACTCACCGCAATAATTTTGCATATGGGCCCCACCAATCCAAAAATCCCGTATAAGAAAAACTGTTTTGTCCCCTGCAATCCCCCGATAAAAATTGCCGTTGGTATTGTAGCTGCCGCCAGCAAAACCGCCACAATCACTATATTTTGCTCCTGAATGTGGAGCCAACTTTTTAAGGGCCTATAAAACATCAGCATAATTATGGCAAATAGAGTTGAAACCATCCCTAATACTTTTGCGGCGGCTTGCAGTACGCCTTTCACTTCTCCTCTTTTATTACACGAATACAGTTCTGAAATATATTTCGTAATTACACAGCCTGCCACAGTGGACGGCAGCGCCAGGATATTAAATAAGGATAATACTGCATTCAATTCTGCAAATAACGTTTCATCATTTATTATATGACTGGCAAGTAACTGAAACAGAGCACCTAAAACATTCGCGAGCATTGATAATAAAAACACTATTATCCCATTAATCTCCAGGGTATGCACTTTTCCTTTCTTATCTTTTCCATCTGCCATCTTTATTTCCACTATACCAATACAAAATTTCAATCCTATATCTGTATATTTTTCATCAATTCCTCTGCTATTATTTCGCTGGGTTCACAATCTCCCACTAAAGAATGCCTTTCATATGTTTTATATGAATCAGCAAATGCTTCTATTTCATCTAAATTACCATTGTACAATAACGCGTTTTCTCCAATACCCTCCAAGCGCTCTGTATTTTTTCGCAAAATCAGGCAAGGCTTCCCCATGTAATAGAGTTCTTCCTGATTACTTCCCCCATCCGTAATAACATATTGTGATCCCTCTAACAACTTCATAAAATCAAAATAATCTACCCGCGGAAGTAATGTAAAATTGGTATTCTTTTCTAAATCCTGCAACATATCCATTTTCTGTAAAGTAGTTTCCGTTATCTTATGCAGAATCATCACACATTTTTTGCGGCATGATATCTTTTCAATTATCTGCAGCACCTGCTGCACCAGTTTTTTATTCATAAGATTTTCCTGCCTATGCATAACAAAGACAAAATAATCTTCTTTAAGCAGCTCCGTGATTCTTTCCTCTTTTATCAAAATTTTTTGTGAATACGCAAGACTATCTAAAATAGTATTTTGCCCCGTATTCACTACCTTACCTTTTGCTTTTTTCAGATTCGATACTGCTTCGTCACCTGGAGCAAAATGCAATCTTGCCAGCCGGCTGGTAAGCAGTCTGTCTATTTCCTCCGGGAATGGGTCTGTCAGATGATGGGATCGTAATCCTGCCTCAATATGACAAACTGTGCAGCCCATTTTCCTGCCCAAATGCGCCCCCATTAATGTAGATACTGTATCTCCGTGAACCACCATTAACTTTCCTGTTAGTGTATCTCCAAACTGTTGCTTTATCTTTTTGACCGCCTGGCTGTGCGTCTTAATAAACCAGCCCAACAATCCCAATGCGCTTCTTTTAATATCTGCTTCATAACTTAATTCCAAAAGATTTCCGTTTAATTTGATACCTTTCAGAATACGGCTTTTATTCAAATCATTTTGTCCAGAAGCTATTACATTCACAATAGCATCATTTTCCATACATGCAAGCATTACGGGAAATACTTTTATTAACTCTGCTTCTGTACCTATAAAAAAATATATTTCTTTCTTCATCCTCTTAAACCCTTTAATATCCTTTTACATTTTTGTTTCCATATCTGTAATTTCTGTTCGCGATTCTCCATCTTAATTTTTTTATTATAATATAATTCCGGCCGAATTACAAAGTATTTGTATAGTTTTCGCTGGGCTTCCGATAAATCCTTGCCTGTTTCCAATTCTTTATACAAGTCCGCGAACCGTTTCCTCCAATTCAGCAGCAGCTGCCCCGCTTCAGGAATCTGCATAAGATTTTTGTAATTCTTGCAGATATAATGCAGCATTTGCAGCTTGGTCCACTCTGCCATTTGATGATAGCCGCGATCCTGAAGAAATACCAGCCGCTCTTCACACGCCTGCCACCCGTCTTCTATGCTTTTCCAATTCAACGTCCCCATAATACTGCCGGTACGCTGCAGATAGTAATAGAGTTTTCTGTCCGTAAATACGATACGCCCGCAGATATCCAGCAGATGATGTATCAGAAACTCATCCTCCTGAAGTTTTCCTTCTGGATACCGTAATTGTTCAAACAAACTGCGTTTATATAATTTATTCCACGCTACAACAGTCAGCAGATTGCGATACTGCAGGCAGTGCATCACCTCTTCACCTTCAAACACTTTCCTTTCCTGTTCTTCCTGCGTGTTGAAGCTTACTTCCTCCCCATCCTTTACCGGCAAAAAACCGCATACGGAAATATCCGCTTTGGTTTCCCGCATATTTTCATACAGGATCCTGATCATGTCCGAATGAATAAAATCATCGCTGTCCACAAAAAGAATATAACTTCCCGAAGCCTCATCCAGTCCGGCATTTCTCGCGCCGGACAGCCCTCTGTTTTTCTGATGGATCACTCTGATACGGGCATCCTGAAGTGCGTAACGATCACAGATCTCCCCACAGTTATCGGGAGAGCCGTCATCTACCAGTATGATTTCCAGTTCCGGATAACTTTGCGCTGATACGGACAAAATGCATTTTTCCAGATAGGCCTCTACCCTGTATACAGGAATGATCACGCTAATTTTCTCCATGTAAACTCCTCTGCCGAATCCGGCCATACAGCCACACCAACAAATAAGAACGGGTTCTCATCATCCAATATGTCCCCTTTCCCATATTATCTTTCTGATATCTCAGGCATTTTTGAAATTGGCTATCCCGTAATATCCTGCCCTTTTCCCAAAATTTCTGCCAGGCGGACAGAGGACAGCCCGGCATGTCCAGATTATAAAAAGCATTCTGCATATACTCCCAGTATCTTATATCATACAGGGGCTGATCTTCTATGGGCGCTCCCCATCGTCTGCTGCAGTCAAGCAGTTCCCTCAGAATTTTTTTATGGATTTCGTAATAATGGTTTCGATATCCGGAGTCCAGAGAACTTTCCCCATTACGGACATACGCATATATAACCTGATTCAGGATCAGAACATGGGTATTCCCCATAGCCTCCATATACTGCAGATTAAACCACAGATCCTCGGCAATGGATATCTGTTCCGGCATATGCAGCGCATGGTCTTTTATCAGTTTGGTCCGATACAGCTTATTGACAGGAGAATTCAACAAATAGCGTGCGGAAAATTTCAGGATATCACTCCGCTCTGCCATACTGTAAGTCTGCTTATCGTAGGAATACACTGTTTCAGGTACGCTGTGATTTTCACTGATCAGCTGTATTGCTGTCCAGCAGAATACATCTTCTCCCCGCTTTTTCTGCTCCGATACCAGAGGTTCCAGGTAGTTTTCCGGCCAATAATCGTCGCTGTCCAAAAACAGCAGATACTTTCCCCTGGCCAGTTCCATGCCTTTGTTTCTGGCCGAAGATACGCCTCCGTTTTCCTTGTGAAAGACCTGAATACGCCCATCACCGGCCGCCAAAGTATCACATATGCTGCCGCTTTTATCCGAAGAGCCATCATCTATCAGCAAAAGTTCCCAGTCAACAAAACGCTGCCGCGCAACACTCTCTACACATCGCTCAATGCTCTTTTCCGCATTATATACCGGCACAACCACACTGACAAAGGGCATACTTCATCTCTCTTTCCGGCTGTTATCAAAAACAGCTCTGAGTCTGGAGCGCAGCGCGATCCTGCTCTTCAGTCTGCTCAGGTACGCTTCGATCCGGCCACGCCAATTCCCTGCCTTTACCATATCCACATCAAAATATCGGCTTTTATCCCGTATCAGCATTTTAGCCTCATAGGGCAGCTCCCAGTCCTCCGGATACCCATAGCAGGGCGGAAGGATCTTCACATCCTTTCGTCCAATCAAATAGCGATTCAAATGGGACTCGTCATGCCAAAGCGCCATTACCCCTGCCGCCTTGTCCGCTTCCACCGCAGCCTTCAGACAATGCACCATATTCATATACGCGCGTGTCTTACCGCCGTTCAGACCTCCCATGCAATAGTATTCCCCTTCGTCCTCCCGCACATATGCTCTGCTGGCCGGATTTCGATCATATGTCATATCGGCAGGCTTCCTTCCATGCTGTCCCGCGTGTTCCGCTGCCAGCAGATCTTCCTTGACCGGAAGAAATTCTTCTTCTGTTATTTTCTGCACGCATAAAAAATTAGCATTGATAAAAAAAGTATAATCATAATCCTGCCAACGCGCTTCTTCTCTGGTAAAAAGAGAAAATCTCATGAGAGTATTGTCCGGCCATCCTAAATTTTTTTGAGAAATCAGGCAGACATTTTCTCTGTTTCCGTATACCAGTCGGGGATCGTCAGTAAAAACAAAGTAAGTTTTACTGCAGTTAGTCAGAAAATTTTCTTCAAAACTTTCATAAAATTCTTTCCAGAATACCGTATATTTTCCCGTACAAATATAAAGGATCGCGATTTTCATACTCCTGCTTCCTTCCCTTCCGCATCGATCTTCAGGCTGCAAAGCCCATAATAAATATCCTGTCCATCCGAATTGTTCAGCCATTTCGACGGCATGATCACTGTTTTGTCTTCCGCCGCGTCCAACCAGGCGCCCCACCAGCTAAAGCTGCTGTTGGCAAGAATATGACCTCCACCGCAGCAGCTCATTAAAGCCAGATCTTCTTCCGCGGAAGTTCCTTCCACCAATATCACTTTCCCGTCCGCGAATTTTCTTCCCCAGGCTTTATCATCCGTAAACAGATAAAATACTGTATCGGGATCCTGCTGTCTGAAATAATCCATCGCGGAGCAATAATATTCCTCCGTACAGATCCCACCATATAACGATGCGAATTTCTCCTGCAGATAATCTCCCCTGCGTACATGCAGGCTGACCGCGCGGGCTTCCTCTATCTGCTTTTTATAACAGTTCGCCTGATCAGAGAATTTCATAAAATCAAAGCGAAATTCCTGTCTTAATATTGCTTCTATTTCTTCAAAATAACGCTGGCTCTGCCAATATCCTATCGCATAACAGTCCTCAGCCTGAAAAATTTCCTGTTCAAAGGTAATGGCATCCTTTTCCTGGTAAAGCTTTTCTTTCCTGCCAAAGAGTTTTCTTCTGATACGCTGCCATGGCAGCAGAGAAGAATCGGTCAACCGGTTGTAGTCCTTGTTATTTCCCCTCTCGTAGGTCAGCGGGAAAACACTCTCTAGGCGGTTATCATGCCTTCCTGCCTTTTCATACATAATCGTATCTTCCAGATATACTTCTTTTCCTCTTTCACGCAATGTTCGATACAGCGCGTATTGAAACATCTGATTGCCCAATCCACCGCACATTCTCAATATCAACATATTATTTCTGTAACCTCTTTAATCGCATCGGCAGTATCCACGCATCATTTACCCGCATCAGAAACCGAAAAAGCAGAGGAGAAAAAACAAACAGTTTTGTTTTCCATCGTTCGGTTTTTCTGGCATCTTCTATGGCATATACCTGAGGGAACGTATCCTTTCTCTCTCTGATCAGCGCCACCAATTCTTTGGCATGATACCGAAGGCCGCGGTTCCTTTTCTGGTAAAGCTCCCTGTAGAGCCAGAGCACCCTCTTATAAAAATAATAGCGATGCGTGGCTGCCAGTTCCGGATTTTCCAGGGACTTAAGAAACGACTCCTTTTCAACATACGCCGGGATCAGATCCGAAAACATCCTTTCTGTCAGTCCCGCGTTCATGATGCTGCCCTCTCTGGCGCACACATAATCATATCCTGCCGTATCAATGTATACCCCGCAGGATACTCTGCTTAGAACCTTCGCCGAAAACACCACGTCTTCATACCATTTTCCTTCCGGGAAACGTTCCTTTTCCAAAAGGCTCCGGTGGTACAGTTTGTTCCATGCGGCATGCTGGATCAGATAGGACTCATCTTCCTTTAACTGCTGCAGCAGCATTTCATACGGTCTTCTGAACACGGTTACCGTTCCGGTAGATCCATCTTCCACAACATCCGGATATACTCTCCGGTAACGGCATGCCGCCAGCTGCGCCCGATTGCTTTTCACCGCCTCTGCCAAAGCAGCATACATTCCCGGTTCCAGCCAGTCATCCCCATCTACAAAGGCGATGTACTCTCCTGCCGCCGCTTCTATTCCTGTATTCCTGGCAGCGCTCAATCCGCCGTTTGGCCGGTGGATAACGCGGATCCTCTCATCCCGCCCCATGTACTCGTCGCACATCACCCCGGAGGTATCCGTAGAACCGTCATCTACCAGAATAATTTCCAGTTCCCGATACGTCTGGACCAGAATAGAGTCCACGCACTTTTTCAGGTATTTATCAACATTATAGACCGCCACTATCACCGAAATCAGCATTTCTTTTTTACACCGTCCATGATACTGTTAAAATAAGCTTCCCACTTTTTGTTCACCGCTTCCGGATTCAGCTGTTCCTGCACTTTGGCCGCCTCTCTTCCTACCCTCTCCAGTTCCTCCGGATGAGAAAGGCAGTCGCGGATCTGTCTTCGCAGCGCTGCCTCGTCTCGTACCGGAACCAGGTAGCCGTTTTCGCCGTGCCGTATCATCTCTCCCGGTCCTCCGCAGGGACAGTCTGTGGAGATCACCGGAAGCCCCAGCGCCATCGCTTCCAGCAGTGCGTTGGGCATCCCCTCCGTATCGGATGTCATTACAAACAGACTGCTTTTTTGGATTTTATCCTCTACCCGTTCTGTTCTGCCCGGAAGAAATACACGGTTCTCCAAATGCAGGCTGGCAATGAGCCGTTCCAATTCTTCCCGTTTTTCCCCTTCTCCGTAGATTACCACCCGATACGTGGGAAATTCCTCCGCCAGCCCCGCGAAAGCTCTGCAGAGCATGGCGTGATTTTTGTTTTCATCCAGCCGTCCCACGGCCACAATCTCTTTTTCCCGTATCCCCTCATAGCGAGGCTTTAAGAATACCGGATTCAGCGAATTGGGCAGTATCACCGATTTCTTTTGAATCCTTTTCGGGAAAAACGCTTTGGCCTCCTCGGTCTGCAGCACGATCCCGTCCGCGAGCATAAACCCGTTCTTCGCCAGGAAACGCATAAAGGGTGTATAATACTCCATCTTCGGGTCCGCAACTACCGACACTACCGTCCTGCCTGTACGAAACATTCCTGCGGCAAGCGCCATAAAATTATTTTTTCCATTACAGGAAAATACAATATCAGGTTGTATTTTTTTTAAGATTCGCCGCAATTTTCTGTAACGGTTTACAAAATTTCGGATTCTTCCCGGCCCTGTTTCCTCGGGCGTCAGATCAGAAATAACTCTCCTGATCCCCGCGCTGGTAGGGTATTCATCTTCCAGCCTGTACTGTGTTACCAGGAACACCTCGTACCCCTTACCGGTAAAATACTCCGCCAGGTTCACAAATACTCTTTCCGCGCCGCCTCTGGTCAGGGAACTACAGTAAAACGCGATCCTCTTTTCCTTCTTTATCATCGGGCTCCCTCCCCGGCGCTCATATACTTCCCATACCACTGCTGAAACACGAAAAACGGCCACAGCATTTTAGAATAATTTTTACCGGTCGCAGGGCCCCCATCCCCATGTTCCAGATAGTCCTTTAACATTTTTTCAAGAAAATCCGCGTCAAATAAATCCTGTCTGAGCAGAAAATCCCTGTCCGCCACGGCAAGCAGCTGTTCCCGCAAAGGTCCCCTGAGCCATTTGTCCAACGGCACGGAAAAGCCTTTTTTGGGCCGCTCCAACAGCTCTTTGGGAAGATAGTCGTACGCGATATCCTTTAATATACGCTTTTTTATCTTGTTTCCGTACTTAAAAGAATGCGGCAGCCTGTAAGCGTACTCCATCACCTCTTTGTCCAGCAGCGGACAGCGGGCTTCCAAAGAATATTTCATTGCCGCCCTGTCCACTTTGCAGAGAATATCTCCCGGCAGGTAAGTATCCATGTCCAAAAGCATTCTCCGCTCCTGCCAGTTCTTTTCATGATATGAGGTTTCCTGCTCATAAAGCAGAGGTATAGCGCCTGACTTTATCATACGCTCCGCAGTCCGCATATAATTTTCCAACCCCAGCTGTGTTTTGCTGTCTTTACTGCGATTTTTCACTATCACCCTGATCTTAAACGGCAGACTATCCTGAAGCTTTAACGCTTTCACACCCGGCAGACTGCATACCCGCCAGATCAGTTCTCCCAACACATCCAGTTTCTGAGCTAATCCTACTTTATCGTATATACCGTACCCACAGAAAAATTCATCTCCGCCATCTCCGGAAAGCGCTACCGTGACATCTCTTTTTGCCAGTTCCGCGACCAGCATACTGGGTATCTGCGAACTGTCCGCAAAAGGTTCATCGTAATACGCGGCAATACTGTCCACCAGGGCAAACATTTCCTGTTCCCCGATGTAATATTCCGTATGATCGGTTCCCAGATACCGCGCCACTTCTTTCGCGAATCCGGCTTCATTATACTTTTCATCCAGAAACCCAATAGAATAAGTCCGCACCGGCTCTTTTGACTGACTCTGCGCGATAGCGGTAATCAAAGAAGAATCATATCCGCCGCTGAGAAAGGTTCCTAAAGGCACATCAGAAATCATCCGCAGCGCTACGGATTTATTCAGCAGCGCTTTCAGCTCTTCCTTGGCCTGCGCGTAATCCTTTACCGGATGTTCTTTTTGCTCCTGATAGACCTTTTTTACATCCCAGTATTTCCAGGTTTCTACTTCTCCGGCATAAAATTTTAAAATGGCCCCCGGCTCCAGCTTATATACCTTTTCAAAAATAGTATCCGGCGCGTTAATATACTGATGATACAAATACCGGGAGAGTACTTCCGACCGGATACGGCGCTGAAAAAAAGGATGGAGCATCAGCGGCTTCAGTTCGGACGCGAATACCAGATTCTGGTTTTCCCACCAATAGTATAACGGCTTTTTTCCGATACGGTCACGAAACAGATAAAGGCTTTCCTCCTGCCTGTCATAAAGCGCGATGGCAAACATCCCGTTAAATCTCTCTACACAATGAATCCCCCATTTCAGGTAGGCCGCCAGTATCACTTCCGTATCACAAGTGGAATGAAAGGGATAATCGGCAAGTTCCTCTCTTAATTCCAAAAAATTATAAATCTCTCCGTTAAATACCACAGAGATTCTTTTATCAGCCGAATGCATCGGCTGATGCCCGGATTCTGACAGATCCTGAATGGCAAGCCTGCGCTGCGCCAACCCCACAGCGTATCCTCTGGTCGCGGGATATATTTCCTCCCCACTGTCATCAGGTCCTCTGTGATACATGGCATCGTTCATTCTTTTCAGTTCGTTCAACGTAATGCTGTTTCTGCTCACAAACCCGCAAATTCCACACATACTTTCTCTATACCCTTTTTACGCTTTTCTAAGCTGCTCTGTCCACCCTGAAGTCGGTACAAACGGTACCGCTTCTTTTTGAATTTGCTCTATGCCCTTTCCCCGAAAAGCCGCCTCGTTTGACGATATCACAAAGTCATTCTCCGGAAGTCGGTACTTTGTGCCAAATCCGGCATTTCTTATGGATGGAATGTCTTCTGACGAAAACCCCATTACTGCCGCTATTACCTTATCCACCGCCGCCTGCTCCCAGCCGCCGGCCAGCAGCCCCATATACCTGGGGCTCGGACAAAGCGGTCCTTCCTTTTCACCCGCAACGATCATATCCGCCAGGATAAACATTTTTCTCTGCTGCTGTTCCGCCAGATTCCCGCTCTTATCCGCATACATGATAATCCGGTTTACATCACAGATGGTACGCCAAAGAGTATCATTTCCATACCAGCTTCCCTCAGTATATCGGTCGCGGCGTGACACGCCTGTCATTTTATGGAATATCCCACTGATCACACTATAGAAAAATGATGGCTGTTTTCCCTGCGCTACTCTTCTGTCATTTTTTTCTCCCAACTCAGTGCGCCATTTTTTTAACAAAGAATATTGTAAATATTCATCTCCCTTTTCCGCCTTGCTTCCCTTGGTATGATGCGGCAGGCATTCCTTTTTAGCTATGCAGCCTATCATATTTTTTAAAGATGCGGTTATTCCTGCTTTTCTGTGTGTTTTAGGTTTTGGCAGATTGATGATCACATCTGCCTCCATCACAGACTTGGCAATGGAATACCTGTGTTCCTGTTCGTTATGGTACTCCTTCATATATTCCGGAAGATAATTTGTGATCCGCAGATTACCGGCATTTTCTTTGTCCCTTACAGCGTAGAAGGCACTTTCCGAACCAAGATTCACTACTACATCGCCATTTTCCGCCGTATATTCCGATCCTTTTTTCTGAATACCCGCTGCACCCAGCTGCCTTAGATCCACCAGCTCTATCGCCACGTTTTGGGAACGGTAATGATCTAACAGACTGTCATAGTGCAGTTCTTTGACCAAAACATCAAAATCACAGCTTTGTACCGGCGCATCCGCCAAAATGATCCTGCCTTTTCCCCGCAAAGCCAAAATAACATAATCCACTACAGCCCGTACTATCGAAGGGTGCGTAACAAGGCAGTCCGTTCCCGCCTCATTGTTTCCGTTTACATGACTTACCATATTGGGTTTCACCAATATGGTTTCTCCCGGTAAAATAAATTCGGAAAACGGATTCCATTCGTTTGTTCCAAAATGTCCCTTATCCATGCCCAGAGCAGCTATTGTCGCGCGGACCATTTCATATACCTTGTTTGTTTCGGACAACGTTATTCTGTTTTTCATAATTTCCAATTCGGGATACAAAGTATCCGGGCCATAGCAGTTTGTTTCTTCCCATTGCGGATATGATATTCCTTCCACATGCTCTAAATGAACTGTGGATTTTGCTGCTGATTCCATTTTCAGTCTTCTGCCTCCCGCACTCTATCCAAAACGGCCTTCTCAAGAAACCAGTCACGGTATTCCCCGAAGTCCTTGCATTCATTGTCAATGCTGTCTATCATTTCCATGGTCTTTTCTCTTACCAGCGCCTTATAATTGTTAAAATTATCATATCCTTCTTTCGTCCACGCGAAAGGATGTGTTAAAATCTGCACTTTTCCATGGGAAAGTATGGTTTCCTCATCGGGATACCCGTATCGCCAGATATGATTGGCGTCTGACATATATTTTACCTTTACCGGAGTTTTCTCCGAAACTTCTTCCGCGAAAGTAAAAAATTCATCCTGATAGGCATTTAAAATACCCGGAAGCTTGATATTTTCACGAAGCGCATCCTTTGACGGTCTGTGGATGGAGAAAGTATCTACTTCAAATCCAAACATCTCGCTTAAAATCTGCATCTCCTTTAAGATCTGCTTTTTTATCTGTTCCATGTCCGTCATGCCGTTCAGGGCGAAATGCAGTCCGATACGATGTCCTCTTTCGTGCATATCCTTTACCATGTCCATATTTCTGCGGGACAAGATATTATAGGAATTGTTGGTCCACTGAAAAAAGTACGAGGAAGTAAAATCCATACTCTCTTCCACTTTAGACAGCCGATACGCCCGTTCCACACTGTATTCCACATCGTGGCGCATGATGATAAAGCTGTCGCGCCGCAGAGCCTCCTGATAGGAAGCCTGACGTCCCGTTTGTTTTATGATCTGGATTATTTTACGGTAATCATTGTAGGAAAACATCTTTTCACCTTTCAGCAGCTGCAAACCGCATATAAGAATTCGCCATTTCTTTTTCCAAAACGGATCTTCCGCTTATTTTTGCCCAGGATCCGGAAGTCTTTTTGTAATAACAGTCCGAAAACTGCAATGTATACGGTCCGAAATTCAGGCACTGAAACTCTATCATATGGCATTGTCTGCCATCCCAGGCAATGTCAATTGACAGCATGGGAGTATGCAGTTCCTCATACGCGCCTTTCGCGAATTCCAGTATCATCTCTTCTGTCTGCGTAAACTTATCCGGGAATTCTCTTTTTCCGCTCCCACTGGCTCTAAAATCCCCGGTACGCACTTCTCTGCGGAGCAGATAATATTTATCCGCAAAAACCAGTACCTTATAATCATGAGTCAACCCCGGCAGAAAGGTTTGCAGCACCAGTTTCTGCCTTGCCTGCGATGTTTCACCGATCTTTCTTTTCAGCAGCCTTCTCTTGAGCCTTCCAAGCATCTGCCGGATGCATTTTTTTAAAGAATACTCATAATTAAAATAGGTAATCGCTCCCATTTTACGGATCTTGTAAACCGCATCCTTTTTGTCACGGATCAGCGCTACCCCTTCTGAACCGGCTCCCGCAGCGATCTTTAATACCATGGGATATCCGTTTTCCCGCTCCAGAACGTCCTCCACATCCTTTATGGAATACAGACACCTTGCCTGCAGAGTCCGATACCGTTCGCTCAATCCCATTCTGCATAACTCCATGAACACTTTATTATGATGCGCGCGGAAAAGTTCAAAGCGGGGAAGCAGAATCGCGCCATCCATCTGCAGACGCAGCAAAATATCTTCCAGAAAGTCCTTATAAAACAGCCCATAATCCTCACTGGAGGGATAAATAACATACCAGCCGCGATACTTGGACGGAAACTTTATGTCATGTATACAGATAATCTCCACCTCATTGCCGGCCTCCCGCAGTTCCTTTTGCAGTAACGCAATATCTATTTTCCCTTCCGCGCCCTGCTCTAACGAACTTGCAACATATCCGTTCCTGTCATGGGCAATCAAAAATCGGCTCATAGATTTTTTTCTCCTTTTATACACAATTCTTCCATATATTCCTTCCACTGCCTGCAGACTGCCGTTGTATTGGCCGTTTCCGCTATGCGACGGGCGTTTTCTCCCAGCCGCTCCGCCAGCTCTCTGTCTTCTATCAGCCGGTTTATCCCCGCTGCCATGGCCGCGGCATCCTTGATCGGCACCAGCAGCCCGTTCACTTCATTCCGGATCAGAGTTCCCGGTCCTCCGCAGGGACAATCCGTAGCTACCACCGGCAGCCCCAGAGCCATGGCTTCCATAAGCGCGTTAGGCAGTCCTTCCCAGTCGGAAGAAAAAGCGAATACCGCCGCATCCGCCAGCTGGGTTTCCAGGCTGTCGCTGGCTCCCATAAGCCGGACACAGCCTTCCGCGCGATGTTCCGCTATGCTCTTCTCCAGAAGCTGCCTGGTTCCGTCACCCGAATCTCCTCCGTAAATTTCCAGAACATAATCATCATGCTTTTCATGTACCGCCATGAACGCTTCTATCAGCATCAGCTGATTTTTAAAATCCACCAGCCGCCCTGACTGCACAACGGCTTTTCTTCTTTCCCGCGGTTTGGGAACGCCCATATACTTCTCGTTGATGGGATTTAAAATAATGCGGGAGCGTCTTTGTACCTTTTCCGGGAAAAAAGACTTTGCTCCCTCTGTCTGGAATACATTCCCCTTCGCGCGGGGAAACAGAAAAGTAATAAACAGCCTGTCCAGCTTGCCCGCGTAATGCAGATAAGGATCCGTCCGGACGGAAGTGATCACCGGGATACCGGTAAAGATCCCGGCTGTCAGCGTACGGTAAATCGCTTTTTTGGCAAAAGCGATCATCACATCCGGTTTTTCTTTTTTCAGAAAAGCCCGCAGATTCCAAACCCGGTCCAGTGCCCGCCTTGGGCGGCTGTGCTTTTCCTGTTTCCCGTTCAGACCCACATGGATCCTTCGGATCTTTTCATCTATGGCAAATTCATTCTCCGCCGTAGATTCCGTCGCTATCATGACTTCGTATCCATCGTTTACCAGATAATTGGAAAGTGTCGTAACAACTCTTTCCGCGCCGCCCTGCTCCAGATTATTTAAGTGAAACGCTATTCTTTTCATTCCAGTATCCCCATAGCAGCATGTACATTCCCATATAGACCAGCGGCATATTATATATCATATATCTGGTCTGGGCAAAAATAGTCATACCGACTACGCCGATATTGACCGCGGTGCTGATCCCTATGATATATGCCGCTCCTGTAATATCCCTGTTTTTCTTTTTTACCCCGTTTCTGATCAAAAATCCGATATACGCCACCGTAAATATCAGATTATACCAGATAAGGAGGGGACTCGCCTTGGATATGGTGTTTCCCAGTCCCATGAACATATTGGAAACCGCTACCGACAGTAAAATGTTCCAGTTTTCCGGTGCCAGGGCTGTGATGATCCTCCACGTCAACTGGTCTGCCGCCTCTTCCCGTTCCTCTCCGGAAACACTTTCCGCCCGTGCGTCCAGACAATCATACACAGCCGGATACATAACCTCAAACTGGATCAGATCATAGCAGTCACCATAATGATGCGCCAGCCTTTCCCAGTTTCGCGGCGCGTACTGATAATTCCATTCCTTTTCATTGATCTGCCGCAGGATGGTCCGCAGCAGTTCCCTCTGCTCCCCATCTTCGATCCGCTCCGCATCCTCTAGGTCCGAGCAATACAGTGTGGTTACAGCCCAGAAAGCCATGCTCTTTGTAGGCATCATAAGTTCCCCACGCAGCACAAAACTGTACAGATAGTTTACTCCCCAGGATACCAGAAGAATAACCGCGACTGAACTCAGCGCTATGACACCCTTTTTCCGGCTTATTATTTTTTTCAGCCATAAGCCGAGATAGCAGATCACTAAAATCGGGACTGCCATAAACATCTGCTTTCTGGTACAGATCAGGCAGACTGCCCACACTCCGGCCAGGATCATATTCCGATATTCCGCATACCAGAAAAACAGCAGCAGTTCCGTTACAAACAGAAGATACAGCGGAATGGCAATCCCCTCGGATTCAATCGAAACACAGTACGTGCTTTTCCTTCCCGCGGCAAAGCGGCATAAAAGCACAACCGCGAACTGCACTCCCAATAAGACCGAAACCGAAAACCATTTCAGATTAAATTTATCCGTCAGCGCCATCGTCAGCCGCCAGCATGCTGCTGCCGCCAGTACGGACTGAAACAGAACCACCGCCCGTAAATAGCGGCCTTCTCCGAATATGCCTCTGAACAAAAACAAAAGAGAGGGATACAAAGGCTCTCTGCTGGATATTCCCTGCATATATCCTTCCGCATCCGATGTGATGGTAATTTTGTCCGTCGCGAACCAGATCAGATAGAATAAAAGGCTGATTCCCAGGACCCACAGGCTTTTCCTTCTGCGATTTGGCATCACGATCTCCTTCCTTCCCTGCTCTCCTTCATATCCTCCAATATATCATAATTCATACACACCGTCAAACCTGCTCTATCTTTTGCGTAAGCTGGTCCATATAAGAAGTTTCAGAAAACTGCTCGCTCCGCTTTCCGGCCTTTTCCCCCATGGCCGACAGCTTTTCCGGATCCAGCAGAAGCTTCACGGCCTCATCCGCAAAGATCCGCTCCTCCGCTTCCGTTACGGAAGCATCCAGATTTTTAACCGGATTCATCAGAGGGAGCAGAACGCCGTACTCGCACGCATAAACCTGGTCCTGCGCCTCTGCTCTCGTATAATCTTCCGCCAGGATCTCCGCCGGACCTGTCTTACAGTTTACCGCTATGCAGGGAACGCCTACCGACATCGCCTCTATCAGCGCGTTCGGAAATCCCTCCGTATAAGAACACAACGCGTAAAGAGAGGCTCTGACCAGATACGGAAAAGGATTTTTCCGCAGTCCCGTGAACAGCACATTCTTTTCTATATTCAGATCCTCCGCGAGCTTTTCATATTCGGAAAAATCTCCATCACCGATCAGCACCAGTTTCACGTTGGGAATCTCCCGTCTGATCAGGGAAACCGCCTTGAGCAAATGCCAGAACCCCTTTACCGTATCGGCTCTTCCCATGGAAACGATCACCGGGCCCTCTGTTTCAAAAAAGGCCTTATGCCTCTCCTCCATTTCCTCTTTGCACAGACGTCTGTTTTTTTCTACTTCACACGGATTGTACAGACAGATCGTTTCCCTGGGATGATAGAGCGCTTCCACCTCATCCCGCATTACCCGCGTACAACAGATAACCGTATCCGCCCTTTTGCAGAGCAGTTTCATGTTTTTCTCTCCCACCGCCCCGTATCCCCGTATTCCAATCCATATTTTATCCTTTACACGGGAAAGCACATTCACCAGATTGGCAGTCATGCCAAAGCTATAAGTGATCTCAATTTTCCTGCGGCGCTTGATCTGTCTGACAGCGTTTACTCTGCGAAAAACATTGATGACCTTCCCCACCAGAGTTTTTCTGCTGCCCAGCCCAAGATCCAGCAATTCGGCATCTCCCACATCATACAGCATATTCTTTGTGCTGAATACCACCAGGCAGAGTTCGCACTGATCACACAGGTGACGCGCCGTATACGCGCAGATTCGCTCCAAACCTCCCTGGTCCAGAAGGGGAACCACCAGCATAACCTTCTTCTTTTCCGTTTTATCCGCTGCCATGATCCTTATCCTTTTCTGTGTTTTAAAATCGTTACAACCGCCTTGCCCAAAAAGGAATTTCCCTGATATACATTATAATAGACAGCCGGTTCTCCTCCAAACTTAAACTTAAACGCATCGATCCCGTTGGGATTTTGGGGATCGGACACGCCGCCCCAGTCGTAACATTCCTTTCCCTCTCCTTTAAAGAAAAGCATGTCTTCCCAGTGAAGCCTTTTGTTTGCTCTGGCAACCAGGCTGGCATCCACCGTCCCGCTGCGAAAATCAGATACGGAATGCAGCAGCCGGACCTGCTTTTCTCCCACTATATAAGAATGATATACCAGCGGATTTTCCTCCTGATAGATTCCGGTCAGCAAAACCGCGTCCTTTTTCATATATTCTGTAAACTGCGCCTGATTCCATACCGCTTTCTGCCCCTTCTGCCGATACATCAGTTCATACATATCCGCGAACCGGGAAACTTCATCCGGCCTGCGCAGCAGTTCCGATGAACGAAAGATCCGGTACTCTACCTCCTCTTTCCGATTCCTTCTTATTTCATACCGGACATTTTTATGGATACGGGCCGAAAGCGTTTCTTCCGGTTCTTTCAGATCACTGAACAGTGTATGAAATTCTGAAGACAGACAATTTCCGGCAGAAAAGTGTTCCGCTGCCGCGTCAGATGAAATCCCATGAAAAAAAAGAATATCCGTTTTGCTTTTTTTATATTCTTCCATAGGGGGAAACGTGTCGCTTTCCAAAAACCATACCTGCGTGATGGATACTCCCTTTTTGCGATAAGTGATCTCTACCATTGTCATACCTCATATATCTTTTCATACTGTTTTATCTGGTCCGTGATATCAAAACCGGCCGCCCTGACCTCTTCCAGCCGGCCTTTTCTCTCGTATCCGCAGTTGTTCAGGACATATTCGGCCCACTGCGCAGGAGATCTTTCCAGGCTGTAAAACTCTACCAGATCCGTAAGTTTCACTTCCGGGGATATGGTATCCGCGATCAGACAGCGAAGTCCGGAAGCCTGTGCCTCTACCACTGTTCCGGGCAGTCCTTCAAACAGGGACGGAAACACCAGAAAATCCATGGCCTGATAATAGTCGCTTACCGGAGAACGGTTACCCATAAACAGAACAGCCTTTTCCAGTCCTGCCGCCTTTACCTGCCCGCGGATCTTCTCCAAAAGCTCCCCCTCTCCTAAGAGCAGAAGCGCCGCATCCGGACGCCGCCGATATATTTCGGCAAATACCCGGATCAGGAATTCATGGTTTTTGGGCGGCCGGAAGCTGCCCACATGCCCGATCACCAGCTTATCTTCCAGGTGTAACTCCTGCCGCATACGCAGACGCGTGTCCTCATGATAAACATATTGGACCGCATCTATGGCATTGGGTATTACCTTTACTCTCCCTTTTTCCACAGCCTTCCTGCCAAATACCGCTTCTCCGGCCTCTTTTGAGCAGGCCAGACAATAATCCGCTCTGCGGCATAAAGGACGCCTCAGCCACTTTGTAAGGATCCCCTTCGGTCCTGCCGGAACTCCCGCGCTCCTGGCATGCGCGATAGTAATGGGGATCCCCGCCTTCTTCGCGATGGGAAAATAGATGGAAGCCGTACTGGTCATATGGCCGTGTACAGCTCTGAATTCCCTGTGCGCCGCGAAAAACTCTTTTAAGGCCTTTCTGTAGGAAAACCAGTTATAAAACCGAAAACGGGGAACGCGGTATATCCGCCCTCCCAGTTTTTTAATCTCACTGTCAAAATGTTCTTCCCGCGCAGAATGGGTCAAAAAATCAAACTGTAGTTTTTCCCTGTCAACGCGGCGGTATAAATCCATAACGCGGCTTTCCGCTCCGCCCAGCCCCAGGCTCCCGAATACATGAAGTACTCTTACCGGTTCCTGCATGACGTGATACTCCCCCCTTTAAGTCTGACCAGATAATGTTTTCCTGCAGCCAGCAGATACTCCCCTGCGCGGCCGCCGATGCCTCTTTTTTTTACGGGCATCCTGAAATAGTCGCTGTAAGAGATCATATTTCGGCTTTGTTCCCTGAACATGCGCCGGTAGCCTTCCAGGTGCTTTTCCTCCATTTCATTGGTATGCACCACCAGGGTAGTTACGCCTCTTTTTTTCTTTAAGCTTCTGCTCTTTAAAAAAGAAATGGGGTAAAACACCATTCCGTTTCTCAGATACGGTCCGTTACCAAAGCCGTCCGTCAGACGGGTATACCCGCAGTTTCGCAATGCCCGGAGGGTAGCCCTGTCATAGGAATGTCCGGGAGCCATAAAAATATCCGTGCTGATCCCGTTCCGCTTCAGAATTTCGCTGCCTTTCCGCAGCATCTTCTCCTGTTCGTCCTCAGGCACCCCCGCGAATTCCGAAAAATGGTTGAGAGGAAAAATTCCGCCTTTCCTGGTAGTATAAATGTGCCGGTAGCCGTGCATGGCTACCGTCCAGCCGCTCTCCTGCAGATTCCTGACAAGATCCCAGAAATCTTCTTTTTCTTTTTCCTTATGCAGGTTTGGGTCCCCATTGTCCGGCACCACTCCGATCAATGGCTTTATCCCATACTCATCCAGCAGAGCTTTAAACGCCATAAACTTTTCCCTGTTCATATCCGGTGAGATATCATCCATGCGGATTGCCAGTTTCATACTCCCGCTCCGTTCCGTTCATTCTAAAATGTCCCCTGCCTTCAGTTCCCGTTCCGATTCATATCTGCGTATCAACAGCGAACCGTCCACTGTCCGTACTATTGGTCGGCCGTCAAAGACATCTACGATCTCCCCAGGTTTATATTCCGAAAAATCCAGCATTTCATCAAAGGGAACGGCTTCCCAGATCACTACCCGCATATCCCCGGCAAAAGCAAAAGCCCCCGGAAAAGGCGCTGTCACCCCACGGATCAGATTATAAAGTTCTCTCGTTCTGTTATGAAAATCCAGCCTGCCGTCCGCGGCGGTTCTCTTCTCATACCAGGAATCAAAATCCCTGGAAGCGGTTTTTATTTCAATGTGGCCGCTCCTGTACGCTTCTAAGAGTTTTCTGATCAGCCTCTTAGAACAGATCATATTTTTATACTGCGCCGTCCTGATATCATCATAAGGCGTAATGGAAAACATTTCCGCCGCGAATACATTGGGACTGTCCGCTTTTTCATCATAACGGAACAGATTCAGATTAAAACGGGTATCTCCCAGTATCACGGACCAGTTCAGAGGGGAACGTCCCCGGCCAAAAGGAAGGTAGCCGCAGCTGCCATGAAATCCGTATACGCCAAACCGAAAACGGTTCAATACCGATGGTGGGATCAGACGCTGCCATCCCATAGAGATACCGATATCAAATTGATTTTCCTCGAGAAAACGCCGCGTCTTCTCATCTGTGAGAAAATAGCTGTCCGCCTCATGCACCGGTATCCCATATTTCTGTGTCAGTCCGGCCAGCCCCTTATATCCGGATATCTGATTTCTTTTGGTCACCTCCGGACTGACAGTGATCACCAGATCCACAGGGCATATATGTTCCTGAATAAAAGATACTATGTTCTCTGAGGTATCCTTCACCCCAAACACAACAACTTGATATTTCATACGGTTTCCTCTACAGATTTGCTTTATACCAGTCGATTGCCAGCGCAATGCCGCGGGCAAAATCATATTCCGGATCATAGCCCAGAAGTCTGCGCGCCTTGCTGATATCGGCATTGGAATCCCGGATATCCCCGGCGCGGCTGGGCCCGAAAACAGGCTCTACATCTTTCTCCAGCGCCTTGCAGAGCGCATGGTACACGTCGATCAGATACTCTCTTCCGCCGGCGCCGATATTGAAGGCTTCTCCCGCGGCCTCCGAGGGCGCAAGACACGCTTTCAGATTGGCCTCCACTACATTCTCCACATAAGTAAAATCTCTGGACTGCTTTCCGTCCCCGTTGATGGTAGGCCTTTCCCCCTTTAACAGCTGCCTGATGAATTTGGGTATCACAGCCGCGTAGGCTCCTTCCGGATCCTGCCGTCTGCCAAACACATTAAAGTACCGCAGGCCATAGGTATCCAGTCCGTACAGCACTTTATAAAGTCTGCCGTATTCCTCGTCCACCCGTTTTGTCAGCGCGTAGGGAGAAAGCAGTTTTCCCTCCGCTCCTTCTTTTTTCGGCAGCACAGGATGATCCCCATACACGGAAGAACTGGAAGCATATACAAATTTCTTAACGCCGTTCTGCCTTGCCGCTTCCATCATATTGAGCGTTCCCCGTATATTGATCTCCTCATATAAAAGCGGCATCTCAATACTTCTGGGTACACTGCCCCAGGCCGCTTCGTTCATGACATAATCCACTCCCCTGCAGGCTTCCATGCAGGTTTCGAGATCACGGATATCCCCCCTGATAAAGGTAAAACGCTCATTTTCTTCAAAAGGCGCGATATTTTCATATTTTCCTGTGGAAAGATTGTCCAGGCACCTGACCGTATAGCCCATTTCCAGAACTGCCTCGCAGAGATTGGAGCCGATAAAACCGGCTCCTCCCGTAACCAGGAAAACACTGTTTTTGTCAAACCGCAATTCTTTATAACCCATAACACTTTTCTCTCCTATAATCGCCAATACAGATAATCTTCTGTTCCGTATTCCTTTTTCTCAAACAGTCCCTTGATATCCAAAAAGACTTTTTTCTCACGGGCAGGGTTAAAAAAGCCGCTGATCTGTTCCTTTGTCAGGGACAGGAACCGGCCATGCGCCACCGCGATAACAACCGCATCCATATTCTTCACATCCGCCAGCGAATCAAAACGGATGCCATAAAGCCTTTCCGCCTCCTCCGCATCGGCTTCCGGGTCCACCACCATGGGGGTGATCCCATATTCGCCCAGTTCTTTATAAATATCGATCACCTTGGTATTTCTGGTGTCAGGACAGTTTTCCTTAAACGTAAAGCCCAGGATTGCCACTTTGGCCCCCAGAACAGGGATCTGAGCTTTGATCAGGTTTTTTACCAGGCTCTCCGCCACATATTTCCCCATATCATCGTTGATCCGGCGGCCTGCCAGAATGATCTGGGAATGATATCCCAGCGCTTCCGCCTTATAGGTCAAATAGTATGGATCCACGCCGATACAATGTCCACCTACCAGCCCGGGATAAAATTTCAGAAAGTTCCACTTGGTTCCCGCCGCTTTCAATACCGCCTGTGTATCAATACCCATTTTATTGAAGATGATGGAGAGCTCGTTCATAAACGCGATATTAATATCCCGCTGGCTGTTTTCAATTACCTTGGCGGCCTCCGCCACTTTAATGGATTCCGCCCGGTACACACCGGCTTCCACTACCAGTTCATATACCTTCGCCACTTCCTCCAGTGTTTCCTCGTCCATGCCGGACACGATTTTGGTAATGGTTTCCAGTCTGTGGACTTTATCGCCGGGATTGATCCTTTCAGGAGAATAGCCTATTTTAAAATCCACACCGCACTTCAGACCCGATTCTTTTTCCAGTATGGGGACGCAGATATCCTCGGTAACGCCGGGGTATACCGTAGATTCAAATACAACGATAGAGCCTTTCACAAGATTTTGTCCCAGAATGCGGCTGGCGCCTTCCACAGGTGACAGGTCTGGAGTATGGTCATCATTTACCGGAGTGGGTACCGCCACAATATGGAATCTGGCCTCTCTCAGCCGGGAAGCGTCCGCGGTAAATTCCACAGCAGTATTTCGGATCACTTCTCCTCCCACCTCATTGGTAGGATCGATCCCGTTCTGATACAGTTCTATCTTTTTCGCGTTTAAATCAAATCCCACCACTTTTATCTTTCTGGCAAACGCCACCGCTATGGGCATTCCCACATAGCCCAGACCTACCAAAGATAATTTTTCTTCCCCGCTTACCAGTTTTTCGTATAAGCTCATAACCGCAGTTCCTCCTGTTTTATCTACTCTGTAAAATCCCTTCAATCTCCTTTATATATACATCAGTCACCTGCGTTCTGTCAAATTCCCGTTCCATTTTTTCCCGCGCTCTTTTCCCCATCAGCGCGCGCTCTTCCCAGCTTACAGCCAGAAATTTCCGCATTGCTTCTACCAGACTTTCCACATTTCCCGGTTCACAGCCGAAACCGGTAACGCCTTCATCAAAGATTTCCCTGCAGCCGCTGATATTTGTCGCGATCACCGGTCTTCCAGCCGCGGAAGCTTCCATCAGTACATTTGACATTCCTTCATGATAGGTCGGAAGAACGATTACCGATGCCGCTTTCATGTAGGAATGCACATCCAGCTGAAAGCCCAGATGTGTTATAATATTCTTCTCCGTATAAACGCTTAAGATGTTTTCGTAATCCTCGTTATCCGCCCCCAGGGTCTGAAACTCTACCTTGTCCCCGTATTCGCCATACAGAATATCCGCAGCCCGCAAAAATTCTTCAATTCCCTTTTCCTTCATAATTCTTCCGACAAATAAAAACCTTACCGGTCCATCAGCAGAATATGTTTCAAATACATGCTGTTTCAGATCCACCCCGGAGCCTTTCACCAGAATACTCTTTTTCCCATGAATTTTGTAATCCGCAAATGTCTGTTGATTTTGCATGTTCTGAAAAAAAATACACGCCGCCTTTTTGGCCGCAACCCGGTACATCACGGTAATCAGATGCCGTATGAGGCCTTTCTTCTGAAAATTCGTTCCTAAACCCGTAATCGTAATGATATACGGTATCTTCCGCAGCCTGCAGCATATCCCGCCATAGATATTTGGCTTTATAGTATATGTCAAGACCACATCCGGTCTGATTCTCTTCATCAGTCCGCGATACTTTAAAAGCAGCCGGAAATCCTCTATAGGATTCATTCCCCGTTTGTTGATCGGGGTGCAGATCACTTTACACCCTTCCTCTTCCAATTCTCTTTTTCTCTGCGCATCAGGAACACTGATGAACATTTCATGCCTGTCTGACAGACGTTTCATAAGCTCATTGCGAAAATTATATATACCGACCGATGAATTGGCTAATACTAATATCGTCATCCCGTGAACCTCTCATCCCGTTTTATCCCCTGTATTTTGGGAAAAAATCATTCTGACGGATCTCTCCTGCCCGTATGGCAAGCAGTTTATCATATTGATCCTGCATATAAATTCTTTTTCCAATATGGAAACGGTTCAATTCTCCTCTGAAAAAAGCTCTTTTAAACTTAAATAAGCTATCTTCGCCCGAACCTACCCCGCCTCCCAGATAAAAGGTCCTGTAACCATTTTTACTTCCCCATACTGCCGCCTCATAAAGCAGAAGATTGGTTGCCGCAAGACTGCTATATTCCTTCATGGAACCTGACAGATGGTAATACATCTTATCATTCGCAAATATAATGATAGCAGCCGCGATGATAGTATCATCCGGGATCTGCGCATAAAATACCTGCGCGTGATCCGAGAAATCTTCCGCTATGGATTGATAAAAATCTCTGTTAAAGTAATAATAATCGGCAGCATTATCCTTATCCATGGTCTTATTGTACAGACCGCGAAATACTTCCAGCATTTCGACAGAGCAGTTCTTTTTGATCGTTACGCCATTTTTAACCGCTTTGCGGATAACATTCCGATTCTTGCTGGTAAGATTGCTCCATATCATATCAGGTTCCGCCAGATCCATGTGAACGACTTCTCCAAGCGGAACGATCTCATAAGCTCCTGCCATATTGATATGATTTTTCAACAATGGATGGAAACGCACAAACTCACAGATTATACCATTTCGCGCACACCAGGCAGTATATTCATCCATGAGAGCCTTTACATTTCCGCTGCCTTCCGTCAGCCAGCCTCCGTATCCATAAGGCGTTGCGAAGTCATAATATGTGCTGTTCGGAATCTTCCCTGAAAAATTTTTATCTTTTTCAATATCCCTTTTCATTACAACGTTGATTCCTCTTATCCCGTTTCCATTGTAATAAAACAGCAGGGGTTCTCCATCTCCATGCAGCTGAAAAGCCTTAACATAACCACTGAAATAATAAACATCATGGTCGGTAAAGGACTGTACGATATCGTCCCATTCCGCCCGCTGATCCATAGAATACACCGTCAGGATAATTCCCCACCTCCAAAGTCTTTTACCGCCCCTACGATCCGATACATGTCATCCGCCGTATATCTCTGGTCACAAACAAGGCTTAATTCATCTTCATAAAGTTCTGCGGTTTGCTCATCCAAAACATGATATTCGCTCACCGGCCAATGAACAGGACAATATATTTTCCGAGTATTTAAATATTGCCGCAATGCGTTTCTCTTTCCCTGCGGCACTTTGATCGGTACAAACAGGGGGCAGTCCTCATCGGCCAACTCTGGAAAAATCAACTGTTTCACAAAAGCCCTTCGCAATATTTCCGCGTTATCTCTTCTTCGCGTCCTGATAAAATCTACATCAAGACTGGCCGCCAGTCTGACATCCCGCCTGCTTGCAGCAGCCGCTCCATAGCTTTCAAGAAGCTCTTCCGCTTTATGAAATATTTCAAGATAACGCTTATCTTCGCATTCTCCTGAATTTTCATCATTTTTGCCCGTAAGATAAGCGGCTTTCATCTCCATCGCTTTTTTTCGCAGCGAAATATATTCTTGATTCTCCTCTGTGCTCGCGGCAGTCATATGCCCGTCATATGCCCACGCAAATCCCCCGCTCCAGAAGCCGCACCATTTCCGCAGGCTGCCAAAGCTGTAATCTGCGAACTGTCTGTTCAGTGAAAATACGCTGTGGGTCAAGTCGCGTATTATGATTCCCTGAAATTCCTTCGGCACAGGCGAATTGCTGTAACCAAAATAATCCATAACCAGCAGAACATCACAGTCCATTACCTGACTGATGTCCTGTGTAAACTCCTTTGATGCAGTAACGGGATAAAAGCATGGCCTGATGCCTTCTTTCAGGAACGGAACTATCATGCTGTCACAGCACCAGGATGGAATTGCCGCTGTCAGGACTTTCTTTCTTCGCAGGATATCCCTGATAACCGCGCTTAACGCATCCCTTCCCGAAAGAAACCACTGAGTACGCTCTGGAAAGATCCTGTGCTCCGTGCCGCAAACCGGAATATCCCAAAATTCGCTTCCGATTTCTCTCACGCCGTCAGCCTCCACTGTACTATTCCCCTCTCAAGGATTTAAATCTGTCAAATTGTGCCTCATATTTATAGTCTTCAAAGAGCTTATGGACATCATATACCGGTTCATAGCCCAGCTCTTCCTTAGCATTTGTTATATCCATCAGAAAACCACCACCACTCTTGCCTGGATGATACTCAATAATGGACGGCTTGTCTTTCGGAGAAAACACGTCAATGATCGCCTGACACTGTTCCCGAAGCGTTACCGGAATTCCTGTTCCCACATTATAGAATCCCGTATCCCTGTCAACCAGACATGCCTTACAGAGCATCTGCGCGCAGTCATACACATGCACCATATCCTTCGCGTAATCGGGGTCACCCCATAGTTCCAGCGGTTCACTGTTTTTAGCGCGATTAATCTGCCTATACAGCGGCCGCATTGTTTTTACACCGTTTGGATAGTAATATTGAAACGTGCTGTACTCATAGATTGTGGGAAACCGGAATACGAAATATTTCAGCCCGTACTCCGCGAGATAATGCTTCAGCATTTCGATCGCCGTATTTTTTGATATCACATACATCGCATGGTCCCCGCTGTAACTGAAGTAAGGCGGCAGATCCGGCTTTAAAACAGCCTTCGGATCATCCGCGGAATAAAGGCTGATATCAAACACTGTCTGGCTGAAAAGAATTCTGTCCGCTTTTACCCTGCGGCAATATTCCAAAACATGATAAGTTCCCATGATATTGGTATTAAGATACTTTTCTCCGTCATAATCATCCATGTAGGAAGGAATTGTAGCCGCTAGCAGAATCACCGCATGAACATTTTCCTGGGGAAGTTTATCAAAATCTGCTTTATTCAGCATATCCACCTGTACAAAATCCACTCCAAACTGTGCGAACACATCCGTATTTCTCCTGCCCGATGCAATGACCTCATAATCCTTTTCTTTAAAAAACTGAGCAGCATATTTCGTAACATAAGAACCCACATTGCCTGTTGCGCCAAAAATTATTATTTTTTTCATTTTCTTTCCTTTCATTCTCCTGTCACATATTTTGGGGACCGGTACCGGCTTCATCCCACTGCCTCTGACGTACGATATGGAACGCTTCCGGTCCTGCCTCTCCCTGGCCTATGTCCTCATGCCTGAAGACTACAGATACCGTTCTGAAAAGTATTTTTATATCAAGCAGAAAGGACAGATGATCCACATAATAAACATCATACTCAAACCGTTTTTCCCATGCTGCAGAATTTCTTCCGTGTACCTGTGCCATACCCGTCAGACCCGGTCTTACATCATGTCTGCGCATTTCTTCTTTTGAATAATAAGGTTTATAAATAACTGCCAGCGGCCGGGGGCCTACCAGACTCATATCTCCGATAAATATATTCCATAGTTCCGGAAGTTCATCCAGACTGGCAGCCCGAAGAACGCGTCCAAACCGAGTTAAGCGCTCCTCGTCAGTCAATACCGCAATACCTTTTTCCACACATTCCAGACGTTCCTTGTCCGTCAGTTTTCTCCCATCTTTTGTTTGGGCGGGCAGCATGGTCCTGAACTTGTACATCCTGAATACATTTCCCTTATATCCCAGACGCTCCTGTTTGAAAATAACAGGCGCTCCCAGCCGTATTCGGACAAGAGCGGCTGTAATGAGTAATACCGGGGACAGAACGATCAGCGCCAGCCCCGAAAACAGAACATCCAATACACGTTTTATGATCCTCCGGTACATTAAGCCGCCTCCCAACAACCTTTATTATAAAAAGCATCTTTGGATTATTTCCGCAACCATATCTACTTGTTCCGCTGACATCTTATTGTCACTGGGCAGACATAACCCTCTTCTGAAAATATCGTTTCCAACATCCGGCGTTTCTTTCGTTAAGATATACGCATTACTTCGCGCGCGCCCATTTCCCTCTGCCGTAATAAACGGTGACATCCTGTAAAGCGGCTGCATATGCATGGGTTTCCAAATAGGGCGTCCCTCCGCATTAAATGCCGCCAGCGCCTCCAAAATTTCCGTTGGACAGCTTTTCCCTCTTTCCGTCACATATAAGGTTTCCTTTTCGCTTCTGATCTGCCCGCACATGGCCTCCTCATCTATAAGCAGACAGCTGAGCCAGTAATTTGGTATGGCATTTCCCGGATTCAGAGGATTCATCTCCACCGGCAGGTCTTTCAGCCTCATCTGATAACGTTCATAGACAGCTTTTTTCTGCGCGATATGTTCCTCCAGATACGGTAACTGTCCGCGCAGGACCCCCGCCACAATATTACTCATACGATAATTGTAACCTAATTCCTCATGTTGATACCATGGTGCGGCTTCCCGGCTTTGTGTTGACCATTTTCGGACTTTATCGGCATCTTCCTGAATATCCGTCAAAAACATTCCGCCGCTGCTTCCTGTCACGATTTTATTTCCATTGCCCGATAATACCGCAAGATCTCCAAAGGATCCGCAGGGTGCCCCACTGTATTCGGCCCCCAGCGCTTCCGCTGCATCTTCTATTATGAGCGCCTGATGCGCATCGCATATTTGACGTATTTCATCCATTTTTGCCGGTGTACCATATAAATGCGCCACGACAACCAGTTTTACATCCGGATATATGGAAAAAGCATGCTCTAATGCTGTTGGATCCATATTCCATGTATCTCTTTCCGCATCAATAAAAACCGCTTCTCCGCCTTCATATGCCACCGGATTTACAGAGGCGCTGAAAGTCATATCACTGCAAAACACTTTACGTCCGCTCAGCACGCCCTGTCCGACTTTCGCGGCCCCATATAATTTTTCTCCCGCAAGCTTTACGGACAGATGCAGCGCCGCCGTTCCCGAAGAAAGCGCCACACAATATTTTCTTTTTGTTTTCCGCGCGGTCAGTTCCTCCACCGCATCAATATTTTCTCCTACTGTAGAAACCCAGTTTTCTCTTATCGCTTTTTCTATCCACTCTTTTTCTTCTCCGTGCATGGTAGGGGAAGATAACCATATTTTTTTTTCAAACGGCTCTATTCCGGCAAATCTTTTATCCGTTATATATGCATTTCCGTTCATCAAACAGACCTCCCATTCGCCCCGGCACAGTAAGTGGGCACAATATCCCTTATCAGTCCCCGGATATCCTCCTCCTCATTCCGGGAAGCATCCTCCAGCTTTTTCAGCTGGACAAAGAATTTCTCTTCGTCGATTTCTATAGGCCGGCCGATATGGATCAGACTGTTCGCCGTATCCTGCAGCCCCTCCTCATCCATCAGAAGTTCCTCGTACAGCTTTTCTCCCGGACGCAGTCCCGTAAACTCAATTTTGATGTCTTCATCCACTTTATAGCCCGACAGCCGGATCAAATTTTTCGCCAGATCCAGGATCCTCACCGGTTCTCCCATATCCAGCACGAAGATTTCGCCACCTTTAGCGTAGGCACCCGCCTGCAGCACCAGTGACACCGCCTCCGGAATCGTCATAAAATAGCGGATGATATCCGGGTGTGTTACCGTTACCGGTCCGCCTGCCTCAATCTGTCTTCGAAACAGTGGGATCACGCTGCCGTTGCTTCCCAGTACATTGCCAAAACGCACCGCCACAAATTCCGTTTCATAATGCTTGTTAAACGTCTGTATGATCATCTCACAGATGCGCTTGGACGCGCCCATGATGTTCGTGGGATTGACCGCTTTATCCGTGGATATCAGCACAAACTTTTTTACGCCCGTGGCAGCTGCCGCCTGCGCTGTCTTCCACGTACCCATCACATTATTTTTAACAGCCTCATTCGGGCTGCTCTCCATCAGCGGCACATGCTTGTGCGCCGCGGCATGATACACGATCTCCGGCCGGTATTTTTCAAAAATACTGTTCATCCTGGCGGTATTGCGCACGGAGGCGATCAGTACCACCAGATCCAGCGCCGGATATTTCTGCTTCAGCTCCTGCTGAATGTCATACGCATTGTTTTCATAGATATCCACCACGATCAGCTGGGAAGGCGAATGTGCGGCGATCTGTCTGCACAGCTCGCTTCCGATGGAGCCTCCGCCTCCTGTTACCAGGATTCGCCGGTTCTGTACATATCCGAGAATGGATCCCAGATCCACCTCTATAGGATCCCGGCCCAGCAAGTCTTCCACGTCCACATCCCGCAGCTGGCTGACGTTGACTTCCCCGTTTACGATCTGATACATTCCGGGCAGTATCCGCAGCTTACAGGCAGTATCTTTACAGATGTCAATGATGCCGCTGATCACCGATCTGGGAACCGACGGCATGGCGATAAATATCTCGTCAATATCATAGGTATCTACCGCTTCCTTGATCTTTTCCCTTCCCCCAACTACTTTAATGCCCTGGATATATCGGCCCTGCTTATTGGTGTCATCATCAATCAGGCAGCGGATCTGCATATGCGTGTATTTGCTTCCCAGGATTTCCCGGATGATCATATTGGCGGCCTCGCCCGCGCCCACGATCATCACATTGATCCCCTGCGCCTGTTTACTCCTCTTTCGTTTCAGTCCCCTGAAAAAGCGGTAACTGAAACGGCTTGTAAAAGTAAACGCGATCAGCAGAAAGGCGAACATAAAATGAAAACTTTTCGGAACACTCTTTCCGGCAAGCCAAAGCCCAACGCCGTTTAACAAGGTAGTAAGCCCGCCGGCAATAACGATATTCTGCATTTCACTGGCACCGGCAAAAGCCCACAGGCTGTTATACAACTTCAGCAGCGCGTACACCACAAGCATGATCCCGACGGTACAGGGAAGAAAAGAATATACGGATGTCAGGAAATTTTCCTCTATATTGGCATAAACAAACTCATAGCGGATCCAGAGCGCCAGAACGGAGGCCAGCGTCACCGCAAAAACATCGTATATGATCAAAAATATTCTTCTGTACAATAACGCCGTATTAATTGTTTTTTTCATAGTTCCTCTTATCCTGCCGTTTCCAGTCGGGTATCAGCAGCGCCAGTATGATCAAAAACGCGAACCCGGAGGCGTAATACGGGAAAAAGACCCGCTCCACCATGCCGCAGATACCAAACATCCCCAGTATTGTGACCGGCACCAGCCCGTCCTCATCTTCTCTGTGTCCAATGTAATAGCCGATACTCCTGATCCCCGCAAACAGGCAGAAGACCAGGAAATAGATGCCGCAGCCCAGTCCGAAATCGTAAGCTGTCTGAATAAAGGAATTGTGGGCATGCACGATAAGCTGCGTCTGTCCTTCCGGCTGCAGGCTTATGGTTTCGTGCCCCTTCCAGTTCAGCGCCTTTAAATATGCCTTAAAGATATCCAGACGCCCGTTGCTGTAATCCTGACTGCCGTCCGCCGGCCGCGATTCCACAACCTGCGGCGTGGACATCTGCTGCCCCTCTGTACTGTCATCCGAAGATACCAATACGCGTTCCTCTGTCACGCCAAAAAACCGGGGTACCGTGGCAAACCACCTGGAATCCCATTCCTCTCCTTCTTTTATGGATCCCACAAACCATTCTATTTCATAAGTAAATGGATGCCCCACCACCGCGGGTACTATGCGGCAGCCTGTAAATACCACGCAAAAAAAGGAAATGCCGGTTATCATGAAGATACCTGTTCTTTTCCAGAATCCCAGCCAGCCGTCACGGAATTCCGCTATTGTGGTGATGATCAGTAAAAACGGGCAAAGCAATGCTGCCGCCAGCAAACCCGTTCTGGAAATGGTCAGGATCAGAAAAGCCATCGCGGTACCCAGAAGTCCCAGTTCCTTCCAGCAGCGTTTTAAGCTGCCCGTCTTTCTATAACACTCCAAAAAACGGATCTGCGCCAATACCACCACCAGTACCAGATATACAGCGGCCATGGTAACCGTGTGAAACACGCCCGGATACCTGATATAATAGAAATAATGAAACGGCCGGTACCACAGGGCATAAAGACTGATCCCGATAAAATGAAGAAACAGACCGTTGGAAAAGCTGTGCAGATAATCCTGCACCCGGCCGTTATGGATCACGCGGATTGCGAACATTCCCCAGTATACGGCAATTTCCACCGGCCAGGTCTGTCCGTTCCGGCTTCGCACCATCTCGACAGCGAGCAAAAGCAGCGCTACGGCGTATACAACGGATATCTTTTCCCTTTTTCCCATTACCAGGAGCCGGACCGTATTCAAAAGAACAATTCCCCAAAGAACCGAATAAACCGCCGTTCCTCTGGCTATATCCCAGGCCTCCAGGTTGTCCCTCTGCCCGAAACAGTAAAGCACCGCCAGGGGAACCGCCGGCACCAGATACATCACATTATACCAGTTCAGGATTTCTTTTTTGCTATAACCGCAGATTATGGCCGCGGCAAAACAGGACAGCACAAGCCCCGATGCCGTTTTCTGATCATATGTGCTCAGGGCGTTGGCATACCGGACGCATCCCAGCATACCCCCCGCAAAAGCGAAGGACTGTAAAACACGGGGAAAGCCCTTCAGGATCTCCTGTGGGGAAAGCCTTTCCTTCCCGGCTTCCCGCTTACGCAGAAGCCCGTATAAAGCGTACGCCAGGAACAGGAAGATCCCTGTTTCATAAAATACTATGTCCACAAAATCCGGTGAGAATCTTTTCCCGGGAAAAACATTCCAGGCTCCCCACAGAGCAGCTCCCGTGACAAGTACTGCCGCCGCCAGACGGATTCCGAAATCCCAGCGGGTCTTTGTTCGGTTCTTGCGCATGAGAATTTCCGTAAGCAGGATAAGAATCCCCCCTGCCATCAGCACTCCCAGCGCGCATGCGGCATACTGCGGTCTGGTAAATCCGATCTTATATCTATACTGCACATCCAGGTGGATGTCATCAGGCATGGAATAGAGAAGCTCGGTTTCCGTTATTTCCGTGGCAAATTCATACATGCACTTTTCCACGGAAAAATAATAAGTGCCTCCCGGTACCAGTTCACTGTTGATCCGGATCTTGCAGACCCCCGGCAGAGAAAACTTTTCCAGCCGGATCTGCCTCTCGTCCAGCAGGACAAAATTGGCATCGTAAAGCTTAAACAGCAGACAGTCATCCTTTTTGATATCCTCGTTATAGATATAAAAGGACAGATTGGAAAGCCCGTAAGTCACAGGCTCTATTTTCTGCATGATGGGTTCATTGGTCTGTACGATAGTCCGGGAATCCGCATCCAGACTGCCTTCCGTCTGCCAGCGGGTTATCAGCTTCCACGGCCAGATCAGCAGAATGGTAAACACCGTTAAAAGAACGATTGTCAGTTGTATTGACCGTTTTGCTGATATCCGTGTCTTCACCTTTTTGTTTTCACCATGCCTTACCTTGATTATTTGTATATTATACCACAATCACAATCCTTTTACAACAAATGGCACAGAAAGGGTATATACACCAAATATAGTTTCTCCGTTCAGGCTGACGGTATCCGTCCGGTCCAGGGAAACGGAAATGCCTTTTCCCGCGTAATACGCCGACATCCACTCCTCCAGCGTGGGATTTCCCTGAGGTTCTTTCACCACCACAAACACATTATCCATATAAAGGAGTCCTTCCTCCATACTGGAAATGGAAAAAACAGACAATTTCTTTTCGGTAAGCGGACTTTTTACCGCCCAGCCTCCCATCAGGTCACAGTTTGCAAGGGAGTTATCTACACCGGCAAACATCTTTTCCGAGTATGCGACGGTGGAAAACACATCTAAAAAATAGAAATTATCCGGATATTGTTCCATATAATCCTGCAGTGCCAGCAGGCGGAGATTGACCTCTTCCCTGCGCAGATATTCTGTTTCCGTCTTTTGCCAGCTCCTCTGGATGCCGGCCAGACCAAACAGGAGCAGAAGCCCCGTGACGCAGATCTTTGTCCAGAACGGCAGACGGTTTTCTCTACGTCCTTCCCAAAGAAGCATGCCCAGCAGAACCACGATTTCCACCAGATACAGGGAGTGCGTGATCCGTTCAGGGGATCTTCCCCGGTACAAAATAAACATCCAGAGTCCTGTCCGTACCGTGCCCAGCAGCAAAAGTTCCAAAATATACCGAAAATGCCGGTTCCATACTGCCGCGATCAAAACCGCGAAATACAATCCGATTGCCAGCAGATTCCAGGGATAGTCCGTTTCATGGACAATCCTGTACCGATAATCCGTCAGCGCCTGCTTCAGCGTTTCCGCGGGGCCGCGCCACTGGTTTTTCAGTTCTCCCGCGTAATCCGCCACCTTTCCCAGACAGGCCGCATCGATTTCTCCGTCGATCCCGAAATTATAATTTTCCAGAAGCGCCTGCCGGCTTTCCGTAAGTCCGATACTCTCATAAAAGCTTTCATTTCCCTCATAGGAAGGAATATATTGAAAGTCATAAAGCTCCGTGCGGTTATCAAAAAATGCTGTAAACGCTTTCCATTCCGCGCTGCTATAGGCCAGCATATGAATCCCCTGTCCCAGGCCGATCCCAAGAAGAAGCACGCCGAACACCAGAAAATATTTTTTCACGTTTTCTTTGGTCCAGACCGCTTTCTCGGCCATCCATCTGGCAAATCCTGCCGTACAGAGAAGCGGCAGCAGGAGCAGCAGCATTTCCGAGCGCAGCAAATAGGCCGTCAACGCCAGTAAAATGCAGGGAAGATTTTGGCGCAGAAAAGCGCCAGCATTTTGCTCCTTTGGGGCAGTCAGAAATAAAAAAGCTGCCGCCGCCGCCAGCATCGCGCAGGTAAAGGTGTACTGTACAAAAACCAGTTCCCGCAAAAACAGCGTCAAGAGCACCGCGCCTTCCGTACAGACAGCCGCCGCTTTCGACCATATTCCGGAGAAAAATCCCAGCAGCCTTTCTGTGAAAAGGTAGATAGAAAGGAACTGACAGCCGCATAAAAAGATACCGTACCAGGGCAGATTTCCCGCCAGACGGTACAACAGGCTCAATGCCCAGCTGAGTGGAAAGAGCATTTGAATATTTCTGCTCTCGGGCTCTCCGGTATACACCCCTGCCAGAATATCTTTCATTAGCACATCATCGTTCAAATCATAGTAAAAGTCAAACAGCACGCTTACAAGCAGGCAGAGCAGCGCCGAAAAAACCAGTGCCCATATTCTGTTTTCATTTCGCTTTATTTTTTCTTTCACAGGCATGACCATATCTTCTTATTTTCTATAGTTTTCCACCACTTTTTTCACTGCTTTGATCACGTCCTCCACATCCTCGTCCGTCATGGCGTAATACAGGGGCAGGCTCATGATCTCTTCGTACAGTTTTTCCGCCCTGGGGCACAGGCCTTTTTGATATCCCAGTTTTTCATAATAAGGATGATAATACACCGGGATATAATGCACATTGCAGCAGATATTTTCCGCGGCCATGGCATCAAAAAACTGCTTTCTTCCCACAGTCAGTTTCTCCGGCCGGATACGGAGAATATACAGATGCCTCGTCGTATCCGATTCGGGTATCTCTTCCTGTACGGCAAGCTCCGGCATAACGCTGAACGCTTCGTCATATCTGGCCACAATGGCTTTCCTGCGTTCCCTGAACGCATCCAGCTTATCCAGCTGGCTGAGTATCAGCGCCGCCTGGATATCCGTCATCCGGTAATTCATACCCAGCGCGATCTGCTCATAATACCAGCCGCCCTCCGAATCCCTTTGAAGCAGCGACGGTTCCCTTGTAATGCCATGCGCCCTAAAGAGCACCAGCTTTTTATAATATTCTGCGTTGTCAGTCAGAACGGCTCCCCCTTCACCGCCGGTAACAGTCTTAACCGGGTGAAAGCTGAACGTTGTCATATCCGCAATGGACCCTACCATCTTTCCCTTATAGGAAGTACCGATGGAATGCGCGCCGTCTTCGATCAGCACCGCTCCTCGTTTTTCGCACAGCTCTTTTAACGGATCCAGTTCCACAGCCTGTCCCGTAAAATCCACCGCTACCACCGCCCTGGTTTTTTCCGTAAAACATTTCTCTACGCTCTCCGGATCAATATTGTATGTATGCTCGCAAATATCCGCGAATACGGGACGCGCTCCGCAATACAGGGCACAGTTGGCCGATGCCGCGAAAGTAATCGGTGTGGTGATCACTTCGTTTCCTTTTTCCACTCCCGCCGCCAGACAGGCGATGTGCAGCGCCGCGGTACCGTTGCTGACCGCTACCGCATATTTGGCGCCTGTCAGCCTGCAGAGCCTCTCTTCCAGTTCCGCGATCTTTGGGCCGCAGGTAAGATAATCGCTTTTCAGCACCTTTGCCACTGCTTCCACATCCGCATCATCTATATACTGATGCCCGTAATACAGCTTCGTGTTCCTGACCGGCTTTCCACCGTGAATCGCAAGTTTTTCCATGGTCAGTTTCTCCTTTTTTCCTGCTTTTTATTTCTTTGCCGTAAAATACTATCCATCCCAAAATGCTGACCGCGCCGATCATCATTCCCAGGACCGCGGTCCTGTTCAGATAGGCAAAAGTAATCCGGTTTTCTCCCGCCTCCGTCATGATCATCATCAATCCGTTCGTTTCCAGGATGGGCACCTCCGTTCCGTTTCTGTACGCGCGCCAGCCCGCCGCGTAAGGAATGCTGAACAATACCGCCTGCGGGGACCGGGACTGCACGGTACAGGTAAAGCCTCTGGCATCACGGGAAAATGCCTGTATATTTTCATGGACCTCTTCTCTTCCGTCCCATATACGCAGTATCTCCCGAAACCGCGGCTCTTCCTCCGGTATTACTACGGCGTTCAGCATGGCAGTTACCCGTTCTTCGGGTTCTAATTGTTCAAAATCCTCCTGCGGGATATAGGCTTCGTACGTCGCGCCGATCGTCCTTTTACCGTCGGTTTCGTACAGATAATATGTGGCAGACGGGGTTTCTTCTTTTCCCAGCAGACGATATCCTGCGCGGCCCACCAGATCGGACGTTATTTTCCATTTTACGCCCACCAGTTCATAAAAGCCTTCCGGAATCGGCGGACACACTACCCGCCTGCTTTCTCCCAAAGCCTCCCACAGGGAAAAAACAGAGCCCTCCACCGTATTGAACGTAGACCCCGCCGGCGAAATTTGCGCAAACGCCGCCGTTACATTGTCCGTGCTGCTCATCCGCCAGGGTTCTTTCTCCATCTCCAGCAGCTTTCCCAGTTTTTCACAGGCTTCCACTTTATATTGATACTCCTCTGCGTCTTGTCCCCGCGCCTGCTGATACAGAAACACCGTATAGGATGTTGTGCAAACGGCAAAGGCCCCTATCAGGCATATGCCGATCCTGCTTACATATCTGGCCGACAGTTGGGGCAGTATACATAGCAGCGCCGCTCCCAGCACTGCCGTTCCCGATATTAGGCGGTATGCCGTCACATGGTATATGACAGGGTACCTGTATCGGTCCCACCACGCAAATCCTGCCCACAGCAGGATATACCCTACCGTCATGAGAACCGCGCCCCGTCTGACCGGATATTCCCGCAGATTCTCCAATACCCGCGCGGACGCTAAAGCAAACAGCAACAGCGGCATATAATACCATCTGCTGTAATAATCCGTAAACAACGTAAACATACTGCTTAATACCGGGCAGCTCATAAACAGCAGGCCGAACACGCACATTCTTTTCAGCCAGTCGCGTTTTTTCCTTTTATGCCAGATATAGACCAGCACCAATGTCAGCCCTGCCAGCGGAAGATACGCCGAAGAAGAGGTCCAGTCCCCGTCTTCCACACAGGACCAGGACTGCATCATCTCGCCCGGATAAAACAGCGCCCTGACTATATGCAGAAAGGTACGGCTGTTAAACCGCAGCCCGGCCCGCAGATCCAGAAATGTCCGGCTCCTTGGATTCTGCAGGATAAAGGCAAGCGACGGAAGCAGTACCCCCCCGCAATCGCGGTACCCCAAAGCCCTTCCAGGATACATGCCGGAACCTTTTTCCAGTACTGCCGGTTTTCCCATACAAAACGCAGCAGAAAATAAAAGATGCAGAAAATGATCTCCTGAACGAAAAAATAATAATTGACTATTGCGTTGAGGCCCACTGTAATCGCGAAAATCCCCTTTTTCCCGTCCTGCAGCAATACCTCCATTCCCCACAGCATCAGGGGGAAAAGCGCTGCCACGTCATGAAAAAAGCCAAACATCAGATTCACTGCCTGAAATCCGGAAAAAGCATACAGGATGCTTCCCGATATCACCGCGCTTTTTTTCGTAAGAAACCGGCGTAAGTAAAGCCCAGCCGTCAGCCCGGCCACGGCGTATTTTAACGCAAAGATCCAGCCTCCCAGATACATGTATTTCACATTCGGGAAAAGCAGGGTTATCCAAAAAAAGGGGGACCCTAAAGCTATAAAGCTTCCCGCGCCTATAAAATCCGTTCCCAGGTCAAACTGCCAGTTCCAGAAGACTTCTCCATTTAAGATACCGTTTCTTGCCATTTCATTCAAGGGTATAAAATCATTATCATAATCGGTTCCCAGAGAAAAAATCCCCTGTTCCGCCAGAATGTACGGGACAAATACCAGCAAGCCCAACAGCAAATTGATCAGAAAGCAAAGCAGCAGCTCTTTGTTTTTGGTTATCCGTTCTTTCAACCTTTCCATTTCCTCCTTAACTCAACAGCGCCTCCGCCAGCCGTTCCGCGCCCTGCCCATCCACCAGTTCCCGCCCGTTTCGGGAAAGCCTGCGTCTGAGCGCCGCATCCGCCGCCAATTTATTCATGGCAAAGATCAGCCGTGGGAATAAGGTTTCTCCTTCCGCTTCATAATCTCCGCCGCAAAACGCCACGCCCGCTTTTTGAAATCCTTCCACGATCCTCCTCTGATTTTCCACAAAGGAAAAGCAGAGAAACGGCACTCCCGCCGCGCACAGTTCATACACGGTAGAACCGCCCGCAGTCACAGCCATATCACATTCCGCCATCAGCGCCGCCATATGCTTTACGTTTTGGTGAACATGGACATTAGGGTATTTTTCCGACATCTCCGCCAGATATGGCAGATGCGGATTCAGCATACCGCTCACTACATGGTATTCCAGCGTTTTCGCCTCCCCGTCCGCCAGCGCGTACCGCAAAAAACACCCGGCCAGATTGTACCGATCGCTTCCGCCGACAGTCACTAACACCCGCCGCGCTTTTTTCGGAAGATCTGTCATTCCCCTGCGGCGGCCCGCATCGAAAAATTCCGGCCGAAGCGGCGCGTAATCAGGCCCTGTCAGCAGCCTCATATTCCGGCCCCCGGCTGTTCTTAATGCTTCATACTCCGCTTCTTCCGCGTAGATATTATAATTGATCAGAATATCCACCGGCGCGGGAACGGTTCCGTAATCGTCCATATAAGCCAGTCTGACCGCCTTTCTCAACTGCCCCAGATATTCTTCCGTCACAAAATAACTGTCCACCAAAAGCAGCTTTGGCCTCTGCTCTTTTATCATTTCCAGTAAAACCGGCAGTTCCCGCTCCGGTTCCCGATAAGAGGAACGCAGTATACGGAAGGCCTGTCCCCTCTCAGTAAGCAGTTCCTCTGCCGCTTCATCGGCAGTCAGAAAAAGCACTTCCTCCCCCAGTTTTCTGAGTGCATCCGCGACGGAAAGGCATCTCATGATATGTCCTGTACCGATCGTTTCATTGGCATCCGCCCGTATCCAGATCATCCTATACTCCTGCTTCACATCGTTTTTGAAAATACCATATACTCTTCTTCCTGCCCGGTTCTTCTATAGCCAAGCTTTTCCACTGTTTTTTGGGAAGCTGTATTCCCGTTTTTGATGTTCGCGTAAAACGTGGTAACGGAAGGTGTTTTTTTCAGCGTATGTTTTTGTCCGAGCCAGATCATAGGAGCGGAATATCCCCTGTGCCGGTATCCGGGCGCTATCTGATAGCTGATCTCCGCCCCGGTATCCGAAACCAGGTCCGTCCGGAATACTCCCACAGGGGTATTTCCATGATAGCAGATGTAGATACTGCGCGTTTTGGACACCAGAGAAGATTCATACCATATACAATGATCTTCCCAGGCGATCGGCTCCCCGGAAAAGGACTGCGCACGGGTTTCGGGATCATTGGCCCAGGTAAATACCAGCTCGCAGTGTTCCTTTTTTGCCGGTACCAGCGTCAGATAATCCCTGATCGCATACGGATCAAGGGGCGTGCCCCGCTTTAACCCGCTCTCGCAGACCTTGCCAAGCACATGTTCATATTCTCTGGGCGCGAGTCCATATCCGGGCCGGATGATACGGATATTCTCCTCTGTCAGTTTTTCTCCCGGAGCAATATCCTTTACCGCGAACAGCGAGCGGCGAAAAACCACACTGGATTCCTCCTGACGGCTTACGCCGTAAAAAACTCCTCCCAGGGCCTGCTCCGCATTTCTGACCGCTTCCACCATGGCTTTAAACTCCGCCGGTGTCATGGAAAACGAAGCATCCGGATTTTCGATCTCTCTGCTCAGGCAGAAATGCTTCTCGATCACGGAAGCGCCCAGCGCTACCGCCGTCACCGCGCTTAAAGAACCCATGGAATGATCGGAAAGGCCTACGGGAAACCCGAACCTTTCTTTCATATCCGCAATGGTCCTCAGATGCATGTCCGCCGGATCCGCCGGATAAGCGCTGGAACATTTCAAAAGCACGATCTGCTTGTTTCCTGTCCGCAATATAGTGTCTACAGCTTCTCTGATCTCCTCTGCCGCAGCCATGCCGGTAGAAAGGATAATGGGCTTCCCCTTTGAGGCTGCATAGGAAATCAAAGGCAGATCCACCAGTTCAAAGGAAGCGATCTTGTAAAATCCCACCCCCAGGTTTTCCAGAAAATCCACCGCGGTTTTGTCAAAGGGAGTGGAGAGAAAGTCAATCCCTGCTCTGTCGGCTTCTTCTTTTATGGTGCCCTGCCATTCCCAGGGCGTATAGGCCTTTCCGTACAGGCTGTAAAGATTTTCCCCTTTCCAGGTACCGTTTTCTATTTCAAAATAGGAATTATGACAGTCTATGGTAAGCGTGTCCGGCGTATAGGTCTGGATCTTGATGCAGTCCGCTCCGCACTCTTTGGCCTTCCATACGATCTCTTTGGCCCGTTCCAGGCTCCCTGCATGGTTAGCGGACATTTCCGCGATCATATACACCGGACAGCCGTTTCCTATTTTTCTTTTTCCCACTTCTATGGTTTCCATTGTTCCGCCTCCGTTCCTGTCTTTTCAAATCCACTTCTTTACGCCGGGGATCCTGCTAAGCAGATACACGGGCACAAAGGTAACAGCCGTCATGAGGATCACCGACAGCGGAATGGAAATCCAGGGCGGCGCGAAAAGCGTGTTCCAGCCCAGGCGCCGTCCGAAGGCCAGCACAAGCGGGTGAAGAAGATAAATGCCCAGCGTGTACCCGGAAAGCTTTTCCAGCAGCCGGTTCCCGCGGATATGCAGATGTTTTCCCAGAATGAACAACACCGCGGTGCTGAGAAACGCGGTAAGCAGCAGCGGATTGTTCAAAATAGTGGAAAGCCTTCCCTCCCTTACGGAATAAACATTGCAAACGTGGATTTCGATCCCGAGAGAAACAAGTCCCACCGCTCCTAAAGCCAGCAGACCCCCCCTTTTTAATCCGGGCAGAAATTCATGGATCACATGTCCCAGTACAAAATATCCCAGGTAGCTGAAAAACATATAGTTGTCGATTTGATCATACAGGCTCCACACGATGGTCCGGTAAGGGAAATCAAACAGGAGCGCCGTAGGGATCAGTATCCCCAGAAGGAAATACAGCCCCAGAAACCACAGACATTTGTTCCTCTCCCGGGTAAATCCCCGGATAAAAGGTGTCACAAGGTACAGCGCGGCCATCATGGGCAGAAACCAAAGATGATACATTCCCTGCCCCAGCAGCGCCTTCAAAACAATTTCCTGTTTTACGTTTTCCAGGCTGAAAGGGACTTTCCCGACAATAAAATTAACGGTATTGTAAAACATCATCCAAAAGAAATACAGCACAACCAGTCTTCCGATTTTTCCAAAGTAAAGCTTCTTAAAGTCCGCATTATAATTCTCAGACAGCATCAGGGCTCCGCTGATCATGACAAACAGCGGAACTCCTAAAACGGAAAAACAGTCAAACGCATCCATGACCGCAAAGGTAAAACTGTCCACCGGAACTTCTTCAATATAAGAAGCCGTCACATGTCCGCAGACCACCATCACGCACGCCGTCACCCGCAGGAAATCCAAATACGCCGTTTTTTCCCGTTCCATGTTAAAATTCCTCCGCGGCATTTCTCCGGTTTAGCACCCGGTACTTGACTTCCGCTATCTCCCAGTCTTCCTCCGTGTCAATGTCCTGCGCTTCCAGCTCCGGCAGCTCAAAGGGAATGGTTTTATCCATCACCAGCCGTTTCTGCCGTAAAAAGCTCTCTGTCCGAAAGCAGTAAAACTGCCCCGCATCATGATAAAACGGTTCCAGATCCTGGGATCTGGTAAACATATGCTCCGGCCAGCGGAAGGCCAAAAGCCCGTCCCGCAGAACCACCCCTCTCTGAGGCGGGAAACCAAACCGTACAACGGGCAGCAGACTGTCCGCTCCGGATTGCGCGAGCATATCCATCGCCTTTCGCAGTTTCTCCGCGGATACAAAAGGCGCGGTAGGATACAGGCAGCAGACATAATCAAAGTTCTTTCCCTGCTTTTGGTAAGCGTCCAGCACCTCCAGCAGGACATCCGTAGTCGTAGCGTAATCGCCGGCATTTTTTTCACTGCGCTTAAACGGCACTGCCGCTCCCGCTTTTCCTGCCAGCGCCGTTATTGCTTCATCTTCCGTAGACACCATGACTTCATCAAAAACGCCTGATGACAGCGCCGCTTCTATGGAATACAAAATAATGGGTTTTCCCAGAAAAGGCTTCAGATTTTTCCCGGGGATCCGTTTACTGCCTCCCCTCGCGGTGATCACCGCCACCTTTTTCTTATTTTCCATTTTCCTATCCTCTTCTCAAAAATTTTCTGACCTTCCTGTACGTTTGGAGCGCCTGATAACAGCCAAAGAACAGCAGTCTGGACTTCGTCAGGAGTGCGATCAGTTTCCTCTCCTCCGAGCCGATCCTCTCCTTATAATAGGCGTTTCGCTGAAATTCCGGAAAACATTGCTTCTGTCCGCGCCACAGTTCTCCCACAAAACGGTACTTTCCCTTCATTCTGCCGCTCATGCAGCTGAATAGCGTATTCACCAGATACAATTCCGTAAACTTAAATTCCAGTTCCGCCGGATATATCCGATCCAGCCCCCTCTCCCTGCACTGTTCCACCAGCAGTTCCATGGAACGCATCCGGTCCCTGCAGCGGCTCACAGAAATTTCGTGAACCGTGGAATTTCCATGCTGATAATAGTAATAAAGAGGTTCCTCCACCCGCTCAAAATGTGTGCAGTACAGCATCCAAAGAGGCGCCATACAGTTATCTTCATAAAAAATATCCTGGGGAAACCAAAGCCCGTTCCCAACGATCACATCCCTGCGGTAGATCTTGACCACCATGCTTCCGGGCTGTAAAAACAGCAGTTTCTTTTTTTCCAGGGTCAGCGCTCCCGTCTGTTCCGGAGTGTTCATCCGCACCGGCTTTCCCGCTTCCATCGTATGGTTACGCACCAGACTGTAGTCGCATCCGACCACGTCCGCGCCGGCGGCCTGTGCCTTCCGCAAAAGCTTTTCAAACATCTCCGGCGCCGCCCAGTCATCGCTGTCCATGAAACCGATATATTCGCCCCTGGCGGCCTGAATGCCCAGATTTCTCGCGCCGCCCTGACGGTGATTCTGTGGGGAAGCAATGACCCGCACCAGGCCCGGATACTTTTTTTCGTACTCCCGCAGGATATCCAGAGAAGCATCCGTGGAAGCATCGTCTACCGCGATGATCTCATAGTCCTCCGCGGTCTGCGCCGTTAAAGAATCCATACAGAAGCGCAGGTTTCCGTCCGCGGCCATATTATAAACCGGCACGATAATACTCAGCTTCATCTTTCCCTCTCTACTCTGCCGTCCTGCACCCGGTAAACCATATCGCACTTTTCAATAGTCTGAAGCCGGTGGGCAATGATCAGCAGCGTCTTTTTTCCGTAAAGGCGGTTAATGGAATCCATAATGGCCGCCTCCGTATCGTTATCCAGCGCGGACGTGGCCTCATCCAGGATCAACACTTCCGGATCCCCGTACAGAGCCCTGGCGATGCCGATACGCTGCCGCTGTCCGCCGGATAAACGGATCCCTCTTTCTCCGATACCGGTATCCAGTCCCTCCGGCAGTGATCTCACAAATTCATCCAGCTGAGCCTCCCGCAGTACCTCCCAAACCCGGTCGTTGTCAATTTTTTCTTCCGGTACGCCAAACGCGACGTTTTTCCGAATGGTATCGTCCAGCATAAATATCATCTGGGGAATATAGCCGATATTTTTCAGCCAGGAACGATAGTGCTCCCTGATATCCACGCCATCGGCGCGGACGGTGCCGGACTGCAGTTTCAGCAGTCCCAGCAGGATATCCACCACAGTGCTTTTTCCCGCCCCGGAAGTTCCCACGATACCCACTGCCGCGCCCACGGGAATACGCAGGCTGGCCCGGTCAAAAATCAATTTTTCGGTATTCGGGTAAGCATACGTAACGTCCCGCAGCTCGATGCTCTCTTTCACGGGAAGCTTTTCGTCATCTGTGGAAAATACGCTCATATCCACCCGTTCATTCTGTATTTCGTCCTGCAGATTATCACTGACCCCCATAAAGAACGGTTCAAAATAAGCGATGGAATTGATCTGATTGCTGATACGGTTCACACAGGGCAGCAGCACAAAAGCCGCTGCTGCCAGCGTAGAAAGCACACTCAGCATATTCTCGGTAGAAGCTCCCGACGCCACCTGAAAGATCATGTATCCCACCATAGCCGCCACGCAGGCCGTTTCCAGCAGCAGTTTCGGGATATTGTTATACAGGCTGTACCGCTGCACCGCGTTCACATAACCTCTGCCACAGGCAACATATTCCTGTATGAAATACCGTTCCCTGCCGCTGACCTTTACTTCTTTGATGCCCTGTACCGTCTGAGAGATACATTTGAACAGGCCGCTGTAATAATCCTGATTTTCCTTTCCCGCCTTATACATGACAGGCTTCAGTACTTTTTTCACCAGCACCATCAGCGCCACCAGCACCGCCGCCAGCACCATGGTCATAGTTCCGTTGGTAATAAAACAATAAGCCACAACGCACAGGGAAACCGCTCCGTCGGACAAAAGCTGCAGCAGGGCCAGGATCAGCGCGTACATATTGTTGACATCGGATGTAATGCTGCGCTGCACTACGGCAGTATCCGCGTTCAGAAAAAACTCATAGTCCCGGCGCAGATAGTTCCGCATCATCCGCTCCGAAGTCCGAAACTGGTTGGTGTACACAAACGCCAAGGTCAGTTTCTGCTGGATATACAAAAAGAGATTTTTCACTACAAATACGGCGATCAGAAGGATCATGACCATAACGGAAAAGCTCCTGTAATCCCCGCAGCCGGATAATCTGTACAGTTCTCCCGCTATCCGGCTGTTTTTTACCGCTTCCGGATCGACCACGATATTGACTGCCTGCACCAGCATGCCGACTCCCGCGGTCTGAAGGAAAGCGCTGATCACCATCAGCACGATCAGTCCCGCCATAGTCCGTTTCTGCCTGCCGTCCAGCAGTACATGTAGTTTTCTGATGATCTTGACCACGATTTGTCCTCCGTTTTCATCTGAGGCTGTATTATATCTGCTCGTTCTGCCGGTGGATCCCGGCGTCCTCATAGGCATCCATGAAATCCGCTCCCAGCCGTACCGCCTCGTCGGCAAACCGGATCGCCTTGATTTCCGTCAATACGGAGATCACTTTGCGGAAACGCAGATTGGGGAAAAAGTTCAGAATTTCCATGGGAAGAGTGGAATCAAACTGAGGATATTCGGGAAACAGCCGCCTGTAATCCAGCGTATCTCTGGGGTGGGGTTTGAGGAAAACCATCCCCTCTTTCTCATATCGCGCCGTCAGATCCCGGAAAATACGTTCCCGTACCTCCGGCGTACAGAGGGGCTCCGTCAGTATCAGGATCTTGTCCTGGCCGCTTCCGCTTTCCGCGATCAGTTTGTCCAGCTTTTCCTTGTCCCGCACAAAAGCGCGCAGGATCAGCTGCTTTCCTTCCTCATCCAGCCCGTCCGTCAGCTGCTGTCTGGGCAGTTCAATATACCGGGGACAGGGATGCGCAATGGCTCCGATATCGTTGACTTCCATGTCCAGACAGTATTTCCCGTAACCGTTCTGCACAAAGATCAGATTCAGCCTTCTGGAGAAAAATGCCTTCAGCTTAAAATGTCCCCGATTGTCATACCTGGCGGCATCAAAATGCACCAGACAATTCAATCCGTCCTCCAGCGCGTGATAAGGAATGCGTTTCCAGTTCAGATAATAGCCTATGGGATCGCTGTCACAGTATACATAAACATCCTGATACTCCTTAAAATTCACGGGCACGTAGGGCTCATTCAGTCTTGCCAGGCGTTTTGTGTAACGGATCCTCGCGATCATATTGCCTACAATATTTCCTCTGTCCTGCCGAAAAGCCGCGAGCTCCGGAAAAAAGGATTCCGGTTTCTCGTCATATTCCAGCACCTGCTCAAACAGGCCCACGGCCTCCACCCGCTCTTTCAGCCGTTCAAAATCAATGGACATCCTGCTGAGCAGCAGTGTGGCCTGTCCTCTTTTTTCCCGTGACAGATTTAACTCTTTCAAAAATGTCACATACACATGATAATAGGTATGGCAGATATAAATTCTTTCTTTCATGGATCTGTTCCTGTAGATTTATTTCCACCCGCTCCCACGGACATGGTTTTCGCTTTTCATTATATTACCGATTGCCTTAAAACTCAATCCCAACTTTCCCTCATACCTTGTTTCCGTATAACCGGCTTTTTACCTTCTGGTAAAATCCTGAAAACCGGGGATTTTCCGCCAGAAAACGCCTGAGCGGCGCCAGCGTGGCCGCCATGATCAGCTGACAGCCCAATACTCTTCCTTTTCCCAGATACACGCGGGCGATCTTTCTGTGTTCCTGTCCGTCCCGCTTTCTGTTTTCCCGGCTTTCCGAGTAGCCTCCCCCTTCGTACGCCGCTGTTACAAAGCCCATATAAACCGGCTTTACGCCCCGCTCCATCACGCACCAGAGAAAATGATCATAATCCGCCCGTATCCTGTAGGAAAGGTCATATGTTTTCCGGTCAAAAAGCTCTTTGGCATAAAAGCAGGATTGATGGCAGGGAATGTTCCGATAACAGACAAAGGGCGTGATCCTGCGGGGAGATGCCACAGTACTGCGCGTCCTTTCACAGAAAGTATCTCCGTAATAAATTCCCCTTCCGGGGTGCTGCCGTATAAAATCCGCGGTTTTCCGCAATATGTCCTTTTCCGGCAGGCTGTCCCCACAGTTTAAGAACAGAACATAATCTCCGGACACGTGGGCAAGCGCCTGGTTCATGGCTTCGTAAATCCCGGTATCCTTTTCACAAAATACCCTGATGCGTCCGTCTGTTGGCAGCTTTCCCAGGCAGCCGTCCCCGCTGCCCCCGTCTTTTACAATAATCTCATAGTCCGTAAAATCCTGTTTCAGCACGCTGGCAACAGTAGACTTCAGTTTTTCTCCGGCGTTCAGACAGACTGTAATAACGGAAAATACCGGTCCTTCCATAATCCCTCCATTTCCGGCGATCAGACAAACCAGCTGGCATATGGCAGCAGCCTTATATCTATTTCATAATATGTGATCAGTGACATGATAAAATACGCGCTGAAAGCAGCCGCCACCGCTCCGCAGAAAAACAGCTTCTGCTTTTTATCCGGGATCTCCTTCAGCACCGCGGGGATCAAAAAAATATTTCCCGCGCTCAGATAATAGCCGATCCGTGAAATTTCCGGAATGAAGCCGCAGAACACATATAAGAACAGCGCTCCCAGGTTTAAAACAAAATAGAAGCGGACCTTCCGGTTATCCTTTACCGCGTTTTTGTAATACAGCAGACACAGCAGCAGAACACACAGGCATTTCGCTATATTGGCCGGAGAAGTCGCTCCGTTGTCAAACATGGAGTTTTCATAATACGGATAGAAAAAGAAGATGATCTCGCGGCAGACATTTTTGAACAGCAGAACAAAACCGCACAGCCCCAGCCCCAATACAATATGCCATTTTTTCCACCTGCGCATGGCCAGCCAGTAGACCGGCAGCACAAACAGTACGGATTTGTGAAAAAACGCCGCGAACACGATCCAGCACGTAAAAGGCAGCCACCTTTCCCGCAGCGCGTATTTCATGGCGTAGAGCGCTGCCGCCAGCGCGAAATAATACCGGACGGAGTTCATGCTTAAAAAATAATAGCCGTTGGTCATAAAAAGAAAAAAGGACCATACGTACCAGTCGCTCTGCTCATAGACCGCCCGCATAAAAAGCCATATCGTGGCAAAGGCAAAAATGCCGAAAATGGTTATATTGGCCGCCGTTGTGTTCCCCATCAAAAACTGCACGGCTTTTACCACCAGATTAAAGCCCCATTCCGAAGACACGTGGCGATGCTCGCTGATGCGCGTGAAGAAATCCTCATACTCGCCGTAGTCGTTTCCCACTCCTGTCCGAAGCGCGGACACGGCAAACAGCAGGGTAAAGATCCCTGCTGTCAGAATCCGGTTACAAAGCTGCTGCCTGGACACTTTATGGGGTTGTACCGTAACGCGATTGTTGACAAAGCATGCCGCTGCCACGGTCACTGCCGTCAGTCCCAAATATAATATCATGCAGTTCCTCCGCTTTGCGCTCCCTTCTCTTCAGCCGCCAGTTCTTTCCTGCCCTGGCGGATCCCGTTTTTCATCTGCCGATACGCTTCCGGAAACGTTTTTTCTCCCAGCAGCTTCTTCCTGTGCGCGAAAAGAAACCGCAATGCCATCGGGCGTGCCAGCCGGCCATATAAAAACGTGTACAGTACGCCTCTGTCAAAAAAGAATTTATCATGGTATCCGCTGAACCATGTAGATTCTCCCGCTTCCTCCCTGCCGATATTCACCGGGGCCGTATAAACGCGAAAGCCCCTGTCCAGCAGTTCCTTGATAAACAGGCTGTCCTCTCCGCTGCTGTATTTGGCGCCTCCGCCAAACAGCTCGGAAAAACGCGCCCGCGCCTGCAGAAGCCTGTCCCTGCGTACCGCGAAGCTGACGGCGCCATAACGTCCGCAGTTATAAAAACGTACCCGGCCTCTTTTGGCAATATGATACGTCCGGCGGCTTTCCTCTACCTCTACATTAAAGACTATCATATCCGCCTGAGGATTTCTCCGAAATTCAGACAGGATTTTTTCCTCATAGCCGTCTTCATATATGATATCCTCATCCGCGAACAGGCAGATATCTCCTTGGGCTTCCGAAACCGCCCGGTTCCGGCTCTTTCCGACTCCCCGCTCGGGAACGCTGATACAACGGATCTTCCGGCCTTTCCGTTCAAATTCCGTGTAGCTTCTGCCGTCGCACTGATTGATGATGACCGCCTCTGTAGCTAAACGCATTTTTTCGGCAAGGGCTTCCGGCTCCTGAAACATGGCCGCCACCAGTACCTCAACTCTCATGACGCGCCCTCTTTCCCAATCCGATCCCGTAATAACGCTTCAGCAGTTTCTCGTCAGCGTTCCACAACAGCCCGCCGCGCACCGGAATTTCCTGCCGTTTTAAAAAAGCCAGTTCCTTTTCCATTCGCTTTCCGTCGTGTCCTCCAAAGGCGGCCACAAAGATCACGCCGTCCGCCTGCCGCAGCTTTTTCAGTTCCTCCGGGTCTTCCGGGATCTCTCCTGCCGCAAAAAGAACGGGCGGGTCTTCCCCGTTTTCGGCTTTCCAGTTTTCTGCCCCAGCCTCCAGCTTTTTCGCCAGTTCGCCGGCCGCTTCTTCCGCGCCCCGTCCTGTCAGCGCCACCTGACGGCAGCCCTTTAACAGCTTCGTGAGATTGCCTGTCAGTTCCTTATCTTCCAGAGTGCCCAATGCCGGCAGTCCGTACCGCTTTTCCAGCGAGGAGGGGAGATAAACGGAATCATCCAGCGTCACGTACAGAAGCATTCCCAACAGGGTCAAAAAGCCTCCCAGAAAAGCGCCCAGGACCACCGCGTGAAATGTCCGGACATCCCAGACAACACGGCGGGCCTGCTCAGGACTGGTCAGAACACGGGTTAGGGCAAATTCCTTCTGCTCCGCACAGAAATCCACCACTGCCTGTTCCAGCGCCTGCCCCATGGCCACCGAAAGCTCCGGCTCCGCCGTTGTCACCGTATTGACTACAATACGGGAATCATAGGGCAGATCGGCTTCAACGCTGTCCCGGACAGTCTGCGCGGTCACTTCGATCCCCTGTTCCCTCAGCCTGTCCCTTACACTTTCCACAATTTCATCGGTATGCACCAGATCGTTCCATGCCGCTGGGCCGAAATACACACTGTCCAGGTAGTATCCTTCCGGTATCACGTAATCCAGATAGATCTCTCCCACTGTTTGGTACTCCGGCCGGGGAGCAAATACTTCCTTTTTCAGGAAATAGCCGCCACCCACCAGCAGCGCTCCCGCCGCTATGCCGGCAAAAAAGAAACCGATCTTTCCAAAAAACCGAAGCCAGAGAAGCTTTGCATCTACAGGCTCATCTCCAAAGCCGCATTCCCACATGACGGCCTCCTTTCCGCGCGCTGCCCGGATATCCGCTCTATTCCACCGTCACCGACTTTGCCAGGTTCCGGGGTTTATCCACATCGCAGCCTTTTCCTACCGCCACGTAGTAGCTGAACAGCTGCAGCGGAATGATCGCCAGTGAATTGGCAAGGTACGGATTGCTTTCCGGAATATAGATCACATAGTCCGCCGCCTTTTCGATGGCTTTGTTGCCTTCACAGGTGACCGCCATCACAAAAGCTCCCCTGGCCTTTACCTCCACCATATTGCTTATGGTCTTCTGGTAAAGAGCCGGCTGAGTGGAAACCGCCACCACCAGCGTGCCGTCCTCGATCAGGGAAATGGGACCGTGTTTCAATTCCCCGGCGGGATAAGCCTCTGAGTGCACATAGGAGGTTTCCTTCAGTTTCAGGGACCCCTCCAGGGAAATGGCGTAATCTATCCCCCTGCCGATAAAGAAAATATCCTTGGCGCCTACATAGCGGTTGGCAAACCTCTGGATCTTTTCTTTCTGTCCCAGAAGCAGTTCGATCTGATTGGGCAGTTTCCGCAGATCTTCCAACAGTTCTGACAGAAGCGCATCGCTTATCATGCCTCTGGCTCTTCCCAGTTTCATCGCCAGCAGATAAAGAGCCGCCAGCTGCGCGCTGTAAGCCTTTGTCGTGGCCACCGCGATTTCCGGCCCGGCCCATGTATACATAACATTGTCCGCCTCTCTGGCAATGGAACTGCCCACTACGTTCACGATGCCCAGGACCTGAAATCCCTGTTTTTTGGCTTCCCGCAGCGCCGCCAGCGTATCTGCCGTTTCACCCGACTGACTGATGACAATGACCATGGAGCCTTCCTGCAGAATCGGATTCCGGTAACGGAATTCCGAAGCCACATCCACCTCCACCGGGATCCTCACCAGCCCTTCCAGAATATACTTTGCCGCCACGCCGGTGTGATAAGCCGAGCCGCAGGCCACAATGTGTATCCTTTGGATGCTCCGCAGTTCCTCTTCCGTCATGTTTAATTCCTCGATCACGATCTCTCCGTTTTTCACCCGGGGAGAAATCGTGTCCGCCACGGTTTTCGGCTGCTCATAGATTTCCTTGAGCATAAAATGCTCATAACCCTCTTTTTCCGCAGCGTTGGCGTCCCAGTCAATGGTGGCCGCTTCCTTACGCAGTTCCTCGCCGTCCACGGAGTAAAAATGCAGTTTATCGGGAGAGAGCTTCACAATTTCCTGATTGTCCACATAGTATACTGTTCTGGTGTATTTTAAGATAGCCGGAACGTCGGAGGCAATAAAGCAGCCCTCTTCATTCTGCCCCACGATCAGGGGACTGTCCTTGCGCACCGCGTAAATATCTTCCGGATGTTCCGCGAACAGAATGCCCAGCGCGTAGGAACCTTCCACACGGTGCAGCACTTTGGTAATGGCCTCCAGCGGATTTCCCTTGTAATAGTAATCCAGAAGGTGCACCAGTACTTCGGTATCCGTTTCGGAAACAAATTCATACCCCTTTCCCGTCAGTTTCTTTTTCAAGGCCAGGTAATTTTCGATAATACCGTTATGTACCACCGCGATCGTCTTTTCCTTGTTAAAATGGGGATGGGAGTTCATGTCACTGGGCGCTCCATGGGTAGCCCAGCGGGTATGACCGATGCCGGCCGTTCCGGGCATGGTTTCTCCCCCATGGGTCAGATTTTCCAGCACCTTCAGACGCCCCATGGCCTTGGTAATATGAATCTCACCATTGTTCAGGATTGCCAGACCAGCCGAATCATATCCCCGGTATTCCAGCCTGGAAAGTCCGTCCAGTACGATGGGCGCCGCCGCCTTTTTCCCGATATAACCTACGATTCCGCACATATTTTCCTCTTTCCGCCGTATATACAGCATCTTTCCTGCAGTATTATATGCAGATATTTTGAAAAGGAGCCGCATAGCGCGGCTCCTCTTTTGTCCGACAAACTCAATCAATATCTACATATTGGGATACAAAATCATGAATCACCTTGGAGTATTCCACCACCTGGCTGGAAGGCTCATACTCCTTGTCATCAAACAAATACTCATGCAGCCATTTGACATTGTCCACCAGGTCGATGGCAAATACACAGTTCCCCTTGGAACCCAGATTATCCGCTCCCCTCATATCTTCCTTGGGGAAACCTGCCTGATCCACAATATTATATTTGGAGATATCCGCCAGCAGCGCCAGGATCTCATCCAGGGTAAAGGAAGTATACACATATTTTGAAACGCCGTTGGCTACGTCCGTCAGGGTCTTTAAATCCGATTTCTTGGCAATATCCGCGATGGCCTGAATGACTTCCCGCTGAGCAGCCGCTCTGGCAAAGTCATTACCGGTTTTATAACGGATACGGCAGTAAGCCGTTGCCTGCAGGCCGTTCAGCAGTTGATATCCTGTGGTTTCCACCGGTATATAGTCCACCTTCATCTCATCGGCCATGGTCCTCTGATAATTGTTGATATGCTCCAATTCCTCGGAGTCCACATCCAGATACACGCCTCCCAACGCGTCGATAGTGGCCGTCAGTCCGCCAAAGCCTACCGTTACGAAATCCTTGATATCCATATCCAGATTCATGTTCAGCATCTTGATGGCCTGCTCCGCGCCGCCGTTGCTGTAGGCGCTGTTGCACTTATTGTATTTATCATTGCCCAGATTCAGATACGTGTCACGGTAAACGCTGACCAGTTTCACGTCTCCGGTATCCAGATTGACCGACGCTATGATGATACAGTCGCTCAGGGTTCCCTTGGTCAGCACTCCTGTCCTGGAGTCCACGCCAAACAGAGCGATGTTCCGGTATCCCTGCATGGTTTCGTTATTTTCCACTTCCTGGTTGATCGCGATGTCTGCTTCGTCAAAATCCACCTGGATCAGCGGGCCGTTGCCGCCGCTCCCTTCCTGGATACCGCCTTCACCGCCATTATCCGTTCCAAAGTCCTTCAGGATCCACAGGGCCCCGATCAGCACCGCCAATACCAGAAGCTCTACCACAAAGATTATGATCTTGCTTTTCTTTTTTGCCTGTTTCTTTTTAGATACCCGTTCTCTGGACGTCGTTCCCGCGCCGGAACGTCTGCCTTCGTTACTCATGATTTATCTCCTTGTCCATATCCGATTTTTCGGCTTTCGTTCATTATGCTTTTTAGGATACGCACTTTTTGTATCATTTTTGTATCATTTACTCATCATAACTGTAAAAAATCAGAGCCGCGGGAATCATCCCGCGGCCCTTGATCATATCAGCGCCTTCAGGTCTTCCGTCAGCTTCTCCACCTTTGCCGCCGCATCTTCCAGGCTGCTGCCCTTTACTCCCATGTAAAATTTAATCTTGGGCTCCGTTCCGGAAGGACGGGCACAGCACCAGAAATTGTCCGGAAGTTCAAAATAGAGCACGTTGGACTTAGGCAGTCCGGCAGGCGTTACCGCGCCGGTTTCCATATCCACGATCCTGCCTTCCTGATAATCCCTGAAACGCAGGACTTTCATACTGCCGAACGCCTTCGGCGGGTTCTTCCGCAGCTTATCCATGATCTCCGCGATCTGTTTCGCGCCGTCCACGCCCTTTAAGGTAATGGTATACTGCGTTTCTTTAAAATATCCGTATTTGTCATACATCTCCAACATCATATCCCACAGCGTCTTACCTTCGTTTTTGCAGTAAGCCGCCGCTTCACAGAGGCACATCACCGCCACGCAGGCGTCCTTGTCCCTGGCATGGGTGCCCGCCAGACAGCCGTAGCTCTCTTCCAGGCCGAACACATAGTTGTTGGATCCCGTCTGCTCAAAGAACTTGATCTGCTCCCCGATATACTTAAAGCCGGTCAGGACTTCTATCAGCTTTACCCCATACGCTTTGGTGATCACTCCCGCCATATTGGTGGTTACAATGGTGGTTACCAGCGCCGGATCTTCAGGCATCAGCCCGCATTTGCTTCTCTCCCGCAAAATATATTCCGCGATCAGCATACCTGACATATTTCCCGTAAAAGGTACATATTCCCCGGTCTTCTGATCCTTCGCGTATACGCCCAGACGATCCGCGTCGGGGTCCGTGGCCAGCACGATATCCGCGTCCTTCTCTTTTGCCAGACGCAGCGCGTAGGTAAACGCCTTGGGATCCTCCGGATTGGGATATTCCAGGGTAGTAAAGTTGGGATCCGGATTCTCCTGCTCCGGCACCACGTATACATGCTTGAATCCCAGTTCGGAAAGCACCCGTCTGACAGGTTTATTGCCGGTACCGCAGAGAGGCGTGTACACGATCTTAATATCGTCCGCGACTTTTTTGATGATCTCGGGATGGATGATCTGCTTTTTTAACTCTGCCATATAGGCATCGTCAATTTCCCTGCCGATCACCTGATAAAGACCGGCCTTTTGCGCATCGCTCTTGGACATGGTCTTAACCGTATGATAATCGGTGATGGCATTCACCTCCGCAATAATCTCCTTATCCCTGGGCGCGGTGATCTGCGCGCCGTCTTCCCAATATACCTTATAGCCGTTATACTCAGGCGGGTTATGGCTGGCCGTTACCACAATACCGGAAATACAGCCCAGCTTGCGGAGCGCGAAAGAAAGCTCCGGAGTGGGACGCAGTTCATCGAACACATAAGCCTTGATGCCGTTCGCCGCCAGGCAGAGAGCCGCGGTATCCGCGAATTCAGGGGACATTCTCCGGGAATCATAGGCGATCGCCACGCCTCTTTCCCCGCCGCCCTGCTTCGTTATGTAATTGGCCAGTCCCTGTGTCGCTTTTCTTACCGTGTACACGTTCATGCGGTTGGTGCCGGCTCCTATCACACCTCTGAGTCCGCCCGTTCCGAATTCCAGATCCTTGTAAAACCGGTCCTCTATTTCCTTTTCGTCATTGCGGATAGCCAGAAGCTCCTTTCTGGTATCCTCGTCAAAGTAATCGTTTTCCAGCCAAAACTGAAACGTACTCATATAGCTCATAGCTCGTCCTCCTGTTTTTTCTACGGTTTATATATAGATTTCCTATACCGGTCAGTTATATATAAGCCTTCCTGGCTCTAAGTATACCAGATTTTTCCTCACAATAAAAGAACATTTCCTCTCTTATATGAGTTTTTTGACCGACTGCGCCATATCCTGCGCCACGGCCAGCGGCAGTCTGGCAATCTCCATCCTGAGGCACAGGATATTTTCCGCCCGGGGAGAAAGCGCATCCGCCTGAATGTACATATTGGGGTCTTTAGTGGGAAATACGATCCCGTCCGCGGGTTTCAACAGCCTTCCGTTGGCGGTAAAAATCTTGGGGTCCCGCAGGGGGATCTTCGCGCCGTTCCATGTCATTTCCAGGATCTTCACCACACAGGCATCCATACAGGGATCTATCCGCAGTACACGTACGTTTCCGTCCACCCGCAGTTCCATTTCGATCTCCTGCTCTCCCTGATAGGCATCCGGTACAAAATAGGAGTCCTCTTCGGAAAAGTCATCTCCCCTGTTTTCATACACCTGCACCCGGTTGACCAGTGCGCCGGTCTCCAGTTTTTCCATCCACTTTAACGGCTGTATGACCCTCTGTCCCAGAACATTGCGGATCTCCGCCATGGACAGGTTTTTACCCGTCACAAACTTCTGGAACTCCCGCTCCTGCTCTCTGTAGTATTCGGCTTCTTCCGGCGTAATACGCAGCTCGTCCAGAATGGCGTCCAGATCCAGTTTATTTCTCTTTTCATCCTCCAGCAGATAGCAGTAAACGGCTCTGAAAGCCAGCTCCTTCGTTTCCATCTCCTTGCCGAAGGTCCACTCATAGTCAATGACATTCCAGACATCCCCCTGCACGATAATATTGCCGAAGGTCAGATCAAAGTCCGCCGCCGGATATTCCTCACGGTAGCCCGTCCTCTCCACATATTCCGCAAACAGTTTCCGAAACCGCTCCTGATCATCCCTTTCCAGACATTCGTCCAACAGCTCCGACAACCGTCTGCCTTCCAGAAACTCAAACGAGCACCAGACCTTTTCCCCCTCCTCGTGCAGTTCGCAGGCGTTGATCTCCAGCCGGCCGCCTTCATAGCGCTTCCGCAGATCTTCAAAGGCCATCGCCATTCCCCGCACATGTTCTACAGCTTCCCCGCACAAAGGGTGTTTTTCCACAAGCAGTTTTCCCTCTCCGCCGCGCCGGATCTCCGTGCGGATCCGATATTCGGGCGCGCGGTCGCTGGAATATTTCGCGAATTTCACATCAAAGCCGCTTCCGATCACCACCAGATAAGAATTGGCAAACACAGGGAAAAGGCCGTCTTCCACAACGCCGTCAAAGGCGTGGCTCTCGTCAAACAAAAGCATCCTGTCCCTGTCAAAATTGCGCAGATTATCGGAGAGTTCTCCTTTTCCCGGCAGATACTCGTCCGAATACAACGCCGTCATGAATTTGTAATCCGGATACGGGTAATAGAACTGATATTCCTCGATCCCGCAGGCGGCAAAAAGTTTTTCCAGTCCTTTTCTGGAAAAAGTCCTGACGCCACCTCCTCCGGCGTAGTTTTCGATCCCGGAAAAATAGCTCCCCAGATGATCTTCCCTGCAGCCGGCGAAATATTTCATACCGTACTTGTTTTCAATGGCAATGACCACCCTGCCGCCTTTTTTCAGATGCCTCATCAAAAGGCGCAGGAATTTTTCAAAAGGCTTTTCTCTGCCCATGTAGCTTTGACCGTACTCCAGCACTCCTACCAGAAAAATATAGTCAAAGTCCTCCGACAGCACCGGTTCGATATCCTTAAAATTTCCCACATGGATGGTCACGTTGCCGCATTCGCTGTTCCGGTAAGCGTTTATCATACTCCGCTTTTTTGACAGGTCAACGCATACCACTTCACCGCTCTTCCGCGCCAGAGCGCCTGTAACGGCTCCGCAGCCGCTTCCCACCTCCAGCACTTTCTCCGTTCCCTCCATGGGGATCCAGTCCACGATATTTTCCCGCTGGGAAGAAAGATGATACAAGATCGGCCATTGCGCCTTTTCCTCTATTATGCGCTGATATTCTATCCCCGCATAATTCCTTACGATCTCCAGCAGCTCGTCCTCCACCTGTCCGTCACAGTACAGGTCCTCACCCGGGTAAAAAGTATAATCCAGTTTTATCTTTCCGATCTCTTCCATCCCGATACCCCGTTCCCTTCAGGCTTCCTGCCGGTACGGGATCACTTTCTCTCCCCGCCGGGAAATCGTTTCCACCGTGACCCGGGAGTTCATATCAAAGAATCCCACCGTATCCTTGTCCGACACCACCGTTACGTTTAAAACGTCATAAAGCCTGTGATAAACCTGAAAATCACTTCCGTTATAACCCGTTACGCCCAAAGAAAGCAGATATTCTCCTCCCTGCAGGCTCATGGTCTGCGTAAAAGAGATCTCCTTTTCCTCTCCGGCCTCCACCGGTTCCAGAAACGCCTTTTCCACCATGCTGTTGGTACCGGTAATTTCCGTTCCCTTAATGTTCTTAAAGGTAAACGCAAAAATCGGCGCCGCGATCCGCTCATAAAATTTCACCCGCATACGAATCGTGAAGGAAGAGCCCTTAATAACAGCCGTGGTTTTCATATTTTTCTCATCCGCTATATAAAACTCCGTGATCTCCGCCTGTTTTGTTCCGTACTCCAGAAGTTCCGGATTTAACGCGCTGTCGATAACATCTTCCTTCCCGTCTTCCACTTCATACTGTCCCGCCAGCACCTGCTTAAAAGCATCGATCATCTCCTTGGGTTTTCCTTCTCCCAGCAGATTCCCCTGGTTGAGCAGATATACCCTGTCACAGTATTTGCTGATGCTGCTCAGGTCGTGGCTGACAAAAACAATGGTTTTTCCCTGTTTTTTAAACTCTTCAAACTTCTGATAACATTTCGCCTGAAAGAACACGTCCCCTACGGAAAGCGCTTCGTCCACGATCAGGATCTCCGGTTCAATATTGATCGCCACGGCAAAGGCCAGCCGGACAAACATACCGCTGGAATAGGTCTTTACCGGCTGATACACATAATCCCCGATATCCGCGAATCTCAGGATCTCCGGCAGTCTTTCATCAATTTCCTTTTCGGAAAACCCCATCATGGTGCCGTTCAGATACACGTTTTCTATGCCGTTGTATTCCATGTTAAAGCCGGCGCCCAGCTCCAGCAGCGCGGAAATACGCCCGTCCACCTCTACCTTTCCGGCAGTCGGGTTCACTACGCCGGTTATGATCTTCAGGATCGTGGATTTTCCCGAGCCGTTGGTACCGATGATGCCCACGGTTTCTCCCTGAAAGATCTCCATGTCGATCCCGTTTAAGGCATAGTGCTCCTTTACGCCGCCCCGCTTAAAACCAAACGCCTCCTTCAGTCTGTCGGAAGGTTTGTTATACAGCTTATACACTTTTTTTAAGCCGCTTACCCGTATGGCAATTTTTTTCGTCATTTCTTCCATATTTTCCGTTTCCCCGCGCTTACAGCGTATCTCATTCCCGCAATAGATAGAATATACGCTGTCTTTCCCTGAAGCCTACAGCACGTCCGCAAAATGTATTTTCAATCTTTTAAAGACCAGCGCGCCCAGTCCGAACAGCACTACCGTGATGATCCAGAAATACATAGTGGAAAAGAAATCTTCAAAAAACCAGGAATGCCCGTATATAGCATCCCGGTATCCGTTTACGATATACACCATGGGATTCAGTTTTAAAAATTTCCCCCAGATTTCAGAAACAGCGCCAAAATCCCACATAATGGGCGTGGCCCACATGCCGATCTGCAGCACGATCGCCAGGATCTGGGAAATGTCCCGCATGAACACCACCAGCGCGCAGGTCGTATAACTTAAGGCCAGCACCAGTACAAAAGTGCAAAAGCTGTAATAAAAGATCTGCAGCGTATAAACAGTGGGAAAATAACCGTACAGTGCGGCGATCAGTACCAGTACGCCCACAAAAAACACATGGATAAAGGTAGCGCCGATGACTTTGATAATGGGAAGAATACTGATCTTGAAGACCACCTTTTTTACCAGATAATTGTATTCCAGCAGCGCATTCGTCCCATTGGTCCATGCCTCGGTAAAATAGAACCACGGCACCAGCCCGGCGGTGAGAAACAGCACAAAAGGAACCTCTTCGTTTCCTCTCATGGCCCTTCCCGCCCCATGCATGATCACGTCAAAGACCAGCCAGTACATGACCACCGTCACCACGGGCTGCACCATCGCCCATACAATGCCCAGATAGGAACCCGCGTAACGCTTCTTAAAATCATTTTTAGCCAGCTTCCAGATCAGATGACGATTCTGATACAGTTCCACCGGCAGTGTTGTCACTTTTTCATACAGCAGGATAAAAACAGCGCAGGAAAAAGCGATCACCGTACAGGAAATCACCTTTTTTAAAAGTTCCTCCTGCTGGTCCGCGGCAGGATTATGATGTAAAATGATCACGGCAGCCATCGCCAGCGCCGCCGCGCAGAACAGGGCGATTCCTACCCTCTTAGAAACTTTTTCTTTCATTCCCGCTCCTGTCGCATCCGGTCCCTGAAATCCCGCAGGCTCCCCCACTTTGTATCCTTTTCGGAAAGGATCAGCTGAACGCCTTCCTGCAGGGGCCATTTGATCCCGATATCCGGGTCGTTCCACAAAATGCCGCCTTCGTCCCCCGGATGATAGAAATCCGAGCATTTATAGCAAAACTCCGCGTATTCCGAAAGTACCAGAAAACCATGGGCAAAATTTTTCGGTATAAAAAGCTGCTTCTTATTCTCCTCGCTCAGGATCTCCCCATGCCAGCAGCCAAAAGTCGCGGAGTCCGGCCGGAGATCTACCATGACGTCAAAAACCTCGCCCCGGATCACCCTCACCAGTTTATCCTGTGGAAACTCTTTCTGGAAATGCAGTCCCCGCAGCACTCCCTGTCTGGACGCGGACTGGTTGTCCTGCACAAAGATCTGCGGGATCCCGGCATCCCGGTAATCATTGTAATGATAGGTTTCCGTAAAATATCCTCGCTCATCGCCGAAAACCTGCGGCGTGATGATCTTCACGCCTTCTATCCGGCATGTTTCCACGGTGATCTTTCCCATATATAGTCCTCCTTAATATCCCAGATAACTGACATCCAGGTCCACATTGCCGGCGATGCCGTCTATGCTTCCCTGCGAAGTATACTGCCACATCTGATAGTATCCCTGATAGATCGGGGCACTACGGTATTCGGCAAGCCATATCACGTATTTTTCCAGGGAGGCGGCATCCACCCGGTTGTTGTACCAGTTCCGGCTGGCGTATACCCCGCCCTCGTAACCGGCATTTTCCACGGTACGGCAGAACGCATCGCACACCATCGTCCTGGTTTCCACATCCAGTCCGTCCGCCCTGCCATGGCCTCCCGCCCCTTCCGTATCAATAAACACCGGATACGTAATGTCGTAATCCCTTATCAGGCTCACCACCATACTGGCTTCTTCCACTGCTTCCACCTCGTTGACGGCCTGCGTGAAAAAATAGATCCCCACTTTTACTCCGGCGGCCAAAGCGCCCTTCACATTCTGTTGAAAGCGAGGGTCTTCCACCAGCGCCCCGGTCACGGAACCCCGGTACCCGCAGCGGATAATGGCATATTCCACTCCCGCGTCCCGCACCCGATCCCAGTCAATTTCTCCCTGCCACTTGGACACGTCGATCCCCATCTCGCCATTGCTCAAAGGCCTGGGGATCCCCGCCATTTCCGTAGAATCTCCGTCATCTACGGCCTGGGCGCTGTCCTCCGCTTGCGCGTCGATCTCCTCTTCGGTCCTGATCAGCAGATTGATATCGTCAATGACAAGGTATTCCACTTTATCTTTCACTCTGACCCTGGTACTGTCGGAAGGTACTCTGTATCCCGCGATGGGCTTTAAACTCACCTGATACTCCCCGGCCGGCAGATTTCCGATATAGACTACTCCGTCCCGGTCCAGGTCCTTATATTCGCCCACATTTTCCAGTTCTATAAAAAAACTTTCTCCCGTCACAGGCTCGTTTTCACTGTTCACTACCTGTATGCGCAGATCTTTTTCCACGCTGGTAACGATCAGGGACAACCTTGTCTGCTCTTCCATAAGACTGTCCAGAAACGGATTGGTTTCCGGATCGAAAAAAGTGTCATCCCGCATAAACGCGGACAGATCATTCCCGATCATACCGCTTTGATAGATCCTGCCCGACCCTGTTTCCGGCACGGCCGTTTCCAGCGTAGATTCCTGTGTCTGCCCGTTGACGGGGCGCCGCGCGGAATTGAGCGCCAGTATCAGCAGCAAAGTAAACAGGATGACGGAAACCGCCGCCGTAATGGTGAGCCTTTTCAGCTTAGAGTCCATTTGCAACCTCAACTAAATATTTCCCGTAATTGGTCTTCATCAGGGGCTCCGCCAGAGCCATGAGCTGTTCTTTGGTGATAAATCCCCTTTTATACGCGATTTCTTCAATACAGGAAATATACAGGCCCTGCCGTTTCTGAAAAGCCGCCACAAAGTCCGCGGCATCCAGCAGCGCATCGTGATTTCCCGTATCCAGCCACGCGAATCCTCTTCCCAGCGTTTCCACTCTCAGACTGCCTCTTTCCAGATAAACGTTGTTGATGCTGGTAATCTCGATCTCTCCCCTGGCGGAGGGTTTGACATTCTTCGCTATTTCCACCACGTCATTGTCATAAAAATACAGACCGGGGACAGCGTAATTACTCCTGGGATGTTCCGGCTTCTCCTCAATGGAAAGAGCCTTTCCGTTTTCGTCAAATTCCACTACGCCGTATTCCTTGGGATCTCTGACGTAATAACCGAAAATGGTGGCGCCGCTTTCCCTGGCCGCCGCTTCCCGCAGTACTTTTGAAAAGCTCTGCCCGTAAAAAATATTATCTCCCAGTACCAGCGCCACTCTGTCCTTGCCGATAAAATCGGCGCCGATGATAAACGCGTCCGCCAGACCCCTGGGTACCTCCTGCACCGCGTAGGAAAAGCTCATTCCCAGCTGTTCTCCGGTTCCCAGAAGTTCCTGAAACACCGGCAGATCCCTTTCGGTGGAAATGATCAGAACCTCCCTGATCCCCGCCAGCATCAGCGTGGACAGCGGATAATATATCATAGGTTTGTCATAAACCGGCATGATCTGCTTGGAGATTGCCTTGGTAAGAGGATACAGTCTGGTTCCGGAGCCTCCGGCCAATATGATTCCCTTCATACACCCATTCCTTTCTCACTTGTTTCCGTACATATCGCTGTAATACTTCTGATAATCCCCGCTGGTCACATGCTTCATCCAGTCCTCGTGCTCAAAATACCACTGTATGGTCCTGCGAATGCCGTCCCTGAACTTGGTTTCCGGATACCAGCCTATGGCGTTCTTTATCTTGTCAGGCGCGATAGCGTACCTGCGGTCGTGTCCCTTGCGGTCCTCCACATAGGTGATCAGATCCTTGGTTACGGATTTTTTCCTGGGATCTTCTTCCGGGAGCATTTCCTGCAGCGTTTCTATGATGATATTGACAATTTCAATATTCTGCTTTTCATTATGTCCGCCGATGTTGTAGGTCTGAAAAAGCTCCCCCTGCTCCTGCACCATATCAATGGCCTTGGCGTGGTCCTCCACGTACAGCCAGTCGCGCACATTTTTTCCGTCCCCATACACCGGCAGTTTTTTTCCGGACAGCGCGTTGTTGATAATGAGCGGGATCAGCTTTTCCGGGAACTGATACGGTCCATAATTATTGGAGCAGTTGGTAATGTTGGCCGGGAAACGGTAGGTATCCATATAGGCCTTGACCAGCATGTCCGAAGCCGCCTTGCTGGCGGAGTACGGGCTATGAGGATCATAAGGCGTGGTTTCGTAAAAGAAAGCGTTATCATCGTCGGGAAGAGAGCCGTACACCTCGTCCGTGGATACATGCAGAAACTTTTTTCCTTCCCTGAATCCGCCGTCCGGCAGTTCCCACGCTGCCTTTGCGCAGTTTAACATGACCGCGGTCCCCAGTACATTCGTCCGTACGAAAACTTCAGGATCGCGGATGCTTCTGTCCACATGGCTTTCGGCGGCGAAATGCACCACCCGGTCGATATCGTTTTCCCTGAAGATCCTGCTGATGGCATCTTTATCGCAGATATCGGCCTTTATAAAAGTATACCCGCTCCGATTCTCCACATCCTTCAGATTCTCCGGGTTTCCCGCGTACGTCAGGGCATCCACATTGATGACGCGGATCTCATCCCCGTACTTCCGAAATATATAGTGAATATAGTTGGAACCGATAAATCCTGCTCCTCCCGTTACCAGATAAGTTCTCATAATCCATCTCCTTCCGCGTTTTTATATGCTCATTTCCTCAATACCCCAGATAACTCAGATTCAGATCCACATCCGTGTTGATGCCGGTTACCCTGCCCGTTGACTTATACTGCCATATATCATACCTTCCCGTATAAGTAGGGGCGGCGGCGTACTGCGCCAGCCAGATCTTATACGCGGAAAGCTGACTGGTGTCGATCATGCTGGTCAGCCAGCTCTTGTTGGCATAGACCCCCGCGGTATAACCCGAATTCTGAATGGTTTCGCAAAAAGCCCTGATGGCTTCCGTCCGGGCCGCCACGCTGATACCGTCCGCGCGGCCCCTGCCTCCTCCGGCGCCGGAGTCCTCCACATCCAGGAAAACCGGATAGGATATGGTATACCCTTTTATCAGCTGCAGTACCATGGAAGCCTCTTCCACACCCTCCGCCTTGTTGACCGCCTGCGAGAAGAAGTAAACGCCTACTTTAATGCCTGCTGCCGTGGCGCCCTTTATATTCTGCTCAAAATAAGGATCCACTACCAGGGCCCCGCTGCCGTAGCCTCTGTAGCCGCAGCGGATGATCACATAGCTGACCCCGGAATTTTTTACGGCGGCCCAGTCTATCTTTCCGTTCCACTTGGAAACGTCTATGCCGAAGGAACCGTTTCCTACTACAAGAGAACCGTCGCTGGCAAAATTATATTTCGCGCCCTGTATCACCTGTTCTCCGGTCACTTTGTTGCCGTTGGCGTCAAAATAATACATTTTGCCGTCCAGGCTCTGCCACCCTGTATACCGGGGCGCCGATTCCGTCTTCACGTAAAAGGTGGTTACCGCCGTATTGGCATAGTGCGCGTAGGTGGCCTCTTCATACTTACCGTCCGCCACCTTCACCCAGAGCTGCCTGCTGCTGCCGTCCACCAGCTTGCTTTCTTTCGCGATAACGGTCACGCTGATGTCCGCGCTCTTTTCACTTCCTCCCGCTTTGCAGGTAACGGTTATCACCGCGCTGCCGGCGGCCTGCGCGCTTATGGGAATGGTTATGGTTGTCTGTCCTCCGCTCTCCGCTTTGGTAACCGCCGGATTCGGTATCGCTCCCGCGTTGCCGGATTTGGCGCTCACCTCGACGCCTGTGGCATTGACCGTGGCCGTTACCTGCACAGTGCTTCCCGCTATCAGCTTCAGGGAAGAAGCGCTCAGCGTAATATTAAAATCCGCTTCCGTTACGGTTACCGTACATTTTGCCGTTACCGTACCGTCCTCGGTCTTTACGGTCACGACCGCCTGTCCCTTGGCCAGCGCGGTCACGGTACCATTTTCTACTTTCGCCACGGTGGACTGGTCAATTTCCCATATCAGTTTAGTATCCCCGGCTTCCGCGGGTATGATCTCAGCCGTCAGGGTTTCCGAAGCTCCCACCGTTAAGGAAAGTTCCGTCTTGCTCAGCTTTATTTCCGTCACGGAAGGACTGGGAGAGGCCGAAATTTCCGGTGACGGGGAAGCATCCGGCGAAGGGGAGGTATCCGGTGACGGGGAAACATCCGGCGAAGGAGAAGCGTTGCCCTCGGAAATGTCCGACGGCGCCGCCAGCGGTACGGCCTCGTTCGAGGGGAAGGAAAAAGTCCTGTCCGCCAAAAGCCCCACCGGGGATTCCAGCGCGGCTTTCATTACGCCGCCGGTTCCAGCGGCCAGTGTCACGCCCACATTGACCTGCGATCTGGGCACTTCTGTCCAGGTAACGCCGCCGGGCGTTACAGTGGACTCTACCCACGCCACGGTATCCTGCAGTTCGGATTCTACCTCCAGATTATTTTCCGCATCTTCTTTCTGTGTCAGTTCCGATTCCGTCTTGATCTCATCCGAAACATCCACCTTTTCATACGCGATCTCCTTACGGACCGTTGCCTTGATTGGAGTAGTGGACATGGAATATCCCGCGTATTTACTGTCTGTCAGAGCATTCATGGTCACCGTATAGTTTCCCGGCGTAATACCGCTCATATAGATAATGCCGTCCATATCGTCATCCGACCAGGTTTCCGTTTTGCCGTCAGGCGTCTTTACTGTCACGGAAAAAGGGACATTGGCGATCAGCTTATGCGTTTTGCTGTTGACGAACTTTAATTTCAGGTCCTTTTCGATAGAGGTCATATTCAGGGTAACCTCTACCTCCCTTTTATAATCATTTTCCTCATAGGATTCCTCTTCCTGGTTTTCTTCCTCCTCTATGGCATCCGCCGCCTGTATTTTTGCCAGCTCCGCATCCGCCACCGCGGTCAGTCCGTGTTCCCCTATCAGCGTAATACCGTCCATCTGCGCGCCCACCATCTCAAAGGAAGCGGTTTCCCTGTTCCTCCTCTGTCCACTGATAAACACGGCACCGGTCGCTATGCCAAGGATCAGAACCAGTACCCCCGTAGTGGTGATGATCCTGTCCATAACGCTCATATGCACAAGGGAATACCAGACTTTACGAAAAATATTTTTATCCGGCACGTCATCCCATACCGGGATCTCTTCCTCACCGGCATCTTCTTCGTAATCCTCTTCATAAAATTCCTCGTAAGCCTCCTCATAAAAGGGGTCTTCCCCTTCATCGGCATCTTCCATCATATCGACTTCTTCCATCATGTCGACTTCTTCCATGACGTCGGCCTCTTCCATCATGTCGGCTTCTTCCATAGCGTCGACTTCTTCCATCATGTCGACTTCTTCCATGGCGTCGGCCTCTTCCATCATGTCATCTTCTTCCATGGCGTCGACTTCTTCCATCATGTCGGCCTCTTCCATGGCGTCAGCATCTTCTATCATGTCGGCCTCTTCCATGGCGTCAGCATCTTCTATCATGTCGGCTTCTTCCATGGCGTCAGCATCTTCTATCATGCCGGCCTCTTCCATGGCGTCCTCATCCGCTTCAAGGGAATAGAAATCTTCTTCCTCTTCAAATTCTTCAAATGCCTCCTGAAAATCCAGGTCCTGTTCGTCCCATTCCGCTTCGTTTTCCAATCGCCTTCCGCGTCCGAACAATTTTTTCATATTCTCCTCCCTATCGAACAGCCGGTCAAAAACTACTTCAAGGGCTGATTTTATCCGCAATAATCCTGTATCATTATAACATTCAGGCATTCTCCCGGCAAGGCAAAAAGCGCTTCCATACGCCCGAATTTCTTATTTTTTTCTTAATCACGGCGTTTTTTTCCACATATACCCAATTTTCTCCGTTTTTGTATCTTCTTTGTATCATTTCTTTACTTTTTATTAAATCCACGGGTTATGGCTGGACAGTTTTTCGGGATAATAGTACAATGAATACATTCAATAAAAATGGAATGTATTCAATAAATGAAATGTATTCGATAAATGGAATGCATTCAATAAACAGAATATATCCAATAAATGGGAAAGAGGCTCACAATGGAAAAAAAGAAATGGAAGGTCAATATACATTTAGTCGCGGCGCTGCTGATCCTGGTCGCTCTCATCATCATCGTCCGGAAGATCACCGGTTTCTTCCGGTATATCACACAGGAAGAAATCGATGCGATTTCCGTTCCCGAAAACGCGGTGGTAAAAACTTATGATCTTATCATTCCGCTGGAAGTTGAGGATACCAGTACTTTTCCGGAGGATGACGGTGTTATGACGGTTCTCTGCCTGGGAAATTCCCCTTTCGCCGACGAAAAAGACTCCCCGGAAAATCCCTGCGGCTTATTCGCTGAGGCCACCGGCGCCACCGTGTATAACTGCGCGGTCCCCGGTTCCTATATGGCCGCTTCAAACCCTGATTTTGACAGTTCCTATCCCATGGATGCGTTCAGCTTCTACTGGCTGACTTCCATGTTCGTACTGCGCAACCAGCCCGTTATCGATGCGGTCTACGCCGGCGCGGACAGCCTTCCGCCGGAAGCAAAGGCATCCCTTGACACTCTTCTGGGTCTGGACCTGCGCGCCATAGATGTCATTTACGTTATGTATGACTGCAGCGATTATTTGGAAGCGCATGAGGTGCTCAACGCGGAGATCCCTACCGATCCCCAGTGTTTTTCCGGTTCGCTGGCGGCTGGGATCGCCATTCTGCAGGAATACTGCCCCTGGATCCGTATCGTGGTAATGTCCCCCGCCTACGCCTACGGCACTGACGAAAACGGCGGCCGTATCAGCAGCGACAGCAAGATTTTCGGCGGCAAGAAACTTTCCAACTATGTGCAGGAAGAATATTATACCGCGGAAGCCTGGCAGGTTTCCTTCGTGGACTGCTTTTACGGCGGCATCCACGAAGACGTGGCGGACAAATATCTGGCGGACAACACCCATCTGAACGCGGAGGGCAAAGCCCTGATCGCCGCGCGCATGGAAGAAGCTCTGCAGCCGAGCCTGCCAAAGCAGGACAAATGACGTCAGCCATACCAGTCCTCATAAAACCGTTCGTTCCGGTAGATCATATAACCGTCCACCACCTGATATAACTCAAAATCATTTTCTTCAAAACTGCCTCTTACCGTCTTCCCCTCCCGGAAGATCACGTAGAGGCAGCGTTGTTCTCTCGCGTTTTCCGCGATCGCCGCGGCATCCAGCACTTCCACGTTTAGCAGCGTGCAGAGTTCATTCTGAAGCTGCCATTCCGTTACCCATCTTTCCACCAGCATCTCTCTGCCGTAAGGCATATTCACCGCGGGATCATACTGCCTGACATACTGCACCAGTTCCAGCGGGAACGCGGCTTTTACTCCCGGTTCACTGATGGCATCGCAGATGTCCACCACCGGCTGCGGCACATGATAGAGGTTTTCCGCTCTGGAAAAATGAGGGCTGGTATACACCAGACTGCCGGAAAGCATTACGGTGGCCGCCATAACGGCTCCTGCCAGCCACTTTTTTGTTCCGCCGCAGCTCTCCCATATCCTTACAGCCGTATAAGCCAGCACCGGTGTCACCGGCACCAGCCACAGAAGCCGGTAATAGATCTCATCTCCCACAAAAGTATAGATAAATGCCGCGAAGGGTGGAAAGAAATACAACAGCAGCAGCAATACCGGCATATACAGCAGAAGGATCCTGATCGTTTTGTTCTTTTCCTTTACAAACAAAAAGATCTCCGCCGCCAGAAACAGTCCTGTCATCATTCCTGTACCCGCGTACTCTCTGAAAGAAGTCCGTATCATATCCCACATTTTGACCGCGCCCTCCATTCTGAAATCATCGAAGCAGCAGATACAGCCCTGTGTTCGCCAGTCCCGGCAGGATGCAGACAGCCGCCGGCAGCAGCAGCTTCCACTTTTTATAAACCGCCGCCGCGCACAGGCAGAACATTCCCAGAAGCAGAATGACCAAAACGCTTCCCAGGGTACTGCATAGCCCGGCCGCCGTTACGGCGGCAAACAGAAGCGCCCAAAGCCCTTTTTCTGTTTTTTTGTTTTCCGCCATCCGCTCTCCTATCAGGCAGAACAGGAAGATCATGGCGGGTATCACCAGATTTCCCAACGCGGCTTTTCCCTGTCTGGTCCGCGTCATCAGAAAAGTTTCAGCCGTATAGATGGAATAATTTCCCCACATGACCAGAAGTTCGATAAAGAGCATAAAAACGGCCAGTCCTTCCCGCCGGCCCTTTAAAAACCTGCTGCCTGTCATACCGTAGATCACATAAGTCAGCGGAATGAGCAGAAAGGGCATCGCGATCTTGGACACTATGGCCGGATGGATACCGGATACTCTGGCCAGAAACGCGATCCAGACGGGAAAAGGAGCCAGTCCGTGCCTGATATCCAGTTTCGTGGTTTCGCCCACATAGGGATGCAGCAGGTACATCCTGTCGCTGGCTTCCGTTATGGTGGATACCGCCACATAGTAAGCGTCATCCCCGTCCGGAAAGCTCAGATACACTGCCAGAAACAACTGCAGCAGCAGGAGCGCTCCCACTGCCGTCCAAAGACAGACCGTGGTTTTTTTCGGTTTCTCCACGATCCGCAGCGCCGTCCGCCTTCCCCTCTTTTTCAGCCAGACCGCGCCTCCCGCCACGGCGGCAGCCCCGGATGCGCAGCCGAAGATCCAGACCACCAGCGAAAATCCCCCGCCGTATAAAAAGCCCAGTTTTTCCTGCAGCAGGATCACCGGTACCGCCACTGCCTGAAAAAGGGCCATGGCCGTCAGCTGGCCCGCCATCCACATAAACCCGATATTTCTTTCCTGCCTGTCCACAAAGGCCGCGGCTCCCGCTCCCATTCCCAGGGGCAGGACCACCGCGAAGAACAGCAGGCTCAATATCCGCAGTATCAGCATGCCGGGCCTCCGTAAAACGCTTTTACCTTTTCACAGATATAGGCCACCAGATCCACTGTCAGTTCATAGTACATAGGCAGCCTCAGCAGCCTTTCACTTTCCCTGGTGGTATACCTGTCCTCTCCGTGGAAACGTCCGAATCTGACACCGGCAGGCGCCGTATGCAGAGGAACGTAGTGGAACACCGCATGGATATTCTGTTTGTCCAGATAGTCTATCAGTCTGCCACGTTCCTCGATATCGGCCGTTTTGATATAAAACATATGGGCATTGTGCTCACATTCCTCCGGGATATACGGCAGTTCTATTCTGCCTTTCTCCGCCAGGGGCAGAAGCCGTTCATAATAACGGTCCCAGCAGGCTTTTCTGGCGTGATTGATCTCATCCGCCACTTCCAGCTGGGCATAGAGGTAAGCCGCGTTCAGGTCACTGGGCAGATAGGACGAGCCGTAATTGACCCAGGTGTACTTGTCTATCTGTCCGCGGAAATATTTGGAGCGGTTCGTTCCCTTTTCTCTGATGATCTCCGCCTCTTCCACATATTTTTCATCCCGGATCAGCAGCGCGCCGCCTTCGCCCATACTGTAATTTTTCGTTTCATGGAACGAAAAACAGCCGAATTCTCCGAAAGTGCCCAGCGGCCTGCCCTTGTAATTCGCCATGATCCCCTGCGCGGCATCTTCGATCACCATAAGGCCGTGTCTTTTCGCGATATCCATAATGGTATCCATCTCGCAGCCCACTCCCGCGTAATGCACCGGTACGATGGCCTTGGTTTTTTCTGTTACGGCCGCCTCTATCAGCTTTTCGTCAATATTCATGGTATCCGGACGGATGTCCACAAAAACAGGCACGCCGCCCCGCAGCACAAAAGCATCCGCGGTAGATACAAAAGTGTACGCCGGCATGATGACTTCGTCACCCGGCCTGATATCCGCCAGCAGCGCCGCCATTTCAGTGGCATGGGTGCAGGAAGTGGTAAGCAGACATTTCTTCGTTCCCGTTTTCTCCTCTATCCACGCGCTGCATTTTTTGGTAAATTCTCCGTCCCCGCAGATTTTACGTTTATCGACTGCCTGGGAAATGTACGTTATCTCCTTCCCCGTATAGGGTGGTACATTAAAATTAATCCTCTCCATGATCCCTCTTTTCTGTCCGGTACAGGACAAATTTCTGATTGGAATAGCTCTCCTCGTATCCCCATTGGTCCATATAGTTCCAAAGCAGCTCCTGCTTGGTATCCCACGTCATCGCTTCGGCTTCCGAGGCCGTATATCCCGCTTCCGTCAGCGCTTCAGCGCCTCCGTCCCTGTACAGGGCGTATTTCTTCTCCAGAATGATGACCGGAAATTCTCCGGCCGCTAAAGCGTCCGCGGCTGTTTCCTCCAGTGCCGCCTCCATCACGCCTTCGTCATAGGAAGCCAGATCGCTCCAGGGATTGAACGCGGACGGCATATTCAGATAAAAGCTGAGCGACGGGATATTTCCGTATAGGATCACTTCTTTCCCTTCCAGTCCTTCCTGCCGCGCGTAAGCGCTGATGCCGTCCATCCATCCGGCCCGCTCGCCGCTCATAAAGATCCCTTTCAGTATATCATTGTTTTCCGTTTTTGTATCTACTTCTTTTGCCCCATGCGCCTCCACAAACACAAAGTTCAGCCCAAAGCCCGCGCTCTGAAACGCGAACAGCAGCAAGAAACCTCCCCATACCGCTTTCAGGGGCAGCAGGGAAAACCGTTTCTCCCCGTCCTTTTTCTCCCAGAGCTGCCGGAAACAGCAAAGCATGTAGGGCAGCGCCAGAAACAGATTGTTGATCGCCGGCAGAAGCCCGTTATTGCTCCCGATGGGCGTGATCAGCAGCACCAGTAAGATCATACCGGCCAGCAGTTTTTCCCGTTTCGGGACCGAACGCTGCAGAACCCTGATCCCGCAGAGCAGAAGCGCCAGCATTAAAAAGAGGATTCCGGGCAGCCGAATAGCCTCGTACTCGTCAAAGTTTTGGGAACAGAAGCCCAGACGGCAAAACAGCGCTATGTTTCCAGCGGCCAGACACCCGCAGACCGCGGCTCTGCTCTTTTTGTATTTCGCCGGCAGCAGAAAACAGAGCAAAAAACCCGCCAGCAGAAAAATCGCCAGCAGTATGAACCAATGCAGATTCTTCCGGTATCCCAGATACATACTGTAAAGCATGGAGGTCGGTTTATAGCCGGTGGCATGGTCCGTCATGGAAAACAGCCTGCCGATACCTTCCCCATAGGCCGCCGGTCCATACCGCAGCGCCAGATATCCCAGCCCCGCCGCCAGAGCCGCCGCGTATCCCAGAACACAATATCCCGTTTCCTTCAGCACCCGCGGCAGCTTTTTACGGCAGATAACGCCGTAGGCCCATACTCCCACGATCAGCCCGGCCTCCGGCAGATTGGAAAACCGCACAAATACGTTGGCCCCCAGCGCCGCTCCCGCCAGCGCCAGATATCCCAGCTTCTCTTCCGTCAGCCCCTTACACAGCAGGATAACGCAGACCAGCAGCAGCAGATACGTGAGATAATTGTAGAGCAGAGCCGTAGGACACCAGCACAGACTGACAGCCAGAAACTCTCCCCAGAACACGGCAACGGCCGGCATCCCGCAATACCTGACGCAGAAAAAATACGCCAGGACGGCTGTCAGGCTGACAAAAAGCCCGGTATACAGGTTCATGCCTAAAAGCGTATGCCCGAAGGGCAGCAGCGTCAGGATGTGCCCCACACCGTTTGCCAGATAGGTGGAAAACAGCCACATGGGATCCATATGTTCCAGCCCCATGTAGCGGAAATTCGCGTAGTTGTAACCCGTGTCCCATAAATCCAGTCCCCAGTGTATATGTCTGAGCGGATAGAGTAGCAGCAGCAGGGGAAATATGCGGTTTTCACAGATCCGCCGAACGCGGATCGCCTTTTCTTTATTCATAAACAGAATCCTTTTCCGGCCCCACCCGCAGCGTGTCCAGCCACTGCAGCAGACGTCTGTAAAGCCCCGTCAGAGAAAGCAGTCTGTGGACCAGAGTAAAACACAGCGTGCGCAGCATATCCAGCAGGATGCCAATGACAAATACCAGTATCACGGCTAACGGCAGCTGCCAGAGCAGACTCCAGCCGTTTCCCGCCTGTCCGGCCAGCTGATAGAACCACCCGGGCCACTCATAGCGGATGGCTATGTGCTCATGCCATAGATACACGCCCAGGGTATAGGGCGCCACCCGGCACACCAGACGGCTGAACAGCCCCTCCCCCAGCCTGATATGGTAAAAGAGATAAAAGAACGCCACGGACGCCAGCAGCACCAGAATATGATTGTATTCATAACAAACCGTCAGTATATTTTCCAGTCTTCCGGTCCTTTGATAGATACCGCGGAGCGCCATGGTCCCGCCGAAAATGCAGGCCGCTGCCGCCAGATATACCGCCAGGCTCCTTGTTTTGTTTTTAAAAAACGGTATCCCGTAACGGCGGATATAGGCCGCCGTAACAAAAACACATAAATACCAGATACAGTTATAGCCGTTCGTGTCCGTATCCAATCTCACCGGCACCAGCGATTTGATCCCGGAAAAAAGAAAGAGCAGGATTACGAGAACCGTCTGCAGCTGCCGCTTATCCAGCCTCCTGATGCCTGCCGCCAGCAGAGGGGCAAAGCCGTACATAAACACATAGGCCGTCATAAACCAGTAGTGTTCCATGGATACCGGGAAAAACAGCAGCAGCAGATAATGGAGCGTAAATCCTCCTTCCGGAAGATATCCGAAGGCTCCCGCCAGCAGACCGATCCCCACGCTGTAAAACCATATCTGCAAAAGCAGCTGTAAGAGCCTTTTGGGCTTAAACTGGCTCTCCGCCAGAAAATAGCCGCTCATGAGCATATAAACATTCACCGCCACGATCGCCAGCGCTTCCAGGGCCCAGGCCAGATACCCCGATCCGCCCAGCCAGTTCTGCGTCATGCCGGGCAGTCTGCCGCCCTTGCCCAGAAAATGCAGCGCCGCCACGAGCAGCATGGACACCGCGCGCAGCAGTTCCAGATTCGCCATACGGCCCTTCCCCATACTCTGTAATTGAGAATTTTCACTCCGCATTCAGACGCTCCTTAATCACATACTGGGGGGAATTGTTCAGACTGATATAAATTCTCCCGATATACTCTCCGATCAATCCCAGCATGACCATCAGCATACCCCCGATAAAGACCAGCGCGGCCATGAGGGAACTGAACCCCATGGGCACATCGGGATTGATAAACTTCTTGACAATGGTATAGATCCCGTACGCGAAACCCCCGCAGGCGCAGATAACGCCTATGGTGGTGGCAATGCGCAGCGGCGTTACCGAGAAGGCGGTAAAACCATTCATCCAAAGGTTCAGCAGTTTCTTAAAAGTATAGCCGGAATGTCCCTCCTGCCTTTCCCGGTGGTCTACCGGTACGTTGGCGATATTTCTGGTAGCCCGCAGCACCAGTCCGATCACGTAGGGATAGGAATTTTCGTAACGTATCATATCCTCCACGATATACCGTTTTACCGCAAAATAGCTGGAAATATACAATTCCTTCGGCTTGCCCAGCATGATCCTGGTCATCAGCTCGTTGACCCTGCTGCCCAGGTTCCTGAACAGGGAATGCTTTTTGTGGGCGTAACTGGCATATACCGCGTCATACCCTTCCTCCAGCTTTTCAAGAAGCCTGCCCGCCTCGTCCGCCGGCGTCTGCCCGTCATCGTCCAGGCAGACTACATATTCACCGGACGTTTCCCGCAGTCCCGCCATCAGCGCCGCGTGCTGTCCGAAATTTCTGGCGAAATCGATCCCCTTGATATAAGATTTTTCCCTGCACAGTTTCCGGATCACCTCAAAGGTATCGTCCGGAGAACAGTCGTTGACCAGGATAATCTCATATTGGTATTTTCCCAGTTTCTCCATTGTATTTTCAATTTCTTCCACCACACCGCCCAGCGTACCCGCGGAACGGTAACAGGGGATCACAAAACTGACTTTTTCCATCGCGCTCTCACTTCCCATTGATGACCGCCATCAATATCATATCCCGGTACTCTCCCTCAACGCAGACATCGTCCCGCAGACAGGCTTCCTGCTGAAAACCGGCTTTCTCATAACTGCGGACCGCCCTCCGGTTATCGGCGAATACCCGCAGGAACAGTTTATGCAGCTTTAATTCTTCAAACGCGTACCGGATCATGAGCCTGGCCGCCGCGGTGCCGATCCCCCTGCCTCTGGCGTCTTCCTCTCCGATAAAAATACCGTACTCGCCCTTGTGATGCTTCGGATCAATGTCCCGTATATACACGGAACCCACCGGTCTGCCCGCGGGTTTCTCACAGATCATCATCTGTGCCGCCCGCCCGGTATTGACCACGGTTTCCAGCCAACGCAGATGGGATTCCCGGGTAAAAGGCTCTCTGTAGATAAAATGTTTCCTGACAGCATCGCTGTTGCGCCAGTTCACGATCAGATCCGTATCCTCTTCCGTCATGGGGCGCAGGAAAATATTTTCTTCTTCATAAGTCCCGTTCATGGCTTTCCTCTCCATAATAAAACTCACTGTCCCAGACGTCCACACCGCTGTCCTGAAAAACCTGGCGCAGCCTCTCCCGTAACCGCTCTCTGCTTACGCCTTTTTTTAAGATCACCTGCAGGAACCCTCCGCCTCCGGCTCCCGCGATAAAGCGGCCCGCTATCAGATCTTCGCATACCCGGAAGATCTGTTCGATACAGGTGTTGCTGGAGCCCTCATCCAGTTCCTTGGAAATTTCCCAGTGAAGATTCAGCAGCATCGCCAGTTCGTCTATATTGCCTTTCTCCAGTTCAAAGCGCATCAGCGCCGCGACACGCTGCATTTTATATAAAGCTTCCCTGCTCTGCTTTCTGTTGCCGATATAGTTTCCCACCACATCCCGCAGCAGATTGCGGGCAAGACGCCTCTGTCCCGTATAGATCAGAGCAAACCGCTCCTGCAGTTCCTCTCTGGCTTTTTCCGGCACCTGGATCTGTTCCACCTTAATACACTGCTTCAATCCGGGCCGGGTGGTCATGTACTTTATGCCCGGCGTGATACCGCCCACCTGATCCTGCCATCCGCCGCCCGTACTCATGATCTGTTCCATGCAGAGCACGATCCCGTAAAGTGCGTCATCGGATACCGCCTCTCCCATCAGGCTGAACAACGCCCGCACACAGGCTCCCGCCAGAATACTGCTGGTTCCCAGTCCCGATCCTTTGGGGATCCCTATTACCTGAGTGGAAATGAACAGCCCTCCTCCCAGCCGGTCCAGGATTTCCTGAAGGTTCTCTCCGGTCTGCTCCATGGGTACGATACCGCAGGCCAAAAGAGCGGCTTTATGGAGAGCAAAGGCATCGTAGGGATTACTGCAGTCCCGGATCTCGGAAAGGTCCCATATCTCACCGAACGCTCCCACATCCTCACTGGCCACTTCTATTTTCCGCGCCTCTATCCTGCGCGCCGTCACCTGTACGGGCAGGATGCCGTTGAGCTTAATGGCGGCGTTCACCACGGTGCCGCCCTTTTCCAGACAGTGGGGCGGCGTATCACTCCAGCCGCCTCCCCAGTTTACTCTCACGGGCAGTTCCACATGCGCCTCTTCCCGCGCGATCCGAAGATCATTCCGCCGCCGTACATTCTCTTTCGCGCTTTCATATACCGCTCTGCCTATGGTTTTGTAACAGGCGTCCTCATAGGCTTCATAAGCGAGCCCCTGTCCCCGCGCCGCCTGGGAAAGCAGATAATAAATACGCATAGCGGCCGAAAAATCCGCCGTTTCGGCCATGGCTTCCATCCGCGCGCGCTGCGCTGCCGTGATGCCCTTTTTTCCGAATATCCCCAGAACGTCTTCCCAATACATTCCGTCCAGCAGCGCATCCACCGCTCTGCGTACCTCGATCTGTTCCTGCAGCCAGAGCTTCCTTTCAAAGCCCTTATGCGCATCCGCCTGATGAAAACTTTCGCGAAGACTGAATTTCTCCTGTTTCAGCCACCACTCCTTTTCCCGCGCAGAAGCGCACCCCTGCATCATGCGCCGGGTGATCAGCGCGGCTTCTACCGCTTCTTCCATGGTGGCCGCGGCCGGATAGATCTTTGCTTCCCAAAGAGGAGTATCCCCTCCGATCTCCTGGAGGATAGTGCCGCTCATCATGCTTTCACAGCTTTCCTTGGGATTGTCCTCCACCCCGTACGCCCGCACTATATATCTGCCGTCCGCAAGACGCAGTCCATGGAGAACCGTATCCGCGGGAACCACTGTCTTAGACTGTATCTCCACTCCGCTGAGCACACAGCCGGAGCCTGCCCGCGCGCCGCTCCTGACCACGCTGTCCTCCAGATAGGCGCCCTCTCCGATCCTGGCTCCCTCCTCTATCAGGCTGTTATGCGCGGCGTAATCTCCGGAAGACACATTGGTGCCCACCAGCGCGGACCAGCCCAGAAAAGCGTAATCCGCCACTTCCTTTGTCACCAGTCCCGTCAGTTCCTTCGTGGTGCCAAAATGAATAAATTCCGCCGGTGACAGGCTCAGAAGCCGCAGGGAAAAACCGGAAATAGCCTTCCAGACAGCCTTTCTGCAGCTCTGCAGCTCTTCGTTTCGCTCTCCTTCGCACGCCTCGTTATAATATTCCTCCTCCGCCGCTTCCCCGGCCAGCGGATAGAGAAAATCTCCGTAGAAGCTGAGTCGCGCGGTTTCACTGACAAATTCTTTAAATCTGCTCTCCGATACCCTGCCGTTCTCACAGATCAGAGAAAACAGGGCCGCCATCAGTTCCACGTCCAGAGCCACCGCGCCGGTATCCAGATCCACCAGCCCGCTGGCGTTTACGGCTCCTTCCTTCTCCAGCTGTTCCTCCGACTGCTTATGTAAGAATTTTTTTACATAGTCCCGCCCGTCATTTAAAAAAACGCCATGATCCTTCCCCACGGACACCGGCTCCTTAATGGAAAGAGCGGCGGCTCCGTGAAAGGAAAAGTCGATCTGAAGCGGGTTAAACAAAAGCAGCACATCTCCGGAAAGGACCAGCATCCCTTCCTTCAATCTGCCTGCCACACCTGCCATACTGATAATAAATTCATCAAAAAGAGTAGAATTCCTGCCATCCGGAAGTTTGCGGGGGACCGGTGAAAAAAGCTTGCCGCAGACGCTGTACTGGGGCACTCTTTTGCTGTCCCCGCCGGAATGGATCACCAGCACCCTCTTTCCCGCGAACGGATCATTCTCTGTCGGCCCGGCGGTTTCGGCCACATACCGGAGCACGTTCAGCGTCGCTCCTCCCGAGCCCACCCGTCTGCCTTCCGGATCCGGCAGCACGGCATAACGCGTACGCTCTGACAGATATCCCTCTCTTAACCGGTATCCGATCTGTTCTCTGTAAACCTCTGCCTGCGCTTCATTGGAGGCCGTCAATATCACATAATCCCATTTAATATACTGCGCGCTGTCCAGACTTTTCCGGTAAGCCTCATAACAGTCCTGACAGCTCTGCTGCAAAAATATATGCTGCATAATCCGCTCCTTTTGCCGGAATTTACTTTTTCTGCTTCCGCGCTCTTTCCGCCACCCTGTTCATCCGGTACTCAAAATCCTTCCGGTCTTTCCATGTCAGTTCTCCCAGGATCATACCGGCAAAGAAGGACTGCACCGCGGCCAGTTCCAGAAATCCGCTGACGATCAGCGTAGGAAAACGCAGTACCAGCCCCGTACGCAGGTATTCCATAAATACCGGTATAAAAAGTATCAGCGCCACGGCCGTCAGCAGCAGACTGATGATCCCGAAAAATCCAAACGGCTTATAGGTCTTAAACAGCTGCAGGATCTTCCAGAGCACTTTGATCCCGTCGGAATAAGTGTTCAGCTTGGAACTGCTCCCCTGGGGCCTGTCCCTGTACTCTACCACCACATTGTCCACCTGCATCCGGTAATTGACCGCGTGTATCGTCATTTCCGTTTCTATCTGAAAGCCCTGGGAAAAGACGGGAAACGTCTTAACAAACGCGTAACTGAAAGCCCGGTATCCCGTCATAATATCCTTAATGTCCGAATGAAAAAGACTGTTGATGGTCCCCCTCACCAGGCTGTTGCCAAAATTGTGAAAGGGGCGCTTGTTTTCTGTAAAGTAAGTAGAGGAAAGCCTGTCCCCCACCACCATATCCGCGTGATATTCCAGCACCCGATCCGTCATTTCCTTCGCGCAGTCTAACGGATAGGTATCATCTCCGTCCAGCATCAGATAGCACTCCGCATCGATCTCGCGGAACATTCTCCGCACCACATTTCCCTTGCCCTGCTTATATTCATGCCTTACCACCGCGCCTTCGGCCTCCGCCAGTTCTACGGTCCTGTCGACGGAATTATTGTCATAGACATAAATAACCGCATCCGGCAGTGCCTGCCTGGCTTCGCGCACCACTTTCCCGATGGTCTTTTCTTCATTATAACAGGGAATCAATACCGCTATCTTATCCATTTTTCTTTGTCCCCCGCCCTTCGGCAGTTTCTTTATCCCTGCCGGGATCTTTTTCTTTTTTATGCTGATTTTCCGCCAGTCCGAGCAGATAATCCGCCGAAACGTGATAGTATTCGCACAGAGTGAGCAGACATCTGATGGGCATTTCATTGACGCCTCTCTCATACCGGGAATACATCGTCTGTGAAGTTCCCAGGACCTCCGCTATCTGCTGCTGGGTCTTGTCATGGTCTTCTCTCAGATTCCTCATTCGTATTATATAATCCATATCTTTACCACACCAATGCTTTTTTAAAAGTCTAACATAGTAAAGATATTTCATATTCTTTTAGTAAATATGTTTACTAATTTCTTCTACACAGTATACCATAGCGGCGGCGGTTGCGCCAGCCCCGTATTTTTCTTTCCTCTCCGGCATCGGGCCGCCGGTCTTCTGAAAACAGGTACAGCAGGAAGAAGTCTTCCTGCCGTACCGTCTGCCCGCCGCAATTCCCGACAGCATGCCCGTTTTTGTTTGCCGTTTCCTATTTTACTTTAATTTGATATCCAAACGTATCCTATCAGCTACTCTCGCAATATATTCACTGTTCGTCGGCCTTGGCTTCCCTTCCTGCGGGGAGTACCCAAAAAGTCGGGAAAATGTCTGCGCGTTTCCCCTGTTCCATGAAATTTCTATTGCGTTGCGTATTGCCCGTTCCACCTTCTGATCGGTTGTCTTATACCGTTTCGCGATAACAGGATACATCAGTTTCGTGATACTGGTAACAACTTCCGCATCCTTTTCCGCCATCATGATGGCATCCCGCAGATAATAATAACCTTTCAGATGAGCCGGAACCCCTATATCGAGCATTACTTCCGTGATATAGATCTCCAGATCTATATCATTTCTTTCAGCAACATCCATGTTTTACTCCTTTCCATGCGCAATGCTGTTCCTGCGGCTGCAACTATATCCTAGCACAAGTTGCCGGCATGGAAAAGGGTCCTCTTCGCCCAACGCGATGTTACAATTCCTCCTTCAGCAGGTAAATCGGCCGCCTTTTCACTTCCATATAGGTTTTAGCCAGGTACTGTCCCAGAATCCCCAGGCAGAACAGCTGCACCCCGCTGATCAGGGAAAGAATGCATACCAGAGAGGGCCAGCCCGACACCGGATCCCCAAAGATCAGGGTACGGATCACGATGAACACGATCAGGATAAAGGCCAGTATGCAGAAAAACACGCCCAGCACCGCGGCAAAGGACAGCGGCGCCGTGGAAAAGGCGGTGATCCCGTCAACTGAGTACCACAGCAGCTTCCAGAAACTCCATTTGGTTTCTCCTTTTCGCCTTTCCACATTCTCAAATTCCAGCCACTTTGTCCTGAAGCCTACCCAGCCGAAGATCCCTTTGGTAAAGCGGTTATATTCCGGCATGGAAAGTATGGCATCCACCATTTTACGCGTCATCAGACGGTAATCCCTGGCGCCGTCCATGATCTCCGTGCGGGAGATCCGTTTCATCAGCCGGTAAAACATCCTGGCAAAGAAGGAGCGGATGGGAGGTTCTCCCTTCCGGCTCACTCTCCTGGTTGCCACCGAATCATATCCCTCCTCCAGACAGGCAAGCATCTGGGGCAGCATGGAAGGCGGGTCCTGCAGGTCCGCATCCATGATCACCACATAGTCGCCTTTGGATTTCTGCATTCCGGCATACATGGCAGCCTCTTTCCCAAAATTACGGGAAAAGGAAAGCAGATGCACCCTTGCATCCGCCTTGTGGAGCTTTCTCACTTCCTCCGCGGTCCTGTCCCCGGAGCCGTCATCCACATATAAGATCTCCAGCTCTATCTCTTTTTCTTTCAAGTATGCCTCGTTCTTTAAGAGCTCTTCATAAAAAAAAGGCACATTTTCCTCTTCGTTATAACACGGCACGATCACGCTCAAAAGCTTCATCTACAACCGTCCCTTTCCGTTACAGATATTCTTCTTTTCCGTCTTTTTTCAACTGCTCCACCAGTTTCTTCACTTCCTGGGCCTTTTCCTTGGGGCACACCAGAACAGCATCTCCCGCCTCCACGATGATCAGGTTTTTCACACCGGCCGCCGCGATCAGCTTATTTTTAGCATAGCAGATTGTCCCCTCCGTGTCCAATAAAATATGCTTTCCAACCCCTACATTTCCTCCCGCGTCCTTTTGGTGCAGCAGTGCGATGGCATCCAGGCTCCCCACGTCGTTCCAGCCGAACGTTCCTTCCAGCATCACCACGTTGTCCGCCCTTTCCATGATCCCATAGTCGATGGACAGCTTGGGGATCCGCGGGTATACTTCCCGCAGGATCTGTTTTTCCCTGCCGCTTCCCGTAGCGTCCCCGATGACCGTCAGGCATTCATAAATATCCGGCAGCAGTTTCTCAAAAGCCCGCAGGATCACCGAAGCCCTCCAGATAAAGATCCCGCTGTTCCAGAAATAACCGCCTTCCCGGAGATACGCCTCCGCCACAGCCTCGGAAGGTTTCTCCACAAACTCTTCCACTGTTCTGCAGATCACGGCAGACCCGGCCTTTTCTTCTCCGCCGCTCTTAATATATCCGTAACCGGCGGCCGGATAGTCCGGCGTGATCCCTATGGTGACCAGCCAGTCCTTCTCTTTCGCCAGATCCATGCCCTGGCGCAGTGTCCGGGCGTAAAGCGCTTCCTCCCGGATATAATGGTCGGAGGGCACGATACAGAGTACTCCGTCCCCGTATTTCTTCAGGATCTCCATGGCCGCGTACCCAATACAGGCCGCCGTGTTCCGCGCTGCGGGTTCCTCCAGGATATGTTCCTTTGAAACTCTTCCCTCCATCATTTCCAGGGTTTTTTCCGCATAAAGAGCGTCCGTTACCACAAAAATATTCTCTTTCTCCACTGCTCCGGAAAGTCTGTCAAAGGTTTCATTTACCAGGATATCCTTTCCTGTCAGATTTAAAAACTGCTTGGGCAGCGCTTTGCGGCTCAAAGGCCAGAAGCGGGTCCCGCCGCCTCCGGCCATAATGATTCCGTATTCTTTCATCGCGTTTTGCTCCGTATCCCTCTCCCGCTTACATTCTCGCCTTGTCTATATTTTCCCGGAACCAGTCATAGGACAGCCTGATCCCCTCTTCCAGTCCTGTTTTATGCCGCCAGCCCAGAGCGTGCAGGCGGCTCACGTCAGCCAGCTTTCTGGGGGTGCCGTCCGGCATATCCCGGTTCCAGTTGATCCTGCCGGTATATCCCACGATCTTCTTTACCGTTTCCGCCAGTGTCTTTATGGAAACCTCCTCGCCTGTTCCTATATTGACATGCCGCTCGCCGTCATAGTGTTCCAGGAGAAATACACAGGCATCCGCCATATCGTCCACATACAAAAATTCCCGCAGCGGCGTTCCCGTTCCCCACAGTTCCACAAAAGGCGCGCCGGCTATTTTCGCTTCGTGGAACTTCCGGATCATGGCAGGCAGCACGTGGGAGCCCTCCAGTTCATAATTATCTTCCGGGCCGTACAGGTTGGTCGGCATACAGCTGATAAAATTGTCCCCATACTGCCGTTTAAAAAATCTGCACATTTCCAGGCCCGCTATTTTGGCAATGGCATAGGCCTCATTGGTTTCTTCCAGAGGACCGCTGAGAAGTGCTTCCTCCGGAATAGGCTGAGGCGCCATCCGGGGGTATATACAGGTGCTGCCCAGAAACAGCAGCTTCTTAGTCCCGTAATCGTGGGCGCATTTGATGACATTGCACTGTATCTGCATATTCTGATAAGCAAATTCCGCGGGCGCCGTATTGTTCGCGTTGATGCCGCCTACCTTGGCGGCCGCCAGCACGACGATATCCGGCCTTTCCTCCGCGAAAAACCGCTGTACCGCTTCCTGCCTCGTCAGGTCCAGCTCCGCGTGTGTCCTCCCGATCAGATTATCATATCCTTTTTTCCGCAGGTTCCGCGCGATAGCGCTGCCCACCAGACCCCGGTGTCCCGCCACATAGATCTTATCCGTCTTTTCCATTCCGTTTCTCCGTTTCAGATATCTTTCCCACGCATCTGCCGGTATTCCCGGCAGCTCATTCCCGTCAGGGCTTTCAGATCCGCTTCCGTCATCATGGCCGCCAGTTCCCGGTATCCCGTATTGGCGCGCCAGCCCAGCTTTTTTTCCGCCTTTTCCGGATTCCCCCACAGTTCCTCCACCTCCGCCGGGCGGTAATATCTTCTGTCCACATCCACCAGCAGCCTGCCGTTTTCGGCGTCATAGCCCTTTTCTTCCAGACCTCTTCCTTCCCAGCGGAGAGTTATCCCCAGATTCCGGAACACTTCTTCCGTAAACTCCCGGACCGTATGGGTTTCTCCCACGGCCAGCACATAGTCATCCGGCTTCTCCTGCTGCAGCATCATCCACATGCCGCGCACATAATCTCCCGCAAATCCCCAGTCCCTTTTCGCGTTCAGATTGCCCAGGGAGAGTTTTTCCTGTCTGCCGGCCGCGATGCCGGCCGCCGCCAGAGTGATCTTGCGGGTCACAAAATTTTCCCCTCTTCTGGGGGATTCATGATTGAACAGAATACCGTTGCAGGCATACATCCCATAGGCTTCTCTGTAATTGACCGTAATCCAGTAAGAATACAGCTTTGCCGCCCCGTAAGGACTTTTGGGATAAAAAGGCGTGGTTTCGCTCTGCGGCGCGCTTCCGGGAATCCCGCCGAACAGCTCGGAAGTGGAAGCCTGATAGAACCTGCACTGCCCGCCCCAGATGCGCAGAGCTTCCAGCAGCCGCAGCGTACCCAGCCCGGTGGCCTCGGCGGTATATTCCGGCGCCTCAAAAGAAATCCCCACATGGGACTGTGCCGCCAGATTATAAACCTCTGCCGGCCGCGTTTCCGCCGCCAGCTTCAGCAGGCAGGAGGAATCCGTTAAGTCCCCGTAGTGCAGGATAAGATCTTTTTGACCGTTTTCGGATCCCAGTATTCCTTCCAGCCGATCCAGCCGCTCCAGACTGTGCCTGCGTATCAGGCCATGCACTTCATATCCCTTTTCCAGCAGAAACTCCGCCAGATAAGAACCGTCCTGCCCTGTCACGCCGGTGATCAGCGCTCTTTTTTTCTGTTCCGCCATCTTCTTCCTCGCCTTCTGCCGTATCTATTCCACAGCCAATTGTAATCTTAAGAAAATATTAATTTTTTGCCATTTTCAAGAAGAGTATACTATTGTATAATAGGAATGGCAATTTATTTTATTGCTTTTTAATTGTAAAATATTGCTGTCAACAGGGGGTGTTTTATGCCGGATTCCGCTTCACAGCGTATTTTAACCACTCCTTCCGCCTATACCAGAAGCCATTATCTGTATGTACAGGAGGCAGGTACTTTAAAAAGCCTGAACCCGCATATCAGCCGCCGGGAACATCTGGAATCCTGCCTGTTTTTTATGGTAACGGAAGGCAGCGGCACAGTGACGATCCAAAACGTTCCTTACTGCCTGAACGCGGGGGACTGTGTATTTCTTGACTGCCGCACGCCCTATTCCCATGAGAGCAGCCGGGAATCTCCCTGGTCTTTGATGTGGGTGCATTTTCACGGTTCCCAGGCAGATGCTTTTTACCGCCTTTATCTGGAGCGGGAAGGTTCGCCGGTCTTTACGCCGGCCTCCCTGGCGCCCTACAGGGACATTCTACGGGCGCTCTTTGAACTGCAGCAGTCCTGCGACGCGCTTTCCGACCTGCTTTCCCACCGGTACCTTACGGATCTGATCGCCCAGATCTTTCTGGATGCGTTCCAGGGCAGCGGCGCCGCCGCCATTCCCGATAAATTCCGATGTATCCGGGAATATCTGGAAGAGCATTACGCGGAAAGGATCTCGCTGGATCAGCTTTCGGAAACCTTTTATATCAGCAAATATCATCTTCTCCGGGAGTACAGGCGCTATTTCGGGACTACGATCCGAAATGACCTGACCAGCAGGAGGCTGACCAAGGCCAAATCCCTGCTGCGGTTTTCCCGGGAAAGCGTGGAAAGCATCGCGCTTTCCTGTGGGTTTCAGACGTCTTCCTATTTTATTAAAGTATTCAAGCGGTCAGAAAACCTGACGCCTCTTGAATACCGGCGGAAGTGGTGATATACTGAAAACCGTAGGTGAGGTTTGATATGCAGTTTTTTACGGAATTATTTTCCAATAAAGTATTTGTCTGCGCGGTATGCGGATGGCTGGTCGCTCAAGTTTTAAAAACTCTGATCCATCTGTTTTTTACCAAAAAATTCGTGGCGGAGCGCCTGATCGGCAGCGGCGGTATGCCCAGTTCCCATTCCGCCACAGTCTGCGCGCTGGCCGCTTCCGCGGGGATCCTTTACGGCGTTTCCAGTTTTGAATTCGCCATTTCCCTTATCATGGCGATCATCGTCATGTACGATGCCATGGGCGTGCGCAGGGAAACCGGCATCCAGGCCCGCGTTCTCAATGAAATGCTGGATATCTTCGCGGATATGGGCAGCGATATGTCCCCGCAGGACAAGCTGAAAGAATTTGTGGGGCACACGCCGCTTCAGGTATTGATGGGAGCGATCCTGGGCATCGGCATTGCATTTATTTTATGTAATATGTTATAATAATAATGTTGTATTTTGACGAAAGAGAGGATTTTATTATGAAGAAAAAATCTGTTGCAGCTTTGTCGCTGGCTGCCGTTTTACTTTTCAGCGCCTGCGGCGGGGACACTCCGACTTCAGTCCATCCCGAGGATCTGGGGCAGCCCATAGGCGGAACGGAAACGGTTCCCCAGGAAACCAACGCGGAAACCACACCGGAAACCGAAGATCTCACGGATGTACCGCCCGCGGAAGGAATGGTGCACAGCGCGCTGACTAACGAATGGATAGAGGAAGAAATTGCCAATTCCCGTCCCATCGCGGTCATGTATCCCACGAACAAGGAATCTCTTCCCCAGTATAATATTGGCGAGGCCGGTGTTTTATATGAGGCTATGGAGGAAGGAAATATCTCCCGTCAGATGGCGGTACTGGAAAACTGGGAAGATCTGGAATTGATCGGCAATATCAGGAGCAGCCGTGACTATTACGCGTACTGGTGCCTGGAATGGGATGCTTATCTTGTACACTGGGGCGGTACTTTTTACCTTCTGCAGACACTGGTAGACCACAATATCGACAACCTGACCGGCGCGGCTATCGCCGCCGGAGAAGCGACGCCTCCCGCGTACGGCAGCAGCGCTTTCTACCGCTGGCCGAGAGGTTCCGCTCCCTCCATCCACAACGGATTTACGGACGGTGCCAGCCTGGCGGCCGCCATTAACTCTGTAGGATATCAGACGGAGCATCATACCTTCTATGATTCCAACCATTTCAGCTTTATGCCTATGACGGAAGTCAATACCCTGGAAGATGCGCCTAACTCCTTCAGTGCTACCAGCATTGATCTATCCAAGATTTTCCCTTATTCCGAGTCGGCCTTTGAATACGACGAGGAAAGCGGCACTTATTTAAAATCCATTCACGGTTCCGCGCAGATGGACGCGGCCACAGAGAAACAGCTTGCCTTTACTAACGTCATTGTACAGAGCACTACCTGGGATTATCGTCCTGACAACAAATATATCTATTTCAACGTAATAGACTCCGACCAGAGCGGCTACTACTTCACGCAGGGACGGGGTATTCCGATCACGTGGACCAAGAAAGATGCCGAATCTCCCACCAGATATTATGACATGGACGGTAATGAGATTCAGCTCAATACCGGTCACACCTATATCGCCATCGCTCAGGACGGCCGGGATGTTATCTACAAGTAAGATTTTCAGAAAATACAGAAGAAAAGCAGCAGGCTTTATGCCTGCTGCTTTTATATTTCGTTCGCATCACTGACTATGTTCCGGATCATTCACCAAGTCCGCTCTCAATGGCGCTTACCAGCGATTTCAGCGCTTCTTCCTCATCCTCGCCTTCGCAGATAAACTCTATTTCATCCCCGCATTTTACACATGCGCCCAATACACTCAACACACTCTTCGCATTCGCCGTATTATCTCTGAATGTAAAAGTAACCAGCGATTTAAACTTCATCGCTTCCTTACATAAGATACCAGCCGGTCGTAAATGCAGCCCTGTAGGGTTCTTGATCGTAACCTTTTGGCGTACCATGCTGTCTACCTCCAATTTCCTTCTCTCTTTTTAATATAACATTTTTAAAAGGGAACCTCAAGCCTTTTCTAAAACATGATGTCCTGTATCAGGCCTGCCAGCTTTTCCGCTTCCTGCTGTATCAGCTTCTTGTCCTTCCCCTCGATCATGACCCGCACAAGGGGCTCTGTCCCGGATGGACGGATCAGCACCCTTCCCTCGCCCGCGAACCGCTTTGTCAGGTCTTCAATGGCATCCGATATCTCAGGATATTCCAGATAATGTTCTTTTTTATGGTTCGCTACCTTGGCGTTCACCAAAGCCTGGGGAAGCACCTCCATCACCCCGGCCAGCTCCGCCAGCGGTTTGCCGGTATCTACCATGACCTCCAGCAGATGCAGCGCGCTCAAAAGCCCGTCACCTGTAGTATTTTCATCCAGAAAGATGATGTGTCCGGACTGTTCTCCCCCCAGGCTCGCGCCGATTTCCCGCATACGCTCCAGTACATAGCGGTCACCCACCTTGGTCTGTTCCGCCACGATACCCTGTTTTTCCGCCATCAGGAAAAATCCCAGATTACTCATAACCGTTACTACGATGGTATTTCGCTTCAGCGTCCCTTTGTTTTTCATGTAGTTTCCTACAATGGCCATGATCTGATCGCCGTCCACGATCCTGCCTTCCGCGTCCACAGCCAGCAGCCTGTCGGCATCTCCGTCAAACGCCAGGCCTATATCGGCCTTCTCATAAACCACTCTGGCCTGCAGCTCCTCCATGTGAGTGGAACCGCAGTTGGCGTTGATGTTGGTCCCGTCCGGATTATTGTGAATGGCCACCACTTCGGCACCCATTTCTTTGAATGTTTCCACCGAGGTATAAAAAGAAGCCCCTTCCGCGCAGTCCACCACGATCTTTACGCCCTGCAGCTCAATGGGCACCGAACGCATGGCGTGATTGATATATTCCTCCCTGGCATCCGTCCGGTATTTTACCTTGCCCACACCGGAACCGGTGGGAAACTTTACTCCCTGCATATTGCTTTTTATCAGCGCTTCTATCTCATCCTCCAGGGCATCCGAGAGCTTATATCCGTTTCCGTCAAAGAATTTAATTCCGTTAAACTCTACCGGATTATGGGAAGCGGAGATCACTACTCCCGCGTCCACCTTATACTTTTTGGTCAAATACGCGATGGCCGGGGTGGGAATAACGCCTACAAAAATACAGTTGGCTCCCACTGAGCAGGCGCCTGCCATCAGCGCGTTGGCCAGCATATTGCCGGAAATCCTTGTATCGCAGCCCACCATCAGCGTGGGCTTGTGCGCCTTTTCCCTGCTCAGGATATAAGCTCCCGCCTGGCCCAGCTGCATTGCCAGTAAGGGCGTCAGTTCCTCGTTCGCGATCCCTCTTACTCCATCCGTTCCAAATAAACGTCCCATCTATTCTTCCTCCGGCTTACTGATTACAATATTTATGCGCAGCGGCTGTGTCTGTAGAACATTCTGCTCATCTTCTATTTTGAAATCCACTGTCACCGTGTATACGCCGGGCTCCGGTTCCTCCGTTTCCCAGTCCGCCATCAGCGCCTTAACATCAACATAGCCATACAGCGCGTTCACATCCAGGCTATCCACATTCTCTTTCAGCCCCCGCACGGAAAGCGTGTAAAAATCACTGTCCTCTTCCGGCTCCACTGTATATCCCTCCGGCACCTCCGTAATACGGATATGGTTCACTGGAATCCTCAGCTCCCTGACAACCTCCGGTTCAATGAAAATCTTCACGGATGCTTTACCGTTAAAGCCTTCGTCGGCCAGCAGCACGCCCTCCGGCAGATAATCTTCCAGATTCAGCGCCACCGTCTTCTCTTCCGATTCTCCCGTGATATCCAGCGCTTCCCCGGAAACGGAAACGGCCTGCACGCTGTCCAGTACATCCGCCTCACCCGCGATCATCACCTGCTCGGGATTGGCCGCTATCTGTCCCGTAAACAGATATCCTCCGGCCGGGGTTCCCGTTACCGCGTACTGCACCGGTACGGTCTTAGCCGCCAGGATATCCACATGTACCAGCACGGACTTCACGCTTACCGACACATTGTCGGCCTCGATCTTCTCTCCGCCCGCATCATACAGAACCACATCGGCATAAGTGGAAATGCTGCTGCTGGAGTCCGTTACATCCACCGAAACCCCCGCCGTGGCGATCCTGGAGATCACGGAAGCCGGTCCCGAAACCTCGATCCGGTTCTGGTCCGCGTAAAGATTATGTACTATATAGCCTTCCGGCACGCTTCCCGTTGTCTGAATATCCAGGAGCAGCCGCTTGGTCTTCTTCTCCTCTATGTTCAGCTTCAGTATCTCGTTACTGCCCGTAATATCCGATATCCTGTCGTTATAGCGCATGGAATAAAAACGGATCTCCACCGTATTGGTCACCGTCAGGTTGTTAAAATCCGCTTCCGCCACTATGTCCGTGGATATCAGCTCGTCCCGGACGGTCTTGGGCGCCGTGACCGTAACGCTCCGCACATTGTCGGTCCGATCCAGGATCTCATATACCATTCCCTTGTCTTCCAGCACCTCGGTATTGACCAGTCTGACCGGAATATCATAAAAAGATTTTTCCGCTTCGGGATCTTCTACCACGATCACCAGAAACCAGAGAAGAAACGCCGCCGCCAGAGAAAAAAGTTTCAGGGCCCAGTTATTCAGAAATATTTGCTTTATTTTTGTTTTCATTTTCAAGCTTTTCCGTCCTGCCCTTTCCCTTCCAGATTTTGCGCGGTTTTTTCACTTCTTCGCCGTTATCCGGCTGCGCCGTCTTCAGTTCTTCCCGCAGTCCTTCCGCATCCAGGTTTCTGGTCAGTCCGCCTTTATAGGCCACGCTGATCTTGCCCGTTTCCTCGGATACGATCACCGTCACCGCATCCGTCACTTCGGAGATCCCTACCCCCGCCCGATGTCTGGTCCCCAGATTTTTGTCCAGGCTCAGATTATCCGACAAAGGAAGATAGCAGGTGGCCGAAACTACCCTGTTGCCCCGCACGATCACCGCTCCGTCGTGGAGAGGCGTATTATGTTCAAAAATATTGATCAGCAGCTGGCTGGATACCAGCGCGTCCACCGCGATCCCGGTACGTTCAAAATCGCCCAGCGGCTGCTTGCATTCTATGACGATCAGCGCCCCCGTTCTGGCCTTGCCCATTTCCACACAGGCCTTGACGATCTCATTGATGGTTTGGGAGGAAAACACGCTTTCCGGGCTCTTGGACCCCGTAAAAGGCAGCACGCTGGAGATCAGTTCCTTATTTCCCAGTTCTTCCAGCGCCTTACGCAGTTCCGGCTGCAGCACCACGATCATGGCCGTTACCGCGAAGCCCAGGATATTCCGCCCCAGCCAGAGGATGGTATTCATCTTGAAATAGGCGGCTATCAGCCAGAAAGCCAGAATAATAACAAGGCCTTTGAGCAGTGCCCAAGCCCTTGTATTTTTTATCCAGATAAGCATATGATAGATCAGAAACGAGATAATGATGATCTCAATTGCGCTGACAATATCCATATCCGGCATGGTACGCCTTATTATATTGTTTGCCAATTCCTGAATCTGCTGCATGTAGCCCTATCCTGCCTCAAATTTCTTCGTAATCTTCGTAATTTTCATGATCCTGGGTGGAAAGCGTTCTGGAAGGCGCCTGTCTGCCTACCCTGGGTACCCCGCTTCTCGCCGCGCCGCCTCTGCCGGAGCCGTTTCTTGACGGCTGTCTGCCGCCGGCACGGGAAGAGCCGCTTTCCATATGGCCGGTGTGCGCCGGCGTATTGATCCGTTTCACCGTTTTTTCCGGCACCGCCACCGTCATCTTGGGGACGGCCTTTACGTAATAATAATATTCGTCATCTTCAAACTGTACTTTTTCCGTCCGGCTGTAGTCCACGCTGAACACAAAAAACTGCAGCACCGCCGCCACCCCCAGGGAAACCAGAGAACCTAAGAGCAGGGCCGCGATGGAGATATTGATGTCATACATCAGATCTCCCATCAGAAGTATCACGATATTCAGGATGGTCCCCGCTATCATGGCTATGGTCCAGGAATGGTCGATAGAAAGCCGCCGGATGATATATACCGCTATGACCGTAAAAGCGAACGCCGCTATGATCACCATCATTTCCCGGTTATTTAAGATCCCGTCGATCACCATGCGCAGACGCGCCGCGGCCTCTCCCTCATCCGCGGCCCTAAATGCGTTGGCGTTCAGGGAGATGAAACGGGTAAGGTAATAGACCACCACCCCGCAGCCTACCGAAATGGCAGAGGCCGGGGTCCCTGTAAGTCCCATTGCCAGTGGCATCACATAGGGAATGCGCAGCCCGAAGCTGAGCGGTGTCAGCACCACCACTATCGCATCTCTGGGAGAAAACCGGAAAAACAGCAGAGCCATGACCAAAAACAGGCAGAAGCCCACCAGCGCCACTTCCAGCCCCAGGGCATAAAAATGCAGCAGAATAAACAAGCCGGCAAAAAACACCGTAAAACCAAGCGGCAGAAAAGAACACAGCAGCGATACGATCAGCACGATGGGAAGACTGTTGATCTTCGTCATGTAGCCCAGCTGCCTGTTCACGCTCAGCAGCGCGATGAACGCCAGCAGGAACTTCAGCACAGGCAGGATAAACACTTCCTGCTTACTGTAGATCCTTTTTATCAGTTCTTTCATTTCCAGTAGGTTTGTCATAAATCAGCCTTTCGATCCATAATGATGTTTAATAATGATTGCTTTTTTCATACAAAGACGCCAGTCTGCGCAGATTGTTATAATAATTCTTCAGACTTTTTTTCGCCTTATTGTAGCGGTAAGCGTAAACCGCGTAAGTCAGCGCCGCGAAACCCACTACCAAAATCACGTAGAGCAGCAGGATATTCTTCGCGAACACAAAAAGATCCATCCTGTAGATCTCCGTCATCAGCGTTTCCAGGTCATACAGGAGATAGAGCCCGAACATTACCACGAACGCTATACTGGCGCAGACAACGGACTTCACCACCTGTATGCCGATATAATCGCTTCGGAAGTACTTTCCGATCGCTTCGTTCTTCTTTCCTTCCCCCGCCTCATAGGAGGCCAGTCTGGTCATTAATATGATCCGTTCCTCATTTAACATAAGTTCCGCCTTCCGTTATCCTATTTGTTCAGGAAACGCATTTTGTCGGATTCCCTTTTCTGCTTTTCCACCACAGGTTTGTCCTCATGCGCGGGGCGCACCGCGTTCTGCAGACCCATGGTCAGTTTCCGTTTGCATCCCTCGCAGTAACGTCCGCTGGTAATGGGTGCGCCGCAGGATTCGCACTGCAGCACGATACCGGAGCCATCCGACAGGCTCAGCCTTTCCTCCCGCAGCCACTGATGGATCTGCCCGATCTCCACCTCGCACTCCTCCGCCACCTGCGTCACGGTAGCTCCGGCGTTGTCCCGGATATAGGCCTTTACCTTCTGGAAGTCTTCTTCCATCGCTTCTCTGCAGGCCGGGCAGATATGAGGACCCACCACGTAATTAAAAATCCTTCCGCATTTTCTGCAATTTCTCACATTCATAACAAATCCCCTCCTTAACAGCCTTCCCCTATAGCCAGCGCCATATAATACACTTCCGCCGCGCCGCCCTGCCGTAACGCTTTCGCCACCGCGTTGACGGTACTGCCTGTCGTGTATATATCATCCACAATTATAACCGTACTTAATTTTACATCATTTTGGGCAATAATAAAAGCCTTTTTCAAATTATTTTGCCTTTCTTCAGGATTTAATTCTTTTTGCGGCCTGGTATCTTCCACTCTCTTTACCAGTCGGGAATACACGGGCACACCCGCGTATCTGCCGATCTCTTCCGCCAGCAGCGCCGCCTGGTTATATCCCCTTTTCCGCATCCGTCCCGCGGCCAGCGGCACGGGTACCAGACCGTCCGGCTTTACCCTGCGCAGGAAACCCTCCGCGTCCTTTGCCATTTCCCTTCCGAAAAAGCGGGCGTATTCCCGCCTTCCTCCGTACTTGAAACGATAGATGGAGGCCGCGGCGCTCTCGTACGTATACAGCGCTCTGCCGCGTTTATACCAGAACCGCTTTCCCCGGCAGTCCCCGCAGAACTCTTCCCCGGTAAGCAGCGGTTTCCCGCACCGGAAGCAGACCTGTTCTCCCACCGGGATCAGCTTTTTTCCGCAGGAAGAACAGATCAGCCCGTCCCGCGGGCGCACCGGTTCATCGCAGACCGGGCAGCGGGGCGGAAAGAGCAGATCTTCCGCTGTCTGCAGTATTCGGTTTCCCCTCATGCCAGTTCCCTCATTTCCCGTATCCTTTCAGCCAGCGCCGTATATCTTCTGTTGACATCCGCGTTCCGTATCATGGCGCCTACGACCTCCCTGTTCCCCAGTATGGTCACGCAGCTTTTTGCCCTCGTCACGCCGGTATAGAGCAGATTCCTGTTAAAAAGCATTCTCGGGCCGGAAAGCAGCGGTATGAGCACCGCGGCGTACTCGCTGCCCTGGGATTTATGAATGGTAATGGCATAAGCGGGCTCCAGCTCCTCCAGCTGGGCGAACGGATAAGTCACCCGCTTGTGCTCGTCATACTCCACGGTCAGCGTCCCCGCATATTCGTTGATCTCCAGTATCCTGCCCATGTCCCCGTTGAAAACGCCCAGGCCCTTATCCACAGGAATGCCGTATTTACTCACGATCTCCCATTCCAGCTCGTAATTGTTCCGTATCTGCATGACCTTATCGCCTTCCCGGAAAACAGTTTCCCCAAAAATATGCTCTTTCTTTCTTCCGTCGGGAGGATTTACATATTTTTGTAAGATCCGGTTCAGGGTTTCCGCTCCCAGATTTCCCTTGCGCATGGGAGTCAGCACCTGTATTTCAAAGGCATCCGTTCCCACATAGGGCGGCAGCTTCTCCGTGATGAGCTGTACCATATGTTTATATATGACATTTACGTCGTTTCTCTCCAGAAAGAAAAAATCGCGGCTCTTATTATTTAATTCCAGTTCTTCGCCACGATTTATCCTGTGGGCATTGACAACTATGTCGCTTTTTTCGGCCTGGCGGAAAATCTTTTTCAGCACTACCGTGGGGAACGCGCCGCTGGCTATGATATCCCGCAGCACCTGTCCCGGCCCCACGGAAGGGAGCTGGTCCACATCTCCCACTAGGATCAGGCGGGTGCCGGAAGGAACCGCCCGCAGGAGCGCCTGAAACAGGGAAATATCCACCATGGACATTTCGTCGATGATGACCACATCCGCATCCAGCGGATTTTCCTCATTTCTCTCAAAACGCGCGCTCTTTCTTCCTTCATCCGGCATACCTGTCAGTTCCAGCATACGGTGGATGGTCCTGGCCTCATATCCCGTGGCCTCCTCCATCCGCTTCGCGGCCCGTCCGGTAGGCGCCGCCAGCAGAATATTCAGTCCTTCTCCCTCAAAATAACGGATGATGGTGTTGATCGTGGTGGTCTTCCCCGTTCCCGGTCCGCCGGACAGGATAAAAACCCCGTTCCGGATACATTCCAGTACCGCTTTCTCCTGAAGTTCGTCCAGTTCCAAATTCTCCGCCGCCGCGATCTTCTCTATTTTTCCGCGGAACGATCTCTCCTCCGCCAAAGAAAGCGCGCCGCCTTCCGTCAGCGGAATGTTCAGATCCATGAGCATACGGGCACAGTTCAGTTCCTCATAATAAAACCGTGAAGCAAAGACCTGCGCCTCCTCCTTCTGTTTTTTTATGACGATCTTTTTGTCCATGGCCAGGTTGCCCAGCTGCGGCTCAATATACTGTCTTTCCACGCCCAGAAGCGCTTCCGCCCTCTCTAACAGCGCGTCCGAAGGCAGATAAAGATGCCCCTCCTGAACCGCCTGCAAAAGGATATAAAAAATGCCGCTGCGTATCCGGAAATCGGAATCCGCCCGTATGCCGGCCCGGCCGGCAATCTCATCCGCGATCTTAAAGCCCACGCCTTCTATGTCTTCCGCCAGTCTGTAAGGATTTTCCCGAAGGATGCCGTAAAGTCCGCTTCCATAAGTATTGTAGATCTTCACCGCAAGTGTATTGGAGATCCCGAACTGCTGCAGATAGATAAAGGCTTCCCGCATATCCTTTTTCTCTTCCATCTGCGCCGAGATATCCCTGGCGATCCTTTCACTGATGCCCTTTATTTCCGCCAGGCGTTCCGGCTCTTCTTCCATGATCCGGAAAGTATCCGCGCCGAATTTTTTCACAATGCGAGCCGCCAGCGCGGCCCCGATCCCCCGTATGGCTCCCGAAGCCAGATATCTCTCCATCCCGGCCTCATCTTCCGGCAGCACGGTCCTGCAGGCGCTCACCTTGAACTGGACGCCGTAGACCGGATGGTCCATATATTCCCCCTCCGCCTGTATACTGTCACCCTGCGCCACGCCTGTCAGCGTTCCCACCAGTATACTTTCTCCTTCCTCCGTTAAAAGAGCCAGTACCGTATAACCGTTTTCCGCGTTTTGAAATATAATATGATCCACAAATCCTTTTATCTCTGCCATGGGTTTCCTTTCCCGCCTTCTGCCTACCACTGGGTATTCTCCGCCATGAATATGGTCCGGATTCCGTGATATGAAAAAACTGCCCGCCGGGCAGTTTTTATAGAAATGACCTGTTGTTCCTTTTACAAACCGTAATTTCGCTTCATCTGCTCATACAGCATCTGCGCCAGCCCCAGGCCTCCCTGCTCCGTGGAAGCGCCCGCGATCTCCTGTACCATATTATCCTTGTAGTAACTCATCAGACTGGAAGTATAGCTGGAACTGCTCTCCGCTTCAGGAATGGTCTTCACCATTTCCTTAAACATCTGCTCCACAAAGTAAGCCTCAAACTGTTTGCAGGCATCCATCAGTTCCTTATCGTCGGCCTTGGAATAATCTGTCTTCAGCCGGCCTTCCAGTTTGTCCGCGGACTGCTCCGCCTGTGTTTTGTACAGATCCAGATAAGAACTTGTAAGATTGCCGATATCCATATTCCTGCTCCTTTCCGCGCTCACCGGTCTTTTCACGCTCCGGCTAAGCTACACCCTGCCCGCTAACGGCGCAGATTATTGGCCTGCTGCAGCATCTCGTCAGAAGCCGTAATGGCCTTGGAATTCATTTCATAAGCTCTCTGCGCCACGATCATATTGACCATTTCATCCACTACCTGCACATTGGAGCCTTCCAGATAGTTCTGGATCACCCGGCTCTTTTCCACTGTGTCGCTGGTGGCTTCGTTGATAGGCGCTCCGCTGGCCGCGCTCTGCGAATAAAGGCTGTTATCCTTGCGCTCCAGACCGCCCGGATTGGTAAACTGATACAGTCCGATGGTGATGCCCAGGGACTGCGGATTGTTATTTTCATCGGGATAGCATACGGTACCGTCCGCGGTCACTACCACCTGGGTCGGATCATAGGCATCGCTCAGAGAAATATTCCTGCCCTGGGAGTCCAATACGGGACGCCCTTCGGAATCCGCCAGCATACAGCCTCCGCCCGGCGCCAGCGTCCACTGGAAATTGCCGTTTCTGGTATAGTAGGTATCGCCGTCCGCTCCCCGAACCGCGAAAAATCCTTTTCCGCTTATAGCGAAAGCCGTAGGGCTTGAATTGGCGAGCATGGGACCGTTCTCAAATATGGTAGTGATGGAGGCGTTGCGCACGCCCAGTCCCACCTGCGCGCTGGAAGGCTTATACTCGCCGTTGGCAGAAGTCGTTCTGGTCTGCAGCGTCTGATACAGAAGAGATTTGAACTCCATCTGCTGCGTTTTGTATCCCATGGTATTCACATTGGAAAGATTGTTTGCAATGGTATCCACATTGTTCTGCTGGGCGATCATACCCGTCGCGGCTGTCCACAAACTACGAACCATATCCTGCCTCCTATATTCTTCCCAGGTCATTGACCGCCGTCTGCAGCGTATCGTCAATGGTCTGTACTACTTTCTGGTTGCTCTCATACTGTCTGGTGATGCTTATCATATTCACCATCTCGGACACTACCTGGATATTGGACATTTCCAGCCAGCCGGAATGGATCTCCGCGCTGCCCTCCATGGTCTGCGCTCCTTCAATGGGTTCAAAATAGGTTTCCCCATACCGCTGCAGATAATCGTAATCCTCAAAATCCGTCACCTGGATCCTGGCCACCGTCTGACCGTTCTGGCTGATCGTCCCGTCAGTCTGGATGGAGGCTTCCTGAAGAGGATCCAGCTGGATCCTGGCGTTATTCTCATCCAGCACATAATCGCCTTCGTTTGTTACCAGAAAACCGTCGGTGTTCAGGGTAAAATCCCCGGAACGCGTGTATTTGGTAGAAGTTTCGCCGGCTTTATTGGTAAATTCTATGGCAAAAAAACCGTCCCCCGAAAGCGCCAGATCGAAGGTATTGTCCGTAATACGGAAAGAGCCCTGGGTATAGTCGGTATAATTCTCCCCGATCTTCACGCCGGGGCTGTTAATGCCGATGGGCTGCCTTACGGAAAGTCCTACGGAAGCGTCCTTTAATTTCACCGCCAGCACGTCGGAAAAGGCCTGGCTGGTAGAGCCTTCTTTTTTAAAGCCCACCGTAGTCGCGTTCGCCAGATTGTTCGTCATGATGTCCATTCTGTTCTGCTCATTGCGCATGCCGGTATAAGCGGTGTAAAGTCCTTTAACCATAAGTATCCTTTCCGGGCGTTGCCGTCCTCTTCTATTCCTCTCTGTAACCTGCCAGAAATTCCACGTACCTGCCGGTACCCACCGCCACTGCGGTCATAGGGTCTTCCGCGGTCATGGTATTGATGCCTGTTTTGGCGGAGATCAGATCCTCCAGGCCCCGCAGCAGGCTTCCTCCGCCTGTCAGCACGATACCCCTGTCGGCAATATCCGCCGCCAGCTCGGGAGGAGTCTTCTCCAGTACGCTGTGAATGGTTTCCACGATCTGCGCCGTCGTTTCCCGCAGCGCCTCTTCCGTTTCCTCCGAGGAAACGGTGACCGTTCTGGGAAGCCCCGTTACCAGGTTCCTTCCCCGCACATCCATGTAATCCACTTCCGGCCTCTTATATGCCGAACCGATCTTTATCTTCAGATCCTCCGCCGTTCTTTCCCCTATCAGCAGATTATGCTTTTTACGCATATAACGTACAATGGCTTCGTCAAAATCATCTCCCGCTATCTTGATGGAAGCGCTGACTACCGTACCGCCCAGGGAGATCACCGCGATATCCGAGGTTCCTCCTCCGATATCCACTATCATGTTCCCGCAGGGCTTGGAAATGTCAATTCCCGCGCCGATGGCGGCCGCGATGGGCTCTTCAATGATGGATACCTCCCGGGCTCCCGCCTGGTAGGTCGCGTCCTCCACCGCCTTTTTTTCCACTTCCGTTACGCCGCTGGGTACACACACCGCGATGCGGGGCTTTCGGAAGGTCTTTCTGCCCAGAGCCTTCTGGATGAAATATTTCATCATTTTCTCGGTCACGGTATAATCGGAGATCACGCCCTGGCGCAGAGGCCTTACGGCCACAATATTGCCGGGGGTCCTGCCCAGCATGAGCCTGGCATCCTCGCCGATCGCCTTTATCTTGTTGGTATCTCTATCGAAAGCTACAACGGAGGGCTCCTTCAGTACAACGCCCTTCCCTCTGATGTAAACCAAAATACTGGCTGTCCCCAGATCAATTCCTATATCCGTATACTGCATAAAACTTACCCCTTTCTATGGCATATGGATATTATAACCTAAATCATGCCATTTTCATAGAGGTTTTTCAAATTTTAAATGTTAGAAAAACAAAACGCAAAACAAACGAATCTTCCGTTTAAACGAATCCTTCGCCTGTTCTGCGTCCGTGCGTCTGATTTATTATTCGGCGCATCCGCCTGAAAACTTTAGAGGTATTTTTATTTTTCCAGCATTTTTTTAATGTAGATGCCGGTATAGGAATCCGGGCATTCGGCCACTTCCTCCGGCGTCCCCTGCGCCACTACGGTGCCGCCGCCGTCACCGCCCTCCGGTCCCATATCAATAATATAGTCCCCTGTTTTGATCACGTCCAGATTGTGTTCGATCACCACAACGGTATTGCCGCCTTCCGTAAGTCTGCGCAGGATCTCCACCAGTTTGTGCACATCAGCGAAATGCAGTCCCGTGGTGGGTTCATCCAGGATATAGATCGTCTTTCCGGTACTGCGCCTGCTCAGTTCCGCCGCCAGCTTGATCCGCTGGGCCTCCCCGCCGGAAAGCTCCGTGGAAGGCTGCCCCAGCTTGATATAGGACAGTCCCACATCATTCAGGGTTTCTATCTTATGCCGGATAGAAGGAAGATGGGCGAAGAAGGACACCGCCTCCTCCACCGTCATGTCCAGCACGTCATAGATATTCTTTCCCTTGTACCGGACATCCAGCGTTTCCCTGTTGTAACGTTTGCCACCGCAGACCTCGCAGGGCACATACACATCGGGCAGGAAATGCATTTCTATCTTGATGATGCCGTCCCCTCCGCAGGCCTCGCAGCGCCCGCCCTTCACATTGAAGCTGAACCGTCCCTTCTTATAGCCCTTGGCCTTGGCATCCGCCGTAGACGCGAACAGGTCCCGGATCTGGTCAAATACCCCCGTATAAGTGGCAGGATTGGATCGGGGTGTTCTGCCTATGGGGGACTGGTCGATGCTGATGACCTTATCCAGCTGCTCCGTTCCCTCGATCCCTCTGTGTTTTCCCGCCACGGTCCTGGCTCTGTTCAGCTTTTTGGCCAGATGCTTGTAAAGTATCTCGTTCACCAAAGAACTTTTTCCAGATCCTGACACTCCTGTCACAACTGTCATGACACCCAGTGGGATCTGCACATCTATATTTTTCAGATTATTTTCCTGCGCGCCCCGTACCGTCAGCCAGCCCGTAGGTTCTCTGCGCTCCGCGGGCACCGGGATCTTCAGGGCGCCGCTTAAATACTGCCCCGTAATGGATTCCGGGCAGGCCATGATCTCTTCCGCGGTGCCGCAGGCCACGACTTCTCCTCCGTGGGAACCGGCTCCCGGTCCGATATCCACAATGTAATCCGCGGCCCGCATAGTATCTTCGTCATGTTCCACTACGATCAGCGTGTTCCCCAGGCGCTTCAGATTGTTCAGCGCCGCCAGCAGCTTATCGTTGTCGCGCTGATGCAGGCCGATGCTGGGTTCGTCCAGAATATAGCAGACGCCTACCAGCCCGGACCCTATCTGGGTTGCCAGGCGGATCCGCTGTGCCTCTCCTCCCGAAAGCGTTCCGGTGGCCCGGGAAAGAGAAAGATAATTCAGTCCCACATTGACCAGGAAACCTACTCTCGCTTTAATTTCCTTCAATATCCGTCCGCCTATCAGCTCCTGCTGCCCGGTCAGCCGCATCTCTTCCAGAAAGGTCTGCAGCTTGTCCACTGACATGGCCGTGATCTCATAAATATTTTTGTCGCAGACCGTTACCGCCAGCGACTCCTGCTTCAGACGCATACCTTTGCAGAGCTTACAGGGCGTGATGCGCATAAAGCTCTCATACTCCTGTTTCATGGTATCGGAAGCGGTTTCCCTGTATCTGCGTTCCACATTCTTGATCAGTCCCTCAAAAGCAACGGGATAAACGCCCCTGCCTCTCTGCCCTTCGTAATACACGTCCACGCTTTTGCCGCCCGTACCGTGGATCAGCATCTCCCGGATCTCTTCCGGATATTTCTCAAACGGCGTATCCAGGTCAAAATGGTACGCTTTGCAGAGGGCCTGCAGAACGGCGTTGGTAAAGCTGCCCTTGTCCATGCAGGACTGCCAGCCCGTGACCGCGATGGCGCCCTCGTTGATGCTGAGGGAAGTATCCGGTATCATCAACTCTACATCAAATTCCATCTTGTATCCCAATCCGAAACAATCCGGGCAGGCACCGAAAGGATTGTTGAAGGAAAAGCTGCGGGGTTCGATCTCACTGATGCTGATACCGCAGTCGGGGCAGGAAAAACTCTGGCTGAAACTCATGGGGCTCCCGCCTATCACGTCCACCTCCAGAAGTCCGTCCGCCAGCGCCAGCACATTCTCGATCGAATCCGCCAGCCGGCGCTCAATGCCTTTCTTCACCACCAGCCTGTCCACTACGATCTCGATATTGTGCTTGATATTTTTATCCAGTTTGATCTCTTCAGACAGCTCGTAAAGATTGCCGTCTACGCGCACCCGCACATAGCCGCCCTTCTTGGCCCGTTCCAGGACCTTCGCGTGTTCTCCCTTGCGTCCCCGCACTACAGGCGCCAGCAGCTGTATCCTGGATCCTTCCTCCAGCGCCATGACCTGATCCACCATCTGGTCCACGCTCTGCCTGGCGATGGCTCTGCCGCATTTGGGACAGTGGGGGATTCCGATCCTGGCATAGAGCAGACGGAAATAATCATAAATTTCCGTTACCGTGCCCACCGTGGAACGGGGATTCCGGTTGGTGGATTTCTGGTCAATGGAAATAGCCGGTGACAGTCCTTCTATTTTTTCCACATTGGGCTTTTCCATCTGTCCCAGGAACATCCGGGCATAGGAGGAAAGGGATTCCATATAGCGCCTCTGTCCTTCCGCGTATATGGTATCAAACGCCAGAGAAGATTTCCCGGATCCTGACAGCCCTGTCAGAACGACCAGCTCATTTCTCGGAATATCCACATCTATGTTTTTTAAATTATGTTCTTTGGCCCCTCTCACCTTGATCCATTCCCTGGGGCGCATTTTCTGTACTTCTTCCATAGTGCCATAACCTTCCTTTTCTTTTTCCTGTTGTCCTTTCCCGCGCGGACGCGGCCGGCCCTTTCCTCTATTCCGCCATATCCCGCAGGATCCCTTTTAATTCCGCCATCTTATCCCGCAGCTGGGCGGCGGCCTCAAAATTCAGGTCCGCGGCGGCCTTCCGCATCTTTTTCTGTACATCCGCGATCAGCTTTTCCAGCTCCCCGCGGTTCATGGATTCCGGATCTTTCTCAAAACGGGCTTCCTCTTTCGCCACCACTTTGGAGATGCTGATCAGCTCCCGCACCGCTTTTTGGATGGTCTGTGGCGTGATGCCGTGTTCTTCATTATACTGCTGCTGTATCCGGCGCCTGCGCTCGGTTTCTTCGATGGCGGCTTTCATGGAATCCGTAACGGTATCCGCGTACATGATCACATGTCCCTCCGCGTTCCTTGCCGCCCGGCCCACTGTCTGGATCAGGGAAGTTTCTGAACGCAGGAATCCTTCCTTGTCCGCGTCCAGTATGGCCACCAGCGATATCTCGGGAATGTCCAGCCCTTCTCTGAGCAGGTTGATGCCCACCAGCACATCGAAGACATCCAGACGCATGTCCCTGATGATCTCCGCCCTTTCCAGCGTGTCAATATCCGAATGCAGATATTTTACCCGGATCCCCACTTCCTTCATATAGTCGGTCAGATCCTCCGCCATCCGCTTGGTCAGCGTGGTTACCAGCACCTTATTGTGTCTGGCGGTTTCCCGGTTGACCTCTCCCACCAGGTCATCTATCTGCCCCTCCACCGGCCGGACGGAAATCTCCGGATCCAGCAGCCCGGTGGGACGGATGATCTGTTCCGCGCGCAGCAGCTCATGGTCCTTCTCATAGTCCGAAGGCGTGGCCGACACAAACAGCATCTGATCAATATGCTCCTCAAATTCATGAAATGCCAGTGGACGGTTATCCAGCGCCGAAGGCAGCCTGAAGCCATAATCCACCAGCGTGGTCTTGCGGGAACGGTCACCCGCGTACATTCCCCTGATCTGCGGTATGGTCATATGGGACTCGTCAATGATGATCAGATAATCGTCCTTAAAATAATCCATCAGACAGTAGGGCGGTTCCCCCTCCTTCGTACCGCTCAGATATCGGGAATAGTTCTCGATCCCGGAACAGAATCCGGTTTCCCGCAGCATTTCCACGTCAAAATTGGTCCTCTCGGAGATGCGCTGGGCTTCCAGAAGTTTATCCTCGCCTTTAAAATAGCGGACACGTTCCTCCAGTTCCTTTTCAATATCGTCGCAGGCCCGCCTGATCTTGTCCGCCGCCACCACATAGTGGGAAGCGGGAAAGATCGTAATGTGGTTCAGCGTGGCGTGGACCTGCCCCGTCAGGGGATCCGTTTCACAGATCCTGTCTATCTCATCTCCAAAAAATTCAACGCGTATGAGATAATCGCCGCCCTGGGCCGGGTAGATTTCCACCACATCGCCCCGCGCCCGGAAACTTCCTCTGGTCACTTCCATGTCGTTGCGGTCATACTGAATATCTATCAGTTCCCGCAAGACCTCCTCCCGGTCTTTCTGCATCCCGGGCCGCAGAGAAACCTGCATGCCCTGATAGTCATCGGGGCTGCCCAGCCCGTAAATACAGGATACGCTGGCTACCACCACCACATCCTTTCTTTCGGTCAGGGACGCCGTAGCCGAGAGGCGCAGCCGGTCTATTTCCTCGTTGACGGCCGAGTCTTTGGCAATATACGTATCCGTAGACGGCACATAGGCCTCCGGCTGATAATAATCGTAGTAGGATACAAAATATTCCACGGCGTTTTCCGGAAAAAACTCTTTAAATTCACCGTAAAGCTGGCCGGCCAGGGTTTTGTTGTGGGCGATCACAAGCGTGGGTTTGTTCAACGCCGCGATGATATTAGCCATGGTAAAAGTCTTGCCGGATCCGGTGACCCCCAGCAGCGTCTGAAACTGATTGCCTTCCCGGAATCCTCTGACAAGCTTTTCTATCGCCTGGGGCTGATCGCCGGTAGGCTGATATTCGGAATGCAAAACAAAGTGATCCATAAAGCTCCCTCTCTGCGTCAATCGAAAGTATGTTCTATTACAGTATACCACAAAATCTCAAAATGTATATAGAATATTCCCAAACCGTCAAAAATATCGGGCAGAGTTTTCTCTCTGCCCGATATTTTCCGTTCCGCGCGTATTCCGCTGTTTCACAATATCACTGCTCCAGCATCTCCCTCAGCAGTTCCTTCGCGCTCTCCAGCTGATTATCGTAGTTTTCTTCGCTGTAATATCTCTCGCTGTCCAGTTCACATACCACATCGGGTTCGATCCCAACGCCATGGATATTGATGCCGTTGGGCGTGTAATAGGCGCTGATGGTAAGTTTGACCGCGGAGCCGTCGCTCATTTCCACAGGACGCTGCACGATCCCCTTGCCAAAGGTGGTGGTTCCCAGCAGCGTACCGATCCCGTAATCCTTAATGGCGCCCGCCAGGATCTCCGCGGCGCTGGCGGAATTGCCGTTTACCAGCACCACCATGGGCACCTCCAGCTGCCTGCTGCCGTCGCATTTATACTCCGTCCGGTGTCCGTCCCGGTCTTCCGTATACACGATCAGCCCTTCCGGAAGCATCATCTTCGCGATATTGACTACGGACATCAGATTGCCGCCCGGATTGCCGCGCAGGTCCAGGATCAGGCCCTTCATGCCGGAGCCCTTGGCTACCGCCAGCGCATCCGCGAACTGATCCTCCGTCACATTGTCAAATTCCGTGATCTGGATGTACGCGATCCCGTCCTCATACATTTCGGAATTGACCGTAGGTGACTCTACCTTCCTGCGTTCGATCTCCTTCTCGATCTCCATGCCGTCCCGGACCAGCGTCAGGTGCACGGTAGTGCCCTCCTCGCCCTTGATCATGCCGGTCACTTCTTCCAGAGCCATACCGTAAACGTCCGTATCCTCTACTTTATAGATAATATCGTTTTCCCTCAGGTCCGCTTCCTCCGCGGGCGTGCCCGCTATGACACCGCTGATCTTCGCGTAGGAAGTTACCGCGTCCAGACTGATGTAGGCTCCGATCCCATAATAAACTCCCTGCGTATCCTGATACAGCTGATTCAGTTCCTCCGCCGAGTAATACTGGGAATAGGGATCCCCCAGCGCTTCCACCATGCCCCGGTAAGCACCTTCCTCCAGCACCGACCTGTCTATATCCTCCTCATAGAAATACGTATCAATGATCTTCTCTATGAGCTGCAGCTTCTCTATCATTTCCGGCGTGACCGCCGTATCGGAGGCCATGTCATTTTCGTCCTCGGAATCCCGTCCGGCCGTATGCCCGGAAACCTGGTCCCGCGCCGTAACGGCAGCCTGTATCCGGTTGACCAGGTAGACTGCGCTGACAACCAGCAGCGCCATAACCAGCCCCGTTATCAGGCCGCACCAGAAATACCTGCCTCCTTTATCGGGCTTTTGCTCCGGAGCGGGCACCTGGCCGCGATATCCCACCGCGTAAATCTCATTTTCTTCCATCCTGACCATTCATCTCCTTATTCTTACTGGGACAGATAGTTCCAGGGACTTACATACTCCCCGTTCAAACGCACGCTGAAGTGCAGATGGGGGCCTGTCGCGCGGCCCGTTGCCCCAACCGCCGCGATGGTGGTTCCCCGCGCCACCACATCGTCCTTGGAAACATACAGCTTGGAAGCATGCATGTAGATCGTGTATAAACCGCTTCCGTGATCTATCATCACATAATTTCCCATGGTCTTACTGTAAGAAGCGGCCACGACCACGCCGTCATATGCCGCGTAGATCGCCGTTCCCGTGGGAGAAGCAAAATCCACGCCGTTATGGAACTGCTGCACGCCCAGCGTAGGATGGATACGGGGGCCGTAATCGTCGGAAACTCTGGTATAGGAAGCCAGGGGGAACTTAAAGATACCGCCGTCATAATTCATTACCACGCCGTTCTGTTCCAGAATCTTCTTTCTCTCCGCAGCGATCGCGGCCTCCAGAGCCTCGATCAGCTCATTCTGCGCCTGGATCCCCGCCTCATATTCTGCGATCGCCTGGGTCTTGTTGTTGATATCCGCGTCATACTGCCGGATGGTGGCCTCCTTATCGGCTATCATCTCCTGCACCATGGCTTCTTCTTCCAGCACCGCCGCCTTGGCTTCGTCTAAAAGCGCTTTGTCCTGCAGCAGCTCTTCCTCGCATATCTCAATATACTGACGGTTCAGCATAAATTCTTCCAGCTGTTGATTATCATATGCCGCGATCTGCTCCATATATACGAGTGTATTCAGCATATCTCCCATGGAATCACTTCCAAACAGCATCTGCAGATAATCTCCCTCGCCCTGCTCATACAGCCGCTGAATCCTGGCCACCATGGCCTCGTACTGCGCCTGTTCCCTCTCCCTGGCGATTTCCAGTTCCCGCTCTGTCTGGGCGATCTCTTCTTCCTTTTCCGCGATCCGCGCGTTAATCTGCGCGATGCTCTCCTGGATCTCCGCCAGCTGTCCGTCCAGTTCCGCCACATAATTGTTCAGATCCTTTTTCTGCGCTTCCAGCTGGGACCGCAGAGCTCTGACATTGGACAGCGTATTCTGCAGATTTTCCCTTTCCGTCTGGGCGGCGCCTATCTGATCTTCTTTGTCCCGAATACTCGCGGAAGTGATGTCCGAAAAGGAAGTGGCTTCAGAATAAGACACTCTCTGCATAAACAGTCCTGCCGCAAGTACCAGCGCAAGCGCTATGGCAATCTTTTTCTTCATCTCCTCCGCTCCTTTCTACAGGTTATACCTTCAGATGCTTTCTCACTGTATTAAAACTGCCGAAAAATCCGATCCCCACGCCCATCACGATAGACACCGGTATCAGCACCGAAAAGACCTCTCCCGCCGGCAGGAACTGGATCCTCTGCATCAGATTGGGAAATACGCCGCTCACATAGGAAAGGGCTTTGTTATAGATCAGGTAGATCAGTTCCAGCGGGATCAGCGCGCCGATAGCGCCGATCAGCATACCTTCGATCACAAAGGGAGCTCTGACAAAAAAGTCCGTCGCGCCCACATATTTCATAATGCTGATCTCCTCCTGGCGCACGGAAATACCGATCGTTACCGTATTGCTGATAAGGAACACGGACACCGCCAGCAGGATCACGATGATCCCAAGGGACACATAGGCCATCAGAAGATTTACGCCCGATAATGTAGAGGCCGTCATCTGGCTGTAATTGACTTTGCGTACTTCCGGCAGGGACTGGAGATAAGTTACCAGCGCGTCCTGCAGAGCCACATCGCTCAGGTATACCTTATAGTTCTGGTAATGTTCCAGGGGATTGGTAGGGAACCCGTCCGCGTATCCCTGTAAAATATGTTCCTGCGCCCACTCCCACGCTTCTTCTCTGGAAACAAATTCCACTCTGGCAACCTCCGGCCGCACCGAGATCAGATCCCCGATCTCCGCCACTCTGGCATCCGTCACGTCCTCCTGGAAAAACACGGTGACGCAGACATCCTCTTCCATGGTACGGATACTGTGCTGCACGTTCATCACAATGGCGTAAAACAAACCGAACAGAAACAGGCACGCGGAAATCGTGGCGATGGACGCCAGGGAAAACCACTTGTTTCGGAAAATACTCTTAAATCCCTGCTTGAGAGTATAAAATAAGGTACTAATCTTCATCTATATACTCTCCTTCCTCTTCGTCGCTGACAATGACACCTTTTTTCATGGTGACCACTCTTTTCCGCATATCGTTGACGATCTCTCTGTTGTGGGTAACTACCACCACCGTGGTCCCGCTCTCGTTGATCTCCTCCAGCAGTTTCATGATCTCCCATGAGTTTTTGGGATCCAGGTTTCCGGTAGGTTCATCCGCCAGCAGAATGGACGGCCTGTTCACAAGAGCCCTGGCCAGAGCCACCCGCTGCTGCTCGCCGCCGGAAAGCTGTTTGGGTTTGGCTTTGTATTTGCCCGCCAGACCCACGGTTGCCAGAATGCTGGGTACGTTTCTCCTTATCTCCTTGGAAGGCACCTCGATGATGCGCTGGGCAAACGCCACGTTTTCATAGACGTTTCTGTCCTTTAACAGCCGGAAATCCTGAAATACGATCCCCAGATTCCGCCTGAATTTGGGGATCTTGCGGTGCGGGATCTTGGCTACGTCGTGCCCCATGACCCAGACCTTTCCTCCCGAAGGCGTCAGCTCCCGCAGCAGGAGCTTGATCAGCGTGGATTTTCCGGAGCCGCTGTCCCCCACGATAAATACAAATTCTCCCCGGTTAATATGGAGAGTAACGCCGTTTAAGGCAGGGGCGCCCGCGGAATAGACCTTACTCACTCCATCCAGATAGATCAGTCCGTTCTCCTCTATCATCTGTTCCCTGATTCTGCGCTTTTCTTCTTTTCGTGACATAATTCTCCTCTATCAATCAGTATTCAAAAGTTTCCATATACTTCATATATTTTACCACCATAAGGGCTATCTTGAACGTGATCGCGTCCTCAAACACCCGCAGGTCCAGACCGGTGCTCTTCTGCAGCTTATCCAGCCGGTAGACCAGAGTATTGCGGTGAATGAACAGCTGTCTGGAAGTTTCCGACACGTTTAAACTGTTCTCGAAAAATTTGTGTATGGTGGTCAGGGTTTCCTCATCAAAATCATCCGGGCTCTTGCCGCCGAAGATCTCCCGTATGAACATCTTGCATAAAGGGATGGGAAGCTGATAGATCAGTCTGCCGATCCCCAGCTCACTGTAGGCGATCACGTCCCTCTCGTCAAAGAAGATCCTTCCTACATCCAGCGCCATCCTGGCTTCCTTGTAGGAACGGCTCACTTCCTTGATCTCATGCACCACGGTGCCGTAGGAAATGTGTACGTTTTTGATGCCTTCCCGCTGCAGGCAGCTCTTCAGCTCCCTGGCCGCTTTGTCAATTTCCCTGCCCTGTTCGGATTCGGACAGATCCTTTACGATCACCACATTGTTTTCGTCCACCGCCGTCACAAAATCCAGGCTGCTGTTCCCCAGGTAAGCCCTGGCGATCTCCAGCGCGTTATTGTCCCGGCCGTTTTCCGATTCTATCAGCATGACCACCCGGCCCGTATCCGTCTGAATATGCAGCTTTTTGGCCCGACTGTAGATATCCACCAGCAGCAGATTGTCCAGGAGCAGGTTTTTAATAAAATTGTCTTTGTCAAAACGCTCTTTGTAGGCTACCAGCAGATTCTGTATCTGAAAAGCCGCCAGACGCCCCACCGTGTATACGTCCTCGCCGCTGCCGCGCACCACCAGCACATATTCCAGCTGATGCTCATCAAATATTTTAAAATACTGATGTCCCTGTATCTCCTGGGAGTCCGCCGGAGATTTCACAAACTCCATTCCGGCCGCGGAGCAGTCCTTCATGTCCGTGGTACGGGCAATCTCCTTTCCGTCCGTATCCAGTACGCACAGCTCTACCCTGGCAATGTTTTTCAGTCCGTCGATCGTACTCTGCAATATCTGGTTCGATATCATACTTTCCCTTTCCCGTATATTGCGCCATTTTGCATACTACTTTCTCATTTTAATTCACAACCCGAAAAAAATCTACTGAAAAGTAAGATTTTTGTGGAGTTTTTTGGTGAAAAGCTCACGGATGCCGGAATCCTTCCCGCAGAGTATCTCCTCTCAGCAGAATATTGACTTCCGGAGCGGCCGGGAAATCATCATATCCCGTCCGGTCCCCCGTAACCGGCTCGTAGAAAGTAAATCCGTCCACTTCCACGCTGCGCAGTTCATAGGTCCCGTATTCCTGCTGCCACAGATAATAAGGCTCTCCGGCCACGCTCCACCCGTAACCGGCCAGCATACACAGCTTGTACGCGCCGCACATTCCCGCTGCCAGGAATACCGCCCTGTACCATCCGGCGGCCGTCAGAAAGATCCCCGCAAAGACGGCGGGCAGAAGCAGCATATAGGCATAGCCGTATCGGGGCAGCGGCGCGCTGGTCTGCCAGAACAGCCAGGAGGCCCCCAGCGTCACGAGCACAAGCAGAATATCCCCGTACTGTTTCTTCTTTTTGACCGCGCACCATATTGCCAGTATCAGCGTTCCCGCCAGACTGATCCAGTCCGCCGCGATCAGCGCCTTTTCCACGGTGGTCAGCGTATCCCTGAACCAGCCGGCAAACCATTCCGTAATGGGCAGTCCCACCAGGCGCCCGTCATACAGAGCCCTGCCCCACGCCTTGATGTTGGCCGCGTCCGCGGCCGCTCTTTCGGCGGACATCTTCCAGTCCACCGAAAACAGATCCAGCGCCGGAAAAGGATAGAGCAGATACCCTGAGATCACTACATTCCGAATGAGCCAGGGCATCGCCGTCAAAAGCCCCATGCCCAGGTAGAGCGCGGTTTCCTTCCACCGCTTTTCCCTGATCAGCCGGCTCGCCGGCTTCCACAGAAGGATCAGGACCAGCCCCGCCGTCAACTTTAAGGACATGGTATAAACGCCGCAGACGCACAGATACGCGTACGGCACCACCGAATCCTCCTTTTCCTCCAGGCAGTCCAGCCACCGGATCACGAGATAGAAGATCATGCACATCGCCACATGGTCGGAAGCCGGAGAAACTACCTCGTCACAGATAAGCGTCAGATAGTACAGCGCCCCCATTCTGGCGAAATCCGAAATCAGCAGTTTCCGCCCTCTTTTTCTCCAGCCCTGCGCCTCCAGGATCTTAAGGCTCAGCAGGAGCGCGAAAAAACCGTTGACCGCGTGCAGGGATCTGCCTGTCAGAAACTTCATGCTGTACAGCGCGCCCAAAGGAAAGGCCGAACTGTTATAGGCAAAGCGCTCATGCAGATTTCCCAGGCCCTTCACCACCCCGTACTCTTCCAGCCACCTTATGCTCTGGGCATGATACAGGTCGGAATCATAATACAGATAGCCCCTGGACGTAAAATACGCCCACACCAGAAGCAACCCACCCAGAAGGATCCCCTCTTTCCAAAGAGCGTGGTCCTTCGTTAATTTCCGGATATCCCCGGCCAGCCGTTTCCGGTACAGGACAAACAGGACCAGACAGATCCCCGCCAGTCCCGCATTGGCTGCCAGTCCTACCTTATAAAACAGACTGAAGATCTGAGCGTATACCGTGGCCGCGATCAGACCCGATGTCAGAACCGCGCTGAGGTGTTTCATCCGGTAGCCCAGTCTTTTCTCCGTAAAGCAGAAGATCCCGTATCCCAGACCAAAAGAGGTAACCAGCATATACAGCCAGTTCAGCACAATCATCAACATAAGTTTTCCTCTTTTCCGTTACAAAAAAAGAGGCTTCTCTTCCGAAGCCCCTCGTTCTCCGCATTTTAAACTCTTACATCAAAATTACCGCCTACCGCAGGATTTACGGAGTTTTCCATAGCGGCGGCATCTATCATCCGCAGCAGACCATCCCCCAGGTCTTCGTTTAAGTCCATCGTCTTATCGAGCACCGCGATGCTCGTCTTCTGGACCAGGCCCGTCTGGGACAACGTTGTAGATAATCCGGGAATATCCATTCCGCATTCCTCCTCTGCCTTGTGAATAAGATCATTATATCACAGCTTTCCGAAAAATACCACCCCAAAATCAGATTCTTCTGATCCCGCTTTCTTTGATCTCTATTCTGCCGGCCTTTAACAGCCTGCCCACGGCACGTTTAAACTCATTCTTGCTCATTCCCGTTTCCCGCCGGATCACTTCGGGAGAAGCCTTGTCCGTAAAGGGAAGCGTCCCGTCAAAGCTCTCCAGGAGCTCCAGTATCCGCAGGGAATCCTTTTCCATCTGCAGATACGCCTTTTCCCGCACGCTCAGATCCAGCTTGCCGTCTTCCTTTACCGCCGTAACCCTGGCCGTCACCACCTGCCCCGGCCGGATATCCCCATACATTTCTTTTTTGGGGATCAGCGCGGAATATTTATTATCCACCGCCACAAAAGCGCCCAGATCGGGGTTGATCTCATAGATATATCCCTCCACCCGGTCTTCCTTTTGATAGGGACTGGCGGTGGAAAGGGCGCTGTATACGTTCATGGTGGCACAGAGCCGCCCGCTCTTGTCAAGGTAAAGCGCAACCAGCGGCATGTCCCCCGGCTCTACCCGGACCGTCTGCTCCTTAAAGGGCAGAAACAGTTCTTTTTCCAGTCCCCAGTCCAGAAAGGCGCCGTACCGGTTGACATCCGCCACCCGCAGTCTGGCGGTTTCGCCCATTGTTAAGAGCGGAGCGGCGGTAGTGGAGATCAGGCGGTCTTCCGAATCCCGGTAAAGGAACACCTCCACTTCCTCTCCGAGCCCTTTCCCCGCCGGCACCTGAGCGGCAGGGAGCAGCACTTTTTCCGCCGCCTCCGCGCTCTCCGCCAGATACACGCCAAACCCTACTTTTTTCACGATCCGCAGTGTCTGTTTTTCACCAAGCCTTAACATATTATCCTCTTTTTTCTTCCAGCTCTATATTGACATATACGTTTCCCTGTTCATCCCGCAGCGACACTGTCCGGACCTTTCCGCCCGTTTCCCCGGCGCGGCATCCTACGAACGAGCAGATCACGTCACCCAGATGCGCCTGCTTCTTATATTCCGCTCTCAGCTGGGAAACCGGGAAGCGCTCTCCCAGAGCGCTCATTGCCATCCGCACATACTGGCCGTTATTGACATGATCGTTGGTATCCAGATGCCAGGGCATGACGGTAATCGCTTCCCGCCGGCTGATATCCTCCGGCAGAACGATCTTTCTTCCCGCGTACTCCATGGGAAGTTTCTCCTCCAGCGTGTATTTTTCCAGCATTTCCCCGGTGGGATGCCCCGGCCGCATGCTGTCCTTGTCCAGCAGCGCCCAGAGGGAATTTGCCTTTGCCACGCAGTTTCCCGCCTCGTCCAGCATACAGAAATTACGGTATCCCATACAGCCCTTAAATTCATAGGGAAAAGTACCGGTCCTGACCCGTTCTCCCATGCCGGGATACCTGTCTACCACGATCTGCCAGGATACCAGTACCCAGAAAACATTGTTTTTATTCAGATAGTCCACTCCCACTCCCAGATCTTCGGAATGAAATGTGGAACAGTCCTGAAAGTAATCCAGCAGCGCCTCCAGCGTCAGCCTGCCGCTGCTGTCGGTTTCGCTGTATCGAATCCTGCTGTCAAAAGTATACATATCCGCTTCGCTCCGTCCGTTTTATTGAAACAGCTGCCATATGATCATGGCCACCCAGAACAATATAAAAAGCAGCATCCCCGCATTGAGCGCCACCGTGGAAAACTTTTTGCCCGCGGGCAGGGCAATCCCGCAAGGCTGGGTCCTGAACTTTTTGCGGAATACGATCAGAAGAACGATCCCCGCGACCACCAGCCCGAACAGGCAGCACAGATAACCCATAAGGAGCAGCAATCCCGGCAGCACCCGCATAAGGGCCGCCATCATCTCCTCTTCGTCCTGCAGCATCAGCGCCGCCTCCATCGCGTCCAGGTCCACCAGGTTCAGCAGCGCGGGCGCCACCACGCCGCCCATAAAATTCACGGTCATATGCATCAGAACGGTATACCGCAGTTTTCCTGTCCTTACGTAGATAAAGGCAAAAAACAGTCCCAGCGTAGTGGCGTAGGCGAACTGGGAAAGATTTCCGTGAAACAGCCCGAATACAAAACCAGAAAGCACCACCGCTACGCCCTGTCCGTACCGGACGGCCCTGTCCACCAGCAGCTTGCGGAAAATATATTCCTCAAAGAGCGGCGCGCAGATCACCATAAAAACCGCGGCGATCACGGGATTCACGGAGTCGGTGATCTCCTGCAGCGTATTCTCCACGGCTCCCCCCTTGAGGAGCCCTATGAGGACGGTTAAGAACACGCCCACCAGATTGCTGCAGTACATTACGGAATAACACATGATAACGCCCAGCGTCCACTTGCCCGCGGACATTTTATGCTGCGCAGGCTGCTGCGCCGGCACGGTGCGGATCAGCAGTATCATGGCCGGCATCCCTATGAGATACATGGGCAGCATGGTAGCCGCCAGACTGAAATTGGCGTTATTGAGCATATCCGGTTCGATCAGTTCCAGAATCAGAAGCACCGCCAGCTGCACCCCGTATATGATCAGCGTGCCCAGAAAATACATCAGTCCCAACCGGGAAAAGAATCTTCTTCCCTGGCGGACGATCTCCTTCTGTGTTCCCGGGTCCCATCCCGGCGCCTCCGGATAACCGTTTTGGATCATTTGTGTTCCGTCCATCATTTCCACCTTTACCATTTTTATTTATTTTTCTTCATCATATCCCCTGTTTTCTTTCGCTAAATAACATTATATCCTACGCTTTTGCGCTTTTCAACCGTTATCGCCGCGAACCTTTGTGAAAACGCAAAAACCTCCAGCAGACTGATCTGCTGAAGGTTCCTCTCAACAGGGCTACAAGGATTCGAACCTTGAAATGACGGAGTCAGAGTCCGTTGCCTTACCGTTTGGCGATAGCCCTTTATGCGATTACTTTATGCATTATACCTGAAGTATATACATTTTGCAATACCCAATTTCAAAAAATATTCCTATCACAAGGACATCCCTAAGGATAACCCCCCTCCAGGCTGAAGATGATAAAGGACCGTCGGCACTCAAAAAGACGCCGAAGCGGTCTTCCGCTTCGACGTCCTCTTTCTTTTCTCTGTACTTTACACTTCAAAAGTCAGCTCGCCATAGGTGGGTACAGGCCAAACTTCCTTATCCACGATCATCTCCAGTTCATCAATGGGAGCCCGCAGCTCTTCCATGACCACTTTGACCGTATCCTTGTAGAAGAACGCCTGCTCTTTGGCATTGTCCATTGCCGCCGCCTGCGCCGTCACCTGCTCCAGCCTGGTCAGCGCCGCCTGCGCCGCCGCCAGCTTTTCACTTACCGTCCGCAGCAGATCGGTCTGTACGGAAGCATCCGCGCCTGCCTGCTTTACTGCCAGCACGGTATCGGCCAGTGACTTACTGTATCGGATCACAGCGGGAATGTACTGCTTGCCGGCCATGTCGATCATGGTCAGCGCCTCTATGTTGATGGATTTCGCGTAGGTTTCATACAAAACTTCCTCGCGGGATTCCAGCTCCACTCTGGTAAAGATACCGAACTTCTCAAACAGCTTTACGGCCTTGTCGGTCGTGATGGTAGAAGCCGCCTCTATCATGGACTTGATATTGGGCAGTCCGCGCCTTGCCGCTTCTTCCACCCATTCATCCGCGTAACCGTTGCCGTTGAATATGATCCTCTGATGCTCGGTCAGGTACTTCTTGATGAGATCATGCACCGCGATATCAAAATTTTCCGCCTTTTCCAGTTCGTCCGCCGCCTCGCAGAAGGCTTCCGCCACAATGGCGTTCAGCGTGGTATTCGGTCCGGCGATGGAATCCGAAGAGCCTACCATACGAAATTCAAACTTATTCCCGGTAAAGGCGAAAGGTGACGTTCTGTTACGGTCGGTGGCGTCCTTATCCACATCGATCAGCGTAGACACGCCCGTCTGCAGCTTCCCGCCCTGGATGGCATGAGCCGCTTCGCCGGTTTCTACCAGCTGCTTTACCACATCCTCCAGCTGTTCGCCCAGGAATACGGAAATAATGGCGGGCGGCGCTTCATTGGCGCCCAGCCTGTGGTCGTTGCCCACATCGGAAGCGCTCTGACGCAGCAGATCCGCGTGAGTATCCACAGCCTTCAGGATACAAGCCAGAACCAGCAGGAACTGGATATTCTCATTGGGAGTATCGCCGGGATCCAGCAGATTTACGCCGTTGTCGGTGCCCAAAGACCAGTTGTTGTGCTTGCCGGAACCGTTCACGCCCGCGAAAGGCTTCTCATGCAGCAGGCAGGCCATACCGTGGCGGCCGGCCACCTTTTTCATGGTTTCCATTACCAGCTGGTTGTGGTCCACCGCGATATTCGCGGTTTCATAAATGGGCGCCAGCTCATGCTGCGCGGGAGCCACTTCGTTGTGCTGTGTCTTGGCGGTAACGCCCAGCTTCCAGAGCTCCACGTTCAGGTCTTTCATATACGCGCCGATCCTCTCCCGGATCGTGCCGAAGTAATGATCCTCCAGCTCCTGTCCCTTGGGCGCCGGCGCGCCAAACAAAGTGCGTCCTGCAAAGATCAGATCGGGCCGCTGCAGATATTTTTCTCTGTCCACCAGGAAATACTCCTGCTCGGGACCTACGGAAGCGACCACCTTGGTGGCCTCTGTATTGCCGAAAAGACGCACGATACGCAGCGCCTGCTGGCTGACTGCCTCCATGGAGCGCAGCAGCGGCGTTTTCTTGTCCAGCGCTTCTCCCTTATAGGAGCAGAAGGCGGTGGGGATACACAGGATCACGCCGGTAGCGTCTTCTTTTAAGAACGCGGGGGAGGTAATATCCCACACGGTATAGCCTCTTGCCTCAAAGGTGGCGCGAAGACCGCCGGAGGGGAAGGAGGATGCATCCGGCTCGCCCTTGATCAGCTCCTTGCCGGAAAATTCCATCAGCATATGTCCCTCGTCATCGGGATGGGTTACAAAGGAATCGTGTTTTTCGGCGGTGATGCCGGTCAGCGGCTGGAACCAGTGGGTATAGTGGGTAGCGCCGTTCTCCACGGCCCAGTCCTTCATGGCCTTTGCCACCACGTCCGCGGTAGCCAGAGAAAGCTCTCCGCCCTGCTCCATAACCTTCTTGACTTCCTTGTAAATGCTTTTCGGAAGCCTTTCCTTCATTTTGCCAAGCGTAAATACCTTGCTGGCAAATACTTCTTCCACATTCAATACTTCGCTCATCTTTCCTCTTCCTTTCTTGATCAAGCGGTATCCTGGAGTTTCCCCGATACTAAAAAAGTGCCCCAAATAAGCTTTGGAACACCATTGTTCAGGATATCGTATTTGAAGTTTTACTCCGTTTTCTCTAAGATAACCCAATTCAGGAAAAAATGCAATACCCAATTTTAATTTCTGCATTTTTCGCACAAACGGCACGATTCTTCCCCATTCCCCTATGCAGTTTCCACAAGAGCCGCTCTTACGCCTTCATCCGCAACAGGTCGTACTGTTCGGCCGTTCCGGTCAGCGTCACCCACAGCTTCTGCCTGGGATGCGGCGCGCTTTCCACCGCTTCTCCGTCTTCCGTGCGCATGGCCTTCACCTCAGCCTCCAGGTTTTCCCCGGAAGGTTTCATGATCTCCACGGTATCCCCCACGCTGAATTTGTTCCGCTGCCCGATCAGCACCTGCGCGCCACCGGCCGCTTCCTCCTTATCGGCCTCTGCGGGCTGCCTTACCTCCTCCACGATCCCGAGATAAATATATTCGCTCACATAGGTGCTGTCATCATAGATCTGGGATTTTTCGTCCGGCCTTCCAAAATAAAAGCCCGTCGTAAACCGCCGGTAAGTGCACTTGGCTATCTCCGCCCTGTACCAGTCCATATTTTCCCGGTATTTTGATTCCGACTCAAAATAATCGTCGATCGCCCTGCGGTAGGTACGGGTTACCGCCGCCACATAGAGGGCCGTTTTCATGCGCCCCTCCACCTTAAAACTGTCGATCCCCGCTTCCACCATTTCCGGGATATGCTCTATCATGCACAGATCCCCGGAATTGAAGATATACGTTCCCCTCTCGTTCTCATACACAGGCAGGTATTCCCCTTCCCGGGTTTCTTCCATGACCGCGTATTTCCACCGGCAGGGATGCGTGCAGGCGCCTTTGTTGGCGTCCCGTCCGGTAAAATAGTTACTCAGCAGGCACCTTCCCGAATAGGAAATGCACATGGCTCCGTGCACAAAACTTTCTATTTCCATTTCCGGCGGGATCCGTTTTCTGATCTCCCCGATCTCCCGCAGGGACAGTTCCCTGGCGGACACTACCCGCCTGGCTCCCTGTTCCCACCAGAAGAGGTACGTCCGGTAATTGGTATTGTTGGCCTGTGTGGAAATATGGCGCTCTATCTGCGGGCAGATTTCCTTCGCCAGCATATACATTCCCGGATCGGAAATGATCAGGGCATCCGGTCTTTCCGGCTTAAGCCGGCCCAGCTTTCGGAAGTACCGGGCGGCCTCTTCCAGATCCCCGTTATGCGCCAGGATATTGGCAGTCACATAGACCTTGACGCCGGCGGCATGGGCAAAGGCGATACATTCCCCCATCTCGGCCAGGGAAAAATTTTTCGCCTTGGCCCGCAGGCTGAACGCCTCCCCGCCGATATAGACCGCATCCGCGCCAAAACGCACCGCGGTTTTGAACACCTCCGGGCTCCCCGCCGGAATTAGAAGCTCAGGTTTCTTTTTCATAGCGTTTTCCTCACTCCCGTACATATGCCATAAATTCCGGGAAAATGGCCCGATAGCCCTCCGGCCGGATATGCATGCCCTCTATCGTATATTCCGCTTTCAGTCTTCCCCGCTCATCCCGCAGGGGTTCGTTCAGGTCAATGTAGCGCAGACCGTGTCTGCGCGCCAGCTTCTCCACCTCCTGATTCGCCTGCGCGATCCTTTCGTTGGTCCTGATCCGCAGACAGGGCTTCATTTCTTCCGAAGCCGCCTCATAGTTCACGGGATAATACGCCATAAGATAGATCACGGTTTCCGGCAGTTCCCTCTCTATGATGTTCAGGATTTCCTCGTAGCGGTCCATGATCTCCGCCACCGTTTCCTGTTCGTTGTTCAGGTCGTTGGTGCCGATATTGATGAACACTTTCGCGGGCGCCAGATCCAGCACGCAGATATCCAGAACAGACAGCAGGTCCGTGGTCGTATAGCCTCCCACGCCCCGGTTATAGACTGCCGGTACGCCCTCTCCAAGCTCCTTTGCCCACTCCTCTACGGGAAACATTTCCATCAGGGAAGAACCGGCGCAGACCACCTGGCCGCGCAGGGCGGTCCGATTGGCCCTGCGGTATTCCTCCACCAGTTTTTTCTTTTCCAGCCGCCACGCTTCCACGGGTTTCTGCTTCCTGACCGTGAGCGATACGCCGTCCCCCGCCGGCAGGATCACCGTTTCCAGCCCGGGCTCATGCGTGAGAGCGTACAGATATTCCCGCATACGGGCATGTATGGTGCGGTTTCTTCTGGTCACGGCAAACCTGGACTCCAGCACGTCACCGTCCTGCAGCACATTGTCCGAAACCAGCATCCCGTCCGGTGCCAGCAGACGCAGCACATGAGGGAGGAATCGGATATACTGTCCCTTCGCCGCATCCATAAAAATAAAGTCGTAACTTCCCCGCAGTCCCTCCAGCACCCCGGCCGCGTCCCCTTCCAGCAGGGTGATCCGCTCTTCCCTGCCGCCGCGCTTAAAATTTTTCCTGGCCTCAAGGATCCTTTTTTCATACTTTTCTATGGTGGTGACATGCGCGCCCTCCGGCGCGTATTCGCTCATAAGCAGGGCGGAGAACCCCACCGCCGTCCCCACCTCCAGTATGCGCATCGGGCGCCTGGCGGCCATTAAAAACCGCAGAAGGCTCTGGGTGGCCGGCCGGATCACCGGTATCTCCGCCGCCCTTGCTTCTTTTTCTATTTCTTCCAAAAAAGGCGTATTGCCTTTATCGAACGAATCAATAAAGGCAATCATTCTGTCATTCGTTATCATCTTCGCTTTCCGTTTCCTCCGGCTCCGTATTTTCCGTCTGGGAATCCTGCGTCTGATCCTCTCCGTCCTCATCCGGCGTCTGCCCGTCTTCTGTCTGCGCGTCCGACACGGACATCACCGCCATCATCTCCTGCATGGTCATGGACGTATTTAAAGTATAGGAACCGGCCTGCAGCTTATCCTTATATTGGGAAAGCAGATTCTGGATATAGAAAAGCTTCGCATCCCGTATCAGTCCCTTCGCCTCCAGGATCTCGCCTATCTGCATAGGACTTTTGCCCACCGTGATATCCACCCTGATATCCACGCCCGGCTCAGCGGCCACCGGCGTTTCCTGAAAAATACGATATCCGTAGTCATAGGCCGTCAGAGCCGCCCTGTAGACCAAAACTACTACGATCACCGCGACGGCCACCTTAAAGATCATTCCCAGAACGGCCGCCACCATCTGCCTGGTATTCATCGTAACAACCTTGCCTTTCTTACTCGAAATTCAATCCCGCCGTTATCTTGGCGTTCATATTCTGAATCAGTCTGCAAAGACTTAACTCCGCCGCGAGAAAATCCGCCACAATGGGATTTTCCCGGAACTTCTCGTACTCCTTTTCAAATTCTTCTATTTTGAAAAAGAGCTCCTCATCATTACTCATATTCTGTATTTCAAAATTTCTTATCCTGTAGGCATCGATCTGGGCTTTCAGCTCGGGAAACTGGTTCACTTTTTCCTTTTCCCGCTCATATGCCTGATACTGCTTTGTGTTTTTAATGGTTCCAACCAGAAAATTTACTGCCTGTTCCCATTCTTCCATTTCCGTCAGTCCTTCCTTTGCTGCTGTCTGTCCCGTTTTCCGCGCTATACTTCCATAATGATGGGAAGTATCATGGGGCGCCGCTTTGTCTTTTTCCACACGTATTCCGAAAGCACATCCTTGGTAGCGGCCTTCAGTTTTCCCCAGTCCGTGATGCCTCTGTCCACAAGGTCCTCCATGGCGTTCTGCACGATCATCCGGGCCTCTTCCAAAAGTTCATCGGACTCCTTGACATACACGAAGCCTCTGGAAACGATATCCGGTCCGGAAACGATCATGCCCCCCGCCTCGTCCAGCGCCATGACCACTATCAGGATACCGTCCTCCGCCAGATGCTGTCTGTCCCTGAGCACCACGTTGCCCACATCTCCCACTCCAAGACCATCCACCAGAATGGAACCCACGGGTACCCTGCCGGTCACCACCGCTCTTTCTTCCGAAAGTTCCAGCACGTCACCGGAGGAAAGAATAAAGATATTCTCCTTTTCGATGCCCAGTTCCTCCGCTATTTTGGCCTGCGCGCGCAGATGCTTGTACTCTCCGTGCACGGGGATCGCGTATCGGGGCTTCACCAGCGTATAGAGCAACTTGATCTCTTCCTGACAGGCATGTCCGGAAACATGGGTATCCTGAAAGATAACGTCCGCGCCTTTGCGGAAAAGCTCATTGATGACCTTGGTCACGGCTTTCTCGTTGCCGGGAATGGGATTGGAGGAAAAGATAACCGTATCCCCCGCGCCGATGGTGATCTTCTTATGCATGTCGGAAGCCATACGGGAAAGCGCCGCCATGCTCTCTCCCTGGCTGCCCGTGGTAATGATGACCTGCTGCTCATAGGGATAGTTTTTCAGCTGATCCACATCAATGAGCGTCTTGTCAGGGATATTCAGATACCCCATGCCCGCGGCCGTTTCGATAATATTGACCATGCTCCGGCCCTCTACCACGACCTTGCGTCCGAATTTATAAGCCGTATTGATGATCTGCTGCACCCTGTCCACATTGGAAGCGAAGGTGGCCACAAAAATACGGGTGTGTTTATGATCCGCGAACAGCGTATCAAAGGTCTTTCCCACCGTTTTCTCGGAAGGAGTAAAGCCCACCCGTTCCGCGTTGGTGGAATCGCACATCAGCGCCAGCACGCCTTTTCTGCCGATCTCCGCGAAGCGCTGCAGATCTATGGCATCTCCGAATACCGGCGTATAGTCCACTTTAAAATCTCCCGTATGCACCACCACGCCCGCCGGCGAATAGATCGCCAGCGCCGCCGCGTCTACGATACTGTGATTGGTTTTGATAAACTCGATCCTGAACTGTCCCAGATTCACGGACTGTCCGAACTTTATGACCTTGCGCTTGACAACGGACTCCATTTCATGCTCTTTTAACTTGTTTTCGATGATCCCCATTGTCAGTTTGGTGGCATAAACCGGCACGTTCACCCTGCGCAGCACATAGGGGAGCGCTCCGATGTGGTCCTCGTGTCCGTGAGTGATGACAAAGCCCTTGACCTTATCCAGATTTTCTTCCAGATAAAGCACATCGGGAATGACCAGATCTATCCCCAGCATATCGTCCGCCGGAAAGGATAATCCGCAGTCCACCACAACAATACTGTCTTCGTATTCAAAGGCAGTAATGTTCATGCCAATCTGTTCCAGGCCTCCCAAAGGGATGATCTTCAGCCTGGAACCTCCCTTATTCTCTTTTTCCTTTTTTTTCAAGCAATTACCTCCGTGGCCGCGGACTTTCCGAATGTCCGGCGGCATTTTGATCTCCTATCTTTTCCGTCTGTCCCAGACGGCATCAGTCATTCCAGCGTTACGTCTTCCAGTATGCTCTGGAAAACCTGTGCCACCGCCTGCAGCTCTTCCTCATCGTCCACAACGGCGTAGACACCTTCCTTCGCTCCTTCCAAAGATGTATCTTTCAAGATGAGCGCTTCTCCGTCCCCATCTTCCGTATCCGTTACCAGAATATAGTCGAAGCCGCCCAGTCTGGTCTGCTCCAGCACGTAAAAATCTACGCCCTCTTCTCCGTCGGGGCGGAATGTGATCTTTTCCATCGTTTTCAGTCCTTTTGCTTCCCCATGCTCCGCCTGTCCAGATAGCCCTGCAGGATCAGGCAGGCCGCTATCCGGTCCGCGCGCTCTCTGCGCTCCTCCCGGTTCAGTCCCGCTTCCTCCATGGCCCTGTCCGCCGCCACTGTAGTCAGCCTTTCGTCCCACAGCGTAACCGGCAGGTTCGTTCTCCGCTCCAGCTTCTCTTTAAACTCCATGGTAAGCTCCACCCGCGCGCCCTCGGTATTGTTCATGTGCCTGGGGAGCCCCAGTACGATCTCTTCCACTTCGTACTCCATGATCAGCTCTTCGATCCTGGCTAAAGTACGGCGCAGTTTGTTTTCTTCTTTCCGCCGGATGATCTCAAGGCCCTGAGCGGTGATCAGCAGCGCGTCGCTCACCGCCACCCCCACCGTCTTCGAGCCGAAATCCAGTCCCATGATCCTCATGCGTTTCTCCCGCTATTTCCAGTGCGCGTTGCGGATATATTCCGTCAGCAGCTCTTCCACCAGCTCGTCCCGCTCCACCTTCATGATCAGGCTTCTGGCATTCTTATGGCTGGTGATGTAGGTAGGATCTCCGCTCATAATGTATCCTACGATCTGATTGACAGGATTGTATCCCTTTTCCGTCAGTGCTTCATATACCGTGGAAAGCACTACCTTCACACCCGTTTCCGGTTCCGTCTGTACTTTAAAATATTGTGTGTTGCCTAAATCCTGCATGCCGGTCACCTCTTGCTATTATACTTTATCTTACCCTATATTTTTTCAAAATTCAACCTGTAGGGGACAACTTTCCTAAATCTTTATTCCATCAGCAGGATTTCTTCCTCCAGAAATCCGGTGATCCGTCCCCTCCGCACGCGGTTCTGCAGATCCTCTTCCGTCTGAAACGCCACCCGCAGATACTGGGGCGTGTGTCCGATCCAATAGGGTTTCCCCTGTATCTCTCTGCTGTCCTCAAACAGAACTTCTACGGTCTTTCCTATGTACATACCGCGGAATGCCGCGGAAAGCTCCTTTCCCAGCGCCAGCAGGCAGCCGCTTCTTTCGGCCTGTACAAAAGCCGGCACCTGTCCGGGCAGTCCAGCGGCCACGGTGCCTTTCCGCCTGGAATACTTGAAAATGTGCATTTCATACAGCGCCGCTTTCTTCAGAAATTCCCGCGTACAAGCGAATTCCTCCTCGGTTTCCCCGGGGAATCCCACGATCACGTCCGTAGTGATGGCGGGCGCATCGTAGGCCTCCCGCAGATACTCCACGCACTGTAAGTATTCACCCGTGGTATAATGCCTATTCATTCTTTTTAATGTTTCATCGCAGCCGCTCTGTAAGGACAGGTGAAAATGCGGACAGATCTTCGGCATGGCGGCCAGTCTTTCCGCGGCCTCTTTCGTAATGATACGGGGCTCCAGAGAACCCAGCCGGATCCTTTCAAAACCCTCTACGTCCTGTACCCTTTCCAGCAGATCCAGAAGCTTGCTCTTCCCTCCATATTCCCTGCTGCCGTCTTCCCGCCTTCTTGTGACGCTCTCTCCTCTTTCCCATGCCTCGTCATCCAGATCCAGACCGTAGGAGCTGATATGGATGCCGGTAAAGACCGCTTCTTTGTATCCCGCCCGGGCCAGCCCCTCCATTTCCCGGCGTATCTCCTGCCAGCCGCGGCTGCGCACGCGGCCCCTCGCGTAAGGAATGATACAGTAGGAGCAGAACTGGTTGCACCCGTCCTGGATCTTGATGTACGCTCTGGTATGTTCCGCCGTTTTCCGCAGCGCTGCCTCCTCGTAATCACACTCCCCGTTAATATCCACAATGCCGGCATCTTCCGGCAGTTTCTCCCGCTCGTTCAGAAAAGCCTCCAGAATATCGGCGATCTCTCTCTTTTTATTGTTGCCCACCACCAGATCCACCGCGGGGTCCTGCCTTACCGCCGCTCCGCCGGTCTGGACATAGCAGCCGGCCGCCACCACCACCGCCCGCGGGTTTCTGGCCCTGGCCTGATGCAGCATCTGTCTGCTCTTTCTGTCCGCGATATTGGTAACGGTGCAGGTATTGATGATATAAATGTCCGCCTTCTCATGAAATGGTACAATAACATACCCCTTTTCTTCCAGGATTTGTTGCATAATGTCCATCTCATACGCGTTGACCTTGCAGCCCAGATTGTGTAATGCTACACTTTTCATAGTATTCCTTTCGAAATTTGTACGGTTTTATCATTGACTTTTAGAGTTAAACCCATTAATATGAAGTCAGAAGGTATGAATAAGTAAGGAGGTAATTCCAATGAAAACAGTACAGATTTCCTTAAACTCCATTGACAAAGTAAAATCTTTTGTTAATGATATTACAAAATTTGATTACGATTTTGACCTCGTATCCGGCAGATACGTAATCGACGCGAAATCTATCATGGGTATTTTCAGCCTGGATCTTTCCAAGCCCATCGACCTGAATATCCACGCGGAGGAAAGCATTGATGACGTTATGGCAGCGTTAAAGCCCTATCTGCTGTAAGGCTGTTCTTACATACCGGAAGCGGTAAAGAACGCCATGATTTCTGTTATTGAGGAAAGCGGAGCACCTTGAAGATCTCAAGGTGTTCTTTTTTTGCCGTTTTCCCCTCCCGTCCTAAACGGAAGCATCGCTCACTATCACAAGCTCGTCCGAATCCAGCGCCGCCTGTACCAGCTCTTCCATTTTTTCTCCCAGTTTTTCCTCATGCCTGCGTATGATCTTCAGATTCGGCTTCGTTACCGGATGCTTGGCCACAAAAATAGTGCAGCAGTCCTCAAACGGCAGGATGGAGGTTTCATAGGTATCTATCTTTTCCGCCACTTCCACGATCTCCAGCTTGTCAAATCCGATCAGGGGCCTGTAAACGGGCATATGGCACACCTCGTTGGTAGCGGCCAGGCTGTGCATGGTCTGGGAGGCCACCTGCCCGATGCTTTCTCCCGTCACAAGTCCCAGACATTCCGTCCTCTCCGCCAGCGCTTCCGCGATCCGCATCATATATCTGCGCATAATGATCGTGAGCTCCTCATGGGGACATTTCTCATAGATATACATCTGGATATCCGTAAAATTAATAACATGCAGATAGATAGGACCGGTGTAGCCGGAAACGATGCGGGCCAGGTCCACCACCTTCTGCCGCGCTCTCTCGCTGGTATACGGCGGCGCGTGAAAATAAACCGCATCCAGCTTCACGCCGCGTTTCGCTATCATATAACCGGCTACCGGGGAGTCGATACCGCCGGAAAGCAGCAGCATGGCTTTGCCGCCGGTTCCCACCGGCATTCCCCCCGGTCCCGGAATGATCTCGGAATAAAGATATATTTTTTCCCGGATCTCCACATGGAGCATAATGTCCGGGTGATGTACATCCACCCGCATATCCGGGTAAGCGTTCAGAATAGCCTCTCCCAGGTCCGCGTTCACTTCCATGGACTCCTTGGGATAATTTTTTCTCGCTCTGCGGGATACCACCTTGAACGTCTTGTTTTTATCAGGATAGATCCTGTCAATATAGGCGATCACGTCTTCGCGCAGCTTTTCAAATCCTTCGTCTTCCACATATACCACGGGGCATATACCGGAAATGCCAAACACTTTTTTTAAGCGCGCCACCGCCTCATCGTAATCAAATTCCGTCAGAGCGTCCACATAAATACGTCCCTGCGTTCTGGAAACCTTAAATTCTCCCTCGCATTTTTTCAACGCGTACTTGATCTGTGTGACCAACGCATCCTCAAATAAGTATCTGTTCCTTCCTTTTACGCCTATCTCGGCATACTTTATCAAAAACGCTTTATACATACCCTTCCCCCGAACTTATTTCCTTGTGTACCTGCGCAACAAAGGAATCATATCATACATTACGGACAATGTATAGTCCAATTCCTCTTTTGTGGTGAACACGGACATACTGAAGCGGACCGTGGAATCCAGCAGATCCTTTTCCAGCCCGATCCCCCGCAGAGTAGCGGAACCCTGCGTCCGCGGTTTGTTGGACGCGCAGGCGCTGCCGGCCGAAATATAGATGCCCTTATCCTCCAGCGCGTGCAGCAGCACCTCGCTGCGCACACCCCTGACGGAAAGGCTCACGATATGCGGGGCGCCCTCCCGCGGCGCGGGTCCGTTTACCCGCACGTCGGGAATCCTGGACAGTCCGCTGATGAAATATTCCTTCAGGCCGTAGAGCTTTTCCACGTCCCTGTCCAGATCCGCGTACATCATTTCCGCGGCCTTCGCCAGTGCGGCGATCCCCGGTACGTTTTCGGTACCTGAGCGGAGATTTTTCTGCTGTCCTCCGCCATAGATCATATTGTGTATCCTGACCCGCTCCCTGACATATAAAAAACCAATGCCTTTGGGCGCGTGGATCTTATGTCCGCTGACGGAGAGCATATCTATCCCCGACTTTCCCGGATAGATACGCGCCTTGCCGAATCCCTGCACCGCGTCCACATGGAAAAGCGTAGCGGGATTGACGCGCTTTATCAGCGCTCCCGCTTCCGCCACAGGCTGCACGGCGCCGATCTCATTGTTGGTATGCATGATGGAAACCAGGATCGTATCCGGCCTGACTGCCTTTTTCAGATCCTCCAGGGAAATAACCCCCTGCCCGTTCACCGGAAGATACGTTACTTCAAATCCCTGATCCTCCAGGTAGTGCATGGGCTGCAGCACCGCCGGATGCTCTGTCTGCGTGGTGATCAGGTGTCTGCCCGCCCGGTAATTGGCCATGGCGCAGCCGATCAGCGCCAGATTATCCGATTCGGTTCCTCCTGAGGTAAAATAAATTTCTTTTTCGCTGACTTTCATCAGCCCGGCAAGCGTTTCCCGGGCATATCTGATATACCGTTCCGCCTGCACGCCTTTTAAATGCATACTGGATGGGTTGCCGTAGTCCTCGCGCATGATCTTCGCCGCCAGTTCCGCCGCTTCCGGAAAAGTCTTCGTAGTGGCGGAATTATCCAGATATACTTCCATTGTATTTCTCCTTTTTTTCTATCTATAAATACTATATGCGGCTATTTTTCCAGCTGATACATCACCCACGCCATCACGGTAAGGCCCGCCGTTTCCGTGCGGAGGATCCTCTTTCCCAGCGTAACCGGCTGTATGCCGCAGGCGGCGGCTCTTTCCACCTCTTCTTTAGTAAAACCGCCCTCCGGCCCTATCAATACCGCGATATCCGCGTCCGACGGAAGCGAGGAAAAAATCTCTTTGGTTTTTTCCATTCCTTCCGCCAGTTCATAAGGGATCAGCCTGACGTCCATGTGGGAGGCCTCCCGCAGAGCCTGCTCAAAGGACATGGGGAGCCTCACCGCCGGCACCATTCCCCGCATACTCTGTTTGGCCGCGGCCTCCGCCACAGCCTGCCATCTTTTCACTTTCTGTTCCGCCCTTCCGGCATCCAGCTTCACCACCGAACGGGCAGTTTCCACCGGAATGATCTCATACACTCCCAGTTCCACCGTCTTCTGGATGATGAGCTCCATCTTATCCGCTTTGGGCAGGCCCTGGAACAAATGCACCCTGGACGGCAGCTCCGTTCCGGCTTCTCTGATAAAACGCAGTTCGCAGACCACCCTGTCCGCCTCCAGCGCCAGAACGGCGCAGCGGTACTCTTTGCCGTCCGTTCCGCAGCGCACGGCAATCTCTTCTCCCGGCTTCATGCGGAGTACGTTTCTGATATGGTTCACGTCCTCCCCCGTGAGTATCACACGCCCGCCTTCTTTATCAATCTGGGATTCCTCCGCAAAAAACTGATGCATATCCGTTACCTCACGCGCTTCGCCGTAATGCTCACCCATTCGCCCTGGCGGGTGATCTCCATGATCTCCAATCCGGCGGCCCGGATAACCCGCGTCATGGTTTCTTCCTTGTCATCTATAATGCCGGACGTGATATAAATCCCTCCCGGTTTCAGCCTGTTCACGATCACCGGCGTCAGTTCCGTAAGAACCTCCGTCAGGATATTGGCCGTCACAATATCATAGCAGCCGTATCCCGCCGCTTCCTGTATCTCCCTGTCCGTAATGATATTTCCGATCAGCATACGAAATCGGTTCCGGTCTATGTGGTTGCTCTCGCAGTTCTCCTTTACGGCCGCTTCCGCGCAGATGTCCAGATCCGTCCCGACTGCCCGCTCCGCGCCGAACATCAGCGCCAGGATCGCCAGAATGCCGCTGCCGGTGCCAACATCCAGCATCACCATGCCCTCTTTCACGTACTTGTGCAGCTGCCGGATGCAGAGCTGCGTCGTGTCGTGCATGCCGGTTCCGAACGCTGTGCCGGGGTCAATATGCAGTACCGTTCTGCCCTGATCCTCCTGCTTCATTTCTTCCCAGGACGGGATCACCAGAATGTCATCAATATAGAACTGATGAAAATACTGCTTCCAGTTATTGATCCAGTCAATATCCTCCGTTTCCTCCACGGTGACGGACCCTTCCCCGATATTCAGAAATTCCCGCAGTTCCTCCAGTTCTCCCCGTATCAGCTCCAGGATCGTTTCCTCATCCACTGTTTTCTCCTGCAGCGTCAGGCTTCCGTCCTGGTTTTTTTCCGCGAAAAAGCTCAGAAAAGCGGTCCCGTCATCTTCCGGCATATCCGGCAGGATATCCACAAACATCTGCTCCTTTTCCCACGCGCTCAGAGGTACCTTGTCCTCTATCTGGGCGCCTTCCAGTCCCAGGTCATAGAGGCTGCTGATTATGATATCCTCCGCTTCGGTCCTGGTTTTGATCCTGAATCTTACCCACTTCATAGTCCTTCATCCTTCTTTCCGCGGCTCCCGTAACAGAAATAACCGCCCTGTAGACGCGGCGGTTATCTGTTCCAACCTATGCCTTTTCTTTCTTCTCTATCTGCGCGCGGCAATTCCGTAACGTTCCGCGTCCGCAGGATTACGCGCCCTGGTCCTGCCAGTCCGGTCAGGAAGAGGCCTTCACCGGCATGTCAAACTTACCCGCGCCGCCGGCATTATATTTCCCATGATCCGATATTTCACGACAGTTCCCTTCTCTACGGCCTGCTCTCAGAAAAGCGCCGCGTTGGCCGCCGCGCTGGCCTGCCGCAGATTTTCCACCATAATGTTCGCCTTGGAAATACCTTCCACTATGTAGTTGCTCTTCATGCTCCATACCCGGTTGGAAGTAAAGGTGTTGACCCTGACTTTCACCCCGTCCAGGATAAACAAAAAGCTGACCCTGCTGCTGCCGCCTAACATTTTCCCGTCATCCACCCAGAGATTGGTAATGTGATTGGCCGGCAGTACAAAATACTGCCTGGGATTCCATTTGAAGATCATAGCGATCTGTCCGTTCTGGAGATTCACCGCTACGGTACAGCCATCTCCTTTAAATGTATAATTCCGTATAAAGCCTCTTGCGTCCAGTTCCGCCAGATATTTCTTCCTGGTATTGTTATAAACGATGCCGGGACACAGGCTCCACCAAAAAATACAGCACAGCACGATCACCATCACCATCATCGCCACAGTGTCATCCTGCAGCGCCCAGAAGGAGAGCGCCGTAAAAATGGCCCCCACCACAAGGGGGATAAAAATATAGAACAAAAGATACCCCACATTCAGTTTCTTGATTTGTTGTGACTCCATGATCCCCTGTATTTTCCTCCTCATCAGCACTGTCTTTATCCTGTTTATTATATACCCGTTTTATTTTGGCTTCAACTGATTTTTACGAAAAAACCTCCGGCCGCTGCCGGAGGTTTTCTTACTTCCAGAATTTTTTCTTTTTACTGCCGTTATCGCCGTTTCCCCCGTCATCACCGGCGGAAGCCACGTTCTTAGCCGCGCTCAGCGTATCGCCGCACTCTGCGTCAAACTGCCGCAGGAGTTCTTTGGCCTCATGAGAAAGCTTATCCGGCACCTGCACTACCAGCGTTACATAGTGGTCCCCCCGCACTTCCTTGTTGCGCAGCGTGGGAACGCCCTTGCCCTTCAGGCGTACTCTGGTATCGGTCTGGGTACCTGCCTTCACGTCATAGATGACCTTGCCGTCCACGGTATCGATCACGATCTCGCCGCCCAGCGCCGCTACCGCGAAGGAAAGAGGTACCGTGGAGTAAATATTGTAATCCTGCCGCTGGAAAATGGGATGCCGTCCCACAATGACCTCCACCAGCACATCTCCCCGGGGTCCGCCGCCCGTTCCGGGCTCGCCCAGTCCCGGCAGCCGTTTGCACTGTCCGTTGTCTATACCCGCCGGGATCTCCACCGCGTACCGTTTCTTCATGGGTACATAGCCTGTGCCGCGGCAGTCGGGACATTTTTCCCTGATCACTTTACCGGTTCCCTGACAGTCAGGACACGCCTGCACATTCCGCACGGTGCCGAAAAAAGACTGCTGGGTAAAGACCACCTGGCCCTTGCCGCCGCATTTGCTGCAGGTTTCGGGACTGGTTCCCGGCTTAGCGCCGCTTCCGTTACAGGTCTTACAGGTTTCCTTTACATTCAGTTCGATCTCTTTTTCGCAGCCGAACACCGCTTCCTCAAAAGTGATGCGGATGCTGGTACGCAGATTCGCTCCCTTCACAGGACCGGAACCGCGTCCGCTGCTTCTCCTGCCGCCAAAGAAATCCCCGAATATATCCCCGAATATATCGCTGAAGTCAGCGCCGCTGAAATCGAATCCGCCGGCGCCGCCGCCCGCTCCGTCGAAGGCCGCATGGCCAAACTGGTCATACTGCCTCCGTTTTTCCGGATCGCTCAGGACGGCATAGGCTTCGGACGCTTCCTTAAACTTGACTTCCGCCTCTTTATCCCCAGGATTCATGTCCGGATGATATTTCTTGGCCAGGACCCGGTATGCTTTTTTTAACGCCGCGTCATCCGCGTTTTTATCCACCCCGAGAACTTCATAGTAATCCCGTTTCTGTTCTGCCATAACTTACTCCTCAGCAAGATCTTAGACCTCTCTGAAATCTCCGTCAATAATATCGTCATCAGGCGCGCTGCCGGCGGAAGCGCCTCCCATATCGGGGCCCGCGCTCTGCTGCGCCGCGCCCTGCGCCGCCTCGTACATCTTGGTAAATACGGTCTGGGCGCTGTTCATCAGTTTTTCTTTCGCGGCCTTCAGCTCATCCACTTCGCTTTCGGAAAGCTCCTGATCCTTGGTTCTCTCCAGAATAGCCTTTACGTTGTCTATTTCGGCCTGCACCGTCGCTTTCTCGTCGGCGCTTACCTTGTCACCCACGTCGTTCAATGCCTTTTCCGTCTGGAATACCATAGCGTCGGCATCGTTTCTCGCGTCAACGGCTTCCTTCCGTTTTCTGTCCTGCGCCTCATACTCCGCGGCTTCCTTTACCGCCTTCTCGATCTCCGCATCGGACATATTGGAACCCGCGGTAATGGTAATATGCTGTTCCTTGCCGGTACCCAGATCTTTCGCGGACACGTTTACGATACCGTTGGCGTCGATATCAAACGTAACCTCGATCTGAGGGATCCCTCTGGGAGCGGGCGCGATGCCGTCCAGTCTGAACTGTCCCAGGGATTTGTTATCTCTCGCGAACTGTCTTTCACCCTGCAGTACATTGATCTCCACGGAAGTCTGGTTATCCGCCGCAGTGGAGAATACCTGGCTCTTCTTGGTAGGGATCGTGGTATTCCTCTCGATCAGCTTGGTCGCTACGCCGCCCATGGTTTCAATGGAAAGGGACAGGGGCGTAACATCCAGCAGCAGGATATCCCCGGCGCCGGCATCTCCGGCCAGCTTACCGCCCTGAATGGAAGCGCCCAGCGCTACGCATTCGTCAGGGTTCAGGCTCTTGTTGGGCTCATGTCCGGTGAGCTGCCTTACCTTCTCCTGTACCGCGGGAATACGGGTAGAGCCGCCTACTAAAAGCACCTTGCCCAATTCGGAAGCGGTCAGTCCCGCGTCCTTTAACGCGTTCTGTACGGGGATTGCCGTTTTTTCTACCAGATCATGTGTCAGCTCATCAAACTTCGCTCTGGTCAGGTTCATGTCAAAATGCTTGGGGCCTTCGGCCGTAGCGGTGATGAAAGGCAGATTGATATTGGTGGTGGTGGCGGAGGAAAGCTCTTTCTTCGCTTTTTCGGCGGCCTCCTTCAGCCTCTGCATAGCCATCTTATCGCCGGACAGGTCCACGCCTTCCTGCTTCTTAAACTCGGACAACATCCAGTCAATGACCTTGTTATCAAAATCATCGCCGCCCAAATGGGTATCACCGTTGGTAGCCAGCACCTCGATAACACCGTCCCCTATCTCGATAATGGAAACATCGAAGGTACCGCCGCCCAGGTCGTAGACCATGATCTTCTGCTCTTTTTCATTGTCCAAGCCGTATGCCAGCGCGGCAGCGGTGGGCTCGTTGATGATACGCTTTACTTCCAGACCGGCGATCTTGCCCGCATCCTTGGTTGCCTGACGCTGCGCGTCATTAAAATACGCGGGAACGGTGATGACCGCTTCGGATACCTTTTCTCCCAGATAGTTTTCCGCATCCGCTTTTAACTTCTGCAGTATCATAGCGGAAATCTGCTGAGGAGAATATTTCTTGCCGTCAATGGTACGTCCTCTGTCGGTACCCATATCTCTCTTGATGGAAGAAATGGTCTTCTCCGCGTTGGTCACTGCCTGACGCTTGGCGGGTTCGCCCACCAGTCTTTCTCCGGTCTTGGTAAACGCCACTACGGACGGTGTGGTCCTGGCGCCTTCTGTATTCGCGATAACTGTAGGCTTGCCGCCTTCCATTACAGCTACGCAGCTATTGGTTGTTCCTAAGTCGATTCCTATGATCTTGCTCATTTTCATACCCTCCTATATTTTCTTGATGATCCTGTTTCCTTTTTATGCTTGCTCTGCTATTGTACTACCGCCACCATGCTGTGCCGCACCACGGTGTCATGGTAGGTATAACCCTTCTGTAATTCCTGGGCCACCGTTCCGGATTCGTATTCTTCGCTTTCCACCTGCATCACCGCATTGTGAAATTCCGGATTAAATTCCTGCCCCACGGCTTCAATGGGCTTTACGCCCAGCTTCTCCAGTTCTCCCACCAGCTGTTTATAGATCATATTCATTCCCTCCGCGAAGGCTCCTCCTTTTTCTTCTTCGGGAACGGTTCCCAGACCTCTTTCAAAATTATCCACTACCGGCAGGATCTTCTCGATAACGCTCTTGGCGCCTACCTCATACATGGCCGATTTTTCCTTGTCCGTTCGTTTCCGGAAGTTCTCGAATTCGGCCATCTGGCGCTTCACCCGGTCTTCCAGTTCGTCGATCTTCTGTTTCAGCGCCTCTTCCTTTTTATCCTTTTTCTTATTCTTCAGGAAGGATTTTTTCTCTTCCGTATCTTCTCCGGCTTCTTCCTTTTCTTCCTGATCCGCCTTCTCCGCGTTCTCCCGGGCCTCCTCCGCTTTCGGCTCCCGTTTTTCTTCCGTTTCCGCCTCCCGCTTTTCTTCCGCTTCCGGTTCCTGCTTCTTTCCCGTTTCCGGTTCCTGTGGAATATCCTTTTCGGTTACATTCTCTTTTTCCTGTTCCGCCATAGCTTATCCTTTCCGCTCAATCCTTCTTCTTATACAGATCATCCAGCTGATGCATTAAGCTCTTTAACGTGCCTACTACCTTATCATAATCCATACGTTTGGGTCCTATGATCCCTATGGTCCCCTTCATGCCCTCATCCAATTCATAAGTGGCCGTGACCACGCTGCAGTCCTTTATGGCCTGAATGGGATTTTCGTCCCCGATATATACCTGGATCCCGGTATTGCTCTCGTCCGCCAGGGTTTCCTGTACCAGCGTATTCAGCGCGCGCTTCTCCTCAAAAGCGCTGATCAGTTCGCTGGCCTTGGTATTTTCCGCCAGTTCTGGATATTTGAAGATATTGTTGGCGCCGCTTGTATAAATTTCCAGATCTTCCTCTTCTTTGATCACCTCGGCCACCGCGTCCAGCACCTGTCCCACAACGGCTTCATGAATGCCCGCCTGCTGCTTTAAGGCGGCGATCAGTCCCAGATTGATCTCCTCAATGGAAACGCCGGTCAAATGCGTGTTCAAAAGCATGTTCAGCTTCAGCAGCGTTTCGTCGCTGAGGCCCTCCGGGACCTCCAGCATATGGTTCTTGATCACATTGCCTTCCACAACGATGACTGCCAGTATCTGTCCTCTGTCCACTCTGGAAAGCTGAATGAACTTGAGCTTATTGCCCCGCAGCCTGGGTGCCGATATCATGGTGGCATAATTGGTATTCTGCGCCAGCACCCTCACTACCTGTTTCAGGAGCGCTTCCATCTTGTCTTCCTTTTCCAGAAGCATCTCCTTCATTTCTTCTACTTCTTTGTCCTTTTCCTCCATCATGATATCCACATACAGACGATACCCTTTGTCGGAAGGGATCCTGCCCGCGGAAGTATGAGGCTGCACGATATATCCCAGTTCCTCCAGATCCGCCATTTCGTTGCGGATGGTCGCGGAACTCAAATTCAGATCGGTATATTTGGAAATGGTCCTGCTCCCTACCGGTTCGCCCGTTTCCAGATAGTTGCGGATGATTGCCTGCAATATTTTCTTCTTACGTTCATCCAGCTGCATCCTTACCCTCACTTCTCTTCCGGTGTTGTTAGCACTCAATAGGGAAGAGTGCTAACATCTTCTTACCATAAAATAGCACTATGACCACACGATGTCAACAGCTTTTTTGTAAATTAATTATTAAATATGAATTGGGAAAAAATTAAATGATGGATCCTGCCTGGAGATAAACCGGCATGGCATAGACAAATACCATTTTCAGGAGAATGATCACCACCATCGCCATGGCCGCGTAAACGGCCGCGGATGCCAGTAGCCTCATTACCTTTTTGATCTTCACCCACTTTTGGGGCAGCCATTTCAGATCCGCCAGCTTTTTTAAGCCCGCTGTCACAAAATACATAAGCGGTATCAGGCCCGGCATGATATAACGTCCCTGATACTGATAATCCATGGCATAGGCATAATACAGGCACAGCGCCAGAGGCATCAGCACACAGAAAGCCATGTTCAGGTGCAGAAATACTCTTTCCACCCCCCCTGGGAGCTCTGTCAAGCCGCCTTTTCCCGGCACCACAATAAACGCGGCCAGTCCCGCAGACAGCAGAAGTATATACAGCACATACATTTTGTGGGTGGCAAAAATGGTCATGGAGCCGTAGACCGCGATAAAGCTTTCGATCAGGCCCTTAAAATAATATTCTTTCAGCATATCCAGAAAAGGAACGCCCCTCGCCGCGTAAGAACGGCCGTAGGGCAGCAGCTGCGGATCGCCGTAAAGTTCTCCGCACCGTCTGAGGCTGTCCAGTCCCAGAATATCTCCGTCATACAGAACGGCGTTGCGGATAAAATACCAGCCCGTCCCCAAGAGCACTACCGCCGAGATCAGCAGCCCGTTTCGCAGCATGGATTTCCAGTCATAGCGCCTCTTCCCGTCTTCTTTTCTGAAAAAAGCCGCCAGAAACAGCAGGATACTGCTGAGGATAAAACCGTAAGCATTATAATAGGAAAGCGCGCACAGGATAATCCCGGCGGCAAGGATCAGATCGATCTTTACGCCGAAACCTTCCCTATAGGCCCGTATCCAGGCGTAGACGATCACCGACGTGGAAAAAAGCGCCATGGAATCGGTATTCACATAGCTGTGGATGAACAGGCTCTGCGGCAGAAACATGACCAGAAAACAGAACAGCCATTTAAAACGCCTGTCGGAAAACAGTCTGCCGCCAATGCCGTATACTACCGCCGCCATAGCAGTCCCCGTGCACACATTCACAAAGCGCGCCGTATATAAGAGGATCAGTTCGGAATCCGTAAACAGATTCACGAAGCGCATGACATACCCCTGCACCATATACGGCAGCATGGTATAAAAACCATAGGAGATCCCCCAGCCCGGTATCCTGATCTCCGGATCGAACCCGTTCGGCAGCCTGCCATAGCGGCAGATAAAACGGCTCACAAAATACCGATGCGGCTCATCGGGCGGATGGCTCGCCACCGGTACATTGCATAAATGCGGCTGCGCTATGGCCAATGCCGCCGCGACAGAAAAAAACAGCAAAAGATAAAACGCCAGGATCCATCCGTCGTTTATCTTCCCTGCCCGTATTCCTGTTTGCCGGTTCTTTTCTGCCATGGGGTCTTTCCTATTCCTCCAAAAAAATTCCTACCGACGGTTCGATAGACTGCGACTGCCGATAGGAATCATCCTTCGTATGGATATTTCAGATCTAAATATAGAAGCTTCCTGCCTCTTTGCCGTTAATCACATAATAAGCCATGCCATCCTCAGGCTTTACATAAAGCTCTACGGACTTGAAATCCACTGCCTTCTGCTTTAAGTCATATTTCCATACATCTTTCGCGATCTTTACCAGATCCTCGGTAGTATAGGACTTGCCGCCGAACTGTACGTTCATGCTGACCTTAACTTCTTCTTTCGGCTTCGGTCCTCTCTTGGCTCCGGTACTCTTTTTAGCCGCCGCTTTCTTGGCGGGTGCCTTCTTCGCGGGCTTCTCTGCCTTAGCCGGCGCCTCTGCGGGCTTTACTTCCGCGGGCTTTACCTCCGCAGGTTTCACTTCCGCTTCCTTCGCTTCCACTTTTTTAACCTCTTTTACTTCCGGTGCTGTCTTAACAGTTGCTTTTTTAACTGGTGACATAAAATCCTCCCTTCTTAAAAACACGGCACCCTGCGATGCCAAACTTTTTCATCTTTTGCAGAACTGCCCTGCATTTACAATATAGTGTATTTTACCATTCTTGTCAACTGTTACGTTAGATTGTAACAGCGAAAATTTCCGGCGCTTTTCAGCGAAAACATAAAAAATAGACAAACACCAGAGCCCCCAGTACGATCCGGTACCAGCCGAAAATTTTAAAATCATGCTTCTTAATATACGAAAGCAGAAATTTGATCACCACCGCCGATACCAAAAACGCGGCCGCCATTCCCGCCGCCAGCGCCGCCAGTTCCGTACCCGAAAAATCCAGGCCGAATTTCACAAGCTTTAAGAGGCTGGCGCCGAACATCACCGGGATCGCCAGAAAAAACGTAAATTCCGCCGCGACGGGGCGGGCGATGCCGATCAAAAGAGCACCCACGATCGTGGCGCCGGAACGGGAAGTCCCGGGGAAAACCGCGGCCAGCAGCTGAAAAGCTCCGATAAAAAGCGCGGCCTGAAAACTCAGTTCCGACAGGTTTGTCACTTTTGGCGTTCTTTTCTTGTTCCAGTTTTCCACTACCAGAAAAGCCACGCCGAACAGGATCAGGGCAGCCGCCACCACATACCAGTGATAAAACAGCGCATCCAGCGCGTCATCAAACAGAATGCCGATCACCGCCGCCGGGATGCAGGATACGAGGATCTTGAACCACAAGGTCATCACATCCGGTTTGATATACGCCAGAGGGCCGCTTTCCCTGTATCCGCTGCCTCGCCCGCAAAAGGGCCAGATCCGTTTGAAAAACAGTACCACCACCGCCAGAATGGCGCCCAGCTGGATCACCACCTCAAACATTTCAAAAAAGTTTTCGGACACGTTTTCAAAATGCACAAACTCTTCCAGTAAGATCAGATGGCCCGTGCTGCTGATGGGAAGCCATTCCGTTATGCCCTCCACAATACCAAACAGCACCGCCTTTAAGATATCCCACATAAAAACCTCTTTCCGCCCGGTTATGATTCCAGATAATTCTGCAGGAGCGGAAAATGATCTTCCGCGTCCCGGTATCCTTCTTCATAGAGGGCCTTTAATTTTGCCGCGTCTTTCTCAATCCTGCCTACATTGCCGGCCTTCTTGGGACGAAGCACAAACGCCTGTCCGTTTTCCTGCTGTTGTTCCAGATAAGCGAGCGTGTTATTGTAGGCGATATGACGTCCCGCCATCAGTTCATAGACTTTGGGATAACGCGGATAACGAAGCCGGAGCAGTCCCAGATGGGAAGCGGGTTTCCGCACATATCCTTCTTCCTTCGTCAGAATGACCACATTCTTTTTATTGCCGTCCAGAATGGATTTACAGATGGGAATGGCATCCGACAGGCCGCCGTCCAGATAAAGTTTTCCGTTGTATTTTACATTGCGGGAAACCAGCGGCAGCGAAGCGGAAGCCCTGACCGCGTCGATATCGGCTTTCATATCCCGGATCCTCAGATATTCCGGCTTGCCGGTCACGATATTGGTCACCACCGCGTACGCTTTTCCCTCATATCTGTTGAACGCCTCGTAGTCATAAGGGTCCAGATATTCCGGTATGAGATGATACGCCATATCCACATTGAACAGATCACCCGTGGTCAGCAGACTTTCCACGCTGCAGTATTTTCTGGTATCCAGATAATCCACGCATACCGCCATGGCTCTGCCCCTCTGCCTGGAAAGATAACTGCACATATGGCAGGCTCCTGCCGACACGCCGTACACACTTGAAAATTCCAATCCCTTATCCAGAAAGCAGTCCAGCACTCCCGCCGTATAAAGCCCCTTCATGCCGCCGCCTTCCAAAACCAGTCCTGCCTGATACATTTTCACCATTCCTTTTCCTGTTATATCTATGCCGTTTCCGGCTGTTTTACTCCCATTCCCCGATTTCCGGCATCTCACATACTGTATTCCTCTTTTACAAATTTCCGCAGAGCGGGCAGAGAACGTTTCACTTTTTCGGTATCAATACAGTAGGCCATCCTGAAATAACCGGGACATCCGAAAGTATCTCCCGGCACCAGCACCAGATCATAGCGCAGGGCTTTCTGGCAGAAGGCCTTGGCGTCCTCCTCCGGCGCCTTGGGGAAGATATAGAAGGTGCCCCCCGGTTTTACGCAGGTAAATCCCAGCTCCGTCAGCTCTTTGTAAAGAATGTCCCTGTTGATTTCATATACGGACAGATCCGCTGTTTTCCCCTGTACCTCAGCTACCGTCAGCTGGATCAGGGAAGGCGGGCAGTTATGCCCAATGCCGCGGGAAATCTGGCCGCACATCTGTATCATGTCCACGGCATCCCCGCACGCGGGATTTACGGCCACATACCCAATCCTTTCTCCCGGAAGGGATAGGGACTTGGAATAGCTGTAACACAGGATCGTATTGTCGTAAAAAGAAGATACCCAGGGAGAATCCACCCCCGTGAAGACGATCTCCCGATAGGGCTCGTCGGAGATCAGATAAATAATATGCCCGTACTCCTCGGATCTTCGCTTCAGCACGTCCGCCAGCTTCCTCAGAGTATCCGCCGAATAGACCACCCCGGAGGGATTGTTGGGCGTATTGATCAGCACCGCCATGGTCTTAGGGGACAGCATCCGTTCAAAAGCCTCAAAATGGATCTGAAAACTCTCCGTGTCAGGAGGCACTACCTTCAGCACAGCGCCGCTCAGATCCACGTAGGGATGATATTCCGGGAAGAAAGGCGCGAAAGTCAGGATCTCATCTCCCGGCTCCGCCACCAGCCGGAACGCGTGCGCCAGTGCGCCTGCCGCGCCGCTGGCCATAAAAATATGCTCCATCCCGTAAGGCAGTCCTGTACGTTCTTTCAGATAGTCCGCTATCGCTTTCCTGACAGAGGGGATCCCCAGACTGGGACTGTAGCCATGCAGCGTCATAGGATCTTCCTCCCGCAGCATACGCACCATCGCATCCGTCACTTCCCGGGGCGTGGGCACGGAAGGATTTCCCAGACTGTAATCAAACACGTTTTCATATCCGATCTCGGCTCCTCTTGCCGTGGCGAACTCCGAAAGCTGCCTGATAACGGATTTTGCCGACAGCATATCTTTATATTTCTGCACCAGCATCGCGCGCTCCTCCTTCAACCTCTATTCTTCTGCCCATATTAAAGCACATTTCACCGCTTTTTTCCAGCCCTTTAACAGACTCTCCCTTTTTTCCTTTTCCATGGCCGGCAGAAATACGCTGCCCAGCTGCCAGTTCTCCCGGATTTCCTTCAGGTCCTTCCAATATCCCACGGCCAGTCCCGCCAGACAGGCGGCGCCCAGGGCGGTGGTTTCGATGCATTCCGGCCTCCTGACCTCCGCGCCCAGGATATCGGACTGGAACTGCATTAGGAAATTATTGGCGCTGGCGCCTCCGTCCACCTTCAGACTTTTGAGCTTCACGCCGGCATCCTGTTCCATGGCCGCCAGTACGTCTGCCGTCTGAAAAGCGATGGATTCCAGCGCGGCCCTGATAAAATGCTCCCTGGAGCACCCTCTGGTCAGTCCCACAACGGTTCCCCGCGCGTAAGGATTCCAGTAAGGCGCCCCCAGGCCGGCAAACGCGGGCACCACATAGACACCGCCCGTATCCTCCACAGCCGCCGCGTACGCCTCCGACTGCGCCGCGCTGCGGATCATCTGCATACCGTCCCGCAGCCACTGCACGGCCGCCCCGGCCACGAAAACGCTGCCCTCCAGGGCGTATCCGGGCCTCTCGCCGGTACCTGCCGCAATGGTGGTCAGCAGGCCGTTTTGAGAAACGATGGCCTTATTTCCCGTATGCATAAGGAGAAAGCAGCCGGTCCCGTAAGTATTTTTCACCTCGCCGGCCTCAAAACAGCACTGTCCGAACAGCGCCGCCTGCTGGTCCCCCGCGGCCCCCGATATGGCAATCCTGCCGCCCAGGGCCTCCGTATCCCCGTATACGCAGCTGGACGGCCGCACCTTCGGCAGCATACTTTCCGGTATGTTAAAGTATTTCAGGATCTCCTCGTCCCACTGCAGGGTATGGATATTAAACAGCATGGTACGGGACGCGTTGGTGTAGTCCGTCACATGAATCTTTCCCTTTGTCAGATTCCAGATCAGCCAGGTGTCCACCGTACCGAAAAGCAGTTCCCCCGCCTCGGCCCTTTTCCTTGCTCCGTCCACATGCTCCAGGATCCACGCGATCTTGGAAGCGCTGAAATAGGCATCCGGTATTAACCCCGTCTTTTCTCTGATCACTTGGTCAAATCCATCCGCCGTCAGCCTGTCAATGGCTTCTGCCGTTCTGCGGCACTGCCATACAATGGCATTGTATACCGGTTCTCCTGTCCTCTTGTCCCACACTATGACGGTTTCTCTCTGATTGGTGATCCCAATGCCGCTTATCTGCTCCGGCCCTGCCCCGATCTTCGCCATGGCCTCAATGGCTACGGCCAGCTGGGAAGACCAGATCTCCATGGGGTCGTGCTCCACCCAGCCCGGCTTCGGATAAATCTGCCCAAATTCCTTCTGCGCGGTGGAGCGGAGCTTCCCCTGCCGGTCAAACAAAATGCAGCGCGCGCTGGTGGTCCCCTCATCCAATGACATTATATATTTTTCCATTTCCGGCTCCTCTCCCTTTTATAAAAAACCTGGCAGGGGTTTCCTGCCAGGCCGTCTTACCATCTTACAAGGGTCCCGCCCCTGACCTCGATCACATCTTCTCCCACCTTCAGCCACGCGGAAGCCGCGGAAGGATTGTAGACAAAATCTCCCGCCGCGCCAAACTGCAGATTCCTGCATACCTGCATATAATCCACGATTTCGATATTGGAAGCGTACCAGATATCCTCCCTGCCGTGCATAAACGCGCAGAAGTCCTCTATCAGGTCCCAGTTGTGATCTCTTTCAAAGTCACTGCTGTGTCCCCACACATAAAGACATTTCAAATACTGCGGCTTATGAAATTCCGCGAATTCGCGGGCATATTTCATGAGATTGTAATTGTGATGACAGGTGCCGTTCCAGGCCAGAGGATCCTCCGGCAGTTCCAAACTCCCTGACTCAAAGCAGGCGGTCCTGGCATAGGCCACTCCCAGAGTTCCAAATAATTTCTTAATATCGTCACTGTAGGAGCCATTGGGATACGCGTGTCCCCGAACAGGATATCCCACCAGGCTTTCCAGCCCCTTTCTGTCCTCCAGCAGTTCCTCCGCCACCATGCTCAACGGGCATCTGGCAATCGTGGGATGGCTCATGGTGTGGGTAGCCACCTCATGCCCCGCGTAGAGCTCCTTGATCTTTTCCCTGTCGATCCTTTCCGGTCTGTCCATCATACCGTAATTTAAGTTGAATGTTCCCTTGATGCCGTTCTGGTTAAAGATCTTCAGCAGTCTTTCATCCGGCAGCTTGCCGTCATCATAGCTCATGGTGAGCACTTTTGACTTTCCGCCCGGAAAACAATAATATATCTGCAAAGGTATCGCCCCTTTCTTTTCTTTTTCTATAACATCATAGTATATTTGTCCGTCAAATACAAGTATCTTTCAGACAATCCCCCGGATAAAGATCTCAATGCCGATGAGGATCAGAATGACGCCGCCGAACATCTGCGCCTTATTGGAGAGCCGGGTCCCGAACCGCTTCCCGATGACCAGCCCGGCCATGCAGATCACAAAGGTTACCGCCGCGATGATAAACGCGGCGGCAAAGGCCATAAGCCACCCATACGACGCGATCGTAAATCCCACGGACAAAGCGTCAATGGAAGTGGCAACCCCCTGCAGCAGCAGTACGCCCGCCGTCAGCCCCCGCTTCTCTTCCGCCGCGGCGCCGCGGACTCCCTCCGCCAGCATTCTTCCCCCGATATAAACCAGAAGCAGCAGTGCGATCCAGGGAATGAATTTTTCAAAAGCCTCCAGACAGCGCACAATGGTGTGCACACAGAGCCAGCCCACCACAGGCATGGCGAACTGAAATCCTGCGAACACACCGGCGATCCCGCACATCCTGCCTTTTTTCATTTCCGGCTCGTTTAACCCGTCCGCCATGGATACGGAAAAGGCGTCCATGGCAAGCCCAACGCCCAGCAGAATACTGTTCAGGATAAACAGAAACTCCTCTTCCATACACACCTTACTCCTTCCGTTTTTTTTATTATAGCACATTACAGTCAGAGCAGGAAGAACGGAATGATACGCTTTCAAAAAATTTCCGCGGGATGATCGTGGACCCATAAGCGCGGGAATCGTTTCCGCACCATAACGCCCCCTAACGTGCGGGATCCCTCTCTTTTTTAGAAAAGTTTTAGAGAATAGTGCGTTTCTTTTTATTGTGGGAACCGCTAAAATGGGGTAATATAAGAGAAATAAAAATTGTGCGAAAGCACCGGAGGCGAACTTATGATAAAAACTTCTTTCCGCAACAGGCGCAACGGATTTGAAACCGTAGGGCCGGACGGCAGCCCCGTTTCCAATGTCCCCATGGGCAAGATCATCCTTGGAGTGGTGGTTGTACTGGCCGTACTGATACTGGCCTTTAACTCCACCTATCAGATCGGGGAACAGGAGCAGGCCGTACTCATTACTTTCGGACAGGCTTCTTCCGTTACGGACCCCGGCCTGCATTTTAAGATCCCTTTCATCCAGCAGGTCAGAAAAGTCAATACTACCATTCAGGGCTTTTCCATCGGCTACGATCAGGAAACCAACGCTTCCAACGAAGACGAGTCCCTGATGATCACTTCGGACTACAACTTTGTCAATGTGGATTTCTTTGTGGAATACCGCTTTTCCGATCCGGTCAAGGCCGTATTCGCATCCAGTGATCCGGTGGAGATCCTGAAAAATATCAGCATGAGCTGCATCCGCAATGTGATCGGCAGTTATCCGGTGGACGATGTGCTGACTACCGGCAAGAACGAGATCCAGGCGGCCATCAAGGAAAGCATCCTGTTAAAACTGGAGGAACAGGATCTGGGGATCCAGCTGGTAAACATTACCATACAGGATTCCGAACCGCCCACCCAGGAAGTCATGGCAGCCTTCAAAGCCGTGGAAACCGCAAAGCAGGGCAAGGAAACCGCGATCAACAACGCCAATAAATACCGCAATGAGCAGATCCCTCTGGCGGAAGCCCGGGCCGATGCCATCATTCAGGACGCGGAGGCGGAAAAAGCCGCGCGTATCAACGAGGCCACGGCGCAGGTAGCCCGTTTCAACTCCATGTATGAGGAGTATATCAAGAATCCCGAGGTGACCAGGGAGCGGATGTTCTACGAAGCCATGGAAGAGATCCTTCCCGACTTAAAAGTGATAATCGAAAGCCCCGGCGGCAATGTCCAGACTTTCTATCCTCTGGAGTCCTTCGCGGACTTTAGCGTACCCGGCAGTCAGAACGGAACCGGTTCCCAGAGCAGCGATACCGGCTCTCAGAGCGGCGCCGGCGATACGGAACAGTAGTCACGGGGAAAACATGTAAACACAGAAAGGCAAGGTTATTCCTATATGAAAACAGCGAAAAAAATCATACTGGCCGCGGCGATACTGCTTTTGCTCATCATCGGAAGCTCCAGCATCGTCATCACGCAGGAAAATGAATACACTCTCATCAGACAGTTCGGCAAAGTGGACCATGTGGTGTCGGAAGCGGGCATCAGTTTCCGGATCCCCTTTATCCAGACCGTGGATAAGCTTCCCAAGCAGACGCTCTTATATGATCTGCCTGCCTCCGACGTTATTACCGGTGACAAGAAGACCATGATCACGGACAGCTATATCCTGTGGCATATCACCGATCCTCTGAAATTTGCCCAGACCTTAAACTGCTCCGTATCCAATGCCGAAAACCGTCTGGATACCATCGTCTATAACGCCACCAAGAACATTATCAGCAGCATGAGCCAGGAGGACGTGATCAGCGGACGGGACGGAGAACTCTCCGCCGCCGTTATGAACAGCATCGGCACCTCGCTGGGACAATACGGTATTGAACTTCTGGCTTTTGAAACCAAGCACCTGGATCTGCCCGGAGATAACAAGACCGCTGTCTATGAGCGTATGATCTCCGAGCGTGACAACATCGCGGCCACCTATACCGCGGAAGGCAATTCCGAAGCCCAGATGATCCGCAACACCACAGACAGGGAAGTGACCGTCATGATCTCCGAAGCGGAGAAGCAGGCGGAGATCCTCCGCGCGGAAGGCGAAGCGGAATACATGCGTATACTTTCCGAAGCCTATTCCGATCCGTCCCGTACCGATTTTTATTCCTTCGTGCGCAGCCTGGACGCGATCCAAGTTACCATGACGGGGGACAACAAGACGTTGATCCTTTCTCCCGATTCGCCGCTGGCGCAGATCTTCTACTGACCTGCCGGCCGCTTGCTAATTTACCCCATGGAAAAGGGTGCCCCGAAAGCCATCTCTCGATAGCCTTAGGGACACCCTCTTTTGTACGCTTTACACGATCAGATACGCCATATAACCCGCCATGCAGGCCAGCATGACAATGCCGCCCGCTCTGGTCAGCTTCTTCCTGCGCACGGCGCAGAGGAAAAGCAGGACCACCGCCGCTATGGCGATCATACTGTCCACAAAGAACGCCTTGTTGTAAGGCACATCCTTAATCAGCGCGGTGGTGCCGATCACGAACAGGATATTGAAAACATTGCTGCCCACGATATTGCCCACCGCGATATCCGCTTTCTTTTTGACCGCGGCCGTGGTGGAAGTAATGAGTTCCGGCAGGGAGGTGCCGAACGCCACAATGGTAAGACCGATAAGACGTTCGCTCATTCCGAAGATGCGGGCCAGTTCCGTAGCCGCGTCCACCGTGATGTTACTGCCTATGATGATGCAGGCGGCGCCTCCCACCAAAAGCAGCAGGAGCACAAGCGGTCCGCTGTTGACTTTTTCCGCTTCTTCCAGAGAAGCCTGTCCTTTCTTTGCCATCCGCAGCAGATAGAGCAGGTAGAGAATAAAGCAGGCCCATAAGATCACGCCGTCCAGCCGTGTCACCTCTCCGTCAAAATATCCCAGTCCAAACAGCAGCACCGTTACCGCCAGCAGAAACGGCAGTTCATATTTCAAAGTGGAGGTCTGCACCGCCACGGAAGTGATCGCCGCCGTGATCCCCAGGATCAGCAGGATGTTCATGATATTGCTTCCCACCACATTGCCGATGGCGATGGACGCGCTGTCGTTTTCCGCCGTATTTTTCAGCGCCGCCGAAATACTTACCGCGGCCTCCGGCGCGCTGGTTCCCATGGCCACGATCGTAAGACCGATCACAAGCTGAGGGATCCCCAGTTTGTCCGCCAGGCTGGAAGCGCCTCCTACAAACCAGTCCGCCCCCTTGATCAGCATTACGAACCCTAAGATCAACAATCCGATCTGTATCGCGATTTCCATTTTTGTTTCGTTCCTTTCCGTCTTTTTCCTGTGCGTACTTTCAGTATTTCTCATAAAAGGCAGATTTATTTTATCATACTCCGCAACGGGAAACAAGAGCCCGTTACACGAAACAGGCTCCCAAGTGGGGGAAGCACTCAGGAGCCCGTTTCTTATAGTAACTAAGGGGGTTAGATAACAGCTGTGTAATTATTCCACATCCTGCAGAGCGGCAAAGTCCTCCTCGCCGGTACGCACTTTCACAACCCTGTCTACATTGTATACAAATATCTTGCCATCGCCGATATGCCCGGTATAAAGCGCTTTCTTGGCAGCTTCGATAACCGTTTCCACCGGAATCTTGCTGACAACCACTTCTACCTTTACCTTAGGCAGCAGAGTCGCGTCCACTTCTACACCACGGTACATCTCGCCGGCGCCCTTCTGGATACCGCAGCCCATAACCTGCGTTACCGTCATACCTGTTACGCCGATGTCGTTCATGGCTTTCTTTAACTGCTCGTATCTGGCCAGTTTCGCGATCACCACTACCTTGTACATGCCCGTGGAAGCCGCTGCCGGCGTCTGTACCACTTTGACCGCCGCGGCCTTCTGTACCTCGGAAGCCTTCTCGTAATCGCCGGTTCCCAGATCGGTATTTTCGTTTACTTCCATAGTCATGGTATTGGAGATATCCATAATACTGAAGCCTGCGTAAGCGCTGGTCAGACCATGCTCCGTAGCGTCCAGTCCCACGATCTCCTCTTCTTCCGTCACGCGCAGCCCTACCAGCGCTTTGATCACCAGGAACGTGATGGTAATGGTAACTGCCGTCCAGGCGATGGTCGCGCCCATACCTAAAAGCTGCAGGCCAAGCTGTTTAAAGCCGCCGCCGTAGAACAGGCCTTCCGCCGCGATCTGGTTGGCGCCGAAGGTCACGCCGTCACCATAACCTCTCGCGAAAGCGGGAGCGGTATCCGTCGCGAACAGACCTACCGCGATGGTACCCCAGATACCGTTTAAGCAGTGTACCGCGACCGCGCCCACAGGATCGTCCACATGCAGCTTATAATCCAGGAACCATACGCCGAATACTACCAGCAGGCCCGCTACCGCGCCGATGACAATGGCGCCGAACGCGTCGCACACATCGCAGGGGGCCGTGATCGCTACCAGACCTGCCAGAGAAGCGTTCAGACACATGGAAACATCGGGCTTGCCGTATTTGATCCAGGTAAACACCATGCAGACAACCGTAGCAACGGCAGGCGCGATGGTGGTGGTCACAAAGATGGAACCCAGTTCCTCAACGGAAGTAGCCGCGGCGCCGTTGAATCCGTACCAGCCCAGCCAGAGGATGAACACGCCCAGACAGCCGATAGGCAGATTGTGACCGGGGAAAGCGTTTACCTTTGTCACCTTTCCGGCTTTATCCTTTACAAACTTTCCGATACGGGGTCCCAGTAAAGCCGCGCCGATCAACGCGCTGATACCTCCCACCATATGGATACAGTTGGAACCCGCGAAATCGTGGAACCCGATCTGAGCCAGCCAGCCGCCGCCCCAGGTCCAGTGCGCTTCCACCGGATAGATGACCGCGGAGATCACCGCGGAATAAATACAGTAGGATAAGAACTTAGTCCTCTCCGCCATGGCCCCGGATACGATAGTTGCCGTGGTCGCGCAGAACACCAGGTTAAATACAAAATTGGACCAGTCGAAATTCGCGTAATCGGTAAATACGTCAAATCCGGGTTTCCCGATTATGCCAAGCATATCCTCGCCCAAAAACAGTCCGAATCCGATCAGGATGAAGACTACTGTACCGATACAAAAGTCCATCAGATTCTTCATCAGAATGTTGCCCGCGTTCTTTGCCCTGGTAAAACCGGTTTCCACCATGGCAAAACCCGCCTGCATCCAAAACACCAGCGCGGCGCCGATCAAAAACCAGACACCGTACACTTCGCCGTTTATGGCGCTCATTACTTCTTCTGTCATAATTTTTCCTCCTCACTTTTTTTGATTAAAAAAAGCGATAACACGAGAATCCCCATCTCGTATTATCGCCTTTGATAACCAAATTTCTCTTATTCTTTTATTCCGCGGTCTGTTTTTACGGCTTTTGCCGCTACAGCGCTTCGTTGCCGTGCTCACCGGTCCGGATCCTGATGGCGTCCTGTACGTCCATGACAAAGATCTTGCCATCTCCGTAATTCCCGGTTTTGATCTCTTTTACCACCCTGTCGATCAGCGCGTCGGCTTCTTCGTCGGCTACCACCGTTTCCACCTTGATCTTCGGCAACATCTCCACCTTGTACTCTTCGCCGCGGTATTTCTTGACGATCCCTTTCTGATTGCCATAGCCCATGATATTCACGATATTGAGCCCGTTTACCTCGGACTCGTCAAAGATGGCCTTCAGATCATCCAGTTTTTCCGACTTAATGATAATTTCCAGCTTCTTCAACCCTCTGCTCCCGCCTTTCGCCGGCATCGCGCCCCGCAAAAAAGATAAAAGACGCTCTACTTCACCTGTAGAAACGCCTTCGTTTGAATCTTATTATACACGCGCCAAAAAGAATGTCAAATGTTTTTTATTTTTATTTTATTATTTTTTTATCTTCTCTCTTGTTTCCGACCCCGATCAGGCCTATACTATTAGCAGCAATACGGCTTCAGCCCCTGAAAGGAGAACTCCCGGCGATGCGTGAGATCTATGAACATAAAGTACAATACTATGAAACCGACAAAATGGGGATCACCCACCATTCCAATTATATCCGCTGGATGGAAGAAGCACGGGTGGACTTCCTGGAAAAGGCCGGCTGGCCCTTTGATAAGCTGGAGGAAATGGGTATTGTATCGCCGGTGGTTTCGACCGCCTGCAGATACAAGATCCCTACCAGATTCGCGGATACCGTCCGCATTCTGGTAACGGCCGATCCGTTTAAAGGCGTTAAACTGAAACTCCGCTATATCATGACCAACGCGGAAGGAAAAACCGTCTGCGAGGCCGAATCGGAGCACTGCTTTTTAAATCGGGAAGGCTTTCCCGTCCGGCTGCGAAAAGAGTTCCCCGCGTTTTACAACGCCCTGATCTCGCTGGCTGAAGAAAGCAGCTGCAGCAGGAAATAACGTTTCCCTCCTTCGTGGTATTCCCCGGACTTTTGGAAGCCCAATTTTTCCAGCAGCCGGAGAGAAACGGCGTTTTCAGGCTCCGCCACCGCCCGCACCCGCATAATCCCCAGTTCTTCTTTACCATAGCGGAGGATCGCCGCGCAGAGTTCTCCCGCCAGCCCTCTTCCCTGCCAGGGTACGCCTATCACAAACCCCAGCTCCGGCGTTTCAAATCCCGCCCGCATATCCAGTCCCGCCCGGCCGATGATCTCACCGGTTTCCTTTAACAGCACGGTCCAGATACCAAAACCATAAAACTCATACATATTTTCCCGGTACCGGCGGATGTAATTTCTTTCTTCCTCCGGATCCGGAAAAAGCGGTTCCATGCAGCGTGTGATCGACGGCTCCCCGTAAATGCGGTAAAAGGCTTCCACATCTTCCTCTACGGTTTCCCGCAGGATACAGCGCTCCGTTTCCAGGATTTCCCAGGGCAGTCCCGCGTAACGTCGGTATACCCTTTCCAGATAGTCTTCCGTCAGATCCTGCCCCTGTTCCGCCAGGAACCTGGTTTTCCCAAAAGAGGCGTCCCTGCCGTTCTCATTTAAGATCCCCAGCACCGGCAGTCCCTTTTCCGCCAGCGCCGCTGCCAGTTCCGCCCGGTCCGTCACATATAAAACACCTTCCTGTCCGTATCCCGGCGCTTCCCATTCCGTTCCTTCCCTGCAGACTACAACCTCTCGCAATGCCCGTTTCATCTTGTCTTTTCCCCTGAAATGATGTAATATAGCTGTATTGTAAATCAATTTCAGCGAGAAAGGAAGAAGAAAATGGCACAGAATCCTATCGTGACAATTACCATGGAAAACGGCAGCGTGATGAAACTGGAGCTCTACCCCGATATCGCGCCCATATCCGTCAACAATTTTATCAGTCTGGTTCAGAAGCATTTTTATGACGGCCTGATCTTTCACCGTGTGATCAAAGGTTTCATGCTGCAGGGCGGAGATCCGGAAGGAACCGGCTGCGGCGGCCCCGGCTACAGCATTAAGGGAGAGTTTTCCGCCAACGGCGTAGAGAACCCATTAAAGCATACGGAAGGCGTACTTTCCATGGCCCGCAGCATGCATCCCGATTCCGCCGGCTCCCAGTTCTTCATCATGCATAAGAAAGCGCCGCACCTGGACGGCAGTTACGCCGCCTTCGGCAAGATCATCGAAGGCATGGACGTAGTAGATCAGATCGCGGAAACGCCCACCGACTACAATGACAGACCGCTCACCGAACAGAGGATGAAGACCGTCACCGTGGAAACTTTCGGTGTGGATTATCCCGAACCGGAAAAGCTCTGATATGACACAGACAGAACGACTTCTATTTCTGACGGACTATCTGCGGAAAGAGCGCCGCGAACTGCGTTCCCTTGAGATCCCGGCATCGGAAGCGGAAAGAAAACTCCTGCTGCGCTCCCTTATGAATATCCGTGAGCCGAAGGAGATCTCACAGGAATTTCTGGAAGTACAGGATGCCTATCTGCGGGAAGAACTCGCCCAAAAGGGCGTTGTTTCCTTATCCGATATTCCCATGATACGGCCGGGCATCTATTTATGGCAGGGAGATATTACCCGCCTGTCCGTGGACGCTGTTGTAAACGCGGCAAACAGCGCTTTGCTTGGCTGCTTTATCCCCTGCCACGGCTGCATTGACAACGCGATCCACTCTGCCGCGGGCGTGGAACTTCGTCTGGAATGTGCCCGTATTATGGAAAAACAGAAGACCGAAGAACCGGTGGGAAAAGCCAAGATCACAAAAGCCTATAACCTTCCCTGCCGTTATGTTCTCCATACGGTCGGCCCCATCATCCGGGGAGAAGTGACACAACAGGATCACGAACGGCTGTCGGCCTGTTACCGTTCCTGTCTGGAACTTGCTTCGGCATATCAGTTAAAGAGCGTTGCTTTTTGCTGCATTTCTACCGGGGAGTTTCATTTTCCCAACGACCAGGCCGCCAGAACGGCCATACAGACCGTACAGGACTACCAGGTGGAAAACAAAAACGGTCCGGAAGTGGTTTTCAATGTATTCAAGGACAGCGACTATCAAATCTACAGCCGGCTGCTGGGATAATATCATACTATGACCATGGAAACAGAACATCTCATAACAATCGCGAAAAATCTGATAGAAAACGCCGACGCCGTCGTGGTGGGCGCCGGCGCCGGACTGTCCGCTTCCGCCGGATTTACCTACTCCGGAAAACGCTTTGAGGACAGCTTTCCGGATTTTATAGAAAAATACGGTTTTCGGGATATGTATTCCGCGGGCTTCTACCCATATGACACATTGGAGGAATACTGGGCCTACTGGAGCCGATACATTTTTATCAACCGCTATCAGGACGCGCCGAAGCCCGTTTACCACGATCTATACCAACTTATGCGGTGCAAAGATTATTTTGTCCTGACCACAAATGTGGACCACTGCTTCCAAAAAGCAGGTTTTGATAAAGACCGGCTGTTTTACACACAGGGCGATTACGGGTTATGGCAATGCTCCATACCCTGCCGCCAAAAAACTTACGATAATGAGCGGATTGTCAGAAAAATGGTTGCCGAACAGCGGGATATGCGTATCCCGTCCGCGCTGGTTCCTCACTGCCCCGTCTGCGGCGCGCCCATGTCAATGAATCTGCGGGCGGATGATACCTTTGTGGAAGACAACGGCTGGCATGCGGCCGCCGCCCGGTATCAGGATTTTATACGCCGCCACAAAGGATTGAAAATCGTATACCTGGAATTAGGCGTAGGCTCCAACACCCCGGGCATAGTGAAATTTTCCTTCTGGCGAATGACGGCAGAGAATCCGCAAGCGACATATGCCTGCATTAACTATGGAGAAGCATCCTGTCCGACAGAGATTGCAGGAAGGAGTATCGTGGTTAATGCGGATATCGGGGAGGTCTTAAGCGCATTGCTTGGTAAAACAGACGGTTCGGATGAACTGTAATGTCAAAGGCATGTAAGCAACTAAAATATGCAGACGACCTGCCATTAGCAGTTCGTCTTGCAGATTAAGGCAAAAAAACAACAGCATATATCAGAATCTCTCTACTGAAAGCAAAATGCAACGGGAAATATATAGAATACGTTGCAAACATAAGACATCGTTTTTGTTTCCCCTCTTAATTTCTAAAAATGCTTGACTATATTCAACAAGTAGAATATAATGGTTATATTCTACTTGTTGAATATATAGCGAAAGGGGATAGCTTTATCATGCTGAAACATGGAATACTGGGATTGCTAAACTACGGGGATATGAGCGGCTATGAAATCCGCGAGGTTTTTAAGGATTCCTTAAACTATTTCTGGTCAGCACAGACCAGCCAAATTTATCGTGAAATTGGGGCGTTAGAAAAAAACGGCTGGATTAAGAGACAGACTGTTAGGCAAGACGGGAAGCCAGATAAGAATATCTGCTCTATTACAGATGAAGGACAAAAAGAGTTGCTGCGATGGCTGTCGGAACCAGATACAGATATGGATATGCGCTCCCCCACCTTGATGAAAACCTTTTTTATGGGGGAATTGCCGATTTCAAACAGCTTAAACTTTTTCGAGAAACTTAACAAAGAATACCGCGACCTTTTGAACAATCTTCAAGCGGCAGATCATTCTATTGATTCCTATCAAGAAATGGTACCGGATAAACGGAAGGCGTTGTTTTGGCAGATGACCGCAGACTTTGGAAAACGATATATGCAAATGTATCTTGACTGGTCGGAAAGCTGTATTCAGATTTTGGAAAATATGGAGGGGGTGCAACAATGAATATTCTTGTAATCAACGGAAGTCCAAAAGGGGAACGCAGCAACACACTTAGGCTCACGAACGCCTTTTTAGATGGGGTCTGCAATTCACAGGAAGACTGTTCGCCCGAAATCGAAAGACTTCATATTGCGCAAATGGATATTCACCCCTGCCTTGGGTGTTTTTCCTGTTGGAAAACTACCCCCGGGCAATGCTGCATTCACGACGATATGCGTGCAGTCCTTGAAAAGTTGTTGTGGGCTGACCTGACAATTTGGAGTTTCCCTTTATACTATTTCAGTTTACCGGGAAAGCTAAAAACAGTAATCGACCGACAGCTTCCTTTATCGCTGCCTTTTATGAAGTCCCATGTAGAAGGCGGCGGACACCCTGCCAGATATGATATGAGCGGAAAGAAAACCGTTTTAATCTCTACCTGCGGATTTTATACAGCACATTCAAATTACGATAGTGTAACAGCGCAATTTGACAGGATTTGCGGAAAAGGAAACTATACCACTTTGTTTTGCGGAGAAGGCGAACTTTTCAGAGTGCCGGAATTATCAAGCCGTACAGACGAATATCTTGCCGTTGTTCATCAGGCAGGGCAGGAGTATGCTTCCGGCGGCATAAAAGCAGAAACAAACGCAAAACTGCAAGAATTGCTGTTCCCGAGAGATGTTTTTGAGCGTATGGCAGACGCAAGCTGGAGTATCACGCAAGCAGGCAAGAAGGAAGATGTTTCACTGACCTTTACCAAACAAATGGCCGCACTTTATAATCCGGCAGCGTATCGTGGGACAGATATCATTTTGGATATGGATTATACGGATATCGGAAAGCGTTATCGTATTATCTTGGGAAAAGCAGAGAGCTGTGTAGTAGAACAGTTTTGTGAAAAACCAACAACCGTCATTCATACGCCTTTTTCTGTATGGCAGTCGATTGCTTCCGGGGAAATAGAAGGTTCTGCCGCTTTGATGAAACATCTATATTCTGTCGAAGGCGATTTTGACTTAATGCTGAAATGGGACGATTATTTTGGACAGCACAAAAGCGCAGATATAACAAAAGATAAGCCAACACCAAATGGAAAAACAGATATGCGCTATGTTTTAATTCCCTGGATTGTATTTTGGATAGCTGCCAATATCCACGCATTTTGGGGAAGTGTGATCAGCATTTTTGTTTGCTGTTTATTGCCTTTGCTGTTCTATAAAAACAGGAAAACAGTTTATGATGTGATTTCCGGAGCATTGGTAAGCATATTTTCCATATTGCTGTTGATCCGCTTTCCGGCAGTTATTGTAACGCCCTTATCTTACTTCGCGTTTGGTATCATGTGGAGCATATCTGCCTGTCTGAAAACCCCTCTTTCCGCAGAATATTCCATGAACGATTATGGCGGGGAAAACGCAATGAAAAACCCCATGTTCGTCAAGACAAATCGCATCTTAACTGCTGCATGGGGTATTCTTTACTTAATTACGCCTATTTGGACGTATTTCATTATGCGTACGGGCGCAGGAAGCTATATCGGTATTATCAACTCTATACTTCCGGCAATTATGGGGATATTTACTGTATGGTTTCAAAAATGGTATCCAGGGAAAATAGCGCGGGGAAGCCATAAATAGGCGACGAATGTGCAGGGAACGATTTTATACTCATACCTTCAAAAATATAGAAGGAATTGTAATCGAAAAGTGGTGCGCAATAGATATAAGACCCCGGGCATCATCAAGTATCCGTTCTGGCAGATGACGCTGGAAAACAAACGCGCGGCCTATGTCTGCGTCAATTATGGGGAGGCCGCCTGTCCGGAAGAGATCGCGGAACGGAGCGTTCTGATCGACGGGGATATCGGAGAGGTTGTAAAAGAATTCTGTAAAAGAAAGTGATGCCGCACTCCCAAGGGCGCAAAATTTCAATTCCCTTAATGGTATGTGATCATCCCTGTTTTCAAAAAAAGAGCTGATAAAGTACAGAAATGTTTGTACTTTACCAGCTTAGTTTTTATTTGGGCATAATTACGTTGTACAATATAATGATCTTATTCATTGACATCAATATTGTGCTCTCTGAGGATCTGCAGTAAGCGGTCCCGCTCAGCAATGGCCTGCTTTTCTCTTGCAATGGCCTGTTTTTCTCTTGCCGCAGCCTGCCTTTCCCTGGCAATAGCCTGATCCCGCTCCAAAGTAGTCTGGCGCAGCAGTTTCTCACGCCCGACAGTGCGGCGGTAATAGTCTTCCCGCGCCTCACACTGCTGTCTGACCTTTTCTTCCTGCGTGAGGTGATAAACAGTAAGAACGGCTTCCTGAAGGTTCGGATCGGTATTGGCGAGCATAGTTAATTCCTCCCATGTAGCGGCTGT
>CANRPU010000002.1 GCA_947632555.1 uncultured Lachnospiraceae bacterium
GGAACGGCGTAAGTAGAAAATTTTACGTTGAGGGAAGTGTCAAAATTGTCAATGGCCTTGATCAGGCCGATGCACCCTATCTGAAACAGATCGTCCACATTTTCGCTGCTGGAGGCGAATCTTTTGATCACGCTTAAGACCAGCCTCAGATTTCCTTCGATATAGCGTGTCCTGGCTTCCATATCTCCTTCGGCGATCCGGGCGAACAGAGCCTCCTTTTCTTCGGCTTTTAAGAGAGGGAGTTTTGATGTGTTTACCCCACAGATTTCAACCTTGCTTTGTGCCATTTCCGATGCCTCCGTTTTTATATATTTTTTCTCTGCGGGTACTTTTTTGTTCTGAGGTAATCGCTAATAGTATGAACGCGGGGCAGTGGTTTTATGCAGGGAAAAACGGAAATCCGGGACAGGATATTTCTGGAAAAGGCATGGCTTTGGAACCCTTTTTGAAACGGCGGCATATCCTATAATGACGGAAGGGGGATCATTATGCTTTTTTCGGAGTTTAAATGTAAAGAAGTCATCAATCTGAGGAACTGCAAGCAGCTTGGCAGAGTCAGCGATCTGGAATTTGACGAGTGCAGCGGCTGTATTCATAAGATATACGTACCCAGGGGGAGCAAATGGGAAAATTTTTTCAAATGCCAGGAAGACTACTGTATCCCGTTTCGGGATATCAAGCAGATCGGACCGGATATCATCCTGGTGGATATCTGCGCGGATTGACGGTCGGACCGGGAAGAAAATTGACATTATGGTGAAATTATTTTATAATATTGTAGAAAAAATATTGTAAATACTGTCGTTTGACAGGAAAAGAGGGCTTATTATGAAGTGTCCGTTTTGTGGCCATGAAAATACCAGAGTGATCGATTCCAGACCGGCGGAGGACAATAATTCCATCCGCCGCAGACGTATCTGTGATGAGTGTGATAAACGTTTTACCACCTATGAGAAGATAGAAACCATTCCCCTGATCATCATGAAAAAGGACAACAACAGGGAAACCTATGACCGCTCCAAGATCGAGGCCGGTGTGCTGCGGGCCTGCCACAAGAGGCCGGTGAGCGCCAGCCAGATCACGCAGATGATCGATGAGGTGGAAACAGAAGTATTCAGCATGGAGGAGAAGGAAATCCCCAGCCGGGTCATCGGGGAACTGGTCATGAACAAGCTGAAGGATCTGGACGCGGTGGCGTATGTCCGTTTCGCTTCCGTATACAGGGAATTTAAAGACATCAATACTTTCATGGAAGAATTAAAAAGCGTATTAAAAGAGAAATAAGCCTATAGTTTTCTGCCCGCGGTACCGATATACATAACAGAATGGAGGTGGCGGCATGGGGATCGGCGGCATATCAGATTACAGCGGTTTGTTCCGTAATTACAGGATACCGGAAATACCGAAAGCGGATTACGGGCAGCTGAACCGGACAGAGGAAGTTCCCGCAAAAGCGGAAGCCGATGTTTCCCGGGATACTGTGGATACCGTGGATACTGTGGATACCGTGTCCGCTCCGGAAGAAACCGGCAGAGAAAAGCCGGGAATGGCGGACGTAAAGGAGATTTCCCTTTCCTTTAACCGGGGAGAGGATTACAGCTACATAGGAAGCGACAGTGACATATCCGGGCTGGATATGAAGAAGGCCATATCGGATGTGAGGAAAGACAAGATCTTATGGCAGTATCAGTATTTTGTAGGAGAAGTAAAGAATATGCGGAATGCCGAAGCGGACGGCAGCGTGGTGATCAAATTTTAAAGGCGGAAACGGACAGCATGTGTTTGACACATGCTGTTTTTTTGTGTAGGATGTAAAAAGACGTATTGTAAATACCGGCGCGGAAGGGCGGAGGCCATGTTTCAGAGATTTTATCCTCATTATGAGGCGGATTCGGCGTATGCCATAGAGTATGAAAAGCTGTATCAGCAGGGCTTCAGGGCCATTATCTTTGATATCGACAATACGCTGGTGCCTCACGGGGCACCGGCGGACCACCGGGCGAAGGAACTCTTTGCCCGGCTGCGGGGCATGGGATTTACGCTGGCACTGCTTTCCAATAACAAGGAACCGAGAGTAAAGAGCTTTGCTCAGGACGCCGGAGCGGACTGCTATATCTATAAGGCGGGCAAGCCCGGCCGCGAGGGCTATCACAGGGCCATGGAAAAGATGGGGAGCCGCCCGGAAACCACACTTTTTGTAGGTGACCAGCTTTTTACCGATATCTGGGGAGCCAGGAAAGCGGGGCTGCGGACCTATCTGGTGAAGCCCATTCACCCCAAAGAAGAAATTCAGATCGTCTTAAAACGCCGGCTGGAAAAGATCGTGCTGTATTTTTATCACAGAAAAAACGGCAAAACGGGAGGGAACAGTGAAACATAAAACAGAAATAAACGGGTTGACAAAAACCTGCGGCCTGATCGGAAATCCTGTGGAGCATACGCTTTCGCCCGTGATCCATAATACGCTGGCGGAACTGACAAACAGCGATCTGGTCTATCTGCCTTTTCTGGTGGAACCGGCGCATCTGGAAGAAGCTCTGCGGGGAGCCCGGGCCTTACATATAAGAGGACTTAATGTTACGGTGCCCCATAAAGAGAAGATCCTGCCGTATCTGACAGAAGTGGACGCCCTGGCGGCGAAGATAGGGGCGGTGAACACGCTGGTGGAAACCGAGGGCGGTTACAGGGGATATAACACGGATATGCCGGGACTTTGCCGCGCCATGGCAGATGACGGCATACAGGTGGAAGGCGCCAGGGTGCTGATCCTGGGAGCCGGAGGCGTGGCCAGGGCCGTGGCGGTCATGTTCTGCGAAAAGGCCTCCGAGATCACGATCCTGAACCGCACGGAGGAGAAAGCGTCCGCCATCGCGGAGGAGGTCAACGGCTATGCCGGCAGGCAGGTGGCAAAAGCCATGGCGCTGAGCCGCTGCGGCGAACTGGAAGGGGAAGACTATCTGGCCGTACAGGCCACCAGTCTGGGCATGTATCCCCGCGTACAGGAAACGCTGATCGACGATGGGGATTTTTACAAAAAGATCGGGATCGGTTATGATCTGATCTACAATCCGGCCGAAACCCGGTTCATGCGGCTGGTGAAAGCCGCCGGAGGAAAAGCCTTTAACGGATTAAAGATGCTGTTATATCAGGGGATCATCGCTTATGAACTCTGGAACCGCTGTGAAATAACAAAGGAGCAGGCGGCTGTGGTCTATCAAAAGCTGTCGGAAAAGCTATGAACAATATCGTATTGATCGGGTTTATGGGATGCGGGAAATCCACGGTGGGGATCAGGCTCTCCTATAAACTGCGCAGGAGCGTGGAAGACACGGACAAATTCATAGAGAAAAAAGAAGGCAGGAGCATTTCCCGTATCTTCAGCGAGGACGGAGAAGCCGGATTCAGAGAGATGGAAACGGCGTGCCTGCGGGAATTGCTGCGATCCGGGGAAGAAAGGATCCTGGCTACCGGCGGCGGACTTCCCATGCGTATGGAAAACCGGGAACTGTTAAAGCAGCTGGGCTGCGTGGTCTATCTGCGGATATCGCCGGAATGCGCCTATGAGCGCGTAAAAAACGATCAGGAAAGGCCGCTGCTGCAGTGCGGGGATCCGCTGGCCAGGATCCGTGCCCTGCTGGATCAGAGAGAGCCGGTTTACAGGGAATGCGCCGACATCATCGTGGATGTGGACGGCAGGGACATGGAAGAGATTCTTGAGGAGATCGTGGAAAAGTTACGGGAAAACGGGCGGCTGCCCAAAGAGGAGAGCCTGAAAGAAGAAAGCCCGGAAGAAGCATAGAAAGAGAGGAAAGAAAGATGAAGATACTGGTAATCAACGGTCCCAATCTGAATTTTCTGGGTATCCGGGAAAAACAGGTTTACGGCACGCAGGATTATGACTGCCTGCTGCGGATGATCGCCGGAAAGGGAGAGGAAACCGGCAGCACGGTGGAAGTGTTCCAGAGCAACCATGAGGGCGCTGTCATCGACAGGATACAGGATGCCTACTACGACGGAACGGAGGGTATTATCATCAATCCCGGCGCCTATACGCATTACAGCTATGCCATACGCGACGCCCTGGCCAGCGTGGGTATGCCCAAGGTGGAGGTCCATATCTCGGACATTACGGCAAGGGAAGAATTCCGGAAGATTTCCGTGACCAGGCCTGCCTGCGATGACCAGATTTACGGCAAGGGACTGGAGGGATATCTGCTGGCCGTCGACAGGGTGATCGAGCTGGCGAAAGAGAGAAAACGGAAGGACGAAAGCGGCAAAGACACGGGAAATGAAAAAAAGAGTTGAAAAATAGTACATCTTAGTATACACTATAATAGAATTGAAACGTGACAATCTTAGGAGGAACAGGTTTTATGATTTCTGCAGGTGATTTCAGAAATGGTATTACGATTGAATTAGATAATAATATTTACCAGATCATTGAGTTCCAGCATGTGAAACCCGGAAAGGGCGCCGCATTTGTAAGGACCAAGCTGAAAAATATTAAGAGCGGCGGCGTGGTGGAGAAGACCTTCAGACCCACCGAGAAATGCCCCCAGGCACGTATTGACAGAAAGGATATGCAGTATTTATATTCCGACGGGGATCTGTATTATTTCATGGACGTGGAGAACTATGAGCAGATCGCGCTGAACAGAGATGCCATAGGCGATGCCCTGAAATTCGTAAAAGAAAATGAAATGTGCAAGGTCTGCTCCCATAACGGCAGCGTGTTCGCGGTAGAGCCGCCTCTGTTTGTGGAGCTGGAGATCACCGATACCGAACCCGGCTTCAAGGGCGATACCGCCACGGGCGCCAACAAGCCGGCTACCGTGGAAACCGGCGCGCTGGTATATGTGCCCCTGTTTGTAAACCAGGGTGACAAGATCAAGATCGACACCAGGACCGGGGAATATTTATCCAGAGTATAATCCTTCTGTAAATCATAGATAAGCCTTTAAGACAATAGAAATCTTTCTATTGTCTTTTTGTTTATTCCATTTTTACATTATTATGACAGTACAGAAAGGATAGGTTATGAATTTCAGAGAATTTGCAGAAGAAACGGCTAAAAATGTAAGATCCTGCCTAGGCGGAAGAGTAAAGGCGGAAATGAAGAGCGTGACCAAAAATAACGGCGTAAAGCTTCACGGACTGGTTCTTTCCCGGGAGGGCTGCAGTATTTCTCCCACGATTTATCTGGATGGTTTTTACAGGGAATACAGACAGGGAAAAAAGATGGGGGATATCGTGTACGAGATCGTGGCCATTTATGAGAACAATCAGGTTTCCGCGGATATCAATATGGATTTCTTCCAGGATTACCAGGCGGTAAAGGGCAGGATCTTTTTGAAAGTGATCCACTATGAGAAGAATAAGAAGATGCTGGAGGAAGTACCCAATGAGCGCTTTCTGGATCTGGCGGTCGTGTGCTATTACGGGTATATGAATGATTTTCTGGGAAAGGGCGCCATCCAGATAGAAACCGCCCATCTGGACAGATGGGGGATCTCTCAGGAAGAGCTTTTTGCCGTGGCCAGACGCAACACCATGGAAAAGCTGGGAGCGGAGATCAAGAGTATGAATGAGATCCTGGCAGAGATGCTTTCGGAAAAAGAAGGGGGCGTGGACGAGCGGGAGATGGAGATCATGTTAAAAAATATGGAAACGGAAATTCCCATGTACGTAATGACGCTGCGGGGCAGATATTTTGGCGCGGCCTGCATCTGCTGCCGGGAGATTTTGGAAGATTTCGGAAAACAGTGCGGCAGGAATTTTTATATTCTCCCCAGTTCCGTTCATGAGCTGATCCTGATACCGGACAGCGGAAGAGAAGAACCGGAAGCGCTGGGCAGAATGGTAAAAGAAGTCAACGCGGGACACGTGCCGCCGGAGGAAAAGCTCTCCGACCATATCTATTACTATGACCGTTCCACAGGCCGTCTGCGCGTGTTTTAGTTCCCTTCATGATCTCTTCATAAAATTTACCAAAAAAATAAAGAAAAGAATACTGGACAGAACGGGGTTTTTATGATATTATAGTCAGAGTGATGTAACAAATTTGTAATATTTGCAGCCGTAGTCTAATGGATAGAACGAAGGCCTCCGACGCCTTTAATGCAGGTTCGATTCCTGTCGGCTGCATTTACATCACTCTGACAACCGGTCTGGAGTGTGCTTTGTCAACTGCAGACTTTTTTATTCCAAAGGAAAGGTGACAGCGTGAAAAAAACGATTCAGGATAAAGTGCTGCAGATAGTGGATTTTATATTGGCCCACGGCAGGTTCGTATTTCCTGTTGTGCTCATTGCCGCGGTAGCTGTCACGGTGACGATAGCGCTGGAAGCGAAATCGGGAAGAGAGGACGTGATCGGGACTGAGGAAAGCGGTCAGGTTTCTCTGTCAGAGGGAGATGCGCTCCAGGAGCTGTCCGTACCGGATACCGCCCTGGAGGTGAACGCCTATCCGGAAGTGAACGCGCTGATCAACACGTATTTTCAGGCTATGGCGGACGGGGATGCGGATGCCATCGCCGCCATTCAGAGCAGTATGGATGATATGGAACGCATCCGGATCACGGAGCTTGGCAAATACATTGAAAGCTATCCTCTGATCGAGGTGTATACCAAGCCGGGACCGGAAGAAAATTCCTATGTGGTCATCGCTTACAATAAGACGATCATGTCCTATTATCCCGATGACGAAATCCCGGGATACGCCAGTTTCTATGTATGTACCGGGGAGGACGGCTCCCTTTATATCAATCAGGAGGATGTCAGCGAGGAAGTTTCCGAATATATCCGCAAAGTAGTGCTGCAGGATGATGTGGTGGAGCTTTGCAACCGCATTGAAGTAGAATATAAGGAACTCTGCATCGAGAAGCCGGAACTGTTCAATTATATTACCCAGGTGGAGCAGGAGTTAAAGACCGCTGCCGGCGTTCTGCTGGCGCAGCAGATCAGTGAGGAGGAAGGCGCCGGGAGCGTATCCGATTCCGATGCCGGAACGGATGGTGATGTCCAGCCTCCCGAGGAGGAAGAGCCGCCTGTATCCGGGCCTCTTTACGCCACTACCACCACTACGGTAAACGTAAGAAGCTCTGACAGTGAAACGGCGGATAAGATCAATAAGGTACCGGCCAATACCAAAGTGGAGGTACTGGAACAGCGGGTAAACGGCTGGAGCCGGATCCTGTACGAAAATGAAGAGGGATTTATCAAATCCGAGTATCTGAGCGTGGCGGAAAGCGCCAAAGGGGTGGAAACCATCGGCACCGTGACTGCGGAAACCAATGTCAATGTCCGTGCCGCCGCCAGTGAAAGCGCGGAAAAGCTGGGCGTGGCCGTGGGCGGAGAAAAGCTGGATCTGGTCGCGGTGGAAGGTGACTGGTGCAAAGTCATCTACGGCGGACAGATCGGATACGTGAAGGCGGAATTTGTAACACAGGAGTAGACCACCGGCAGTTCGGTATAATTTTTAAATAAAAAGGCCATACTGTAAAAGAATGCTCCGGCGGACGGCCGGATAAAGGAGAACAGTATGAAGCCGGAAGAAGTCAATGTATACAGGGAAGTGCAGCGGAACGCGGAAATGGCGGTCAAAGCCATAGAAACCATGAGCGATATGGTGTATGAGGACGATTTCGCCCTGCAGATATCCAGACAGGCACTGAAATATTCGGATATCCGCAATCGGGCGCTGGACAGGCTTTTGGCGGCCAGAGCGGAAACGGCGCATCCAAACGCGCTGTCGGATCTGGCTTTAAAGGGCGGCATCCACCTGAACACCCTGTTCAATACCAGTACCAGCCATCTGGCGGAACTGATGATCGAAAACAGCAACCGGGGCATTACCCGGATGTGTAAGGTTTTGAACCATAACCGGCTGGAAAGATCCATGGCGGTGGAGATGGCCAGGGAATTGATGGATTTTGAAGAGAAGAGCATTGGCATTCTGAAAAAATATCTGTGACTATTTTGTGCAAAATGTACAAAAAAATCAAGAAAACTTTTACGATTTAATCAGATAAAGCCCTTTGCAATTTTGGGGTGCTATTATATAATAGATGACGTGGGACAAAGGCGTCGCGGGTACAGAGGTTTATCCCTGTGCCTTTTTTTATTTATAGCGGCGTGGTTTGCTCAGAGGTAGAATATACAAACAGGAGGATGCAAAAATGTCATATGTTGACGAGGTATTTGAACTGATTGTTGCCAAGAATCCCGCTCAGCCTGAATTTCACCAGGCGGTAAAGGAGGTATTGGAATCCCTGCGTGTGGTAATTGAAGCCAACGAGGAAGCTTACAGAAAGGATGCGCTTTTGGAGCGTTTGTGCACACCGGAAAGACAGATCCTGTTCCGGGTACCCTGGGTGGACGATAAGGGACAGGTACAGGTCAACAACGGTTTCCGCGTACAGTTCAACAGCGCCATCGGTCCTTACAAGGGCGGTTTAAGACTGCACCCTTCCGTAAATCTGGGTATCATTAAGTTCCTGGGATTCGAGCAGATCTTCAAGAACTCCCTGACCGGTCTGCCTATCGGCGGCGGCAAGGGCGGTTCCGACTTTGATCCCAAAGGCAAGTCCGACAGAGAAGTGATGGCGTTCTGCCAGAGCTTTATCAATGAGTTATACAGACATATCGGCGCTGACACCGACGTTCCCGCGGGAGATATCGGTACGGGCGCGAGAGAGATCGGATACATGTACGGGCAGTACAAGAAGCTGACCGGCCTCTACGAAGGCGTGCTGACCGGCAAGGGCCTGACCTACGGCGGCTCTCTGGCAAGGACCGAAGCGACCGGTTACGGCCTGCTGTATCTCACCGAAGAGATGTTAAAGTGCAACGGCAAGGATATCGCCGGTAAGACCGTAGCGGTTTCCGGCGCCGGCAACGTGGCTATTTACGCGACGCAGAAGGCGCAGCAGCTGGGCGCAAAGGTAGTGACCGTTTCCGATTCCACCGGCTGGATCTATGATCCCGAAGGCATCGACGTAGCTCTGTTAAAGGAAGTCAAGGAAGTAAAACGCGCAAGACTGACCGAATATGCCGCGGCAAGACCCAGCGCGCAGTATCATGAAGGCAAGGGCGTATGGTCCGTTAAATGCGACATCGCGCTTCCCTGCGCGACCCAGAATGAGCTGGATATCGAGGACGCGAAGGCGCTGGTTGCCAACGGATGCTTTGCGGTAGCGGAAGGCGCTAATATGCCGACTACGCTGGAAGCTACGGAATATCTGCAGAAAAACGGTGTTCTGTTCTGTCCCGGCAAGGCCGCGAACGCGGGCGGTGTCGCTACCTCCGCTCTGGAGATGAGCCAGAACAGCGAACGTTTAAGCTGGACCTTTGAGGAAGTGGATGCTAAGTTAAAGAACATTATGGTAAATATTTTCCACAATCTGGATGAGGCGGCCAAGAAGTACGGTATGGCAGGCAATTATGTGGCAGGTGCCAATATTGCCGGTTTCTTAAAAGTAGCGGAAGCGATGACCGCGCAGGGTATTGTATAGTCCGGGAGCGGGTATTGTCTGAAAGCCGAAAAAAGACTGAAAAAAGCGCGGATTCAAAGGCAGGTTCTTTGAATCCCGCGCTTTCTTTATATCCTGGCGCGGCGGAATCCGCCTGCCGAAGGTTGCAAAACCGGCCGGAATATTGTAGTATGGAAAGAGGCGCGGGCAGGATAGAGGGGAAGCGTGAGGGGAGGATATCGGGCATGACGGAACGGGAAGGCAGGATTTACTATGAAGATGACAAGATCCGTATTCGTGATATGAAACAGAGCGATGCCGGTATCTTGACGCGGGAAGAGATCGCCCAGGGCTGGGATTCCCACATCGAAAAGCTGGAAATGCGGCTCTGCCATCAGGCGGAAGGAAAAGCGGCGGCTCTTGTGGCGGAATATGAGGGAAAGCCCGCGGGCTACATTCATGTGTATCCGGATTCCAGGTGGGGCGCTTTTGCGGGCCTGGGATATCCTGAAATCGTGGATTTCGCGGTCCTGGAAAAGTACAGAGGCCGCGGTATCGGAAACCGGCTGATGGATGCGGCGGAGGAGATCGCGGCGGAATACGCGGATATGGTCTATCTGGGAGTGGGGCTGCACAGCGGCTACGGAAGCGCGCAGAGGCTGTATGTCAGGCGGGGCTATATGCCGGACGGCAGCGGGGTATGGTATGGGGAATCGGTCTGCGAACCCTATGCGGACTGCCGAAATGACGATGACTTGAATTTGTATTTTTCCAAGAAGCTGCGCTGAAGCGCGATCCGGACCACAGATATACGGGTTTTCGCGCGTCAAACGATACGGAGATGAAAGATATGGAGATGAAAGATATGGAGATCCGGGAGCAGGAGAATAGCGGAACAGGCGGAAAAAAGAAAGATCCCATGTGGATCGGAGGACTTCTTTTCGGATTTTCGCTTTTCGCGGCAATCCTGTTTTATCTGATACAATATGTTCTGCCGCAAGGCGTGGAATACAGGGGTTGGCTGCGGATCCTGGGTATGGTATGGAGTTATCTGTGGACACCGTTTACTTTTTTTGTGTTTTTGCTGTGCTGTATCTGGGGAGCGCGGCGACAGACCCGGGCTTTGGCGCTGCGGGCGGCGCTCACCCTGGTGACGGTAATGGGCGGGCTGATAAGCGGCGCGTTCCTGATCCTTGTTACGGGGATCTCCTGGCTCACGCTCGCGGGAACGGAGAAAAGTTTCGCGGAAGGCATCATACAGGTAAGCCGCTCCGACCTGTTTTCTGAAATGACCGAAGTGTCCTACTATACGGACGAAGGGCCGTTCCTTTTAAAAAAATACGAGCCTTTAAGCGATATTGTGCTGATCTCCATGGAACGGAAGTATGGAGAAAGATTTTATGTGAATACGGAAAACGGATGGGACAAAACCGGCGTGGGGGAAAACGGCCTGGAAGGCTTTTATGTGTCCCCCGTAAACAGTCCTGATATGGTTATCTTTGCCAGACTGCCGTATGGAACAGAAACGGATGATTATCCCGCGGTCAGAGCCTTCTCCCGTATGAAAGAGGCCGCGGGGAAGCTGTGTCCGGAAAGGGAGATCACGCTCTCGTTGGAAAAAGAAGACGCCAGGGTGCGTCTTTTCTGCGGCGGGACAGAGGATATGCGCGGCTGCGCCGAAGATACGGCGGCCCTGATCCAAACGGCCTTGGAGGATGATTTCTTCTGGGAGGAAGGCAGGAACGTACAGGCGGAGATCGTATGTCTGCTGGGAGATTCTCCGGTGGGAACCGTGGTGCTTTATTTTGGCAACAGCCGGAACAACCTGGGGGAATACGGTTATGAGATAGACAGGTATACCGATGAGGAGCAGGTCTATCAAACGCTTCTCTACTGCTATGACGGCAGCGAAATACAGGAAGAGATGGAGGAACCTTTGTTTTCCCACGAGGATTCCGCTTATTTTGTGGAAGGCGCGTATAAGGCGCTGTATGATACCCTTTTTGCCCCCGCCGGATATGCCTATGACTATGGCTATAATGCCAAGGGGAATTTTTACGGACGGCTGGGAGAGTATGAGGGCACTCTGGAGAGTATGCCGGGGACAGTGTTTGACTGTACGGAAACCGTAGTATATGACAGAGTTTCTCAAAACGGGAAATGTCATTTGTTTGTGCGCTACAGGACGTATTACCGGGACGGGACGGAGTATACCACGGAGATCCTGGACATGTACGCGGTAGATATGGAAACGGGTGAGGTCTTTCTGTCCGGCCGCCACGCGTGGGCGGATCCGGGAAACGAGGACTACCGGGAAGCCACGGGAGAGCCTTAGGCGCGGAAACCGTGGGATGAAAGAACCTGAGAGAACCGAAAGAACGGAGGAAAAGGTCATGCCGGGGGGTGGGATCCGCATCAATAAATATCTGGCGGCAAACGGTATCTGTTCCCGCAGGGACGCGGATAAATTAGTTGCCGGAGGAACCGTCACCATAGACGGCAGAACGGCCGGCCCGGGCGATCGGGTATATGAGGGAAACATCGTGCGGGTGGGAAAAAGGACGGTGGAGGAAACCGGCAGGAAGGTTGTGCTGGCCTATTATAAGCCCATGGGCGTAGTCTGCAGCGAGAGGGACAGGCATGCCCAAAAGCTGCTCACGGATATGATAGACTATCCGGTCCGGGTGACTTACGCGGGACGCCTGGATAAGGATTCGGAGGGACTTTTGCTTTTGTCCAACGACGGCGATCTGATACAGGCCATGATGAAAGGATCTGCCGGTCATGAAAAGGAATATGAAGTAAAAGTAAATAAAGAGATCACCCAGGAATTTCTGCGGGGAATGGAAAAGGGCGTCTATTTAAAGGAACTGGATGTGACTACCAGGACGTGCCGCCTCATTCGGGAGGGAAAATATACCTTCCGTATGGTATTGACCCAGGGGCTCAACAGGCAGATCCGCCGTATGTGCGGCGCGTTCGGATATGAGGTGAGGCATTTAAAAAGGATCCGGGTGCTGAACATTACCCTGGGGGACTTAAAGGCAGGCGATTACAGGGAGCTGTCCCCGCGGGAAACGGAATCCCTGTACGCGCAGTGCGGCCTGCCGGGGCCCGGCGCGAAAAATGACTTGCGGGCGGAAAGGTTATAGGACAAGATGGAAAACCGTAAACAGGAAAGAATGAAAGAACTGACCGGGCTTTTGAAGGAAGCCGCCAGGGCTTATTACGCGGAAGACCGGGAGATCATGAGCAATCTGGAATATGACAGGCTCTACGACGAACTGGAGGCTCTGGAGGCGGAAACGGGTATCGTGCTTTCCGACAGCCCCACGGTAAATGTGGGGTATCAGTCTGTGGAGGAACTGCCGAAAGAAAAACACGAGAGCCCCATGCTCTCCCTGGGCAAAACCAAGAGCAGGGAAGAATTGCAGGAGTGGCTGCAGGGGAAAGAGGCCATTTTAAGCTGGAAGCTGGACGGGCTGACGGTGGTCCTGACCTATGACGGGGGAAAGCTGGTCAAAGCGGTGACCAGAGGGAACGGGGAGATAGGAGAAGTGATCACCAACAACGCCCGTACCTTTAAGAACCTGCCCCTCTCCATTTCGTATCAGGGAGAACTGATCCTGCGCGGGGAAGCGGTGATCACCTACTCCGATTTTGAAAAGCTCAACGCGAAGATACCGGAAGAGGAAGCCAGATACAAAAATCCCCGCAATCTCTGCAGCGGTTCCGTCAGACAGCTGAACAACCAGATAACGGCGGAACGGAATGTGCGTTTCTTCGCTTTTTCCCTGGTAAGGGCGGACAACGTGGATTTTCACGATTCCCGCAGCGCACAGCTGGATTTTTTAAAAGAACAGGGGTTTGAGGTGGTGGAGCATGTCATGGTAGGGCCGTCTACGATCCAGAAAGCCATCGCGGATTTTGAAAAAAAGATCGAAACCTATGACGTGCCTTCCGACGGTCTGGTGCTCACCTATGAAGATATCGCTTACGGACAGTCCCTGGGAAGGACCGCCAAATTTCCCAGAGATTCCATTGCTTTTAAATGGGCGGATGACATGCGGGAAACAACCCTGCTGGAAATAGAGTGGAGCCCGAGCAGAACAGGGCTGCTCAATCCGGTGGCGGTCTTTGAACCGGTGGAACTGGAGGGGACCACGGTGAGCCGTGCCTCCGTGCACAATATCAGTATTCTGCGCGGGCTCAAACTGGGGATCGGTGACAGGATCACGGTTTATAAGGCCAACATGATCATTCCCCAGATCGCGGGAAACCTGACCTGTTCGGGAAACCTGCCCCTGCCGGAACGCTGCCCGGTGTGCGGCGGCCCGACGCAGGTCCGCAGCATCAACGACACGGAAAGCCTGTACTGCGTCAATCCGGACTGCGCGGCCAAGCGTCTGAAGGCTTTTACGCTTTTTGTCAGCAGGGACGCGCTGAACATCGACGGGCTCTCGGAAGCCACTCTGGAAAAATTTATCGGAAAAGGCTTCATTCATGATTTTGTGGATCTGTTCCATCTGGGGGATCATAAAGAGCAGATAGTGGAAATGGAAGGCTTTGGAGAAAAATCCTATGCCCATCTGGCGGAGAGCGTTGAAAATGCCAGAACGACTACGCTGCCCAGACTGCTTTACGGTTTGGGGATCGCCAATATCGGCGTGGTGAATGCCCGTATGCTCTGCCGGCATTTTCATAACAGCCCGGAGGCGCTGATGGAAGCGGAGAAGGAAGAACTGAGCGCCATTGACGGCGTGGGAGAAGTGATCGCCACGGCTTTTGTGGAATATATGGCAAACGAAGAGAACCGGAAGAGGATACGCGCCCTGCTTTGTGAGCTGCGGCTGGAGGCCCCGGAGGAAAATACCGCTCCCCAGACCTTAAGCGGCCTGTCCTTTGTGGTGACGGGAAGCCTGAACCACTATGAAAACAGGGAGGCGCTGAAGGCGGTTATCGAGGCCATGGGAGGAAAAGTGACGGGCAGCGTGACCGGGAAAACGGAGTGCCTGATCAACAACGATATCAATTCCTCCTCCACCAAGAACAAAAAAGCCAGGGAACTTCAGGTGCCGGTTTTATCGGAGGAAGATTTTATGGAAAAATATCTGGGAGGGAACAGTCATGCCGATCAAGACGCAAAGTGAACTGCCTGCGAAAGAGATACTGGAAAATGAAAATATATTTGTCATGGACGAGAACCGGGCGATGCATCAGGACATCCGCCCGCTGCAGGTCTGTATTTTAAATATCATGCCCGTGAAGCAGGATACGGAGCTGCAGCTGCTGCGGGCGCTTTCCAATACGCCCCTGCAGGTGGACGTGACCTTTCTGAATGTGAAGAGCCATACTTCCCTGAATACTTCCGCCAATCACCTGAACAAATTTTATACCACCATCGACGAGGTGCGGGACGGAAAATTTGACGGCCTGATCATTACGGGAGCGCCGGTGGAGGATATTACTTTTGAGGAAGTGGATTACTGGGAGGAACTCTGCGGCATCATGGAATGGTCCAAGACCAATGTGACTTCCACCCTGCATATCTGCTGGGGGGCGCAGGCGGCCCTGTACTATCACTATGGGATCCAGAAGCGGCAGCTGCCGGAAAAACTGTTCGGCGTATATCCCCACAGGGTTTCCAACCGGAAGATCCCTCTGGTAAGAGGATTTGACGATATTTTTATGGCACCGCACAGCAGGCATACGGAATCGCCATCGGAGGAGATCCACGCCTGCAGGGAGCTGACCGTTTTGGCGGAATCCGAGGAAGCCGGCGTATATCTGGCTCTGGCCAACGGCGGCAAGCAGATCTTCGTGAACGGACACCCGGAATATGACCGCTATACACTGCACAATGAGTATATCAGGGATCTGAACAAGGGGCTGCCCATCCATATCCCGTATCATTATTATCCCAATGACGATCCGGGAGAAAAACCGCTTCTGCAGTGGCGCTCCCACAGCAACAACCTCTATAGTAACTGGCTGAATTATTATGTGTACCAGATAACGCCTTACGACATCAGGGAGATTTGACCTTGACATCTTCCGTGAAAATGCTATATTATGAAACGAAAAGCCGCGGTATCCGCGGCGCGCGAAAGGAAAAGAAAATGAAAATGAAAGTCAGGAAGAACATTCTGAAAATTCTGCTCACCACGGTGGGAATGCTGGGCGTATGCCTGGCCGCGGGCTGCGGCAGCGGGGGAGCGGATAAAGAAGATACGCTGAAAGAAACGGAACCGCCGCAGACGGAAACGCTGCTTACGGAAACAGAGGCGGGAACCGTAGAGGACGGGGAACTGCTTTCCGGCCTGCATCATGTGGAGATCCATATACAGGATATGGGGGTCATCTCTGTGGAACTGGATGCGGACAGCGCGCCCGTCACCGTAACCAATTTCGTGAACCTGGCGGAATCCGGTTTTTATGACGGACTGACCTTCCATCGGATCATGGACGGTTTTATGATGCAGGGAGGAGATCCGGAAGGTACCGGCATGGGCGGTTCCGAGGAAAGGATCCAGGGAGAATTTTCGGCAAACGGTGTGGACAATCCCCTTTCCCATACCAGAGGCGCCATTTCCATGGCCAGAGCCCAGGATTACAACAGCGCCAGCTCCCAGTTCTTTATCGTGCATGAGGATTCCGTATTTCTGGACGGGCAGTACGCGGCTTTCGGGTACGTGACGGACGGTATGGACATTGTGGATGAGATCTGTGAGAATACCACGGGGCAGGACAGCAACGGCGTAGTGCCCGTGGAGAACAGGCCCGTAATAGAAAAGATAGTGGTCATAGATTGATACGGGCGAAAAACGGTAACAGCAACAGCCGTATACGCGGCGGAACGGAATGAAAATGAATGTAGAAAACGATAAGAAATTTGCCCTTTTAATAGATGCGGACAATATTTCACCCAAATATATTGATATTATCTTAACGGAAACGGTCAATTACGGCGTGGCCAGCATCCGCCGGATTTACGGAGATTGGACGGACAATGCCAAGCGTTCCTGGAAGGAATGTCTGCTGCTGAATTCCCTGACGCCGGTACAGCAGTTCAGCAATACGACCGGAAAGAACGCTTCCGATTCCGCCATGATCATAGATGCGATGGATATTCTTTACAGTAATCATGTGGACGGTTTTGTCATCGCTTCTTCGGACAGCGATTTCACCGCGCTGGCAAGGCGCCTGAAGGAGGACGGTAAAATGGTGATCGGCATGGGAGAGAGCAAGACGCCCATGCCCTTTATCAAAGTGTGCGACCAGTTTAAAACCCTGGATGTGCTCTTTGAGAGCAAGCGGAACGAGGACAAAGCCGCCGGTGAGAGCGGGGAAAACGGGGACAGAAAGGACAGGAACGCGGGAGGCGGCAGGCGGAGCGGCGCCAGGAGCGGGACGAAGGCCGCCGCGGAGAAAGATTCCGACGTTCAGCCCATTACCAGTCTGGCTACCATCCAGAAGGCAGTTATGGAAATCATTGACGAGCAGACCGAAGAGGGGGATTTCCTGCAGATGAGCAAGCTGTCCACCTCCCTGCAGAAGCGGTATCCGGATTTTGACTACCGGGTATACCAATTCTCCAAGTTCAGCCAGATGCTGAGATCGTTTTCCGGGATTGTACTGACCATGCGGGGAACGGAATGGGTTGTGGGCAGAAAGGGAACGGAAACCCTGCCCTCGGATGTGCAGAGGATGGTGACCGAGATCTTAGACGAGCAGCTAAAGGACGGGGAATGGATGGCTGTGGGAAGCGTGCTGGACGCTATCCGCCAGCGCGAACCCAGATTCAACTATCACAATTACGGGTTCGCGCAGTTTCACAAGATGCTGAAGTCCATACCCGGTCTGGAATTTCAGCAAAAAAACAGCCAGGTAAGACGAAAAAACGCCAATTAGAAAATCCGCGAGATGTTTTATACGTTTTTGGCGGCGGTGGAAAGCATCAGCTTGATCCGGTTTAACTGATTGACTTCACTGGCGCCCGGATCGTAGTCGATGGCTACGATATTGGAAGAAGGATACTGTCTGCGCAGTTCTTTGATAACGCCTTTTCCCACCACATGGTTGGGCAGACAGCCGAAGGGCTGGCAGCAGACGATATTGGGTACGCCGCTGTGTATCAGTTCCACCATCTCGCCGGTCAGGAACCAGCCTTCGCCGGTCTGGTTGCCTATGGATACAATGGGCTCGGCATATGTTACCAGCTCCCTGATATGGGCGGGCGGGGTAAAATGCCGGCTCTTTTTTAATGCTTTCGCGGCCGCGCCCCGCAGCCTTTCTATGGCCCAGATGCCAAGGGAAGCGATGCGGGCGGTTTTTTTGCTCATCCCCAGTTCGTCGGCCTTGTAGATCTGATTGTAGAAGCAGTAGAGCATAAAGTCCATCAGGTCCGGCATGACTGCTTCCGCGCCCTCCGATTCCAGCAGATCTACCAGGTGGTTGTTGCCGGCGGGAGAGAATTTTACCAGAATCTCGCCCACGATCCCCACTCTGGGTTTCTTCAGGTCTTCTTCGATGGGAACGGCATCGAAATCTTGTATGATCTTCCGGCAGAGCTTATTAAAGGTAAAGAAGTTCAGATGCCTGCCGGAAACAAATTCCTGTACGGTCTTCAGCCATTTTTGATGTACGGCTTCCACACTGCCCGCCACCTTCTCATAAGGGCGCATACGGTAGATACAGCGCATGAAAATGTCACCGAATACGGCTCCGTAGGCCGCCCGCAGGATCAGGCCCGCGTTTAAGTGGAACCCGGGGTTGCTCTCTATGCCCGCCAGATTTAAGGAAATGACGGGGATCTGCGCCATGCCCGCTTTTTCCAGAGCCCGGCGGATAAAACCGATGTAATTGGTAGCGCGGCAGCCGCCTCCGGTCTGGGACATTACGATGGCGGTGCGGTTCAGGTCATATTTGCCGGAAAGCAGCGCTTCCATCAGCTGTCCCACCACCAGCAGAGAGGGGTAGCAGGCGTCGTTGTTCACGTATTTCAGACCCACGTCCACGGAATGCTTGTTGTCATTGCTCAGTACCTCAAAATGATAGCCGCAGGCGTTGAAAGCCGGCTCCAGGATCTCAAAGTGTATGGGGGACATCTGCGGGCAGAGGATAGTATAATCCTGCCGCATCTCTTCGGTAAAGCTGACTTTGTGGATGGCGGAAGAGCGGATAGTCCGCTGTTTGTTCTGCTTCTCCCTGACGCGCAGCGCCGATAACAGGGAACGGATACGGATACGGGCCGCTCCCAGGTTGTTGACCTCGTCTATCTTCAGACAGGTGTAGATCTTGTCGGAACCGGAGAGGATATCGTTCACCTGATCCGTGGTAACCGCATCCAGACCGCAGCCGAAGGAATTTAACTGGATCAGATCCAGGTCATCCACCGTTTTGACATAGCTGGCGGCGGCATAGAGCCTGGAATGGTACATCCACTGGTCGGACACGATCAGGGGACGCTCCGGATGTCCCAGATGGGAAACGGAATCCTCCGTCAGGACCGCGAGGCCGTAGGACGTGATCAGCTCGGGGATGCCGTGGTTGATCTCCGGATCCACATGGTAGGGGCGTCCTGCCAGTACAATGCCGCGTTTCCCGTTTTCCCGCATCCAGCGCAGGGTTTCTTCGCCCTTCTGCCGGACATCTTCCCGCGCGGCGGCCTGTTCCGCCCACGCGGCGGAAACGGCGGCTTTGATCTCCTCTGCCGGCAGCTCCTTAAATTCTTTGACCAGAGCGGCAGAAACGGTTTCTTCGCTCTGGAAGGACATAAAGGGATTGCGGAAGAGGACTTCCCCACGCCCGATCTCTTCCACGTTGTTCTTGATGTTTTCGGAATAGGAAGTAACGATGGGACAGTTGTAGTGGTTGTTGGCGCCTTCCACCTCATCCCGCTCATAAAACAGCGCCGGATAGAAAATAAAAGGCACCTTCTGCCGGATCAGCCAGGTCACGTGGCCGTGGGCCAGCTTGGCCGGATAACATTCGGATTCGCTGGGAATGGATTCGATGCCCAGTTCATATATCTTCCGGTTGGAAAGGGGAGAAAGCACTACCTGATATCCCAGTCTGGTAAAGAAAGTAAACCAGAACGGATAATTTTCATACATGTTCAAAACTCTGGGAATGCCCACCGGACCTCTGGGCGCCTGATCGGGCGGGAGAGGCTCATAGGAAAAAAGTCTTTTTAATTTGTAATCGAAAAGATTGGGTACGCCGTTTTCGTTCTTGGCTTTTCCCAGTCCTCTTTCACACCGGTTGCCGGAAATGTACTGGCGGCCGCCGGAAAAACGATTGATGGTAAGGCGGCAGCTGTTGGTACAGCCTTTGCATTTGGCCATGCTGGTTTCAAACTGCAGTTCGCAGATCTTACGGAAGGAGAGCATAGTGCTTTCCTGACCGTCTTCGCAGCGTTCCCTGGCGATCAGGGCCGCGCCGAAAGCGCCCATGATGCCGGCAATATCCGGTCTGACGGCTTCACAGCCCGCGATCTTTTCAAAACTGCGCAGAACGGCGTTGTTGTAGAAGGTGCCGCCCTGTACCACAATGTTTTTGCCAAGCTCCGAGGCATCGGAAACTTTAATGACTTTAAACAGGGCGTTTTTGATAACGGAATAAGCCAGTCCGGCGGAAATATCCGCTACGGACGCGCCTTCCTTCTGGGCCTGTTTGACTTTTGAGTTCATGAATACGGTGCAGCGGGTACCCAGGTCGATGGGATGGGGAGCGAAGAGGGCCGCGTCCGCGAAATCCTCCACGGAATAGTTTAAGGATTTGGCGAAGGTTTCGATAAAGGAGCCGCAGCCGGAAGAGCAGGCTTCGTTTAACTGTACGCTGTCCACCGTATGGTTTTTGATCTTGATGCACTTCATGTCCTGCCCGCCGATATCCAGAATACAGTCTACGGAAGGATCGAAGAAAGCGGCGGCGTAGTAGTGCGCTACCGTTTCCACTTCACCGTCATCCAGAAGAAAGGCGGCCTTCATCAGCGCTTCCCCGTAACCGGTGGAGCAGGCGCGTGCGATCTTTACCCCTTCAGGCAGAAGAGAATAGATTTCCTTCAGGGAGCGGATGGCGGTCTTTAAAGGACTGCCGTCGTTGCTGCTGTAAAAGGAATACAGCAGGGAGCCGTCCTCCGCCACCAGCGCGATCTTGGTGGTGGTGGAACCGGCGTCAATGCCCAGATAGGCATTGCCGCGATAGGACGCCAGTTCGGAAGTCCTGACACGATGTCCGGCGTGGCGCTCTTTGAAGGCCTCGTAAGCGGCCTCATTCTCAAAAAGAGGCTCCATCCGTTCCACTTCAAATTCCATTTTAATATCGGAGGAAAGTTTGGCTGTCATTTCCTCCATGGTGTAGGAAATTTCTTCTTTCGCGTTTAAAGCGGAACCGATTGCCGCAAAAAGGTGGGAGTTATCCGTATCTATAATATGTTCCTCATCCAGTTTCAGGGTGCGCACGAAAGCGGCCTTGAGTTCGGAAAGAAAGTGCAGCGGGCCGCCTAAGAACGCGACATGGCCCCGGATGGGCTTGCCGCAGGCCAGTCCGCTGATGGTCTGGTTGACCACCGCCTGAAAGATGGAAGCGGCCAGGTCCTCTTTTGTGGCTCCCTCATTGATAAGGGGCTGGATATCCGTTTTCGCGAACACGCCGCAGCGGGCCGCGATGGTGTATAGAGAACGGTAATTTTTGGCATACTCATTAAGACCGGCGGCATCCGTCTGGATCAGGGAAGCCATCTGGTCGATAAAGGAACCTGTACCGCCGGCGCAGATGCCGTTCATACGCTGTTCCACATTGCCGCCCTCAAAGTAGATGATCTTGGCGTCCTCGCCCCCCAGTTCGATCGCGACGTCGGTCTTGGGCGCGAATTCCTTCAAAGAAGCGGCAACGGCTATGACCTCCTGGGTAAAGGGTACCTGCAGATGGTTGGCCAGGGTGAGGCCGCCGGAGCCGGTGATCATGGGATGGACGGTGATGCCGCCCAACCGGGAATAGGCCTTTTGCAGCAGGGAAGACAGAGTTTCCCTGATGTTGGCGAAATGCCTTTCGTAGTCGGAGAACAATATATGATGCGCCTCGTCCAGAATGGCGATCTTGACTGTAGTGGAGCCAATATCGATACCGAGAGTATAGGTCATGGAGATCAAATCCTTTTCATATTGATTGGCGGAACTTCCTCAGTTCCAAGGTAAATCCGCACATTCCACATTATACGACAGGATCAGACAAATTGCAACGAAGAAGCCCTGGAATCTTTCTGGAAGAATTCATAAATAATTCTAAATTTTATTAAAATTTACAGGAAATAGATGGGATTTGGTTTACTTTGGAAATTAGGAATGATAAAATATATGTGCCTGTTTCTTTTTAGATGACGGCTATATGATTTCTGGATTCGGAGGACAAAAAGCGGCTCATGAGTAAATTTGAAAGAAAATTCGGCAGGTATGCCGTTCGCAATCTTACCACTCTGCTGATCGCCTGTTACGCGGTAGGGTATATCATTCAGATCATTAACAGTAATTTCCTGTTTTATCTGACCCTGGATCCCTGGCAGATCCTGCATGGGCAGATATGGAGGCTGGTGACCTGGATCGTGGTGCCTCCTTCCGTGGGCAATCTGTTCACTACTTTGATCATGCTTTATTTTTACTGGTCCATCGGGACCACGCTGGAACATACCTGGGGCTGCTACCGGTATAATCTGTATATATTTTCAGGATTTTTGTTTACCATAGCGGGGAGCTTTCTCGCCATGGGGCTGAGCTTTCTGATCTACGGAAATACCCTGAACCTGAGCGATCCGGAATCCTGCGCGGCCCTGTTCAGGCTGGGTTCGCTGTTCTTCAGTACAGGTTATGTCAATACTTCCATCTTTTTGGCTTTCGCGGCAACTTTTCCGGATGCGCAGGTGCTGTTGATGTTCCTGATCCCCATTAAGGTAAAATGGATGGGGATCGTATACGGGGTGCTGATCGTATGGGAGTTTATACAGGGAGCGGCCACCAGTGTCGTGACTTCCGCCGGAAGCGGTTTCCTTCTGGATATCGGTCTTTTCCCCAGAGTGGCGATCCTGGCTTCTTTCCTTAACTTCGTAGTCTTTTTCCTGACCTCCCGCAGGGTGCTGCGCAGTCCCAAGCAGATCAGGAGGCAGCAGGAGTTCAGACGGGAAGTCCGGCGCGGCGCCGGCAGTGCCATCACCCGGCATAAATGCGCTGTCTGCGGACGGACGGAGGAGAGCAATCCGGAACTGGAATTCCGGTTCTGTTCCAAGTGCAACGGCAATTATGAGTATTGCCAGGACCATCTCTTTACGCATACCCACGTACAGTAGAAGGAGCGGAGGATCTTTATGGAAAGGGAGCTATTGTTTGCCGACAGGCTGGAACAGCTTAGAAATACGGCAAAGTCGCAGGGAAATCTGGTGACACAAGCCCAGGTCAGGGAAGCCTTCGCGGAATTCGGGCTGGGGGAAGAACAGCTGGAGCTGGTGTTTGACTATCTGAAAAAGCACAGGATAGGCGTGGGCACTCCCGTGGATACGGATGAGTATCTGACAGGAGAGGAGAAAAGCTATCTGCAGGTCTATCTGGATGAACTGAAGACGCTGCCGGTATACGGAGCCGGAGAAAAGGAAGCCGTGATCCTTTCGGCTATGGCGGGAGAGAGCGGCGCGCAGGAAAAACTTTTGACCTGCTATCTGCCCAATGTAGTGGATATCGCCAAACTTTACGCCGGGCAGGGCGTTTACCTGGAGGACCTGATAGGAGAGGGCAATGTGGCCGCGGCCGCGGGAGTAAAGCTTTTGGGCGCTTTTGAGCACGCGGCGGAAGCGGAAGGCGCGCTGGCGAAAATGGTGATGGACGCCATGGAAGAGTACATTGCCGGGAACGCGGAGGAGAGCAAAAAGAGCAGAAGGCTTCTGGAGAAGGTCAATAAGGTGGCCGATGCGGCAAAGAAACTGGCGGAAGAATACGGAAGAAAAGTAACGGCGGAAGAACTGGCGCGGGAAAGCGGTCTGCCGCTGAAGACCATACAGGATGCCATGCGCGTGAGCGAAGATAAGATCGAGGATCTGGAGAAAATATCAGGATGACAGAATATCAGGAAAACCGCGATTATAAATACATTATGCAGGAATTGTCCACGCTCTATATCGGGGCAAGATATACTTATGACGAGCTGATCGAGGCGGAGGAAGTTCCCTTTAAGGTAAAGACGCTGGTGAATACCTATATCAAACCGGAGCTGCGGGGGGAAGATCTTTCCATAGAGAGTCATTTTTATTATATGGAGGGCAGCGGTTTTGCCTACCAGACCTTCTTGCAGTTAAAGACCAGGGTACGTTTCAGTATTCTGCGGGATAAGGGCGCAAAGCGGGGAACGTACGTGACAAAGGTTCTGAAACTGCAGGAGTTTGTGAAAATGCCGGCGGCGGAAAAAGAAAAAAGAGGCGTGCTCATACAGGAGATCGGGATATCCAAGCTGGCGCTGATGATGTTGTAAAGGAAGGATGAAACGAACAATATGAAAATAGAAGAGTTGCGAAGTTATGAGATCATCGAGAAAAGGAGAATAGAGGATCTGCGGTCGGAAAGCTTCCTTCTGCGCCATAAAAAGACCGGCGCCAGAGTGGCTCTGCTTTCCAATGACGATGAGAACAAGGTATTTTATATCGGGTTCCGCACGCCGCCCTCCGACAGCACCGGTGTGGCCCATATTCTGGAGCATTCCGTGCTCTGCGGCTCCAGGCGGTTTCCCGTAAAGGATCCTTTTATCGAACTGGCGAAAGGGTCTTTGAATACATTTCTGAACGCCATGACTTTTCCGGATAAAACCCTCTATCCGGTGGCAAGCTGCAATGACAAGGACTTCCGGAATCTGATGGAGGTCTATCTGGACGCGGTTTTTTATCCCAATATCCACAGCGAGGATAAGATATTCAGGCAGGAAGGCTGGCACTATGAACTGGAAGCCAAGGAGAAAGAACTGCGGCTGAACGGCGTGGTCTACAATGAAATGAAGGGGGCCCTGTCCTCTCCCGACGATATTTTTGAGCAGGAACTGATGGAGTCGCTCTATCCTGATACGACCTATCATTATAATTCCGGCGGGGATCCGGCGGATATCCCGCGGCTGCGCTATGAGGATTTCGCGGAGTTTCACCGCAAGTATTATCACCCTTCCAACAGCTATATTTACCTGTATGGCAATATGGACATGGCAGAACAGCTGGATTTTATTGATCGGGAATATCTTTCCGCTTATGAGGAGAGGCAGGTGGATTCCGAGATAAAGGAACAGCCGGCGTTTACGGCGGTCAGGAGAGTGGTCAGGGAATATCCCATCGGAGAAGAGGAGGACGAGGCCAGGAAAGCGTATCTTTCTTACAACGCGGCTGTGGGGGATACGCTGGATCAAGAGCTGTATATCGCTTTTCAGGTGCTGGATTACGCTCTCTGCTCCGCTTCGGGAGCCCCTTTGAAACAGGCGCTGGTGGAGCGGGGGATCGGCACCGATATCAGCAGCGTCTATGAAAACGGGATCAGGCAGCCCTATTTCAGCATCCTGTCCAAGAACGCCGACGCCGGCAGGGAACAGGACTTCCTGGATACCGTAAAGGAAGTGCTGGAGAAGATCGTAAAAGAAGGATTCGATAAAAAAGCGCTGCTGGCGGCCCTGAACTATTACGAGTTCAAATACAGAGAAGCCAGCTTCGGTTCCTATCCCAAGGGACTGATGTACGGCCTGCAGATCATGGACAGCTGGCTCTACGACGATACCAAGCCGTTTATCCATGTGGAAGCCAACGACACTTACAGAAGGCTGCGGGAAAAAGTAGAAAGCGGCTATTTTGAGGGACTGGTGCGGAAGTATCTGCTGGATAATCCCCATAGATCCATCCTGATCCTCCTTCCCCACCGTGGGCTCGCGGAAGAACGGGACCGGGAACTGGAGAAGAAGCTGGCGGCGTATAAGGCATCCTTAAGTGAGGAGCAGATCGAAGCGCTGGCGGCGGCAACCAGGGAACTGGCGGATTACCAGGACGCGCCGGACAGGCCGGAAGATCTGGCGAAGATCCCCATGCTTTCCAGAAAGGATATCAAAAAAGAAGCGGCGGGACTGGTGAACGAGCTGCGTATGGTGGAGGATACCAGGCTGCTCTGCCACGATATCTATACCAACGGGATCGGTTACCTGAGGCTGATGTTTGACCTGGAAAATGTTCCCGAAAGGCTCTTTCCCTATGTGGGTATCCTGAAGAGTGTACTGGGGCTGCTGAATACCGCGCGTTTTTCTTACGGCGAACTCTTTAACGAGATTTTTACGGTTACGGGCGGCATGGAAACGGTGAACAATATCTACGTGGATTACCGGGACAGAAAGAAATGCGCGGTGACGCTGGAGATTAAGATAAAGGCGTTTGAGGGGAACGTGGAAAAGGCGCTGGAACTGGCAGAGGAGATCCTGCTCACTTCCGACCTGGGGGATCGGAAAAGGCTCAGGGAGATCATCGCGGAAAGCAAATCCCGTCTGCAGAGCCAGATGCTTTCGGCGTCCCACAGCGTAGCGGTCAGCAGAGCGCTGGCCGGGATCTCGATTCCTTTCGCCTACAATGAGATGTTTTCCGGTCTGGACTTTTACAGGCTGACGGAAAAGCTGGAACAGGATTTTGAAACCCTGGGAGAAGAGCTGTCCTCTTCTTTACAGGAACTGGCGGATATCATATTCAGGCCGGAAAATCTGATGGTGGATCTGACGGGCAGCCGGGAACTGGCCGATAAAATGCCGGCCATGCTGAAAAACTTTAAGCTGGCTCTGGGGAAAAGGAGCGGGAAAGCGCCGCGGGTAGAGAAGTTTATCCCGGTCTTTGAAAAGAAGAAAGAAGCCTATAAGACGCCGGGGCAGGTGCAGTATGTGTGCCGGGCGGGAAATTTCAGGGAAAGCGGGCTGCCGTATACCGGCGCGCTGAAAGTACTGAAAGTGATGATGAATTATGATTATCTCTGGAACAAAGTGCGGGTGCACGGTGGCGCGTACGGCTGTTTTACCAGCTTCGGCCGATCCGGGGACAGTTATTTCGTATCCTACCGGGATCCCAATCTGGAAAATACGATCCGGGTATACGAGCAGGCGCCGGCATATATTGCCGGGTTTGACGGAGATGAAAGGACGCTGACGCAGTTTATCATCGGCGCGGTCAGCGAACTGGATATACCTATGACGCCGGAGGCGAAAGGAACGTATTCTCTGGCAGGCTATATGACGGGAATGACGGACGCGGACATACAGAAAGAGAGGGATGAGCTCCTGGGCGTAACCGCGCGGGAACTGCGGCAGCTGGCGGATTATGTCCGGACATTTCTGGACGAAGAATGTCTGTGCGTGGTGGGAAGCGCGGAAAAGATCAAGGCGGCGGATGCCTTGTTTGACAGCGTGGAGAATCTGATATCGTAAAACAAAGGAGGATGGGTATGAAAAAGTTATGGAAAAGGCTGTTTATATGCGGAGCGGGACTGACACTGCTGCTGACCGGCTGCGGAGATGGCAACAAGGGCTATGACGTTTACGAATCGGCGGAGATCCAGAACAATGCCATCGCGGCGCAACCGGAAATCGACACGGGCATGGGCATGTATTATTTCGGAGATGTGGACGATTATGTCGAGGAAACCGAAAAACCGCAGGAGCCGGCGGTGGAAAATTCCGGGCAGGACGCGCGGGAGGGAAGAAAGCTGATACGGACCGTCAGGCTGAGTGTGGAAACCCTGGAATTTGACAGCCTTCTTTCTTATGTACAGGACAAAACGGCGGAGCTGGGCGGCTATGTGGAAAATCTGAATGTCTATAACGGCAGCAGTTACGATCCGTACTACTATGATTACCAGGGCGGCGGCTACGGGCAGAAAAGAAACGCCAGTCTGGTACTGCGGATCCCTAAGGATAAGCTGGACGATTTTTTGACCGAAGTGGATACCAGAGGCAATGTGACGGACCGTTCCGAGCAGGAAGAGGACGTGACGCTGGATTACGTGGACCTGGAGAGCCATAAGAAGGTGCTGCTCGCGGAGCAGGAGAGGCTGCTGGAGATGATGGAGCAGGCGCAGACCATGGATGAACTCATTACACTGGAATCCCGTCTTTCCGATATCCGTTATCAGATTGAGAGCATGGAGAGCCGCCTGCGGACTTATGACAATCAGATCACGTACGCTACGGTCTATCTGGAACTGAATGAAGTGGTGAAACTGACGCCTGTGGAAACGGAAGAACAGACTGTCTGGGAGCGGATGGGAGAAGGCTTTATGGACAGCCTTGCCAATATCGGGAATTTTATCCAGGAGTTTTTTGTATACTTCGTCATATCGCTGCCGTATCTGATCATCCTGCTGATCGTGGCGGCGCTCCTGATCTGGTTTGTGTTCTTCCTGACCAGAAGGGGAGAGAAAAAGGCCGCGGCGAAGCTGCGGGATAAAAAGACGGAGGCGGAAGCCGGGTGAGAACATGAGTGAGGGTCGGATGATAAAATCGGGTTTCGCCGCGCTGATAGGCAGGCCGAATGTGGGAAAGTCCACGCTGATGAATCATTTGATAGGGCAGAAGATAGCCATAACCTCCAATAAGCCGCAGACCACCAGGAACCGGATCCAGACGGTGTATACGTCAGAGGAAGGCCAGATCGTGTTCCTGGATACGCCGGGGATCCACAAAGCCAAGAACAAGCTGGGAAACTATATGGTGGGCGTGGCGGAGAAAACTCTCTCCGAAGTGGACGTGATCTTATGGCTGGTAGAGCCCTCCGATTTTATCGGCGCGGGCGAACGGCATATCATAGAACAGCTGAAAAAAACCAAAACGCCGGTCATTTTGGTGATCAATAAGATCGATACCGTGAAAAGAGAACAGCTCCTGTCGTATATTGATACCTACAGGAAGGAGTTTGATTTCGCGGAGATCGTACCGGTGTCGGCGTTAAAAGGGGAAAATACCGGGGAACTGCTGAAATGCGTTTTCCGGTACCTGCCCTATGGCCCGGCTTTTTACGACGAGGATACGGTGACGGACCAGCCCGCGCGGCAGATCGTGGCGGAACTGATCCGGGAGAAGGCTCTGCGGCTTCTGGAGGATGAGATCCCCCACGGCGTAGCGGTCAGCATCGAGAGTATGCGTTTTAAGAAACAGATCGTGGACATTGAAGCGACGGTCATATGCGAGAGGGAGTCGCATAAAGGGATTATCATTGGGAAAGGCGGGAGCATGCTGAAGAAGATTGGTTCGCAGGCCCGCCCGGAGATCGAGGATATGCTGGAAAAACAGGTCAATCTGCAGCTCTGGGTAAAGGTGAAAAAGGATTGGCGGGACAGTGATCTCCTTTTGAAAAACTTTGGCTACAATGAAAAAGATGCCAGGGGATAACGCATAGAAAATCAAATTCGGCAAACCCTAATGTAGTACGGACAAAGTACAAAAGGGGGCGCAGGATGAACCAAGAAGATTATTGGAAGCAGTTTATGGCAAGCGGCAGGGTGGAGGATTATTTAAGTTACGCCTGTCTGGCTGCGGACGAAAAAGCCGTCCCCGGGGAGAACGCGGACCCTGGCGGGCGGACAAAAACCGGAGAATACCCATATGCAGGATTTTGTTATGGTGACGGGAATGGTGATAAGCCAGCTTCCTGTCGGTGAGTATGATAGAAGGGTATGCATATTGACGAAAGAAAAAGGGAAGATTTCTGCTTTTGCAAAAGGGGCAAGACGCTCCGGAAGCCGTTTTATGGCAGCGACCAGCCCTTTTTCTTTTGGACAGTTCAAGCTCTATGAAGGAAGAAATTCCTACAATATCGCGGAAGTTTCCGTCAGTCATTATTTCGAGGAGCTGCGGACGGATTACATAGGCGCCTATTACGGCATGTACTTTCTGGAGGTGGCCGATTATTATACCAGAGAAAACAACGATGAGCGGGAAATGCTGAAGCTGCTCTATCAGTCCATACGGGCCCTGTCCCATCCGGCGATCCCCAACGCGCTGGTGCGATGTGTTTACGAGCTGAAAGCCATACAGATAAACGGAGAGTATCCGGGCGTACCGCCGGGAGAATGGAAGGAGTCCACCATCTATGCCCTGCGCTTTATCGAAACTACGGAAGCCGGAAAGCTCTACACCTTTGCCGTAACGGAAGAGGTGCTGGACGAGCTGCGGAAGATCGCGGAGAGTTACCGGCGGCGTTTTATGGACAGGCAGTTTAAAAGTCTGGAAATATTAGAAAGTCTGTGTTGAAAAAACGTGGTAAGTTGGTTATAATATAGGGTAATGTTTGCAGACAGCGTATGCTGAAGCGCCGGAAGGTTCTGAGAAAGCGGCGTAAGGAAAGGAAATATATGGGAAAAAAGAGATGTGCTCTTGCGGGAATGTTCCTGCTCTGGGCGCTGGTCCTGCCGGGCCTTACGGGCTGCGGCGGGGAAGAGGAGAGCGAAGGGATCACAAACCTTCGGATCTCCAAAGACGGAGCGGTGACCAGCAGCATCGTGGAAGATTTCGGAAAAAGTTTTTATACGCTGGATACGCTTCAGGCCATGGTGAATGAGGAGATCAATGCTCATAACGCGGAGCATCCGAATACGGTGAGCCTGCAGGGAATGGAACTTTCCGAGGACACCGGCGGCGTGCTGGTAACGCTGCAGTACGCTTCCTGCGCCGACTATGAGGATTTTAACGGCGTGGAGCTCTTCTACGGTACACCGGCAGAGGCGGAAGCGGCGGGATACGATCTGAACATGCTGGACGGTTCTTTTTCGGATGCGGAGGGCAGTGAGGTAAAGCTGGGCAGAGAAGAGATCCTTGCCATCAAGAACGCGAAGATCCTTGTGGTCAGGCAGAGCGCTCAGGTATCCAGGATTTCCCTTCCGGCGAAGGTACTGTATGTGAACGGAGGAAGCATAACGGGCGGCAGAACGGTGGAACTGCCGGGACCGGAGGAAACGGGAGATATTGAATGGCAGGGCGGACTCACTTATGTCATTACAAAATAGCAGGAGGAGATAGGATATTATGGAAAAAACGATGGAAAAGATTGTGGCGCTGGCAAAGGCGAGGGGATTTGTCTATCCCGATTCCGAGATCTACGGCGGGCTGGCCAATACCTGGGATTACGGCAATCTGGGTGTGGAACTGAAAAACAATGTTAAAAAAGCGTGGTGGAGAAAGTTCATTACGGAAAATCCCTACAATGTGGGCGTGGACTGCGCTATTTTAATGAATCCCCAGACATGGGTAGCCAGCGGGCATCTGGGCGGATTCTCCGATCCCCTGATGGACTGTAAGGAATGTCATGAGCGTTTCAGAGCGGATAAGCTGATAGAAGATTTCTGCGCCGAAAAGGGAATTCGGCTGGAGGAAACCGTGGACGCGTGGAGCCAGGAAAAAATGAAAGCCTTTATCGAGGAGCAGCAGATTCCCTGTCCGTCCTGCGGCAAACACAATTTTACCGATATCAGGCAGTTCAACCTGATGTTCAAGACCTTTCAGGGCGTGACCGAGGACGCGAAGAGCACCGTGTACTTAAGACCGGAAACGGCCCAGGGTATTTTCGTGAATTTTAAGAACGTTCAGAGAACTTCCCGCAAAAAAGTGCCCTTTGGCATCGGGCAGATAGGAAAGTCCTTCCGCAATGAGATCACGCCGGGGAATTTTACTTTCCGGACAAGAGAGTTCGAGCAGATGGAACTGGAGTTTTTCTGTGAACCCGACACCGATCTGGAGTGGTTTGATTACTGGAGGAGCTTCTGTATCAACTGGCTGAAGACCCTGGGCATGAAGGAAGGGGAAATGCGTGTCAGGGACCATGAAAAAGAAGAACTTTCTTTTTACAGCAAGGCCACTACGGATATTGAGTTTTTGTTCCCCTTCGGCTGGGGTGAGCTCTGGGGCATCGCGGACAGGACGGACTATGACCTGACGCAGCATCAGAACACCTCCGGACAGGATATGACATACTTTGACGATACGAAGAATGAAAAATACATACCTTACGTGATCGAGCCTTCTCTGGGCGCCGACAGGGTGGTGCTGGCTTTTCTGTGCTCCGCCTATGACGAGGAAGAACTGGAAGGCGGGGACATGCGGACCGTACTTCATTTCCATCCGGCGCTGGCGCCGGTTAAGATCGGTATCCTGCCTCTTTCCAAGAAGCTGAACGAAGGCGCGGAGAAGATCTACACCAGGCTCTGCAAAAAGTACAACTGCGAATTCGATGACCGGGGAGCCATCGGCAAGAGGTACCGCCGGCAGGATGAGATCGGCACGCCTTTCTGCGTCACCTATGATTTTGATTCCGAAACGGACGGCTGCGTGACGGTGCGTTTCAGGGACTCCATGGAGCAGGAAAGAGTTCCGGCCGCGGATCTGGAAGCCTATTTCGCGGATAAATTTGAATTTTAACAAAGGAAGGATTGTTGGAGGATAAAGCCATGAAACCTTACGGCGTAAATGAACTGAGAAGAATGTATCTGGATTTTTTTGAGAGCAAGGGACATCTGAAGATGAAGAGCTTTTCCCTGGTTCCCCACAATGATAACAGTCTGCTGATCATCAATTCCGGTATGGCGCCTTTAAAGCCCTATTTTACGGGACAGGAGATCCCTCCGAGAAGAAGGGTGACTACCTGTCAGAAATGTGTGCGCACCGGCGATATCGAGAATGTGGGAAAGACCGCCAGGCACCTTACCTTTTTTGAGATGCTGGGTAACTTTTCTTTCGGAGATTATTTTAAGCATGAGGCCATCGCGTGGAGCTGGGAATTTCTGACCGAAGTGATCGGCATGGACAAGGACAGGCTCTATCCTTCCATTTATGCCGAGGACGATGAAGCCTACGATATCTGGACGAAGGAGATCGGAGTGCCGGGTGAGAAGATCACCCGTTTTTACCGGGATGAGAACGGAAAATGCGACAATTTCTGGGAGCACGGGGCAGGCCCCTGCGGCCCCTGTTCCGAGATTTATTACGACAGGGGGATCCGGTATGGATGCGGAAAGCCTGACTGTGGAGTGGGCTGTGACTGCGACCGGTTTATGGAGGTCTGGAACAATGTGTTTACGCAGTTCGATAATGACGGCCACGGCAATTATACCGAACTGGCGCAGAAAAATATTGATACCGGCATGGGGCTGGAGCGTCTGGCGGTAGTTGTGCAGGATGTGGATTCCGTGTTTGACGTGGATACCATGAAAGCTATCCGCGACCGGATCTGCGCCATCGCGGGAGTGGAGTATCAGAAGGACGATGCGGTGGATGTTTCCGTCCGTCTGATCACGGATCATATCCGTTCCACCACGTTTATGATCAGCGACGGCATCATGCCGTCCAATGAAGGCCGCGGCTATGTCCTGCGCCGGCTGATAAGAAGGGCAGCCCGCCACGGCAGACTGCTGGGCATCCAGGACAAGTTTATGGCCAACCTGAGTGAAACCGTGATCCATGAGTGCAGGGACGGCTACCCCGAACTGGAAGAAAAGAAAGCGTTTATCCTGAATGTGCTCACGCAGGAGGAGGATAAGTTTGACAGGACCATCGACCAGGGGCTCGCGATCCTGGCGGAGTTTGAGGAACAGATGGAAAAGGAAGGCAGAAAGGTGCTCTCCGGCGGGGACGCGTTTAAGCTTTATGATACCTATGGATTCCCACTGGATCTGACAGAGGAGATCCTGCAGGAAAAAGGGCTTTCCCTGGATGTGGAAGGGTTTGATGCCTGTATGAAGGAGCAGAAAGAAAAAGCCAGAAAAGCCCGCAAGGTCACCAATTATATGGGCGCGGACGTGACGGTGTACGAATCCATTTCCACCGATATTACCAGCGCTTTTGTAGGGTATGACAGACTGACCCACGAATCCGTGATCAACGCAATGACCACGGAAGACGAGCTGGCGCAGGCGCTGACGGACGGAGAAGTGGGGACCATCATTACGGCGGAAACGCCTTTCTATGCCACCATGGGCGGGCAGAACGCCGATACGGGCGTGATCACTACCGCGGACGGAGAATTTAAGGTGGAGGATACCGTCAGGCTGACAGGCAATAAGATAGGTCATATCGGCAGGGTGACAAAAGGAATGTTCAGGGTGGGTGACAAGGTCACTCTGTCCGTGGACGAAGCGAGGAGAAGCGCTACCTGTAAAAACCACAGCGCTACCCATCTGCTGCAGAAGGCCCTGCGGGAAGTGCTGGGAACCCATGTGGAGCAGGCCGGTTCTTATGTGGACGGAGAAAGGCTGCGCTTTGACTTCAGCCATTTCGCGGCTATGACCGGGGAAGAACTCAGCAAGGTGGAAGCCATCGTGAATGAGCAGATCGCGAAAGCCCTGCCGGTCAGGACGGAGATCATGAATCTGGAAGAGGCCAAGAAGACGGGGGCTATGGCCCTGTTCGGCGAGAAGTACGGGGAGAGCGTCCGCGTGGTTTCCATGGGCGATTTTTCCACGGAGCTTTGCGGCGGCACCCATGTGTCCAATACAGGGGTGATCTCTGTCTTTAAGATCGTTTCCGAGAGCGGTGTGGCGGCAGGCGTCCGCAGGATCGAGGCGCTGACAGGAAACGGCGTGCTGGCTTACTATAAGCAGCTGGAAGAAACCCTGGAAGAAGCGGCGAAGATTATGAAGACCACGCCGGCTGCCCTGACGGAAAAGTGCAGGCACATCACCGCGGAATTAAAGAGCCTGCAAAGCGAGAACGAATCTTTAAAGTCCAGGGCCGCCAAGGAAGCGCTGGGAGATGTGATGAGCCAGGTAAAAGAAGTAAAGGGACTGAAGCTTCTGGCTGCCAGCGTGAAGAATGTGGATATGAACGGGCTGCGGGATCTGGGAGATTCCCTGAAGGAAAAGCTGGGAGAGGGCGTTGTGGTACTGCTCTCTGAAAAGGAAGGCAGAGTTAATATGATTGCCATGGCCACGGACGGCGCGGTGGCAAAGGGCGCTCACGCGGGCAATCTGATCAAGGGGATCGCCGCCATGGTAGGCGGCGGCGGCGGAGGCCGGCCCAATATGGCTCAGGCCGGCGGTAAAGATCCGGCAGGCATCCCTGACGCGGTGGCCCAGGCGGAGAAAGTACTGGCGGATATGCTGTAGAAATAAGGCTGAAAACACCTTTATTGTTTTGACCGCTTTTCTACTAAAGCAGAACGATCGAAATTTTGTATTTTGAAAAAAACAGTTGACGGCGGTTGATTTTATGTTATAATGTAAATTGTGCATACGGGAGAGTTTTGCCCGCATACATAATTAACCCATGTCAGTCGAGCTGCTTGAAGGGACTGAAGGGAGGTCAGGTGTAGTCGTGTCAAACGTAATCGTAAAAGAAAACGAAACTTTGGACAGCGCTTTACGTCGTTTCAAGAGAAGCTGCGCGAAGGCGGGGATCCAGCAGGAGATCCGTAAGAGAGAGCACTATGAGAAACCCAGCGTACGCCGCAAGAAAAAGTCCGAAGCGGCAAGAAAACGCAAATACAACTAATCTGTAAGTCCCAGGTCTGTTTGATTTGGGACTTATATTTTGAAATGGGGAAGCTGCCGGAGCGGCAGCCGGGAGAAAGGGAAAATGTTCTGGTCGGTAACATTACTGGGAACGGATATTTATCATCTGATAGCGGCCTTCTGTGTCTACAGTATACTGGGCTGGATGGTGGAGTCCATCTATATGTCAGTCTGCAATCGTAAATTGACTAACAGGGGATTTGCCAAAGGGCCGTTCTGTCCCATTTACGGGATCGGGGCTTCAGGCGCGTATATTTTGTTTGAGCCGCTGCGGAGTTATCCTGTTATCCTGTATTTCACAGGAGCCGTGACCGCCACTGTGTTTGAGTTTCTGGTAGCGAAGCTGATGCTGAAACTCTTTGGAGAGGTCTGGTGGGATTATCAGGAGAAACCGTTTAACTATCAGGGGATCATCTGTCTGGAAAGTACGGTGGCATGGGGATTTTACGCTGTCGGCATCGTTTATTTCCTGCACCGGCGGGTAGTGGGATTCATAGACCTGTTTCCCAGAGAAACAGGCATCACGGTGATCTCCGTGATCTTAACGGTGGTGCTGATCGATTATATCATTCAGCTGATGAAAGCTTTTAAGGTGGATGTAAAGAAATCGCGGGACGCTCTGATGGAGCGCTGCAGAAATTTTATCGCGAGATAATTGGAATAAAAATCATATCAAACGCCGCATTCCCATATCTTTTATGTAAAGAGAGAGAGGGAAGTGCGGCTTTTGTTTTCTAAGGTCTTAAAGAAAGGGATCGCTTTCGTTCTGGCGCTGGCGCTTCTGTTTGGCATTCCGCTGCAGGTATCCGCGGAGATCAGCGTTTCAGCCCCTTCCGTGATCCTGCTGGAGGCATCTACGGGACAGGTCATCTATGAGCGTAACGCCACGGAAAGAAGAAGTCCCGCCAGCGTTACCAAGATCATGACGCTGCTGTTGATCTTTGAGCAGATATCCCAGGGAAAGGTGAGCCTGACGGACGAAGTAGTTACCAGCGCCCACGCCAAATCCATGGGCGGATCCCAGGTCTATCTGGAAGAAGGGGAAGTGCAGACCCTGGATACCCTGATCAAGTGTATCACGGTGGCCTCCGGAAACGATGCCTCGGTAGCGGCGGCGGAATACATAGCCGGTTCCGAAGAGGTCTTTGTGGATATGATGAACCGCAAGGCGGAGGAACTGGGTATGCAGGACACTCATTTTGTGGACTGCTGCGGACTGACGGATTCTGACGATCACTATACCACGGCAAGGGACATCGCGATCATGTCCAGGGAGCTTACGGTCAAATATCCGGATATTTTCCGGTATACCAAGATATGGATGGAAGATATCACCCATGTGACGGCACAGGGTACCAGCCTCTTTACATTGTCCAGCACCAACAAGCTGCTGAAGCAGTACGATTGGGTAACGGGATTGAAAACGGGTTATACCAGCAAGGCCCGGTACTGTATTTCCGTAACCGCCACCAGGGACGGCGTGGATCTGATAGCGGTCATAATGGGGGCGGAAGATTCCGCTTCACGTTCCCAGGATGCGGTGACGCTGCTGAATTACGGGTTCAGCGTCAGTCAGATCTATACGGATGAAAATACGGATATCCTGCCCCGCATGGCGGTGGAGGGAGGCGTGGAGGAAGAAGTACCTTTGGTTTATGAGGGACAGTTCCGCCATCTGGATGTAACGGGCAGCAATCTAAGTCTGATAGAAAAGGAACTGAAGCTGCCGGAAACGGTGCAGGCCCCCGTGGAAGAGGGGGAAGTCATCGGAGAGGCAGTCTACCGCCTGAACGGATCGGTGATCGGACGCGTATCCATCCTGAGCGGAGAAAAGGTGGAAAAAGCGTTTTACAGAGATTATCTGCTGAAAATATTTCATTTATTTTTTCTGTAGAATGTGGTATACTTAATCGTAATTCGCGGGCGCGGAGCCCGCGATATAAGATCCGCGCGGGAAGGGAGAAGAAATGTTTGCCGTACTATGTACCGTATTGGCCGTATTGGCGGTGGCCTGTTTGTGGGTGATACTCTATGACACCCATCATTTTGTGACGGTGAAATATTCCTTATCCCTTCCGTTTGTGAAAAAAGACACCCGGATCGTGATGATCTCCGATCTGCACAATTACTGCTACGGAAAAGAAAACGGCAGGCTGACGGAGGCAATTGACGCCTTAAAGCCGGATATGATCGTGCTGGCAGGGGATATGATCACTTCTGATGCGCGCGAGAAATTTGACGGTACCATGAAGCTTTTAAAACGCCTGAACGAGCGTTACCCGGTCTATTACGCTTACGGCAATCATGAACAGAAGATACAGCTATATAAAAAATACGAAAACATGGGAAAAAAATTTGAAAAGGCGCTGGAGGAAACAGGGATCAGGCCTTTGCGCAATACCCATGTGGAACTGGCCGAGCGGGGAATTACGATCTATGGGCTGGAAATAGACCATTCTCTCTATAAACGTCTGTCCAGAGATCCTCTTCCGGAAGGCTGTATGAAACAGCTGCTGGGAGCGCCGCGGCAGGAAACCTGCCGGATCCTGATAGCCCACGACCCGGAATATTTCCCGGATTACGCCGGGTGGGGAGCGGATCTGGTACTGGCCGGACACATTCACGGAGGGATTGTCAGAGTACCTTTCCTGGGCGGGGTGATCTCTCCCTCTTTGTGGCTGTTTCCCAAATATGACGGCGGACTGTTTCGGGAAGGGACAAGCACCATGGTGCTGGGAAGAGGGCTTGGGACCCATTCTCCCAGAGTGAGGCTGTTTAATCCGGCAGAACTGGTCGTGGTGGACATCGGGACCCAAAAAGGAGAACAGAATTAAAATGGCAATATCCGTGAAACTGGAGGTGTTTGAAGGGCCCCTGGACCTGCTTCTGCACCTGATAGATAAAAACAAGATCGACATTTACGATATCCCCATTACGGAGATCACCGAGCAGTATCTGGATTATATCCGCCAGATGGAAACGGAGGATATGAATGTAATGAGCGAGTTCCTGCTGATGGCGGCTACTCTGCTGGATATTAAATGCCGTATGCTCCTTCCCAAGGAAGTCAACGAAGAAGGGGAGGAGGAAGATCCCAGGGCGGAGCTGGTACAGCGGCTGCTGGAATATAAAATGTACAAATATATGTCCTTTGAACTGCGGGACAGGCAGGCGGACGCGCAGAGATGCCTTTTCCGCAGCCAGGTGCTTCCCAAGGAAGTGGAGGATTACCGTCAGCCCATAGATTACGGGGAACTGATAGGGGATCTGAATCTGCAGAAACTGCAGGATATCTTCCGGTCCATAGTCAGGCGGCAGGAAGACAGGATAGACCCGATCCGCAGTACTTACGGCAATATTGAAAAAGACGAAGTGGATGTGGACCAAAAGACGGCCTACGTGGAAGATTACATAAAGGAACATAAGACGTTCAGCTTCCGCAAACTGCTGGAAAGGCAGAACAGCAAAGCGGAGATCATCGTTACGTTTCTGGTGATACTGGAAATGATGAAGCTGGGCAGGATCAGTATTCTGCAGGAAAATATATTTGACGATATCATCATTACCTCCAATGAGGTGGCAGAGTGAGGACGGATATGGACAGACAAAAGGCGGAAGCGGTGCTGGAAGCCATTCTATTTACCATGGGAGAGGCCGTGGAGATAAGCAGACTGGCCGCGGCGCTGGAAACGGATGAAAAAGAGATCAAAGAGATCCTGACGGATATGCAGGAGAAGTACGAAAAGGAGAACAGCGGGCTCTCTCTGCTGTGGCTGGAGGAGAGCGTACAGCTCACAACAAAAGCGCAGCTGTACGAATACCTGATCCGGATCGCGAAAACGCCCCGTAAGATGGTACTGACGGATACGGTGATGGAAACCCTTTCCATTATCGCGTACAAACAGCCGGTGACACGTCTGGAGATCGAGCGTATCCGCGGAGTGAGCTGCGACCACGCCATCAACAAACTCCTGGAATATGATCTGATCACGGAGCTGGGAAGGCTGGATGCGCCCGGCAGGCCGCTGCTGTTCGGCACCACCGAGCAGTTTCTGCGCTGTTTCGGCGTGCGTTCTCTGGATGAGCTGCCGGAGCTTTCCGCGATGCAGGTGGAGGAATTTAAACAGCAGGCGGAAGCGGAAGCGGGGATGATGGGGGCGGATGGCCCTGAGGAATAAGCCAGGTTTAAAAAAGCGGGAAATCTCATATACATAGTAGCAACGAAATAAGAGAAAGTTGCTGCTATGTATTTTTTTAAGAAAAAGAGAACGGGAAAACGGGGAAGGATCCTGGCCGCGGCGATCTGTCTGGCCCTGTGTGTACCCGGGCACGTACTGGCTAAGGAGGAACCCAGCCTGTACGCTACCGCAGCGGTCCTGATGGATGCGGATACAGGGCGGGTATTATATGAGAAGAACGGGGAAGAATTTCTTTCCAACGCCAGCACCACCAAGATCATGACCTGTATTCTGGCGCTGGAGAACGGGGAGCCGGATGAGATGGTGGAGGTGTCTTCCCGCGCGGCCGGTATGCCGAAAGTAAAGCTCTACATGAAAGAAGGAGAACATTTCCTGCTCAGGGATCTGCTTTATTCGCTTATGCTGGAATCCCATAACGATTCCGCGGCGGCCATCGCGGAGCATGTGGGGGGCAGCATGGAAAATTTCGCGGCCATGATGAACGCGAAGGCGGAGGAGATCGGCTGTGAAAATACCTGGTTCATCACGCCCAACGGACTGGATGCCACCCAGACCGTGACGGACGCGGACGGCAATACGGTGGAATATTCCCACGGGACCACGGCCAGCGACCTGGCCCGCATTATGGCGTACTGCACGTTCCATTCGCCCAAGTCCGCGGAATTTCTGGAGATCACGCGGACGCCTTCCTACAGCTTTTCCAACGCGGAAGGCCGGAGCTTTTCCTGCGTCAACCACAATGCTTTCCTGAATATGATGGACGGGGTGCTTTCCGGGAAGACCGGCTTTACCAACAAGGCGGGATACTGTTATGTGGGAGCCATGGAGCGGGACGGGAAACGTTTTACCATCGCGCTGTTAGCCTGCGGCTGGCCGAACAACAAAACGTATAAATGGGCGGATTCCAGGGAGCTTTTTACTTATGGTCTGGAACACTATTCCTACCATGATCTTTCGGAAGCGGTATACGACCAGCGGGTGCTTTCCCCCGTTCCTGTCCGAAACGGGCAGACGGCGGAAATGGAGGAAACGGCGTATACGGAGGTAAGGCTTCTGGAAGGCGGGATCTCGCCTGACTGCGGCGAACTTTTGGGAGAGGCCGGAGGCGGGGAGGAATTCCGGCTGCTGCTTTCCGAGGACGAACATATCGAGGCGTTCTGGAAGGTATATACCGAACTGGAAGCGCCTGTGGCGGCCGGAGAGGAGATCGGGTATATCCGGTACATGCTGGGGGATACTGTTCTACGGGAAGACAAGATCGTTGCCGTTACGGATGTGCCGGCCGTTGACTTCTTCTGGTACCTGGACAGGATACTGGAAAAATTTGTCCTGTAAAAGGAAAAGCGGGGCAGGGATAGGCGCGGACCGCTTAATTTGCAAAAACCAAAATTAATGCTAGTACTCTTGAAAATTTTATGGTACAATGGTACAAGCGTTTAGTATGTTGCTATTATTTTTTTACAATAAATGGAGGGCTGAAAGCATGAGTAGTACTTCAAAAGCGAGCCAAAGAATAGAAGCTTTGCTCGATGAGAACAGTTTCGTTGAGATCGGCGCCATGGTGACCGCCAGAGCGACGGATTTCAACCTGAAACAGACGGATACTCCTTCGGACGGTGTCATTACCGGCTACGGGGTGATCAACGGCAATCCGGTATATGTATACAGCCAGGACGCGGCTGTTTTAAACGGTACCGTCGGCGAGATGCACGCCAGAAAGATTGCTAATCTGTACGATCTGGCAATGAAGACGGGGACTCCCGTGGTGGGGATGCTGGATTCTGCCGGATTCAGGCTGCAGGAAGCTACGGACGCGCTGGATGCGTTCGGTACTATTTACCGTAAGATGACGGATGCTTCCGGCGTGATCCCGCAGATCGCGGCTGTGTTCGGAAACTGCGGCGGCGGTCTGGCGGTTATGGCGGCTATGGCGGACTTTACGTTTATGGAATCCAAATCCGCGAAATTATTTGTCAATTCTCCCAATGCGCTGGCAGGCAATACCACCGCCAAATGCGACACCTCCGCGGCGGCGTTCCAGAGCGCGGAAGCGGGCAATGTGGATTTTACCGGTGACGAAGGGGAAGTGCTTTCCGGCATCAGAAAGCTGATCTCTATCTTACCCGCCAACAATGAGGAGAATCTGGCCTTTGACGAATGTACGGATGACCTGAACAGGCTGACGGCCGACCTGGCCGCTTTCAGAGGAGATACCGCCGCGGCGCTGTCCGTTCTGGCGGATGATAACGATTTCCTGGAAGTAAAAGCCGATTACGCGAAAGATATGGTAACGGGCTTTATCCGGCTGGACGGCGTGACCGTGGGCGCGGTTGCCAACCGAAGCGAAAAGCTGGACGGGGAAGGCAATGTGGAAGAGAAATTCGAGGCGGCGCTTTCTCCCAGGGGCTGTGAGAAAGCGGCTGATTTTGTCAACTTCTGCGACGCTTTTGACATTCCCGTGCTGACCCTGACCAATGTAGAGGGATACCGGGCATGCGAATGCAGTGAGAAGAAGATTGCCGCGGCCGCGGCGCGTCTGACCTATGCTTTCGCGAACGCCACAGTACCCAAGGTAAACGTGATCATCGGCAGGGCATTGGGCAGCGCTTACATTGCCATGAATTCCAAGGCGGTGGGCGCCGATATCACCATGGCGTGGCCGGATGCGCAGATCGGTTCCATGGACGCCGGCCTGGCGGCCAAGATCATGTATGAGGGCCAGGGCGCGGACGTGATCAAAGAAAAGGCTGCGGAGTACGCGGCGCTGCAGAACAGCGCGGTAAGCGCGGCGCGGAGAGGATATGTTGACCAGATCGTAGAGCCTGCCGATACCAGAAAGTACGTGATCGGCGCTTTCGAGATGTTATTCACGAAATGTGAGGAACGTCCGGTCAAGAAGCATGGAACAGTTTAGAAAGGGAGATACTTAATATGAAAAAATTACTGACGATGTTATGTATGCTCACCTGCCTGTTAGGACTGACCGCCTGCGGAGGGAAGACGCTGACCCAGGAAGAAAAGGACAGGGGTGAGGATGCGGTTGCCCTTGCTACGGATTTCATGATTCCCTACATGACGTACTTTTTTGATGACGCCATGGCGGAGCAGTATCAGGATTCCTATAATGTGGACGAGCTGAAATACATAACGGAGCAGCAGCTCAATTATGCCCTGTATGTATTTTCTACTCAATATGGGTTAAACTATGGAATCGATGCCGTAAACGTGGAAGGAAACGCGATCCTGAACGGTATCGTATCCTTCAACAGCGCCTACGACGCGCTGGGAGATATTGATACTTCCAAGAATCTGACGGGAACCTATGAATATTCCAATGACGGGAAGACCATTGTTGTCACGGTTCCTTTAACGGGTTCTCAGACCAATAAAAAAGGGGAACTGATCACCGCGGAGGCGGAAGTGATCGTGTCCAATGATCTGTTCCTGACCGTGGAATCCTGCAGCCTGAATATCAACCGTTCCATGAGCGAGCTGATGGGCAGGGCGGCCATGGATACCCTGATGGGTATGGGAACCGTGTTCTCTATCCTGATCTTTATCAGCCTGATCATCTGGGCAATGGGAGGCATTCCCAAGCTGCAGGCCAGGATGAAGGAAAGGAAAGAGGACAAAACGAGCCAGGCAGTGGACAATACCATTGCGCAGATCATCGAGAAAGAAGAAAACGAAAATGAAAATGATGACTGCGAACTGGCGGCTGTTATCGCGGCGGCGGTAGCGGCTTATGAAGGTAGCGCGGGCACCGATGGTTTTGTAGTCAGAAGTATTAGAAAAAGAAGATAAGTGGAGGATAAAAAAATGAAAAATTATACCATTACCGTAAACGGCAACGTATATGACGTAGTAGTAGAGGAAGGCGCATCCGGCGGGGCGGCTCCCGTTAAGGCACCCGCGGCTCCCAAGGCGGCCCAGCCCGCGCCCAAGGCGGCTCCGAAAGCGGCGGCTCCCGCGGCAGGCGCAGGCAGCATCAAGGTAGAGGCAGGCGCGGCAGGTAAAGTGTTCAAGATCGACGCGGCGGTAGGCACGGCGGTAAAGAAGGGCGATGCGGTGGTTACCATCGAGGCCATGAAGATGGAGATCCCCGTAGTGGCTCCCGAAGATGGTACCGTGGCAAGCATCGAGGTGTCCGTGGGCGAAGCGGTAGAGGCAGGAAAAGTGCTCGCAACCTTAAACTAACGCCGATTATCTGCTAATATCACAGGAGGTCATTCAATGGAATACATAACAAGTACGCTGGACAATCTGCTTCATCAGACGGCGTTTTTCAACCTGACGGTGGGAAATTATGTGATGATAGCGGTTGCCTGCTTTTTCCTTTATCTGGCCATAAGGCATGAGTTTGAGCCCTTGCTCTTATTGCCCATCGCATTCGGTATGCTGCTTGTCAATATCTATCCCGACATCATGCTCCACGCGGAAGATTCTTCCAACGGCGTAGGCGGCTTACTGTATTATTTCTACATTCTGGACGAATACGCGATCCTGCCGTCCCTGATCTTTATGGGAGTCGGCGCTATGACCGACTTTGGCCCGCTGATCGCGAATCCGAAAAGCTTCCTTTTGGGAGCGGCGGCGCAGTTCGGTATCTTCGCCGCGTATTTTGGCGCTATCGCGCTGGGCTTTAACGGCCTGGCCGCCGCGGCCATTTCCATTATCGGCGGCGCGGACGGACCTACTTCCATTTTCCTGGCCGGCAAGCTGGGACAGACCGGACTGCTGGGTCCCATAGCGGTGGCGGCATATTCCTATATGTCCCTGGTACCCATCATCCAGCCTCCGGTCATGAAGCTTTTGACCACGGAAAAAGAAAGAAAGATCAAAATGGCGCAGCTGCGTCCGGTATCCAAGCTGGAGAGGATCCTGTTCCCCATCGTGGTCACCATCGTAGTCAGCCTGCTGCTGCCTACCACCGCTCCTCTTGTAGGTATGCTGATGCTGGGTAACCTTTTCAAGGAATCCGGCGTGGTAAGACAGCTGACGGAAACGGCTTCCAACGCTCTGATGTATATTGTGGTCATTCTGTTAGGTACTTCCGTAGGCGCGACCACCAGCGCGGAAGCGTTCTTAAACTGGAATACCATTAAGATCGTGTTCCTGGGACTGGCGGCGTTCATATTCGGTACCGCCGCGGGCGTAATATTCGGCAAGATCATGTGCGTACTGACCCATGGAAAGGTGAACCCGCTGATCGGTTCCGCCGGCGTATCCGCGGTGCCCATGGCTGCCCGGGTGTCCCAGAAGGTGGGTTCGGAAGCGGATCCTACCAACTTTCTTCTGATGCACGCCATGGGACCCAATGTGGCAGGCGTGATCGGTACCGCCGTGGCGGCCGGTACCTTTATGGCCATCAACGGTGTATTTTAACAGTAATATAACTATAGATTCATGATTGGAGGAAACAGGAAATGCCAGAAGCAAAACCGATTAAAATAACAGAAACCATTCTGCGTGACGCGCATCAGTCCCTGATCGCGACCAGAATGCCTACCGAGTTGATGCTCCCCATTATCGACAAGATGGATAAGGTGGGATATAACTCCGTAGAGTGCTGGGGCGGCGCGACCTTTGACGCGTCCTTAAGGTTCTTAAAGGAGGATCCCTGGGACAGACTTCGGAAATTGAGGGACGGATTTAAGAATACCAAGCTGCAGATGCTGTTCAGAGGCCAGAATATCTTAGGGTACAGACCTTATGCCGATGACGTGGTGGACAGCTTTGTAGAAAAGTCCATTGCGAACGGTATTGACATTATCCGTATCTTTGACTGTTTCAACGATCTGCGCAATCTTCAGGAAGCGGTCAATGCCACAAACAAGATCAAAGCCAGAGAGGGACGGGGACATGCGCAGGTGGCGCTTTCCTATACCCTGGGTGATGCCTATACCATGGAATACTGGATCGACATGGCAAAGAAGATTGAAGAGATGGGAGCGGATTCCATTTGTATCAAGGATATGGCGGGACTGCTGGTGCCTTATAAGGCTTCCGAGATGATCCGGGAGATGAAGGCGGTTACCAAGCTTCCTATCCAGCTCCATACCCACTATACTTCCGGTGTGGCAGGCATGACTTACTTAAAGGCAGTGGAGGCAGGCGTGGACGTGATCGACTGCGCGATCTCTCCTTTTGCCATGGGTACCTCCCAGCCCGCTACCGAAGTTATGGTGGAAACCTTTAAGGGAACCCCCTATGATACGGGCTACGACCAGAATCTGCTGGCTGAGATTGCCGATTACTTCAGACCTTACAGGGATGAGTGCCTGGCAAACGGCCTTTTGAATCCCAAGGTAATGGGCGTGGATATTAAGACCTTACTGTATCAGGTACCCGGCGGTATGCTTTCCAACATGGTAAGCCAGCTGAAAGAACAGAACGCGGAAGACAAGTACTATGACGTATTGAAGGAGATTCCCAAGGTGCGTAAAGATCTGGGTGAGCCTCCTCTGGTTACCCCTTCTTCCCAGATCGTGGGTACCCAGGCAGTGTTTAACGTGCTGATGGGCGAGCGCTATAAGATGGCCACCGACCAGACCAAGGATGTGCTGCGGGGCAAATACGGCCAGACCGTAAAGCCCATGAACCAGGAAGTGATCGACAAGGTTATCCCCGGAGAGGAAAGGATCACCTGCCGTCCCGCGGATCTGCTCTCCAATGAGATGGAGAAGCTGGAATCCGAAATGGCGGAGTGGAAACAGCAGGACGAGGACGTATTGTCCTATGCGCTTTTCCCGCAGGTAGCGGTTGATTTCTTCAAATATCGTCAGGCGCAGCAGGAGAAAGTGGATCCCGCTCAGGCGGACGTAAAGAACGGCGCTTATCCGGTATAACCATCAAGGCCGGATCTGCATATGGGACTGAAAAAGGTATGGAGGGCTTTTGACAAAAAGCCGGTCCATACCTTTTTATTCCTGTAGATCCGCGGCCGCGGGCGCTTTGCGGCGAAACGGAAGCGGACGGGGAAAATTTTGGCGAAAAAATCTTCCTGCTTCCTCTTGACGGGAGATGGGGGATAAGTTAAGATAACAAGTGTTACGATTACATAAGAGCCGGATAGTATGAGGAGGCGCGTATGGCGAGAAAAGAGTCCATTACCGTGGGGGATATTTTAGATACCGCGTTTGCCATGGCAAGGGAAGAGGGCTTTGACAACGTGACAGCCAGAAAGGTGGCGGCGAAAGCCGGCTGTTCCACACAGCCGATCTTCAGGGTCTACAGAAATATGGACGAGCTGTGGAAAGCCGTTTATGAAAAGGCGGTACTGTTTTTTCAGGATTATTACGATCTGTTTCCCAGAACGGGGAGCAAGCCTTTTTCCAATCTGGGTATGGCGTATATCGCTTTCGCCAGGGAAGAAAAGCATCTGTTCCGGCTGCTGTTTTTATCGGAACCCGCGGGGAAAAAGAGCCTGTATGAGGTTCTGAACGGCGAGAAGGGCAATGTGCTGGCGGAGATCAACCGGGCGGCCGCTATGGGCTGCGGGGATCCGCAGGGAATGTTTATGAGGATGTGGCTGTTTATCCACGGGGCGGCCTGCATGAGCCTGACCGGGGATTACGATCTGTCGGATGCGGAAACCAAACAGCTGCTGGAGCAGGAGTATGTCAATGGATAAGGCGCAGGATTTGATTACTAGGATCAACGAAAGATTCCGGACCATGAGCAAAAGCCATAAGGCGATCGCGAACTACATAAAAGAACACTATGAGCAGGCTGTTTTCATGACCGCGGCCAAAATGGGGGATACGCTGGGCATCAGCGAATCCACGGTGGTGCGGTTCGCTTCGGGTCTGGGATACGAGGGGTATCCGGAATTTCAGAAAGCGCTGGAAGAGTGGGTGAAGACCAAACTTTCCGACGTACAGCGGATCGGCGTAAAATACGGGCACAGCAGCCAGTCGGAGATCCTCTCTTCCGTGCTGGGAGCCGATATTGAGAAAATCCAGGATACCATAGTAAACCTGGATCCCAACGCGTTTGAAATGGCTGTCACGGCCATACTGGAGGCCAGGACGGTATATGTCATCGGACTGAGGAGCTGCGCGCCTCTGGCGGATTTCCTGCATTTTTATCTGAATATGATACGACCGGGCGTGATCCTGTTAAATACCACCAGTGTCAGCGAAACCTTTGAGCAGATGATCCGGATTGACGAGAACGACGCGCTGATCGGGATCAGTTTCCCGCGTTATTCCATGCGTACGCTGAAAGCTATGGAATTTGCCAATGACAGAAACGCCAAGGTCATCAGCGTGACGGATTCCATCCATTCTCCCATGTGCCTGTATTCTTCCCTGAATCTGCTGGCGAGAAGCGATATGGTATCCATTGTGGATTCCCTGGTGGCACCGCTGAGCGTCATCAACGCGCTGGTAGTGGCCATGTGCCTGAAACGGCCCCAGGAGGTAAAAAAGAACCTGGAAGCGCTGGAAGATGCCTGGACCAATTATCAGGTGTACTTAAACGACGAGATCAATTTTATCGACGAAAAGCCCATTCTGGACAATCCGCTGTTTAAATAGAGGTGGCCCATGAGCAGAGTGATAGTGGCCGGCGGCGGAGCGGCCGGTATGATGGCCGCCATAGCCGCGGCGGAGAACGGACACAGGGTCCGGCTTTTTGAAAAGAACGAGAAATTGGGAAAGAAGCTTTTCATAACGGGAAAGGGACGCTGTAATGTGACCAACGCCTGTGATACGGAGGCGCTTTTTCAGAATGTGGTGACCAATCCCAAATTTTTGTACAGCGCTTTTTATGACTTTGACAACCGCGGGATCATGGCGCTGCTGGAAGCGGAGGGCTGTCCCTTAAAAACGGAGCGGGGAAACAGGGTGTTTCCTGTTTCGGACCATTCTTCAGATGTGATAAAGGCGCTCAGGAAACGGCTGGACGCGCTGGGAGTGGAGATCTTTCTGCGGACTCCCGTAAAAGGCCTCTGGCTGGAAGAAGAAAATGGGAGCGGAAAGCTTCTGGGCGTCCGGCTTTCCGGCGGCAGGAAGGAAAAAGCGGATGCGGTGGTGGTGGCAACGGGAGGCATGTCCTATCCATCCACCGGCTCCACCGGAGATGGGTATGGTTTCGCGGAAAGCTGTTCCCATACCCTGACGGAGAGAAGACCGGCGCTGGTGCCGTTTCAGGTGGAGGAGGATTTCTGCGCGGAGCTGGCGGGGCTGTCCCTGAAAAACGCGACGGTGTCCCTTTCATATCAGAACAGGGAGATATACAGGGGATTCGGTGAAATGCTTTTTACCCACAACGGTGTCAGCGGACCTTTGATCTTGAGCGCATCCAGCTATTACGCCGGACTGGCCCGGGGCGGGAAGGCTTCCCTCGTGATCGATCTGAAGCCGGCGCTGTCTTTAGAGCAGCTGGACAAGCGGCTTTTGCGGGATTTTGAGGAAAACCGGAACAAGGCGTTTAAAAATGCTTTGGGAGGTCTGTTTCCGGCGCGTATGATCCCGGTTATGGCGAAACTCTCCGGCATAGAGGGAGAGAAAAAGGTAAACGAGATTACCAGAGAAGAAAGGAAGGCCTTCGCGGAACTGATAAAGGGACTGCCGCTGACCGTAAAGGGCACCGGCGGGTTTGAGGAAGCGGTGATTACCCGGGGAGGCGTTTCCGTTAAGGAGGTCAATCCTTCCACTATGGAGTCCAGACTGGTGAGGGGGCTGTACTTCGCGGGAGAGGTCCTGGATGTAGACGCGCTGACGGGCGGTTTTAATCTGCAGATCGCCTGGTCCACCGGACATCTGGCGGGAAGCAGTATCGGATAGGAGCGTTATATCGAAATTTTTTAGCAGGAGGAAACTGATATGAGCTATGCGGTTGCCATAGACGGTCCCGCCGGGGCCGGAAAAAGTACGATTGCCAGACTGGCCGCGAAAAAAATGAATCTGGTGTATGTGGACACCGGAGCCATGTACAGGGCCATGGCTCTGTTTATGCTGAGGGAAGGCGTCGCGCCGGAGGATGCGGAAGGCATATGTAAAAAGTGTGAAGAAGCGGACATTACCATACGGTATGAGAACGGGGAACAGGCAGTATATTTAAACGGGGAGAATGTCAACGCGCTGCTGCGCACGGAAGAAGTGAGCCATATGGCGGCTGTGACCTCCGCCCGCAGGGAAGTGCGCGTCAAGCTGGTGGATCTCCAGAAACAGCTGGCGGCAACCACGGATGTCATCATGGACGGCAGGGATATCGGAACCTGTGTACTGCCGGACGCGGACGTGAAGATCTACCTGACCGCGGACAGCAGGGTGCGGGCCGAGAGGCGCTGCGCGCAGCTGCGGGAAAAAGGCGAACCCTGCGATATCGAAGAAATAGAGCGGAAGATCATCGAAAGGGACTGGCAGGACACGCACAGGGAAGAATCGCCGCTCAGGAAAGCGGCGGATGCCGTACTGGTAGATACCTCGGATATGAGCATAGAGCAGGTAGTGGAAAAGATCCTGGAAATCTGCAGGGAAAAGAAAGGAAACCGCTGATCTTGAAAGTAATACTGGCAAAGAACATGGGCTTCTGCTTTGGCGTAAAGCGGGCGGTGGAAACCGTTTACGAGCAGGCAGGAAAAGCGGAAGACATCTATACATATGGAGCGATCGTAAATAACGAGGAAGTGGTGGAGGATCTGCGCCGGAAAGGCGTGGGCGTCATTGAGGGACGCAAGGAGCTGGAAAGCATCCGGAAGGGCACCGTTATTATCCGGGCTCACGGAGTGGCAAAGGACGTGTATGAGCAGATTGCCGCGCAGGGACTGCAGCTGATCGATGCCACCTGCCCTTTTGTGAAGCGCATTCACCGTATTGTGGAGGAGGAGAGCAGGGCGGGCCGTCAGATCATCGTAGTGGGCAGTCCGCTGCATCCGGAGGTACAGGGGATCATAGGATGGTGCAGGACCCCCGCGGTCACCGTGGAAACGCCGGAAGAGGCCGAGCGCGTTTCCCTTCCGAAGGACGGGGCTTTCTGCATGGTGTCCCAAACGACATTTAACTACAAGAAATTTGAAGATATAGTTGAAATTTTTCAAAAAAACGGCTATAATGTTAATATTGCTAGGACTATCTGCAACGCTACGGAGGAAAGACAGAAGGAAGCCAGGGAAATAGCAGCCTGTGTGGACGCCATGATAGTCATAGGGGGCAGAAACAGCTCCAATACCGGAAAACTTTACGAGATCTGCAGAAAAGAATGTACGCGTACTTATTTTATACAGACACTGGACGACCTGCATTTGGAACTGCCTGAATCTGTCCGGGTGGTGGGGATTACAGCGGGAGCGTCAACCCCAAATAATATCATTGAGGAGGTTCAAAATTATGTCAGAATTAACTTTTGAACAATTATTGAATGAAGAATCGTTAAAGACTATACATACGGGAGAGATAGTAGACGGTACTGTAATAGATGTAAAGCCGGATCAGATCGTATTGAACATCAATTATAAATCGGACGGCGTACTGAGCAAAAACGAATACACCAACGATGCTTCCCTGGATCTGACCACCGTAGTAAAACCCGGCGATCCCATGACGGTGAAAGTTATCAAGGTCAACGACGGAGAGGGACAGGTACTCTTAAGCTATAAGAGGCTTGCCGCCGAGAGAGGAAACAAGCGGATTGAGGAGGCTTACAACAGCAAGGAAGTGCTGAAAGCCGTGGTAACGCAGGTAATGGAAGGCGGCCTGAGCGTCATGGTGGATGAGGTGAGTATTTTTATCCCCGCCAGTCTGGTTTCCGATACTTACGAAAAAGATCTCAGCAAATACGCCGGACAGGAAATAGAATTTGTGATCAGTGAATATAATCCTAAGAGGAGAAGATATATCGGGGACAGAAGGCAGTTGGTAGCGGCCAGAAAAGCCGAAATGCAGAAGGAGCTCTTCGCGCGTATCAAAGAGGGTGACGTGGTGGAAGGCACCGTAAAGAACGTGACCGATTTTGGCGCGTTCATCGACCTGGGAGGCGCGGACGGCCTGCTGCATATTTCCGAGATGTCCTGGGGCCGTATCGAGCATCCCAAGAAAATGTTTAAAGTGGGCGATACCCTGAAAGTGCTGATCAAAGAGATCAACGGCAGCAAGATCGCCCTGAGTTTAAAATTTGATGAGCTGAATCCTTGGCGCGACGCCGCTTCCAAGTACGCCGTAGGCACGGAAGTGACCGGTACAGTGGCCAGAATGACTGACTTTGGGGCGTTTATAGAGCTGGAGCCCGGCGTGGACGCGCTGCTCCATGTTTCCCAGATCTCCAAAGAGCATGTAGAGAAGCCTTCCGATGTGTTAAAGGTGGGGGACAGCGTGACCGCGAAGGTGGTTGATTTCAACGAAGCGGACAGGAAGATCAGCCTGAGCGTCAAGGCGCTTCTGATGCCGGAAGCGGCTGAGCAGGCGGCCAAAGACGAGGATGAGGATGCGGAAGCGGTATCCGTGGATATTGACGCGGTCATTGCCGCTGAAAAAGACGGCGGCGAAACAGAATAAAGACCATACCTGATATGAGGGATCTGTATGCAGTATGATTATGAGTATTTTAAAAAAGCCGTCTACGATCTGACGTCGATCGACCTGAACGCTTATAAAGAGCAGCAGATGAAGCGGCGGATCGATACCCTGATCCATAAGAACGGCATCGGGGAATATGATAAATACGTACAGCTGCTGAAGACGGATCAGAGCCGCTTTGAAGAGTTTGTCAATTATCTTACCATCAATGTGTCGGAATTTTACCGCAATCCGGATCAGTGGCAGCTTTTGGACAAAGAAGTGATCCCGGAGCTCATCGGCAGATTTGGCAGGAATTTGAAGATCTGGAGCGCGGCCTGCTCTACGGGCGATGAGCCCTATTCGCTGGTCATGGCGTTGTCCAGGCATCTGCCTTTAAACCAGATCAGGATTTTGGCTACGGACATTGATAAGCAGGTGATCGCCAAAGCCAAGGTCGGACTTTACGCGGAAAAGAGCCTGGCCGGAGTGCCGGACGATCTGAAGCAGAAGTACTTTACTAAGATCGGACAGTCATATCAGATATCCCAGGAAATTAAAGACAGAGTGGAGTTTAAGGAGCATAATCTGTTAAAGGACGCATATCCCGGGGACTGCCATCTGATCGTATGCAGAAACGTGCTGATTTATTTTACCGAGGAAGCCAAAGAGGAGATCTATAAAAAGTTCGCGCGATCTCTGAAAAACGGAGGTATCCTTTTTATCGGCAGCACGGAGCAGATCATTACTTACCGGGAGATCGGTTATGAGCGGAAAAATTCTTTCTTTTACCTCAAACCGTAGCGGGAACGATAAAATATCAGGCAGACACCTGAAAAAGAGTATGGATTTTGAAAATCCATACTCTTTTGGCGTTTTACGGTTAAAAACACAGTTTAAGGTTATGAACACATCATGTCCAGGATATGGGCGGCATAGGCGGAAAAAACGTTCCTGTCCCGTTTGATATCGTCGGTAAGCTCAAAGAAAAGCTCTCTGCTCTTGTAATCCCGTTTAAAGAACGGCGTGATCAAAGGCTCCCATTCCGGCAGATAGAGGGAATATTTTCTGGTATAGCAGGTGGCGGCGGTTGCCTGTACACGGTGCTCCCTGTCCACGAAGGAAGCTACGGATTTATGCAATGCCACATCCTCCAGCGGAAGGTAGTAGTAATCTTTGTAATTGCCGTAAAAGTATTTCATTTCCTCTTCATAGATGGGGACTTTGATAAAAGCTTCCGCTCCTTCGCCCTTAAAATAGCAGCCTTCCGAAGCGGCCGAAAGAGGAACGGGCAGGGGCGTGGGCAGGGCCAGTGTCATGATCAGTTCCTGGCGGCGGTTCCCCGCGTGGTCTGTATAGTAGTTGGCCTGTACTTTGCGGGCTTTTACATTCCCGTTAAAGAGGTCATAGTAGGCAAGGATGGGCAGGATGTTCAGCATACCCAGTATATCCTCATAATTGTGGAGCAGCAGCGCGGCGCGGGAGAGCTTGTCCGGCTGCTGCGCGTAATCCTGGTATATGCCGATCAGTTCGCCGCCGGAAAAAATATCTTCCCGGTTGATGCCCAGATACTGTTCAATGGTCTTTTGCTTGCAGTTGGGCAGTTTTAAAAAGAATTTGTACGGTGAAATGCGGCGGTAGATATCCAGCCCCGTAAAATCGTTAAAATGGAAAGGCAGGCCGTACTGCTCGCATTTTTGCAGCAGGTAAGGCAGGTCAAAATTATTGCCGTTAAAATGGATCAGATAGTGAAAACGGGAAGCGAAGGTAAAGAAGGCGCGGAGGACTTCCTGTTCCTGCCCGCCGTTTTCCGCCATCCACTGGCGGATGCAGATGCCGCCTTCTTCGTAGTAAGCGCAGCCTATCATATAGAGCACGGAGCTTTTCGCGGTAAAACCGGTGGTTTCGATATCCAGAAAAAGTATCTCCGTAAGGGGAGCCAGCCGTTCCAGGGGATACGGCGGTATGTAATTTTCCACTTTGGTAACTTCCGTAATCATGGGAACTCCTTTATACAGTCTTCTATGGCGTAGGGCCGTTACCATATTATAATAGCATAATTTTGAATATTTCAGTAGTATTTTGTTGAAAAAAATAGTATATTTATGATAGAGCGCTGATGTCGGAAGAAACAGGAGGTTTTTATGGCCACGTTTACATTTACGGGCGGTGTCCATCCTTATGACGGCAAGGAACTGACCAAGGATAAACCCATTCAAGTCATACTGCCCCAGGGAGAACTGGTATATCCCTTATCCCAGCATATCGGGGCGCCGGCCGTCCCGATAGTCAAAAAGGGGGACAGGGTGCTCGCGGGACAGAAGATCGCGGAAGCCTCCGCTTTTGTCAGCGTGCCTGTACATGCGTCCGTTTCCGGCGTGGTAAAGGCCATAGAATCCCGCAGAGTGGCAGCGGGAGAGATGGTGCAGAGTATCGTGGTGGAAAACGACGGGCGCTACGAAGAGGCTCCGCCTATGGCGCCTCTGGTACCGGAGAAAAGTACGCGGGAAGAACTGATCGAGAGGATCAAGGAAGCGGGTATCGTGGGAATGGGAGGAGCCGGGTTCCCGACCTTTATCAAACTTTCTCCCCCGAAACCTGACAAGATAGAATACGTGATAGCCAACTGCTCGGAATGCGAGCCCTATCTGACTTCTGATTACCGCAGGATGAAAGAGGAGCCGGAGAAGCTGGTGGGCGGATTAAAGACCGTACTGTGCCTCTTCCCAAAGGCCCATGGCATCCTGGCGGTGGAAGACAACAAAAAGGACTGCGTGGAGCTGCTAAAGGAACTGGTAAAAGACGAAAAACGCATCAGCGTCAGGGCGCTGAAGACCAAATATCCCCAGGGAGCGGAACGCCAGCTGATTTACGCCGTTACAGGACGCAGGATCAACTCCTCCATGCTGCCGGCGGATGCGGGCTGCGTGGTGAACAACGTGGATACGCTGGCGGCTGTTTATGCCGCGGTGGCAGAGGGAAAGCCTCTGACCGGGCGTATCATAACCGTGACCGGAGATGCCATAAGAAGGCCCTGCAATTTTAACGTGCGGACAGGTACCTCTTTTCGGGAACTGATCGAAGGAGCCGGCGGCTTCAGGGTGACCCCCGCGAAACTGATAGCGGGAGGCCCGATGATGGGGATTTCGCTCTTTGATCTGGACGTGCCGGCAACAAAGACCACTTCGGCGATCCTGGCGCTTTCCAGGGATGATGTGTCCGATATGCCGTCCACCGCCTGTATCCGCTGCGGCAGATGTGTGGAAGTCTGTCCGGGCAGGGTACTGCCTGTCAAACTGATGGAGGCGGCGCTGCACGGGGACGAGGAAACTTTTTTAAAGCTGAACGGGATGGAGTGCTGTGAATGCGGATGCTGCAGCTATATCTGTCCGGCCAGAAGACCGCTGACGCAGACCATCAAATCCATGCGGAAGCAGCAGCTTGCCAAAAGGAAAAACCGGTAGGAGGAAGTAGTGTAATGGCTGATTTACATAAAGTATCATCCAACCCCCATGTGCGGAGCAGGCTCAATACCGGCGCGATCATGTCCGCGGTAGTGCTGGCCCTGCTTCCGGCGGCCGGATATGGTATTTACAATTTCGGGTCACGGGCGTTTTTTATGATCCTGGTGACGGTATGTTCCACTGTTATGACGGAATTTCTGTTTGGCCTTTACAAAAAGCGTCAGACAATCGGAGATCTGTCCGCTGTGGTGACGGGGCTTTTGCTGGCTATGAATCTGCCGGTGACGGTGCCGTTCTGGATGGCGGCATTGGGCGGCGTGTTTGCCATACTGGTGGTAAAATGCCTTTTCGGAGGTCTGGGGCAGAATTTTATGAACCCGGCACTGGCGGCCCGCTGTTTTCTGCTGATCTCCTTTCCGGCATATATGACAAATTTTACCACGGATGCCTATACGGGGGCCACACCCCTGGCGGCTCTGAAAGCGGGGGAGGAGATCCATATATTGGATATGGTGATAGGACGGACCGGAGGCACCATCGGGGAAACCAGCGCTGCAGCCTTACTGGCCGGCGCGGCTTTTCTGCTGCTTCTCGGTATTATTGATCTGCGGATCCCCGCTTCCTATCTTTTGACATTTACCGTATTCGCGGGCGTGTTCGGCGGAAGAGGATTTGATGTGGCGTATCTTGCCGCGCAGCTGGCAGGAGGCGGCTTGCTTCTGGGAGCGTTCTTTATGGCTACGGACTATACCACCCGGCCTGTGACCAAAGCCGGACAGTATGTATATGGCGTTCTGCTGGGGATCCTGACCGGCGTATTCCGGTTCTTTGGGTCCGCGGCGGAAGGCGTTTCCTATGCCATTCTGCTGGGCAACCTGCTGGTGCCGCTGATTGAAAAAGCAACGGTGCCCAAAGCCTTCGGAAAGGGGAGAGGCCGGTATGAAAAATAAGGAAGAACGGAAACAGCTGTGGAAAAACGCGGGGATTCTCTTTGCCATCACACTGACCGCCGGTATTCTGCTGGGATTTGTGCATGAGCTGACGCTTGAGCCCATCGCCCGTCAGCAGGAGCGCAGGATACAGAGGGCCTGCGGCGCGGTGTTCGCGGATGCCGCTTCTTTTGAAAAAGAGGAAGGAACGGGAGAAACTCCCGTGATCCTGGAAAACGCGGAGATCGGCGAGGTATACCGCGCGCTTTCCGTAAACGGCGGCCTTTTGGGATATGTGATCACCGTGACCACGTCGGAAGGCTACGGGGGAGATATAGAACTGCTGCTGGGCGTTAGGCCGGACGGAACGGTAAACGGCGTTTCCGTATTGCAGATCTCCGAAACGCCGGGGCTGGGCATGCGGGCGGAGGAAGTATTGGCGCCGCAGTTCGCGGGACGGCAGGTTTCTTCTTTTACCTATGTGAAAACAGGCGCGGTATCGGAGGATCAGATCGATGCCATCAGCGGCGCCACCATTACCACGAGCGCCTTTACGGAGGCAGTAAACGCTGGCCTTTCCTACTTTGACGAAAGGCTGAAGGAGGCGGAATGAAAGAAAACAGCGCTTTGGAAAGATTGTACAATGGTATTCTGAAGGAAAATCCCACTTTTGTGCTGATGCTGGGCATGTGTCCCACTCTTGCGGTCACGACTTCCGCTGTAAACGGTCTGGGCATGGGGCTGACTACCGCGGCGGTACTGGCTCTGAGCAATCTGCTGATCTCCCTGCTGCGCGGACTGATACCCGACAAGGTCAGGATCCCGGCCTTTATTGTCATTATCGCTTCTTTTGTCACGATGGCGCAGCTTCTATTGGAGGCCTATCTGCCGGAGTTGAACGAGGCGCTGGGAGTATATATTCCTTTGATCGTAGTAAACTGTATTATCTTGGGAAGGGCGGAAGCGTACGCCTATTCCCACGGACCGGTTTCTTCCCTGTTTGACGGGATCGGCATGGGACTTGGTTTTACGCTGGCGCTGACGGGCATCGGCGCCGTGAGGGAACTGCTGGGAACGGGAGAATGCTTTGGAGTGCGGATCATGCCTTCCGGTTATGTGCCTGTGGGTATTTTTGTACTGGCACCCGGCGCCTTTTTCGTACTGGCGGCGCTTTCGGCCCTGCAGAACGCGGTAAGAAACAGGGGTTCCGCCTCCGCGGGGGGAGCGCGGGATAAGGGCTGTGGAGGAAACTGCCTTCACTGTCCGGATATAGAAGTGATAGATTTAAACGGGGAGGAGCAGGATTAAAACATGGAAACCGTAAAAGAGTTACTTGTTATTTTAGTTAGTTCTTCTCTGGTCAGCAATGTGGTATTGAGCCGTTTTCTCGGTCTGTGCCCGTTTCTGGGAGTATCGAAAAAAATAGATACGGCCGCGGGAATGGGGAGCGCCATTATTTTTGTCATTACGCTGTCCAGCGGGATCGCGGGGGTCATTTACCGCTTCCTGCTGGTGCCCTTTCATCTGGAATATCTGCAGACGATCGTGTTCATTCTGGTGATAGCGGCGCTGGTGCAGTTTGTGGAAATGTTTCTCAAAAAATATATGAAGGGACTGTATCAGGCGCTGGGCGTCTATCTGCCGCTGATCACCACCAACTGCGCGGTACTGGGCGTGGCGCTGACCAATGTACAGAAGGAATACGGGATCCTGGCCGGTATGGTCAATGGTTTTGCCACCGCGCTGGGGTTCCTGGCGGCTATCGTGATCCTGGCGGGACTGCGGGAAAAGATGGCTTATAACGATATTCCGCCTGCCTTTCGCGGTATGCCCCATGTACTGTTGACGGCGGGGCTGATGGCGATTGCCTTTTGCGGATTTTCCGGATTGCTGTAGGGAGGATGGAAGGAAAGTATGGGGATTGTAAGCGCGGCCGCCCTGATTGGCGGCGTGGGAATCTTCGTGGGACTCTTTTTGGGAGCGGCGGCGGTTCTCTTTCATGTGAAAACGGACGAAAAGGAAGAAGCGGTGCTGGCGGCGCTGCCCGGTAATAACTGCGGCGGCTGCGGCTATGCCGGCTGCGCCGCGCTGGCAGGCGCCATTGCCAAAGGGGAAGCGCCGGTCAATGCCTGTCCGGTGGGCGGGGAGAGCGCGGCCGGAAAAATAGCCGGTATCATGGGCGTGGAAGGCGGAGAGAGCATCAGAAGGACAGCGTTTGTACACTGCCTGGGTGACTGCGGGAAAACCCATCTGAACTACGAATACACAGGTGTGGAAGACTGCGGGATGATAGCTTTTGTACCGGGCGGCGGCCCAAAGTCCTGCGGTTACGGCTGCGTCGGCTACGGCAGCTGTGTGAAGGCCTGTCCGTTCGATGCCATCCATATCAAAGACGGGATCGCGGTAGTGGACAGGGAGGCCTGTAAAGCCTGCGGAAAATGTGTAGCGGCCTGTCCGAAGCACCTGATCTCTCTGGAACCGTATGATGCGAAACATATTGTGGCATGCTGTTCCGGCGATAAGGGGCCTGTCACGATGAAAGCCTGTACGGCAGGCTGCATCGGCTGCGGGATCTGTGTGAAAAACTGTCCGGCTGGGGCGGTGGCGATACAGGATCTTCATGCCGTTATCGATCAGGAGAAATGCGTCGGCTGCGGTATATGCGCGGAAAAATGTCCCAGACATGTGATCCTGTGACAGGATATGGGTATGGCGGCGTGATCAATTACGATTTTAGCGGACAAGGGGCGGACTATGAAATTACCACAGGAATTTGACGAACATCCTAAAATGAGCATGACCGTAATGCGTATGATCATAGGCGTTACTTCGTTTATGGTAGTCATTTTGGTGCTTGTGCTGGTGATGAATCAGGATAAAAACCCGAAAACGGAGGAAGAAGCCATGCTGCCGCCGGAAACGACGGCGGTGACCCCGCCTCCTTACCAGGGCGGAGAAAAGGAAGAGCTGACGCCGGACGATTTTGATTTCTGGGATCTGTATCCGGAGGAATCTCCTTCACTGTCCCCGGAAGCCTCTCCAGAAGAATCGCCTAAGGAAGATCCCGCCACAGACGGAAAGCATACGCTGGTGGTACACGCGGACGGCGAGGAGGAGTGGGTGCTGATCAGCCCGTACCTGCCTAAGCATGATTACGATTATACCAGACTGGTCATGCAGTCCAATCTGATGGAGTATTACGTGGACGGCAAGCTGACTTCCTATGTGGGAGTGGATATTTCCAAATATCAGGATTATATTGATTTTGTGAAGGTGAAAAAAGCAGGCATCGATTTTGTCATGATCCGGGTGGGGGCCCGGGGATATGGCAGCGGACAGATCACGATGGACGATTATTTTTCGGAAAATATCAAGCGGGCCACCGATGCGGGACTGGAGATCGGCCTTTACTTCTTTTCCCAGGCTGTCACCGAGGAGGAAGCGGAGGAAGAAGCCAGGCTGGTGTTAGACAGTATCGGGGATTACGCGGTACGCTATCCTATCGCGTTTGACATGGAAGAGATCCCCAACGATACGGCCCGGACGGATACGCTGACCAGGGAAGAAAAAACCAGGATCGCCAAGGCTTTTCTGGATGCGATAGCGGAAGCGGGATATAACCCCATGCTGTACGGTAACAAGGAATGGCTGATCAAAAAGGTGGATCTATCCAAGCTGACGGACTATGACATCTGGCTCTCCCAGCCGGGAGATCTGCCGGATTACCCCTACAAATTCGCCATGTGGCAGTACAGCACCACGGCTTCCGTGGACGGGATCGCGGGTTACGCCAATCTGGACATCAGCTTTATTGATTATTCGGAAAAGTAAGCCGGTACAGTTTCGGGGAAATCTGCAGACGGGTGTAGATATCGGCATATTCGCCTGCCGTGATCTGCTCCAGGTAGTTGGGGGCGTAGTTTTTGGTACAGCCGTTTTTCTTTAACACATCAATGGCCTTGTTGTAGGCGATGGCCGCTTCTTCCATGGAAGCATAGGTGCCGACAACAAAACTGCCCTTTACGTGGATGCGTGTTTTGTAAGAAATGCCCTCCGGTTTTTCCTGTATGGAAACACCGTGATAGCGGTTGCGGACGATGAGATTTTCCCGCCTGAAATCCGTAGGATCCCCGTTTTTGAAATCATAGTCCCGGCCCCGCACCGCGTAGTTTTTGATGCCGTAGCGGTTCAGGATATTGACCTGCATACCGAAATCCGCGGCAAAATAGTGCCCGCCCCGCTTCATGATCTTGTGGGAGGCATAGTAGAACAGATCGTCGGTATCAAATTTGAGGATAAGGTCCTGGGCGTAGTAATAATAAAAAAAGCGGGAACGGATATAGATAGGCGTTGGAAAATACATGCCGTTGTCCCTGAAGTTCAGCAGGACCACCCATTTTTCAAAGGGAAGGGCGGCGTCCGCCGGATAGCCGGCAGAAAAAAGGGAATGTTCCCCGCGCAGCAGCCGCACGGCTTCCAGATAGGCCGCGTGAGCGGCTTCACAGGATGGATAACTTCCCAGACTGATATGTTTACGTCTGAAGGTGACGGAAGAACGGTAGACCGTTTTTCCGTTTTTTTGTACGATCGGAAAGACGCCTTTTTCTATAGCGGACATTTTACACTCCTGTGAAGAAATTCTTGTTTCCAGTATACCAAATTTCAAAAAAAAGTACAAATAAGAAATATTTGGGAACGATGCTGTATAAAATATACAGAAGAGAATTGGACAACTTGACGCGGAAATCAGAAAGGATAAGGATGTATAAGAAATATATATCGGCGCTGGCGCTCTGGAATCTGGTGCTGTTTCTGGCGGCGGTAAACATAACGGAATTAAAGATCAATCACATTCTGGTCACGCCGGCCTTCCGCATGAACATGGAGATCGCGCTGGCGCCCCGGGTACGGACAAGCTTTGACGTGCCAAACGGCATGCTGGCTTCAGGCCAGCGGATCATAGATTACGTGGTCATGGAAGATGCGCGAGGCATACTGCTTTCGGAAGAAGAGTATGACGTGCTTACCCGTATCGTGGAAGCGGAAGCGGGGGGAGAGGATACGGAAGGGAAAATGCTGGTGGCGGGAGTGGTATTGAACCGGGTGGGGGACGATAGGTTTCCGGATACGGTGAAGGAAGTGGTCTTTCAGCGTTCCCGCAGCGGCACCGCTCAATTTTCACCGGCCTACAGCGGCAGGTATTACCGGGTGGTGGTCAGTGAAGATACCATAGAGGCGGTGGACAGGGTGCTGGCGGGAGAAGACATCTCGGAGGGCGCGCTGTATTTCGCCTCCCGCAGATACGCCGGCTCGGAAAAGATGCGCTGGTTTGACGAGCATCTGACTTTTTTGTTTTCTCATGGAGGACATGAGTTCTTTCATTGATTTTTACCGGTTAATATGCTATACTACTTACAATCATTTGAAAAAGAGGATGGAGATACTATGGAAGAAATCTTATATAAAAGTACCAGAAGCCATCAGGCGCCCATCAAAGCTTCCGAAGCGATCCTAAAAGGGCTTTCGGGGGACGGGGGGCTTTTTGTGCCGGAGAGGATCCCGGCGCTGGATGTGGATCTGAAAACGCTTTCCCGCATGAGTTATAAGGAAGTGGCCTATGAGGTCATGAAGCTTTATCTGACGGACTTTACGGAGGCGGAATTACGAAACTGCATTGACAGAGCGTATGACAGTAAGTTTGACACGGAAGAGATCGCTCCTTTGACAGCCGCGGCCGGGGCTTATTACCTGGAACTGTTCCACGGCGCTACCATTGCCTTTAAGGATATGGCGCTTTCCATACTGCCGCATTTGATGATCACTTCCGCGAGAAAGAACCAGGTAAAGGATGACATCGTGATCCTGACTGCCACCAGCGGAGATACGGGCAAAGCGGCGCTCGCGGGATTCGCGGGTGTGGAAGGAACGAAGATTATCGTGTTTTATCCCAAACACGGGGTAAGTCCCATACAGGAAAAGCAGATGGTAACCCAGAAGGGGTACAATGCCTACGTAGTGGGGATCACCGGCAATTTTGATGACGCGCAGACCGGCGTAAAGAAGCTTTTTAATGATGAAGAGCTGGGAAAGGAAATGGCGGCGGCGGGCTTTCGGTTTTCGTCCGCCAATTCTATCAATATCGGACGGCTGGTACCGCAGATCGTTTACTATGTCTATGCCTATACCCGGCTTCTGGCGGCGGGAAAAGCGGCGGAAGATGAGCCGATCAACGTGGTGGTGCCCACCGGTAATTTCGGCAATATTCTGGCGGCCTTTTACGCGAAGAACATGGGGCTTCCCATCCGTAAACTGATCTGTGCCTCCAATGAAAATAAAGTGCTGTATGATTTCTTCGCGGAAGGAACTTACGACAGGAACAGGGAGTTTGTACTGACTTCTTCCCCTTCCATGGATATTCTGATCTCCAGCAACTTAGAGCGCCTGATCTATCGTATCTCCGGAGATGATGCCGACAAAACGGCGGCTTTCATGGCGGCGCTTGGCAGAGAGGGAAGGTACGAGATTACGCCTGAAATGAGAGCGCGGCTGGGAGATTTTTACGGCGGTTACGCTACAGAGAAAGAAACCGCGGCTGCTATTAAACGTATTTATGATGACTGCGGCTATGTGATCGATACCCATACGGCGGTAGCGGCTTCGGTTTATGAGAGCTATAAGGCGCGGAGCAAGGATGAAACCAAAACGGTGATCGCTTCCACGGCCAGCCCGTTTAAATTTACCAGAAGCGTAATGAATGCCATTGACGGAAACTATGATGCCCTGGATGATTTTGCCCTGGCGGATGAACTTTCCCGTCTGTCCGGTGTGGCGGTACCGGCGGCTATCGAAGAAATCCGCACCGCGCCTGTACTGCATACAAGGGTATGCGGCCGGGATGAAATGAAGGATGTAGTAAAGGAATTTCTGGGACTTTCCTAGAACTTTCCTGACTTTCCCGATCCTGTCTTGGGCAAGGAAAGAAGCGGAATATAACAAAATAACAAATAGCGCGGAAAACAGCCTCCGGAGAATGGTTCCCGGAGGCTGTGATTGTCAGCGGTATTTTAATGAGATATAAGTCTTGTCTTCCCCGATGGGTTTGTACGCGGGACGGATGATCTTGCCGTTATTGGCCAGTTCTTCCAGACGGTGGGCGCTCCAGCCTACGATGCGGGCCATGGCGAAGATAGGGGTGTAGAGCTCCATGGGCAGTCCCAGCATATGATAAACAAAGCCGGAGTAGAAGTCCACGTTGACGCTGACGCCTTTATACATCTGGCGTTCTCCGGCAATGACTTCAGGCGCGAGTTTTTCCACCAGAGAATAGAGCGCGAACTCTTTCTGCAGTCCCTTTTCCACGGAAAGTTTTTCCACAAAGGTCTTGAAGGAAACGGCACGGGGATCGGATTTGGAATAAATGGCGTGACCCACACCGTAAATCAGCCCCGCGTGGTCAAAGGCCTCTTTGTGAAGAAGTTTCTTCAGGTATGCCGCGACTTCCTCTTCGTCCTCCCAGTCCTTTACGTTCTGCTTCATGTCCTCGAACATCTGGACCACTTTGATATTGGCGCCGCCGTGGCGGGGACCCTTTAAGGAACCGATAGCCGCGGCAATGGTGGAATAGGTGTCCGTCAGGGAGGAAGTCACCACATGTGTAGTGAAGGAAGAGTTGTTACCGCCGCCGTGCTCCATATGCAGCACCAGCGCCACATCCAGGATACGGGCTTCCAGCGGCGTATAGGAACTGTCAGGCCGCAGGATATGTAGGATATTTTCCGCGGTGGAAAGCTCCGGTACCGGCTGGTGGATAAACAGGCTGTTGCCGTCGTGATAATGACTGTACGCCTGATACCCGTAGATGGAGAGCATGGGAAACAGGGAGATTAACTGTAAACACTGCCGCAGCACGTTGGGAAGGGAAGTGTCATCCGCTCTGTCATCATAGGAATAGAGGGTGAGCACGCTTCTTGCCAGCGTGTTCATCATATCCTTGCTGGGGGCTTTCATAATGATGTCCCGCACAAAGCTGGTAGGCAGACTGCGGTAGCTGCCCAGAAGACTTTTGAACCGTTCCAGTTCGTCCTTATCGGGCAGGAGGCCAAATAATATCAGATAGGCGATCTCCTCAAAACCAAAACGGTTTTCGCTGGTAAAGCCCTCTACCAGGTCCTGCACATTATATCCCCTGTAAAACAGCCGCCCGTGGGCGGGAACTTCCACGCCGTCCACGATTTCTTTGGCCCTGACATCGGAGATGTGGGTCAGACCCGCCAAAACGCCCTTGCCGTTTAAATCCCGGAGCCCGCGCTTGACATCATATTTGGTAAAAAGTTCGGAATCTATGATACCGGCTTCCTCTGAAAGCTTCGCAAGCCGTAAAATGTCTGGTGTAATATCGGAATAGGTATTGTTCTCCATGCGATTTCCCCTTTCTTTTTGAACAATTCTACTTTTATCTTACCATGAGTAGTAAATCCGTGGCAAGTTAAAACGGTGATTTCATAAACTTTTCATAAATGATGGATTTTTCGCGAAAAGCGTATTAAAATAAAGCAGAACAGATACAAGAAGGAGATAGGACCATGAAAGTAAAGGAAATGCTGGAACACGTGGATCATACCCGGCTGCAGGCCGATACCACATGGGAGGATATCAGGAAACTCTGTGACGAAGCGCTGCTGTATCATACCGCTTCCGTCTGCGTTCCGCCTTCCTATGTCAGGCGGATACATGAAACCTACGGGGACAAGCTGACAATCTGCACCGTGGTAGGATTTCCTCTGGGTTACAGTTCTGCCGGGGCTAAAGAAGAGGAAACTCTCCAGGCTCTGCGGGACGGCTGCTCGGAAATTGATATGGTAGTCAATATCGGGGATGTCAAAAACGGGGACTATGAAAAAGTACAGGAGGAAATCGCCGCGTTGAAAGCCTGCTGCGGTGAACATATCCTGAAAGTCATCGTGGAAACCTGCTATCTGACCGAAGAAGAAAAAATCGCCATGTGCGGGGCAGTCACCAGGGCGGGGGCGGATTATATCAAAACTTCTACGGGATTCGGCACAGGGGGCGCTTCCAGGGAGGATGTGGAGCTGTTCCGAAAACATATCGGGCCCGGTGTGAGGATAAAGGCCGCGGGAGGCATCAGCTCTCTGGAAGACCTGGCGATGTTTTTAAATCTGGGGTGCGACAGGATAGGAACTTCCAGAGCGGTTGGGCTGTGTAAGGACGTGGATCCGGAGGCGGAATATGGGGAGTGTTGAGATCAGAAAAAGACTGCGCCGTCTGCGGGAGGTCATGCAAAGGGAGAACGTGGATTATCTCCTGATCCCCACCGCGGATTTTCACAATTCCGAATACGTGGGGGAATATTTCAAGGCAAGAGAGTATTTTTCCGGTTTTACCGGTTCTGCCGGCACATTGCTGGTATGGAAGGACGGCGCCGGACTCTGGACGGACGGACGCTATTTTGTGCAGGCGCAAAAGGAACTGGAGGGAACGGGGATCACACTGTTCCGCATGGCGGAAGAAGGCGTACCGGATATTCCATCCTTTTTGCGGCGGCAGATGAAAAAAAAGGAAACCCTGGGGTTTGACGGGAGAGTTCTGACGGCAGCGGAGGGAGAGAGGCTTTTGCGGCAGCTGGCTCCCCTGAAGATCGTCTTCGCGTCTGAAAAGGACCTGGCAGGAGAAGCATGGCAGGAAAGGCCGGCTCTTTCGGCCCGTCCGCTGCGCGTTCTGGAAAAGGAACTGACGGGAAAGGATACCAAAGCCAAGCTGAGAGCGGTGCGGAAGGCCCTGCGGGAAAAAAACGCCACGGCGCTGCTTCTGACGGGGCTGGACGAACTGATGTGGCTGCTCAATGTCCGGGGTGAGGATATTGCCTGCAATCCGGTGGCGCTTTCTTACGGTTACGTGAACCAAAAGTCCATGTACTTTTTTGTGCAGCAGAAGGCGCTGGATGATAGGGCGCGCGCCTACTTAAAGGAACAGGGCGTAGAGCCGCGTCCCTATGAGGAGATCGGAGATTTCCTGGAGCGGGAAACCGGAAAAGATCGGGTCTGGCTGGATATTAGCCGGTGCAGTTACAGCCTCTGCAGAAAGGTCAGAGCCTTCGCGGAAGGGACAATAGAGGGAAAAAGCCCTGTGGAGGCATTGAAAGCGGTAAAAAATCCTGTGGAGCTGTCCAATATGAAGAAGATCTACCTGAAAGACAGCGTGGCAGTCACCAAATTTATATATTGGGTGAAGACCCATGTGGGGAAAGAAAAAATGACAGAAATGTCGGCTGCCTCTTATCTGGATGGCCTAAGGCGCGAAATTCCGGAATATCTGGACCTGTCTTTTCCTACCATCGCCGCTTACGGCGCCAATGCCGCCATGATGCATTATGAGCCGGCGCCGGAAAATGACACGGAGATCAAGGCAGAGGGTATGCTCCTTGTGGATTCGGGAGGACAGTACGCGGGCGGAACGACCGATGTGACCAGAACCATTGTGCTGGGAAAGCTTGCGCCGGAAATAAAGCGGCAGTATACAGCCGTCGCGGCAGGAATGCTGCGTTTGTGGAAGGCCAGATTTCTGTATGGCTGTTCCGGCAGAAATCTGGATATTCTGGCGCGGGAACCTCTCTGGAAACTGGGGATCGACTATAAGTGCGGCACCGGACACGGCATCGGCTATATCCTGAATGTGCATGAAGGCCCCCAGAGTATCCGCTGGCGTTTCGCTCAGGGCGCGCCGGAAGCGGTGCTGGAGGCGGGAATGGTGGTTTCGGATGAGCCCGGCGTTTACGCGGCCGGCAGCCACGGCATCAGAATAGAGAACGTACTGGCGGTAAAGCAGGATACGGTGAACGAATCCGGCCGTTTTATGAACTTTGAAACGCTTACCTATGTTCCCATTGATCTGGACGGTATTGACACGGCATATCTGACGGAAGAGGACAGGCAGGCGTTAAATGAATATCACGCGATGGTCAGAAGGAAACTTTCCCCCTGGCTGAGCGAGGAAGAGAGGGCGTGGTTAAAAGAAGCTGCCAGGGCAGTATAAACTTTCCGCGTCATCATCAAAAAAACTCTACGGAGCCATTTCCGGCTGCCGTAGAGTTTTTTGTTGTTAAGCTGATATATAAGGTATGTTTTACAGCTGAGGACCTGCGGAAACCAGAGCCTTTCCTGCGTCATTGCCCTCATATTTCGCGAAGTTCTTAATGAACCGCTGAGCCAGATCCTTGGCTTTTGTTTCCCATTCGGAAGCGTCCGCGTAAGTGTTGCGGGGATCCAGGATATTGGTATCTACCCCGGGAAGCGCGGTGGGAACTTCAAAGTTGAAGTAAGGGATCTTCTTTGTGGAAGCTTTTTCAATGTCACCGTTTAAGATGGCGTCGATGATACCGCGGGTATCCTTAATGGAGATACGCTTGCCGGTACCGTTCCAGCCGGTATTTACCAGATAAGCCTTAGCGCCGTTCGCCTTCATTTTTTTCACAAGCTCTTCCGCGTACTTGGTAGGATGCAGCTCCAGGAAAGCCTGGCCGAAGCAAGCGGAGAAGGTAGGAGTGGGCTCCGTGATGCCGCGCTCGGTACCTGCCAGCTTAGCGGTGAAACCGGACAGGAAATAGTACTGCGTCTGCTCGGGGGTCAGAACGGATACGGGAGGAAGCACGCCGAACGCGTCCGCGGACAGGAAGATAACATTCTTTGCCGCGGGAGCGGTGGAAACGGGACGTACGATATTCTCAATATGGTTAATAGGATAAGATACACGGGTATTCTCGGTTACGCTCTTGTCGTTGAAATCAATCTTGCCATTGGCGTCCAGAGTCACGTTTTCCAGAAGCGCGTCGCGCTTGATGGCATTATAGATATCGGGCTCGGAATCCTTGTCCAGATTGATGACCTTCGCGTAGCAGCCGCCTTCAAAGTTGAACACGCCCTTGTCATCCCAGCCGTGCTCGTCATCGCCGATGAGCAGACGCTTGGGATCGGTGGAAAGAGTGGTCTTTCCCGTTCCGGACAGACCGAAGAAGATGGCGGTGTTTTTACCGTTCATATCGGTATTGGCGGAGCAGTGCATGGAAGCGATGCCCTTCAAAGGCAGATAGTAGTTCATCATGGAGAACATACCCTTCTTCATTTCACCGCCGTACCAGGTATTGATGATAACCTGCTCGCGGCTGGTGATGTTAAAGGCAACGCAGGTTTCGGAATTCAGGCCAAGTTCCTTATAGTTCTCAACTTTTGCCTTGGATGCGTTGTATACCACGAAATCAGGCTCAAAATCCTTTAATTCGTCTTCGGAAGGCTGGATGAACATGTTCTTAATAAAATGAGCCTGCCATGCGACCTCGACGATAAAACGGACCGCCATACGGGTATCCTTGTTGGCGCCGCAGAACGCGTCCACAACAAAGAGCCTCTTGCCGGAAAGTTCCTTTTTCGCGATGTCTTTTACCGTTGCCCAGACTTCTTCGCTCATGGGATGATTGTCATTCTTGTACTCGTCCGTGGTCCACCATACGGTGTTCTTGGAGTTCTCGTCCATTACAATGTACTTGTCTTTGGGGGAACGGCCCGTATAGATACCGGTCATTACGTTGACCGCGCCGAGCTCGCTCACCTGACCTTTTTCAAAACCTTCCAGATTGGGCTTGGTTTCTTCTTCAAATAAAAGATCATAAGAAGGATTGTACACAATTTCCGTGGTACCGGTAATGCCATACTTGCTTAAATCGATTTGTGCCATCTTGCTTTTTACCTCTTTTCTTTAATAGTGTGGTTCCTCTTTAGTTATTATACATGATAAACGAAGAAAATCAATAAAAATCCTGTGAAATTTATAAATTTGAAAGGAAACCGGATCATTTGATATTGCTGAGCCCCACCAGGTAATCCAAAGATACATTATAATATTTGGCCAGTATGATAGCGTATGAAAGAGGCAGTTCGCGGGTTCCCTTTTCATATCTCCGGTAAACCTCACGCTGACAATTCAGAATATTGGCAACATCCAGTTGTGTCAGGTCGTGGTCAACACGTAAATCTTCAATTCGCTGCCAGTACATTAGTTTCTCCTCGCAATCTTGCAACAGTAGAATTGACCCCTGTAATTGACGTGTTCCATGAAAAAAATCCCATTGACAATACTACCAAACAGTGGCATAATAAAACAAAAATGCCACCGAACGGTCGCAAAATAATGGTTTCAAGAAAAGACATATACGTAATAAAGATATTTTGGGGGCGCGTAGACACAGAGGGGAATACTGTACTTCACTGTGATGTCTTTGCGGGGGGGTAGTAGTAATACTTTCCCCGCATTTTTTATTACTTACCCCATCGATATATTATCAGCATGGAGTGAAATCATGCTCCAGGCTTTTAATATAAATCATAGCAGGAATTCACATGAACTGCTAAGAAAGGAGGAAAAATCTGATGTTGAGTGGGAAAACACTTCAGAAGATCGGCGTATTTGCCCTGGCGGTAACGCTGGCGGCAGTACCCGTGATGGCGGTAAACGCGGCAGGCGGCACCGGAGGCGGAGGCAATACCGACAATAAGACGGAGATCGTCAGCAAGGCGGATGTAGTTACGACGGATTCCGGCGTAGTACTGAATTCCACCGTACCCGGTACTTATACCGCTACGGTAGTGGAAGGCATTGCCATTACCACAGCCAAGGCAGAGGTGCCGGAAGGTCTTGCGCTGGCCGCGACCAACAGCTTCCACGGAAGCGCGGCTACAAAGAGCATCAACGATGGTATGGCGCTGCTTGCCCTTAACGGCATTGCCGCCGCGAATGGCCCCGAAGTAGACGTTTTAGGCTACGTCAAGGGTGCCAAGGCCACCGACCTTTCCACACCTGTAACGGTTGTGATGGGCGTGCCCGCATCCTTCAGAGAGGCGGGCTACGAGTACGCGGTTCTGCTGATCCAGGAAGGCGGACGTGTCAGCGTCCTGCCTGACAAGGAAGCTGCGGATCCTTCCATCGTAGCAGTGGAAACACAGGGATTCGGCGTTTATGTACTGATCAAGGCGCCGGCCGGAAGTTTTGACAGTTTTAAGTAAGGCAGATGGTCCGTGAAGGAGCGGCAACGCTCCTTCATGCCGGCCGTGGAAAAGATCATGGGAAAAATACGGATTATGCTGGCAAAAAGCGATAAGGCTGTTCTGGGGGTACAGGCGGGTTTTCTGTTGCTGTGCGTCTGTCTTGCCGCCCTTGTGCTGCCGGGCATCTACAGTCCGCAGATCCTGCCGGACGAATACGGCTACTGGGCATGGGCAGCGGACTTTGCGGGGAGGGACTGGAGCGGCGTATCCGGGACCTGCTCTTATTATGCCTTTGGATACGGGATCCTGCTGATGCCGCTTTTCACGCTGATCTCCGATCCGGTATGGCTGTACCGGACGGCTGTTTTCCTAAATTTCGTGTTTTTGTACGTCGGTTTTCTGCTTTTGTTCTATCTGCTTAAAAGCGGTCCGCTAAAGGGCAGAAAAGCGCTGGCCGCGGGCGCTGCCGGGACGGTCATGTGCTATACCGCCTATCTGACCTACGCGCAGACCACCCTGACGGAAGAACTGCTGACTTTTCTCTATCTTCTGCTGGCGGTTCTGCTCTACCGCTACATTCAGAACGCGCAGGAGGGAAACGGGCAGGGGCATCTTATGCTGATCGGGGCGTGCGCGCTGCTGACTGCGGGCTATATGTATCTGGTCCATAACCGTACTATAGGGATCTTACTGGTCACGGTCCTGTTTTTGCCCGCGGTATCATTTGGCAGGGACAGGAGAACGGGGCTGGCCGTTCTGATCCTGGTTCTGTCTTTCGCGGCAGTCTTTTGGTATCTCGGCGCCGCCGGGCTGAATGCCCATGTGGCGGAAATAGGAACTCAGGAGTATGGGGAACTGGCAAACGGCAACAGTTATGCCGGACAGATTCAGAAGCTGGCGCTGCTGTTTTCTTTCCGTGGAATCGGCCAGCTTTTGGCGGGACTGACGGGCAAACTGTTTTATCTGGGCGTGGCTAGCTTCGGACTGTATTACTGGGGGATCGCGTTTCTGGTAAAGGGGTTTTGGAAAAAGAAAGATCCTTTTTTTCTCTGGCTGCTCTTGTCCCACGGGAGCGCCCTGGCCATAAGCTGTATATCCGCCCTGGGCACCGACAGAGTAGACGGGCTTTTGTATGGCAGATACCATGAAAATACGCTGCCGGTGATCCTGGCCTGCGGCATACTGGCTCTGTTTCAGATCAAAAAGCCGAAAAAATATTGTTTGACCCTGCTTTCCCTGCTGACGGCGCAGATCCTGTGCCTGATCCTGACGGTGCAGTTCGGACACTATCCCTATATGAACAGGGGTTCCATGACCGGAATGACGGCGGCTTATGTCTGGGCGAAAGGGTATGACACCATTACTCTGTTGTACGGCTGGCTCTACGGCGGACTGGGCGGGTGCGCGCTGCTGTTTCTGACCCGTTTTAGGAAAAAAACAGGGATCCTGTTCGCTGCCGCGGTTTTTTGGCTGTTTCTGACCGGCTGGAATACCCGTTACACGGTACTGAATCTGGTGGAGTATCAGCGGGAGGAAGCCGAGTTCGCGGCGCGGATCAGAGAATTGGCCGGGGAGGGAAAGGACAATATCGTATGCTTTGACGCGGATATCGGAAAAGAGAGTTTTGCTCTGCAGTATCTTTTAAAGGATTATACGCTGCGGCTGGAAGATGCGGCAGATGAAGAGAAATGGAAAGAAGCCGACATTATCATAACCGTGTCCGGCAGTGACGGGGAGGCGGCGATGGCAGGAAGAGAAGAATGGGAGAAGCGGCCGGCTTTGTCTGTTTTTACCACATATATAAGGAAAGACTGAAATGGGGAAAAAAATAACGCTGAAAAGATACGCCTGTGTGGTTCTGATCTTGTTTCTGCTTGTTTTTCCGAACAGCGCTCAGGGCGGCTGGAAAAGCCCGGGAGGAATTTCTCTCCGCATCTGGCTGGTTTATCTGGCAACAGCAGCGGGCGGCATATTTTGGATCATAGGAAAGCGCAGGGGAGAAATATACCGAAAGATGGAAGCGCTGGACTGGCTGGCCGGAATCTTTCTGATCTGGAACCTGATTTTGATTGTGGTCCGGAGTTTCCATGGAGAAAATTCAGAAAGCGCGCTGTTCGCGGCGGCGCTGACAGGATTTTACCTGCTGTTTTCCGCGCGGATGCCGCGGATCCCTGTTTACAGGCTGATGGCTCTCTGCTCTGTTTTTCCCATCGTCGGTCTGCTCTGGCATTTTCTGCTGGATGAAGGTTTTACCTTTGGGATCGGACTGCTGTTTCAGGAAGAAGGGGGCGCCGTTCCGCTGGTGCTTCTGCTTACAGCGGGGTCTGCCGCCGGGTATATCCTGGGGGATGAGATCCTGCCGCCCTGGATTTACCTGGTGACTGCCGCCGCGGATTTTCTGACGCTGTTCCTTACCCAGAATATACCGGGGGTGGTGCTGGGGTTGAGCGGACTTGTGCTGCTGCTCTTATATACGGGAACCACGCCGGACAGGATCCAAAGGGCGCTGCAACTGCTGCTGCTGTACGCGCTGCTGCTCTCCAATATGCCGCTTCTGGCCATGCTGTGGAACAGGGAACTGGTTTACAGTATGGAAGGGTGCGTGTATCTGGAACTGGTGACGGCGCTGGCCTGCGCGTGTTTTTTCTTCTGGCGGGATAAACACCGGGACGGACAGGAACCGGAGTGGAAAGGATTCCTGCAAACGGTCAGAGGACTTGCGGCAGGCGCGGCGGCACTGCTTTTTTTGATGATCCTGCACGCGGAAAGACTGGCGGCTATGGAAGGCGTTTTCGCAAGGATCGGCGCCTTTTTAGGAGGCGGGATACGGGACTGGTGCAGGGAGCATGGGGGTACTTTTTCTGATACGCTGGCCGGTTACGGAGCAGTGGGAGTGTTCCTGCTGGCAGCCGCGGTACTTCTGACAGCGGACAAGATCAGAACATCCAAGAAGAAAGAAAACGGCTGGCTGTATGCCGCTGTTATCCTTTATATCGCGCAGTCTTTTGTTTTTTCACAGCAGACCGCGGCGGCTCCTGTGTTTGTCTGTCTGGCGGCGGCCGCGTTTTACAGCGGAGAATATACCACAGAAAACGGGGAGAGGACAGAATGGTGATCATATCAGAACAAAACAAAACAGGACGCAACAAAAGGATCAAAGGTACGCGCGCAGAGCGCGTGGGACTGCTGCTTCTGGCCTGCCTGCTTTTTATGGCCGCGGGAGGTCTGCAGGTATCCGCTTCGGGAGCGAAGATGATGTACGCACTGGAAAAAACCAGCGTATATCCCGAACCGGGAACCGGACAGGAAGCCGTTGGACAGCTGGAAGAAGGCGAGAAAATTTTTGCCGTGGAGCTTGTGGAAGAGGGCTGGTACAGGGTGGTCTACAATGGAGAAACCGCGTATGTCAGGCAGGATGCGCTGGCGCTGTATACCAGTGAAGCCGGGGGCGAAGAGAATACGCTGGTCTTTCCGGATACCGCGCCGACGGAGCTGACAGAAGCACTGGCGGCGGAAACACTTCCGGAAGAATCCACGCCTGGAGAGGTCCTTACTCAGGAGTCCGAACCGGAGAGATCCGAGGCATCAGAGGAAACGCCGGTTTTGGAAGAATCTGACGGGGCTACAGCAAACAAATCTTCCGCCGTGATAACGGGACTGGTACTGGCAGTCGGACTGCTCGCTGTTTTTGCGTATGCCGCCTATCTCATTTTAAAAGAGAGAAATGGCAGGAACGGACAGGATAAAGAAGAGCAAGGGGAGGAAACAAAAGAAAATATGTCCGCTGCCGAGAGGAAAAATGAGGATCTGGAATTTCTGGACTGGAGCGGAGCAGGCGAAGAAGAGGATCAATAGATAAAGGAGATACAGACTGTGAAAATAGCGGTAACGGGAATGGGATATGTGGGGCTGTCCAACGCGGTCCTGCTGGCCGGAAAAAACGAAGTTACGGCAATAGACGTAAACGGAGAAAAAGTCAGGCTGGTCAATGAAGGCAGGTCCCCGATCGCGGATACCCTGATAGAGAAATCTTTATCTTCCGGCAGCTTATGTCTGACCGCGGCGCAGGACAGCGCGGGCGTTTATGAAGAGGCGGACTATGTGATCGTAGCCACGCCCACCAATTACGATGAAAATAAAAATTATTTTGACACCTCCTCCGTGGAACAGGTAGTCAAGGAGGTTACGGAAAAAAATCCCGCTGCCTGTATTGTCATCCGCTCTACCGTTCCGGTGGGATTTACGGAAAAACTGAAAAAAGCTGTGGGAAATAACAATATCCTGTTCGTGCCGGAATTTTTACGGGAGGGCAGCGCGCTGTATGACAGTCTGTATCCTTCCAGGATCATTGTGGGAAGGGGACGGAAAGAAGAGGGATTAAAGCCGGCGGAGGATTTTGTAAAACTTCTGCTGGCCGGCGCGGAAGAACCGGAAGTGCCGGTCCTGTATATGGAAAGTGCGGAAGCGGAAGCGGTAAAATTATTTGCCAATACTTATCTGGCGCTCAGAGTGGCGTATTTTAATGAACTGGATACCTACGCGGAAGTCAGAGGAATGGATACGGCCGCTTTGATCAAGGGAGTCTGCCTGGATCCCAGGATCGGAAACTATTACAACAATCCCTCATTCGGATACGGCGGTTACTGTCTGCCCAAGGATACCAAGCAGCTGCTGGCCAACTATGACAGCGTTCCCAACAATATTATCGGCGCCATTGTGGCGGCCAACCATACCAGAAAAGATTTTATCGCCGGGCAGATCATGGATATGCTGCGAAAACAGCGCGGGAAAAAGACCGTTGGGATATACCGGCTTACCATGAAGACCGATTCCGATAATTTCCGCCATTCCTCCGTTCAGGGCATCATGAGGCGGCTGCGGGAAAAAGGGCTGGAGATCATCGTATATGAACCTGCTCTGGCGGAAGATGTATTTTTTGGATGTCCGGTGGAGAAAAACCTTCGCGTTTTTAAGGAACGTGCGGGCGTGATCGTGGCAAACCGTTTCTGCGAAGAGCTTCAGGATGTAAAGGAGCGGGTATATACCCGAGATTTGTTTGGAAAGGACTGATTGTATGAAGCTGATCATTCAGATACCCTGTTACAATGAAGCGCAGACGCTGGAAATCGCTTTGAATGACCTTCCCAGGGAGCTTTCCGGAGTGGACCGCATAGAATATCTGATCATTGATGACGGCAGCAGCGACGATACCGCGCAGGTGGCTGAAAAATGGGGCGTGCATCATATTGTGCGCTTCAAGCAGAACAAAGGGCTTGCCAGAGGATTTATGGCGGGGCTGGACGAGGCTCTGCGAAACGGCGCTGACATTATTGTCAATACCGATGCGGACAACCAGTACTGCGCGCAGGATATCCAGAAACTGATACAACCCATTTTGGACGGGAAAGCGGATATGGTGGTGGGCGCAAGACCCATAGACGAAACGGAGCATTTTTCGTTTCTGAAAAAGAAACTGCAGCATTTCGGAAGCTGGGTAGTGCGGAAGGCTTCCCGCACAGACATCCCCGATGCGCCCAGCGGTTTTAGAGCCCTTTCCAGAGAAGCCGCCATGCGGATCAACGTAGTCAACGACTATACCTATACCTTGGAAACCATTGTGCAGGCGGGCAGAGAGAAGATCGCCATTACCAGCGTACCGGTACGCACCAACGCGGAACTGCGTCCATCCAGACTGTTTCACAGCATATTCGGCTATGTAAAAAAATCCGTTGTGACTATTCTGCGGGCCTACATGATGTACAAACCTCTGAAATGTTTTACATTCCTTTCCCTGCCGCCCATCCTTATCGGCCTTGGGATCGGGATCCGCTTTCTGGTTTACTGTTTTATGGGGGGCGGTTCGGGACACGTGCAGTCCCTGATCCTGGCCTGCACGCTGATCATCATGGGATTTCTCACCTTTATGATCGGGCTGGTGGCGGATGTGATTGCGGCCAACCGCAGGCTGCTGGAGGACACGCAGTACCGTGTGCGCAGGGCGGAATATGACGCGCTTTACCGGCAGCAGAAAAGGGAACGGGAGGCGGCCGAAAATTGTCGGGCGGCAGATCCCGCTTCGGCAGGACAGAGGATGAGAAAAACCATAGAAGAGCCTGTCGGCTGGCAGTGAGCCTGCAGGCGGAAAGGTATGGACAGTGCGGTATGAAAGTCGCGATCGTGGGAAGCGGAGGTTATATTGCCGGATTTTTAATCAAGGCGCTGGAAAGAGAAGCGGCGGTAGACAGGATTTTCAAGATCGACTGCACAGAAGAAGCGGACGCGTGGTTGAGTCTGGAAGACCCGGAGCACTTTGATTATGACGTGCTTGACGGGGTGGACTGTGTGATATTTACGGCGGCGGTGTCCGGCCCGGATCAATGTGCCGCTGAGTTTGAAGCCTGCTGGAAGATCAATGTGACCGGAACAGAATATTTTATCAGAGAAGCGCTGCGGAAAAACTGCAATGTTCTGTTCTTTTCCAGTGATGCGGTATTCGGAGATATTCCGGGAGCGATCTATACGGAGCGGTCTGAAACCCGCGCGCAAACGCCTTATGGGCAGATGAAAAAAAGAATAGAGGATACCTTTCGGGACAATCCTCACTTTAAAGCCATCCGCCTTTCTTATGTGGTATCCGCGAAGGATAGATTTGTATCCTATTGTCTTTCCTGTATCAGGAAAGAAGAAAAGGCAGAAATCTTTCATCCTTTCTACCGGAACTGCGTTACCGTAAGCGATGTGGTAAATACGGTGTTATGGCTGGTTGCCCACTGGCAGGAATACGGGGATACTTTTCTGAACGTAGCGGGCAGAGAATTGGTGAGCCGTGTCAGGATCGCGGATGAACTGAACCGGCTTTATGGAAACAGACTGGCTTACACTATAGTGGAACCGGACAGTACCTTTTACCGAAACCGTCCCAAGATCACACAAATGGAAAGCATTTTTCTATACAGCCGCGGAATTTTAGAAGAAGGCTCATTCACGGAGAAATTGAAAATGGAACTGGAGGATATCAGGATATGAGCGAAAGCTGCAGTAGTACGGCATTGATCACAGGCGTGACAGGTATGGTGGGTTCTCATCTGACGGATTATCTGCTGGCTAATACGGACTGGAAGATCGTAGGAGTGTGCAGATGGCGCAGTCCCCTGGACAACGTATCCCATTTGCTGGAAAGAGTGAATCAAAAAGACAGGGTATTTTTTGAATACGCGGATCTGAATGATGAAATTTCTCTGATGAGCGTAATCCGAAAAACAAAACCGGATTATATCTTTCATCTGGCGGCGCAGAGTTATCCGCTTACCAGTTTTACGGCACCGCTGGATACACTGAATACCAATATACTGGGGACCTGCAGACTTTTGGAAGCGGTAAAAAGCTCCATGTGGGAGGATCCGGCGTATAAACCGGTGGTTCATGTATGCGCTTCTTCCGAAGTATTCGGAAAGATCCCGGCGGGAAAAAAGCCGGAAACGGGCATCCATGAGGAATGTTCGTTTCATCCTGCATCGCCCTACGCCATTTCCAAAGTGGGAACGGATCTGCTGGGAAGATATTACGCGGAAGCCTACGGAATGACGGTCATGACCACCCGTATGTTTACCCACACCGGCCCCAGAAGGGGAGATGTGTTCCATGAATCTACGTTCGCGAAACAGATTGCCATGATAGAGGCGGGACTGATCGAGCCTGAACTTAAGGTGGGCAATCTGAAATCTCTGCGGACCTACGCGGATGTACGGGATGCGGTGCGCGCTTATTATATGCTGGTCACAGTAAATCCTGTAGCGGGAGAGTATTACAACATCGGCGGCTCCTATACCTGTGAGGTGGGGAATACGCTGCATACGCTGCTTTCCTATTCTGATATGGGTTCCAGGATCAGGATCGTGACGGATCCGGAAAGACTGCGACCCATAGATGCGGATCTGCAGGTGCCTGACTGTAGGAAATTTAAGCTGCATACCGGGTGGGAGCCGGAAATTCCATTTGAGAAAACCATGCATGACCTTCTGGATTACTGGAGGGAACGGGTAAACAGAGGAGAGGTATTCCTGACGCGGTAGAAAGAGCTTCATCGTACTTTGATAATTTCATATCTTACATTGGACAGAAAAGGTTGATCTGAGAGAAAGTTTTTCTTGCGTTTTCCTTTTACCTATGTTACAGTAAATGTGTGAAATGAATTCCCGTACAATAACATTCGTTATTCAGATGTGCGGAGCACTGATTTTGTCAGTGTCTGGCTTTTCGCCAAGATTTCAAGTTCAGACATTAATATGACCGGCGGAAAGCGTTACCGGCACGTCGGAGAAGGAGGGAACATGGTAGATAAGGAAATGCTTTCAGCGATATCGGATCTGCTGGAAGAGAAATTGGAACAAAAACTGGAAGAGAAGCTGGATACCAAGTTAAATCAAAAGTTTGATGAAAAACTCCAGCCTTTGTATGACCGAATGGATTCCATGGAAGAGAAGATGGACTCCATGGAAGAGAAGATGGATTCCATGGAAGAGAAGATGGATTCCATGGAAGAGAAGATGGACTCTATGGAGAATAGGATGGACTCTATGGAGAATAGGATGGACTCTATGGAGAACAGGATGAACTCTATGGAGGACAAGATGGACTCTATGGAGGACAAGATGGACTCTATGGAGGACAAGATGGACTCTATGGAGAACAGGATGGACTCTATGGAGGATAAGACGGATTCCATGGAGAAGAAGTTTGATAACCTTGAGCAGGATATACATTATATTAAAGTTGTACAGCTGGAAAACAATATAATACCGCGGCTTGCCACGATAGAATCGTGTTATCTGGATACTTACAAAAGATATCAGAAGAGTACGGACAAAATAGACAGCATGGCTGAGGATATTGAAATCCTGAAACTTACGGTCGCGGATCACAGCAGCAGACTGGCGCAGCTGCCGGTATAAGTGAAGAAAAGAACAAAATAAAAACAAAGTATTCCCAATGTAAGATGAGAGATGATTTTACATTGGGAATTTTTTTATATAAGCGCTAAAAGAAATGAAAAAGCAGAGGTAGAATATGCTAAGTATTTATTTTTTGTATTTGTTATGTTTTCCCATATTAGCGTTATATAGGTTTGGTAAAGCATCACAAAATACAAAACGAAATAGTCTTCTTACAAAAGAAGATACACAGTATTTAAAGGGACTGTCTGCGTGTTTTGTGATTTTGGCGCATATGGTAGAGTGGCTTAGTGAAACAGAGCGTATGAATTCCTTATTTCACTTTATATTTGGACAATTCGGGGGGGTAGGGGTACTGATCTTCTTTTTTGTATCAGGATATGGAATTTATGAAAGTTATGGAGAAAAGATATTACCCGCAAATTATTTGTGGAAACGCATAGGCAGTGTATATTTACCATATTTGTTGATTAAATTTGTTTTTTTAGTATGGGGGAGTATTACAGGACTGGAAAAATTTTCAGTGAAAAGATGGTTGTCTGTTGTTTCGATGCAGGAAGAATGGTTTGTACAGGTAATTATGCTGCAGTATATAATTGTTTTTATTATTGGAAAATGCTGCAAATGGAAATTGGCGTGGCTAATAAGTATGTTGGCAGATTGCATTTTAAGCTTTTTCTTTATATTAGAAAATCGTCCAATAGGGTGGCACAATGCCTTATGGCTTTTTACGGTAGGTATGGTCTGCAGTCAGTATAAAGAGAATCTTATTTCATTTTATCAAAAATGGACTGTAGCTAAGATTATGGTCTTACTAGGCTTGTTTGTTATGTTTGGCTTGTTTTTTGCGGTTTATAAAGGTGCTTTTTGGGTAAATCCTATGAAAGTTTTGGCAGGAGTTGCCTTATGTATAGCGGTATGTGGTATTTTTCAGAAATATAAATTCAGGTCAGCATGTATGCTATGGTTAGGAAAAATGTCACTATATATGTATGTTGTGCATGTAAATGTTTGGCGTACAATTTATTTAGAAAACATAATATGTAAATGCTGGATGATGATAATCCTTACACTGATTGGGTCAGAAATGGTTTTTCAGTTAGTGCAATTAAGCAAAAAATGGAAAGATAATTTGCTGTTTCATAATAAAATGTAGAGGAATTGAAAAGGAAAAGCATATGAATAAGAAAAAATTATTAGTTACAGCATCAACTTTTCCTCGATGGGAAAATGATACAGAGCCTAGGTTTATTTTAGACTTATGTAAATATATGAAAGATATGTATGATATAACGGTTTTAGTTCCGGCAGCTCCCGGAGCAAAAGACAGAGAAATTTTAGAAGGAATCAATATCATCAGATATCATTATTTCCCAATACATAAATGGGAAACATTATGTTATCCGGGTGCCATTATACCTCGGATAAAAGAAAAAAAATTACGGATATTTTTAGTGCCCTTTTTATTTATGGCTTTATGGGTACAATTGTACAGATTACTCCCCAATTATGATGTGGTTCATGCCCACTGGGTTATACCACAGGGAATCATACAGTCCTTATTTAAAAAAGCATATGTGGTAACAGGGCATGGAGGTGATATAGCCTCATTAAACCAGGGGCTTATAAGGAAACTAAAAAAGCGTTGCGTGAATAGGGCTGGCTGTGTAACGGTCGTATCTGGAAGCTTAAAAGACGATATACAAAAAATTGCACCGGGAGTAGAACCGGAAGTTGTTCCTATGGGTGTAGACATTCAGAAATTTGGAAAACAATATTATCAATCTAACTATTTTAACCAGAATGGGAAAAAGGTGGTATTGTTTGTTGGCCGTCTTGCTGAAAAGAAGGGGGTAACATATTTGATCGATGCCATGAAAAACGTTGATGCGTTGTTGGTAATTGTAGGAGATGGGCCTCTTAGAAATGAATTAGAAGCGCAAGCCGCACAGGTTAATGAAAACTCAGGAGAAAAGAAAATTCAATTTTTAGGAAGAAAAAATCATATAGAGTTAAAGGCGATATATGCTTCAGCTGATATTTTTGTAGTCCCATCTGTTAGAGCAAAAGATGGAGATATGGAAGGATTTCCACTGGTTATGGTAGAGGCAATGGCTTCAGGGCTTCCGGTTGTAGCAAGCAGACTGAGTGGCATCCCAGAAGCTATCCAGGACAGGTATAACGGGCTTCTGTGTGAAGAGAAAAATGTTCAGCAATTGGCAGATAATATTGTAATGTTATTAAATGATCAGAATTTATATAGAACCATACAGAAAAATGCAATGTCGACTGCAAAGATGTATGATTATTCTTATATCGCAAAAAAGTATAGCGCTATAATACAACGGTGTTGTCAGTAGTTTTTATATCACAATATGTCAAAAATCAAAGCGGTTGGGGTCTATTATGAAAAAAGTATATATTAATGGCTATTTTCTTAATGAACATATTTGCGGAGTTCCAAGATATGCTATGGAAATTTTAAAAAGGCTGGACCAATATTTTAGGCCTGGAGAAGCTGAGTTGGTAGTTCCTAAAAACACTGTTAATATCCCCAAATTATGTAATATTGAAATATGCACATGGGAGAAGAGAGGATGTCCAAAAGAAATTAAAGGTGTATTGTGGGGAACTTTTTCATATAGTTCTTATATTAGAAAAAAGAATGGGGTAAATGTAAATTTCTCTAATCGTGCGGAATGGGTAAATAATTCCATAACGGCAATCCATGACCTTATTCAGTTGGAAAATATTAAATATTCTTTTTTAAAAGATAATTTTAGAGTCAAATTAAAGCGATTGTTAAATAATTTATGGTTCAGGTATAAGATTTTTGTGAAAAAGCATACGGCTGCAGTGCTTGTAACTTCCTCAGAATTTTCTAAGAGTGAGTTATACAATAAATGCAGAATGAATGGAAAACGAATAGAAGTAATTGGTGATGGGTGGGAAAATATAAATGATATTATTGCAAAGGATGAACGTTTGGATAATAGAATTGTGAAGGATAAATATTATTTTTTTGTAGGCAATATTTTGCCGCATAAGAATATTAAATGGATTATAGAAGAAGCAGGAACGATGCCAAATGAATATTTTGTGATTGCAGGAAAAATTCCTGATGAGATCACAGATCTGCTTAAAAATGATAGGGACAACTGTATTTTTTTAGGACATATATCAGATGAATACATGAAGTATTTAATGATGAACTGCAAAGCATTGCTGTTTCCATCTTATATAGAAGGATTTGGAATACCACCATTGGAAAAGCTTGCGCTTGGCGGAAAAGCTATTGTTGCGGATATACCCGTTATGCATGAAGTATATGGGAATTGTGTCTACTACATTGATCCAGATAAGGGTGATGTGGATTTAAATCAATTGATCAGTAATCCGGTTGAAAATGCAAGTAAAGTTTTGGAAAGGCATACATGGGATAAATCCGCAAAACGGTGGTTTGATCTAATCGAAATGATCAGGCAGGAAAAGCAGCCTGGTTAGAAAAGAATATCGCATGGAGGAATGGAATATGCCGTTGGTGGTTTTTGTTATATTGCATTATATGACGGTTGATACGACAATTCATTGCGTAAATTCCATATTAAAGAATTTGACCTATCAAAACTATAAGGTAGTAGTTGTTGATAATGGTTCTCCGGACCGTAGTGGTGAAAAATTAAGGCAGATATATGCAGAAGAGGATAAAATAAGTGTTCTGAGTTTAGAAACTAATCTGGGATTTTCCGCAGGAAATAATCGTGGATATGCATACGCAAGGGAATGCCTGGCGGCAGATTATATTTTTGCTATTAACAATGATACGGAAATCGTGCAAGAAGATATGGTAGAAAGGGCAATACAATGTTATAAATCAACGTCATGCTATGTGATGGGGCCAGATATTATTAATTTAGAGCAAGAGCATCAGAATCCTCGCAGAAAATGCCTTTTGACAAAAGATAAAGTACTGTTAGAACTGATTAAGGAGATTATTTCGAATCAATATTGGCGTATATTGAAAAGAATAAAGTGCAATGATCCTAAGATATATTTCATTTTGAAAGAAAAGTTAAAAAGACTGTACACAAAGGATATATCTGTGAGTACCAAAAGAAAAGAAAATGTGGTATTACAAGGTGCGTGTATTATTTTTTCACCGCTATATATAAAAAGTAATACTTTTGCTTTTGAAGAATTAACTTTTCTGTATGGTGAAGAAGATTTACTGGCGCTAAGGTGCAAAAAGAATAATTGGATAATGGTATATGAACCTGATATGAAGATTCTTCATGCGGAGCAGATTGCTACAAAATTTATCTATCCTGATATGATAGAAAAGAAGATATTTACTTCTAGTAATACTATAAAAGCTATGAAGGTAATATTTAAAAAAATATGTGAATAAACCATATCTCGGTTTTGGTAAATCGAAAATGCGCCTGGGGGAAATTATATGAAAATGCTATTTGTTTCACACGAAAAAAATAGAAACGGCAGCACGGTTTCCATGATTACTTTGATCGCGATGCTTATGCAGGAATATAATTTTGTAGTCCATGTTTTGATTCCGGGACATGGAGAAGCGGAAAAAGAACTTCAAAAACATAATATATCTTATAAAATTTTAAATTATCATCCTGATTTTAGAAAAATTAACAATAGAAAATTTTTACAAGAATGCGTAAAAGAATGCATTAATGAAATGGCGGTATTAAAGATCAAAAAGATTCTCCGTAAAGAAAATTATGATTATGTATGTTCTAATTCGTCCGCGGTAGATGTAGCGGCCAGGGCCGCAAGAGCGTGTAAAGTACCACATATTTACTATATAAGAGAATTTATGGAGGAAGATTTTTGTCTTGAATATCGCAATAAGAAAAGAATGCGTGTTTTATTAGAAGCCAGTGAGAAGGTAATATTCATATCAAAAGCAATTCAAAAGAAGTATACAGGTATTTATAATATAAAGAATTATAAAACATTTTATGATGGAATAGATGTTACTCAATATTATATAAATAATCACAAAATCCTGCAGAATAAATGTTTAGAACTGATACAAGTAGGAAGTTTTTCTGACGGAAAAGGTACCATGCAAATAGTTGAGTTTATCAATACAGTCAGGAAAATGGTCAATTGCAGACTGACATTAATGGGATATTCCAATGATAAATATTTAGAGATGTTGAAAAAATATATTATACGTCATGACTTAGAGCGTAACGTATTAATAATTCCATATACTGTCGATGTTAGGGAAGCTCTTAAAGATAAAGATATTATGATAGTAAACTCATGTTCGGAAGGTTTTGGGAGAGTTACGATAGAGGGAATGCTGGGCGGGCTTTTAGTTTTAGGAAGAAATGCTGCGGGAACCAGCGAAATTGTGGAACACAATAAAACGGGGATCTTGTTTCAAAATCTTAATGAGTTTTGTCAATGCCTATGTGATATAAATAATAACCGGAATGTTTATAGAAAAATTGCTTTATCCGGACAGAAGATGGCATGTGAAAAGTATCAGCCGTTAAATACCACCGCAAATTTTGTAAAATATTTGGAAGGGTAAATTTTATGATTGTCATGAGATATACAGGCGGATTGGGAAATCAAATGTTTCAATATGCCATGAGTTTAGTACTGAAACAAAGATTTCCAAATGAACAGGTGTTGGCAGATACATCTTTTTACTATTTTAAACAAGAGCATGAAGGATTTGTGCTTGATACTTATTTTGCTCTGAATGTACCTAAGATAAATGCTGCTGTCGAAAAACGAGTATTGGGATTTCAGAGATTTTTTAATTTATTACCGTTGGGCGGCGTAAAGCGATTTGTACCTTCCGGAATGTTAAGGAAAATAGATAATACTCTGGAGAAACGGCGGAGATGTGGAGTCATTGTAGACTATGCATCTACTTTATACAATCCGGATGTATTTAACCTAAATAACGAAGATGTTGATTTATGGCATTATAAGGGTAATTGGATTAATCCTTTATACTGGAAAGGATATGAGAAAAAGATAATTTCTGCATTTTGCTTTAGAGAAGAACTGTTGACTGAAGAAGATAAACTGTTAATAAAAGAACTGCAGGAAACGGAGTCGGTAGCAATACACATTAGAAGCGGTGACTATATTGGCAATGCACAATTTGAATTGTGCAAGGAGGATTATTATCAAAATGCCGTAAACAAATTTTTACAATTAAACGGGAATGGTAATGTCAAATTTTTTCTCTTTTCTGAATCAGAAAACGTTAATACAAGTTTTATCACAGGTGTGCCCTTTAAAATTATTACATCTAGGGGGGGTGATGGAAATAGTCTTTGGCTTATGTCTAAATGTAAACACAATATTATTGCAAACAGCACATTTTCATATTGGGCAGCGTTGTTAAATCATAATGAGAACAAGATAGTTATTGCGCCCAAATATGCATATAGAAGACAAGAAACTTTTATATCCTTCCCGCTGCCGGAAGACTGGATACAACTGGATAATAGAAGGCAGTTTCATATTGCCAAATGATCTATTTATCTATGGAGAAACATTGATTGGAGTATGCATAAAGTGTTCTATATCAGGAAGAGTGATATGTGGAAGATTATCAAATTAGTTTATGATTCCATGATATATCTTTGGTTTCTATAATCCGTTCTGATATGTTCCATACTGACAGTTGTTTTATATATAGCGGAGGTCGTACATGAAAATAAAAAGGGAAAAACTTAAACTACTTATTTTAATGGGAATTAGTTATATCATTATGGTCTTTCCTATATGGAATACAGTTCCGCTGCATACTTCGACCGATGAATTAGGGGCAGTGGCAGGAGCTGCCTATTTTGCAGGATTGGATTGGAGTGGTGGTATTGTAAATAGTGGCTATTATGGTTTTGGCTGGTTTGGACTGTTTTTTTGGCTATTTAAGGTAACAGATAATCCTATTTTGATATATCGTGTGCTTATAATGGTGACAACATTGTTAAGGATTATGTGTATACCAATTGCGTTTTTTATAGGGAAAAGATATCTGCAGATACATTCTGTAAAATTATTGTACCTGCTTTCTGCACTGATGCCCTTTTTATATTCTTCAGATGTTGGAACTATCAGTAACGAATGTATGTTGGAATTGCTTTTTTGGGTTATAATTCTGCTGACTTGCAAAACTATTGAGGAAAGGGGAAAACAGAAAAAGTTTTATGCAGGTCTGCTGATATTAAGCAGTACATATTCTTTGACCATTCATACAAGGGCGTTAACACCGCTGATTGCGGTGATGGTAACATTATTAGTATATGGTATTGCTAAAAGAAGGCTGTTTTTGACAGGAATTATTATAGGAACTGGTGGAATCGGATATATTGTCGTACAAAAACTGATCAGGCTGTATCAGCAGAATGTATTTATGAGTAGTGGTGGGGAGTTGAAAAATGCAACAGTGTCATTTGTTGCAGGTCTTAATATTTTGGATGTTAAGACATGGATTGTATGGGGGCATATGCTGTTGGGGATGCTTAGCACCCAGACGCTTCTAAACGGTGGTATTTTGGTAGTGTGCATATTGAGCTTTTTTAGTTATTTATGCATGCTTAAGAAAAAAAAGGAAGCTTGTAATGTGTTTTACAATACTATTTTTTCAATTACAGTGTTATGCATGGGAGCAACTATTTTTGCATTCCTGCTTTCTGGTTGGTTTCAAGGTATGTTGGCTGTATGGGGGGATTCTTCCCAATATAGTGTATCTTCATATAAGGGATTGGTTTACGTGCGTTATTGGAATATTTATCTTCCACCGTTTATTTTGTGCGGATTGGCTTTTCTTCAAAGTTTAGATTATCAAAAGATCTTTTCATTATCAATGGTAATTATGGCAATACTATATATGGGTTTTATCAAATGGATTATTCCTATTGGCGAACAAAATGATTCAATGTGTTTATCCTTTTTTGGTTTTGCGGGTTCCGAATGGGATCCGGAACAGCTATATTATAAAGTTCTGCTCATATCAATAACCTTTTTTATAAGCTTTTCTTTATGTATAAGGAAAACCGCAGAAAAATGGGGGTTGATAGCTTTGATTATATTTATGAGTTCTCAGAGAATTACTGAGTCTTTAAATTATGATGCCAGTGTAAAAGAAAGGATGTCTGCCAAAATCATGGCCTCTTATCAGGCTAATCTTCAACTTGAACAGACAGGAAACCACATTGGTAACATATATGTATATGAAGATTCGGAAGGAGATCTTAACTGGCATCTGCTCTCTATTGCACAGTTTTACTTTAATCACCATAAAGTGCAGGCAAGACTTCCGGATGTGCTTGAAGCCGATGATGTGATTATTACCATACAGCCTTGTACAGAGATAGAGCAATTATATGACAATGTAAATTGTTATGTTTTAGATGATAATGAAACATGGTATACCTATTTACAGTTGAATAGTGAGGAGTGATTTGGAGAATGCTTTCTTTTTCTGTAGTTATGACAGTTTATAATGATGAAAAGAAAATAGTAGCTTGTTTAAATGAAATTAGTGCGCAGACAATGAAACCAAATGAAGTAGTAATTGTTGACGGTGGGTCAAAAGATTCGACCTGTAGACTGATACAAGAATATGGTTGTAGTCATATAAATATAAGGCTGATTACTGGAGGAAGATATACAATCTCGCAAGGATTAAATATGGCAATAAAAGCAATCCAGACAGACTATGTAGCAATTATGGCGGTAGGAAATCATTATGATCCTTGCTATTTGAAAAGAATTGTTCACAAAATGGAAGAAAATCCGAAGGCCGATGGGGTGTATGGTACAGTAATAGGAACACATAAGAATCGTTTTGAAAGATTGTACAGTTCGGTATTTGTAGCTTTCGACCCGGGGATGCCAACAAATCACGGTGTACTTATGAAAAAAAGTATATTTCACGATATTGGTTGGTTTTGTGAAGATTTTAAGTATGCTGGTGAAGATAGCGAGTTTTATCGAAGAGCCAAGAAGAAAAATAAAAAATTTGTATGTGCGCAAAACGCATCAATTATCTGGGAAGTGCCGAAAAATTATAAAGAATATTTTAAACAGTCAAATGATTATGTAATTGGTGGATTGCAAATGTACACGGGGAGGATGTGTATCAGGGAGAGAATCAGGAATGTAGGTTATGCAGGAATAGTAGCATTGGCTTTGGGATTAAGTATATGCAGAAAAACCAGACATTTAGGTGTGGTACTAACAACGGTCATGCTGCTACTGAATATCATTTATTGCACAATGACAGATGCATTGCATTGTATAGGCAAAATTATGCAGGCATTTACTTATACATATTGTGTGTTGAAAAATCTTAAGTATCTGGCTAAAAAGAATAAGATTAGTGAAGAATATATTATTGGAGAGGTTATCGAATAGATGAAATTCAACAGTATTATCATTCAGGCAGGCGGAAAAGGAACTCGACTAGAATATCTTACATATAACAAGCCGAAAGCGCTTGTCCCGATTGACAATCTTCCTATGATATTTCATTTATTTAGAAAATATCCGGATAAAAAATATATCATAATAGGAGATTATAAGCAGGATGTGCTGGAAAAGTATCTGGCGGCGTTTGCGGATGTAGATTATGAAGTGGTGACGGCTCACGGCCATACCGGTACCTGCGCAGGATTGTTGGGCGCACTGGACAAGGTTCCTCCCAAGGAACCGTTTATGCTGATCTGGTGTGATCTGATCTTAAATCAGGAGTTCAGCGCGGAGCAGTTGGAAGAGGGAAATTATGTAGGGCTTTCCCTTGGATATGAATGTCGGTGGAAATATGAAAATGGTGTATTTTCAGAAGAAAAATCTTCTACCTGCGGGGTTACCGGAATGTTTTTATTTCAGAATAAGGAAATACTTGCATCTGTTCCGGAAGATGGCGAGTTTGTTAGGTGGCTGTCACAGAAAGACATAAAGTTTCGGACAGTAACCCTTGACAGGACAAGAGAATTTGGTTTGCTGTCAGAATATAACAAATTGAAGACGGCCAAATGTCGACCATTTAATAAAATTACAGTGGAAGAGGATTATATCATAAAAGAAGCGATTGATGAGCAGGGAAAGCGGCTCGCAGTCAGGGAGAAGGCATGGTATGAAAAAACCAAAGCACTAAATTTTACCAACCTGCCGCAAATTTACTCGGTGGATCCTTTAAAATTGGAAAAGATTGATGGGCGAAACATATATGAGTATACAGATATTTCATTGAAAGAGAAAAGGACAATCTTGCGTGAAATTATTGATTGTCTGAAATGTCTTCATGGTTATGGAAGTGTTCCATACGATGAAGGCAGTTTTTTGAACGCTTATGTGGACAAGACCTTTGAAAGATTAGAGAAGGTTCGTGCGTTAGTGCCGTTTGCGGATCAGCCGGATATGGTAATAAACGGAAAAATATGTCGGAATGTATTTTCACGGCGGCAAGAGTTGATGAATACTTTCTTAGCGTTTAAGCCAGATAAATTTGTGTTCCTGCATGGGGACTGCACTTTTTCAAATATAATGCTCCGCAATGGAAGAGAAGCAGTGCTGATCGATCCAAGAGGATATTTTGGGAAAACAGAATTCTACGGGGATGCCGCTTATGATTGGGCAAAACTGTATTATTCGCTGATTGGTAATTATGATCAGTTCAATTTAAAGCGGTTTCAGCTGAAAATAAAAGAGAAGACGGTTGAACTGAAAATACAGTCATCTGGCTGGGAAGAGTTGGAAGAGTATTTTTTTGAATTGTTGGTGGGAGAGGCTGATAAGAAATATATTCAACTGATCCATGCGATTATTTGGTTATCTTTGACTACTTATGCATGGGAAGACTACGATTCCATATGTGGTGCTTTTTATAATGGTCTGTACTATTTGGAGGAAGTGTTATGAAACAATATTTTAAAAATTTACTGAGGATTTTAGGTGATTCCCTGGCATCTATAGATGAAGACGTGTTTGAACAGCTTGTAATAGATAGCAGAGATACTTTAAAGAAAGGAAACAAACTGGTTGTATCAGGACTTGGAAAGAATGTTCCTGTGTGTGATAAATTTGTAGGAACAATGAATTCTTTTGGCTTGAATGCCCAATATATGAATACGAATTCTGCGGTACATGGGGATCTTGGCATGATACATACAGGAGATCTGGTGATTATTCTTACAAAAAGCGGAGAAACTGCTGAATCAATTTATCTGAATCAGCTGATTGCGAAACGGGAATGCACACGATGGCTGATTACTTTTGAAAAAGAAAGTACGCTTGTTCGGGAAATGCCGAAGGCACTGATCCTTTCTTTGGAACATGAAGGAGATTTGTGGAATATTGCGCCTAATAACTCGACTACCCTGAACCTGATCGTATTACAGATGCTGGCAGTCAGACTTTCAGCAGAAATGGAAGTGGATTTAAAAGAATTTAAATCAAACCATCCGGGAGGACATATAGGAGAGTTATTAAAAAATGAGTGAAATTATAAAATTATCGACACTGAATAAAACATGGCTCTTGGATCTGGATGGTACCATAGTAAAGCATAATGGATACAAAACGGATGGACATGACACGTTACTTGATGGCGCAAAAGAATTTTTGGACAGTATTCCTAATGAAGATATGATTATTTTTATTACCTCCAGAACAGAAGAGTATAGTGGACAGACAGAGGATTTCCTTAGAAAAAATGAGATACGTTTTGATCATATCATTTTTGGGGCGCCTTATGGAGAACGCATATTGATAAATGATAAAAAGGCTTCCGGCCTGCCTACAGCGGTAGCAATCAATACAGAGAGGAATACTTTTTCTCCTATCAGGTTTGAAATTGATAAGAGCTTATAAGCAGAGTAAAGGAGAATACAATGGATATCAGTGCAAGACAAATCGCGATTCAGATTCAGGAAGAAATAGAAAGATGGCATGAGGATAATGTAAATCGTGATCCGGAATATGTGATTGTAACAGATGAGATAAAAAGGATCAAACCTTTAAATGTACATCGAAGTGATCTGACCGAAGTGATAAGAGAACTGGTGGTTACTAATACGGAAATGTGGCATGAGGAAGACAAGGTAAGAAGTCAGACGGATGAAGTAGTTCTTAAGGCAATCAGAAACATAAATCCGCTGAACCAGCACAGAAATGATCTGATTGAGGAAATAGATGAAATCTTTAGCGAAAAACGAGAGGGGTAAGAGATGGAAACTATAGGAAGCCTTATTGATAAGCTAAGCATAAATGAACTGAAAATTTATCATATGAGAGAACAAAAGGACAGAACCGATGTGGACAGGGAATTTAAGCAGGATTGTGAAAAGCGTCTTTCTATTCTTGTTATGCAGCGGGAGAGTCTGACAGATGAGTTGCAGGAATTGATGGAGGCTGTACTGGAAGGCAGAAAGCAGATGAAACCTTTCAGACAGATGAAAATGTATAATGAAAAGAAATATAAAGATTAGAGGAATATATGAATGAATAAAAAGCGTGTCGCAATATTGACCTTATTTCATGGAAACAGTAATTATGGCGCAAATCTTCAGGCTTATGCGCTGCGACAGGTGATTCGACTCCTTGGTTGCAAAGCAGATGTAATAGATTGTGCGTTTATGCCGGAATTTAGTATTCAGGAATTTAAATGGTGGTACATATTGTTTCCAGAAGGAACGTTACGTGGTTTTGCGGTGCATATGCTGAAGCAGGCAGTAATATGCTTGCGCCATCCTGCTCGATGGGCCGACTTAAGAGTGGAGTGTCAGTGGAAGAGAGGCATGAAAAAGATGAATCATTTCCGCAAAAGGCATATTGAACCAGTAATGGTGGAAAGAGAAGAACTCTCTAGTTTTTTGGAAGATTATGATGTCCTTGTAACAGGTAGTGATCAAGTATGGAATCCAACTTATTGCAGCCAGGAATATTTTCTCCCATTTGAAAAGAAGGAACGTGTTAAAGCTTCCTATGGCGCAAGTATAGGAAGAACAATTCTTTCTGACAAAGAAAGTAATATTTTCCTGAAGAATCTTCCGGACTTTGACTTTATTTCTGTACGGGAAAATGAAGCAAAGAATCTGCTGGAGTCATTATTAAATGTACCGGTGGAAGTAGTTCTGGATCCGACGCTATTACTTACCGCAGCAGATTGGGACAAACTAGCGGAGCCAGTGAAAACACCGGCAAAGTATATTCTTTTTGCTGCGTATGGCCATACAAAATCACATCGTGATTTTGCACAAAAAATCGCAGATAGTTTAGAACTGCCACTTGTGGTATTAACCGCAAATCGTGGTGAAATTGAAGCAAACAGAGGCGTTGGCGAGATGCAGATAGCGGATGCTTCTCCGGGACAATTTTTAACATTAGTGCGTGGCGCAGAACTTGTGATTACGGATTCTTATCATTTTACAGTGTTTTCCATTATCTATCACAGAAAGTTTCTTGTGCTTAAAAGAGATCCTGATTCCGCAGTTGTATCCATGAATTCTAGATTTTATACGTTACTAGGTGAATTAGGGCTTTCAGGGGGGGTAATCGATCTGGATACATCACCGGCCAGCTTAGTTGATATCGTTTTTTTAAAAGGCTTGACAGAAGAGTATTATGGGATTGTGGAGAAAAAGCTTATAGCATTGCGAGAAAAGAGTATTTCTTTTTTGAAACTGATGCTGGGGGAAACAAAGGCGTGATGATATGGATTCTTTGTCTTTTTGGAGTTGCTATACTGCTTATAGTTGAAAATGTGGGATATATCAATACCGAAGCATACAAAAAACGCTGTGGAAATCGTATTGCCGTGGTTGCAAAACTCCCAAAAGAAGAATGGGAGGGATTGGTGATTGGAAGTTTGCAAGCTTATTGTGCATTCGATTTTTCAGAAACTGACGTTTGTATTGAAAACTTGTCAGGAAATCCACAGGCACTCTCTATGTGCTGCAGTCTTGCACTGGAAAATTGTGACAGGGTAAAACAGGGAGGTTTTTTACTTGTTTGTTTACCTTTGGCAGGATTGATTTTTGATGACTATAAGGACGATTCCCATCAGGAAGTTTTTTATTCTATTCTGCATAAACCACAGGTGATTCGGGGGTATCATCCATTTAAAAAATTTCTTTACCGATATATGCCAGTGTTAACATCATGGAAGAACTTTTTTCAGATGCCATGGGAGATAACACAACGGTTATTTAGACATTTTGACCGAAAAGAGCAAATAATTGAGAATGATTTGAAGGAAGAGAGTAAGTTGCGTGTTAAAGAATGGTATACTCTAACCGGTGTAGATGTTTCCAAAGAGTGGAAGAGTGGAGAGGCTGACATACAGATTAAAAAAAATATCAGTCTGTTACGAAAGGTTTTTCTAGAATACAGAAACAAAGAGATCAATCCAGTTATTCTTACACCGCCGGTTACAGATACATTTTATTGTATGATTGCAGAGAGTTTTTTGGAACATGGATACATAAGGCCACTGCGAGAACTGGCTGATGAGATGAAGATTCCTTTTTGGGATTTTTGTGGTGAGCGACTATATGGAGATGAGGAAGAACTTTTTGAGGGGATTGATTATTTAAATAAAGAAGGAAGAAAGCGGTTTACAAAACAAGTTTTAGAGCAATTATTAAAGGAAAGGGAATTGTTATGATTCAGATTACAGATAAGACAAAATGCGCAGGATGTGGTATGTGCCATAACATATGTCCTTTTGGGGCAATTACAATGGAAAGTGATAAGGAATCCTTTCTTTACCCAAAAGTGGATCTGAAAAAATGTAACGATTGCGGACTATGCGAAGAAAAGTGCCCGATGCTTCATACAGTATTGCCTAAACGGTTGCCACTTCCTGTGGTATATGCGGGTTGGAATCGGGATGAAGTGATCAGAATGAAATCTACAACAGGTGGTGTGTTTCATGGTCTGGCTTCTGCTTTTCTTGCTGATGGTGGCTATATATGTGGAGCGATATGGCAGGAGGGTTGGACAGTAAAGCATTTTGTTTCCAACAAAGAGAAAGACTTAGAAATTCTGATGGGGTCAAAGTACATTCAAAGTGATAAAGGAGAGATTTATAAAGAAATTAAAACTTTGCTGGACGAGGGCAAACGAGTTATGATGTGCAGTCTTCCATGTGAAACAAGCGCTTTATATGCTTATTTGGGACAGGATTATGAGAACCTTTTTGTAGTAGATATGCTTTGCCGGGGGGCAAATGCACCTGAAGTATTGCGAAAATTTATAGAGGTAATGGAAAAAAGGTATGGATCCAGGGTGATAAATATCCATTTTAAGTGTAAGGAGCCGTATGGATGGCATCGTTTCTCCACAGAAATGACATTTGAAGATGGACAGATTTATAGCAGGGACCGGTACGAGGATCAATTTATGCGTATGTTTCTGGAACAAAATTGTTGTATGCGTCCGTCATGCCATAAATGCCGTTTTAAGTCAGTCAAGGGTTATGGTGATATTACAATTGCAGATTTCTGGGGAATTGAACATTTTCATCCTGATTTAGATGACAATAAAGGCACTTCTATGATTAAAATCAATACAAAAAAAGGAGAGCATCTGTTTGAAGAACTTTCTAAGAATTTGTATGTATCTAAATGTCGAATAGAAGAGGCAAACACATCGTCAAATCCGGCATTTTCAAAATCGATTCCGCAGGGGAAGAACAGAGAATTGTTTTTTAGAGATATTCAGGCCATGCCTTTTGAAAAGGTGCTGAAACGTTATGTGCCAGATAAACGCACATCGCTCCAGAAAGTGAAATTTTGCGCAAAGGAGAATTTCAGACGGATTAAAAAGGGCTGTGCTCTTTTGCTTGGAATTCATGGAAACCGCATTAGTTTCCCGCTTTTTATGAAGATGAATAGTAGAAAGGTTTGCAAAAATTCAAGAGGAAAAATCATTCCGTTGGCACATTCACGTATTTGGATGGAAAAAGGAAGCAGTATTGTATGTGATGGAAAATTTGTAATTGGGCATAAAGAAAATCCGAAGACAAAAGAAGAAACACGGATTAGTTTAAAAGAGGGTGCACATCTGGTTTGTTACGGAAGATTTTTATTGCAAACCGGGTGTGATATCAGATTATGGCAGGGAGCAAGTCTAACGATTGGAAGTGGATACTTTAATAACGGAGTCCAGGTTATCTGTAAAGAAAGTGTTGTTATCGGAAATGATGTGGCGGTGGCACGAAATGTAGTCATTCGTGATTCGGATGCGCATAACCTGGATGAGGAGGAATGGACGATGAACAGACCAGTGGTAATAGGGGATCATGTCTGGATTGCGGCAGGAGCAATGATTCTTAAGGGGGTTACCATCGGAGATGGTGCTGTCATTGCTGCTGGAGCGGTTGTAACTAAGGATGTTCCGGCATATTGCTTAGTTGCTGGAGTTCCTGCCAGAGTAATACGGGAAAATGTATTGTGGTATTGAGTATATAAAAATAAAGATGAGGTAAACGGTTTGGAGAGAGGCGAAAACGCAATAAGAAATATTATATGGGGCATGGTATATACAGTTATACACTTTATATTGCCTTTGCTTTCTCGTATGCTTATTCTGCAGGTGATGGGAAAACTTTATCTTGGTGTTGGCAGCTTGTTTTCATCGATTCTCGGAATGCTGAGTTTGGCTGAACTGGGATTCAGCGCAGCAATTACATACAGTATGTACCGCCCGGTGGCTGAGGGCGATACTGAAAAAGTGTGTGCGTTGCTGAATTTTTACAGAAAATGCTATCGGGTGATAGGATGTGTTATCCTGATAGCTGGACTGGCGATTATGCCTTTTATTAAATATTTAATTAATGGGGAATATCCCACTGATATAAATTTGTATCTGGTTTATTTTTTATATCTGATTAATACGGTAGCAAGTTATTTGCTTTTTGCTTATCGACGTCCTCTTTTGCAGGCAAATCAACGTAATGATGTGGAAAGTAAGGTCGCAACTGTAACTATGTTTTTGCAGAATATAGGACAAATAGCGGTATTAGTAGTGTTTCGGAATTATTATCTATTTGTATTTGTTATGGTTGTGACAACACTGAGTAGCAATTTGATGATAGGCTGGCAGACCACCAGAATGTATCCAATGTATGTGTGCCAAGGAAGTATTGACGGAACAGATTATATAGGACTGAAAAAGCAAGTTGGAGGACTATTTCTACGAAGACTGGGTGATGTGGTGCTTGGGTCAGTAGATAATATTGTGATTTCTGCTTTTTTGGGGCTTGGCATGGTGGCCATGTATGGAAACTACTACTGCATTACAATGGCATTGTTTACAGTAAATGGAGTAGTATCTACTGCTTTAATAGGTGCGTTTGGAAATATTGTTGCCAAGGAATCACAGGAATTTCAATACAAAGAATTTCGGGTAATGAATCTTCTGTATGTGATGCTTATTGCTTTTCTGGCTTTATGCTATTTATGTCTGGTGCAGCCTTTTATGAAGCTTTGGGTGGGGGCAGATATGGTTTTTGACCAATATACGACAATTCTTTTTGTAGCATACTTTTTCTTTTATAAATGGTGTGATATGCCGTGGATACTCCAAGAAGCCAGCGGAATATGGTGGGAAACACGTTTTGTTCCACTTATTGCTGCAATAGTAAATGTAACGCTGAATTTGATTCTCGTGCAGTTTATCGGGATACAGGGAATTTTGCTTTCCACGATCATAAGCATAATTTTTGTATATAATGTTGGATATATTGGGATTGTATTCAGAATTTGTTTTGGGAAGGTAGCATCGTGTGTAGAGTATGTATTTCGCCAGATATGCTATCTGCTTGTTGCGGTTATAGATATGTCCGTGTGTATGTGGCTTTGTCGTTTTGGACCGCAAGAAGGAATAAAATGCCTTGTATACAGAGGAGGTATCTGTCTGATTATAGGTATTCCGGGGCTTCTGTTAGGAGCAAGTCGCTTTTCAGAGTTTGATGAAGCGGTATCCTATGCAAAACGATTGCTGAGGCAGTGTGTGAAAAAGTATCAAAAGTGAAATTTCGAAAAATAGTAGAACAAGAGGCTGAACAAAAATAAAGGCATAGCTCAGAAGACGGATTGAGAAACATCATACAGTTACTCTAAAGGATAGTTATGGCTTTCGGAAGGAATTTTTAAAGGCAAGGTCGCAGTTATTGTAGAAGGAACCGGAGAAATGTGACCGCTACCTCAAAAAGAAGCATAACCTAAGAATATAGTTTTATCAGTATATTTTCTTGTGCACTTTGACAATTTCATACTTGATATCAATGCTGCCATGTGGGGCCCTTGCTTGATGAGGGGAACAGATAATTACGCGGCCATCTTTTGGAATGAGGGATTTTCATTGAAAAGGAAAAGTTGAACCAGAAAAAAGTTTTCCTTGCGTTTTTCTTCCATTCATGTTACTGTAGATACATGAAATGAATTCCCGTACAATAACAATCGTTATTCAGATGTGCGGAGCACTGATTTTATCAGTGTCTGGCTTTTCGCCAAAATTTCAAGTTATCAATTTAACATGACCGGCGGGAAGCGCTTACCAGCACGCCGGAGAGGGAGGAAACATGGTAGATAAAGAAATGCTTTCAGCGATGTCGGACATGCTGGATGAGAAACTGGGACAAAAATTAGAACCGCTGTATGACAAGATGGATTCCATGGAAAAAAGAATGGATTCCATAGAAGTAAAGGTGGATTCCATAGAAGTAAAGGTGGATTCCATAGAGGAAAGAATGGATTCCATAGAAGTAAAGATGGATTCCATGGAAAAAAGAATGGATTCCATAGAAGAAAAACTGGATTCTGTGGAGAGAAGACTGGATTCTGTAGAGGAAAGACTGGATTCTGTGGAAGAGAAGATAGGCTGTATTGAAGGGGAAATAGGTTCCATAAAAGTGAAGATAGGCTGCATCGAAGGGGAAATAGATTCCATAAAAGGAAAGATAGGCTGCATCGAAGGGGAAATAGATTCCATAAATGGAAAGATAGGCTCCATCGAGGAAGAGATCGGTACGATGAATAAACGGCTCGATAACGTGGAACAGGATGTGCATCATATTAAAGTCATACAGTTGGAAAACAGCGTAATACCGCGCCTTTCTACAATAGAGTCGTGCTATGTGGATACCTATAAAAGATATCAAAAGGACACAGAGAAAATAGACGGTATGATACAAGATATAGACATCTTGAAGCTGACAGTTTCCGAACATAGCGGCAGACTGGCACAGCTGCCGGTATAAGGATGCCGCGCCGGGAGGTAATGAAGGAAAAGCATTAAAGAAATTTAATTTAATAAAGAAGGAAGAATCCTGATATCAAGTATGGAAGATGCGCGAGATTTTACGCATGGAAAGCTGGATATCAGGATTTTTTATTTGAAAACAGGAGGTACCGGATGATCATTACACGAACGCCGTTCCGTATGTCCTTTTTTGGAGGCGGAACCGATATGGAAGATTATTTCAGGGAAAACCAAGGGGCGGTAATTTCAACCACCTTTGACAAATACTGTTATGTGAATGTCAGGCATCTGCCGCGTTTTTTTGAGTACAGTACGGAACTGGTATATTCCAGGATCGAAAGGGTGACGGAAGTGGGGCGCATAGAGCATCCCTTAATACGGAACGCTATGGAGATGCTGGACATGCGCGAGATACGGCTGAACTACGAAGCGGACCTGCCGGCCCGTTCCGGTCTGGGAACCAGCAGTTCTTTTGCTGTGGGAATGCTGAACGCGTTTTACGCGTTGAAAGGGAAGTATGTAGATAAAAGAAAACTGGCTGATGAGGCCATCTATCTGGAGCGCGGGCTGTGCGGAGAAAGTGGAGGCTGGCAGGATCAGATTGCCGCGGCCTTTGGCGGATTGAACCGGATCAATTTCAGTGAAAACGGTTATGAAGTCATTCCGATCGTGATATCTCCGGAGAGAAAAGAAAAGCTGAATCGAAACCTGATGATGTTTTTTACGGGATTTACCAGATTTTCTTCGGAGATTCAAAAACAAAATGAGGATATCCGGAAAAAAAGAGAAGGCCGGCTAAAAGAAATGTATGAACTGGTGGAAGAAGCGGAGCAGGTGCTGACGCGGAAAGATGCGGATCTGGATGAATTTGGACGGCTCTTGGATTATACGTGGAAGTTGAAGAAGCAGACTGGTTCCGGAGTATCTACGGATTCTATTGATGCTTTGTATGAAGCGGGAATGCGTGCGGGAGCCCTTGGAGGAAAACTTTTAGGAGCCGGCGGTGGTGGCTTTCTGTTGTTCTATGTGCCTTTGGAATATCAGAAAAAGGTGGCGGAGGCCATGCAAGGGTTGTTGCATGTTCCATTTCGTTTTGAAAATGAAGGTGCGAAGGTACTTTATTACGTAGCGGAAGATTATCAGGCAATATAAGGATGGAATATTATGAAAATTGTGATCATGGCAGGTGGAAGAGGGACAAGGATCGCTTCTGTCAATGCGGAGGTACCAAAGCCGATGATCCCTGTCTGCGGTAAACCAATACTGCAGCATCAGATAGAATGTCTGCAAAAGCAGGGATTTCAGGATATAGTGCTGGTGATCGGATATTTAGGGAATGTGATCGAGGATTATTTTCAAGACGGCAGTCGTTTTCAGGTGAAGATTACCTACATAAAGGAAGAAGAGCCGCTGGGAACGGCTGGAGCCCTTTATTACCTCAAAGGAAACGTGACGGAAGATTTTCTGCTGATCAATGGGGATATCATCTGGAGCGTGGACATTGGAAGATTCCTGGAAGCCCACAGAAAATGCGGAGGTCTGGCCACTATTTTTACGCATCCGAACAGCCATCCTTTTGACAGCGGCGTGATTCAGGCGGATGAAACCGGCCGGGTTACGGGCTGGCTGACCAAGGAAGAGGAACGGCTTTGGTATAAGAACAGGGTAAATGCCGGCCTGCATATCCTTTCTCCCCAAGTGCTGGAATGTTTTGATGCTCCGGTGAAAAGAGATCTGGACAGGGATATCTTAAAACCGCTGATACCGCAGGGCAGGCTGTTTGTATATGATTCACCGGAATATGTAAAGGATATGGGTACGCCGGAACGCTATTACGCGGTGGTTGCGGACATGGAGTCCGGACTGGTAGAGCGCAGGAATCTGTCCAACAGGCAGAAAGCGGTTTTCCTGGACAGGGACGGTACGATCAACCGATATGTGGGTTTTTTAACACGTATCGAGGATATGGAACTGGAGGAGGGAGCCGCGGAGGCAGTCCGCCGTATCAATGAAAGTGGTTATCTTGCCATTGTAGTGACCAATCAGCCGGTGATAGCCCGGGGGGAAGTGTCGGAGGAAGAACTGGCTGAAATACATCGCAAGATGGAAACGCTTCTGGGAAATGAAGGGGCTTATGTGGACGATATTTTCTACTGCCCGCATCATCCCCATAAGGGATACGCGGGAGAGCGGCCAGAGTATAAGACAGAGTGTGACTGCAGAAAGCCGAAGCCGGGACTGCTGCTGCGGGCGGCGGAAAAGTATCATATTGATCTGCAGGCATCCTGGATGATCGGAGATGGGACAGCGGATATGGAAGCGGGACTGCGTGCGGGATGCCGTGTGGCGTACCTGGGAGAGAAGACGAAAGATCCCCTGCCGGAAGGGGTGGAAACTTACAAAAATCTGCTGGATTGTGTGGCTCATATACTGCCATGAGAGGAATGCTCCTGAAGCGGGCAGGGAGGGAATATGCGGCGTTATATAGAACAACTGATAAACAGATATCCTGTGCTGGAAGCAAATGAAAAGGAGATTTTTTCCGCGTATGAGTTTCTGGCAAAAAGTTATGAACAGGGCGGGAAACTGCTGATAGCGGGAAACGGTGGCAGCGCGGCGGATGCGGAGCATATAGTGGGGGAATTGATGAAAGGTTTTATGCTGCCCCGCAGCGTCAGCGAAGAATGGAAAAACAGGCTGTGCGGTGTGGATGAGGCTATGGGAGCGCGGCTGGCGGCAAAGCTGCAGGGGGCGCTGCCCGCCATTGCGCTCAGCAGTCACAGCAGTCTGAATACGGCGTTTTTAAACGATGTGGACGGAGCCATGTGCTTTGCCCAGCAGGTATGGGGGTATGGAAAAGAACATGACGTGCTGCTTGCCATTTCTACTTCCGGCAATTCCGAAAATGTCCTCTACGCGGCGGTGGCCGCGAAGGCCAGGCAGATGGGAGTGATAGCGCTGACCGGCAGAAACGGAGGCAGATTGCGCGCGATAGCGGATGTCACGGTGGCCGTGGGAGCGGAGGAAACCTATCAGGCGCAGGAACTGCATCTGCCGGTTTATCACTGCATCTGCCGGATGCTGGAAGAACATTTTTTCCATGAGCGGAAACAAGTTTAAACGGTTTTTCTGATTTTCCTGCGTTTTTGTCTTGTAATATGAGGCAGAATTGAATATAATAAAGGTAACCTGAAATGCGCGATAACTCTTGTTTATTTTGAACCTACATTTACTTTAAACGGGATTCCTACATTGCCATGCGGCTGTCAAGCCTCCACTCGCGAGAGGATTGCAGGGGAAGGCAAAAGCATGGTTGCGGTTGCCCACCTAGCGTTGCTAGGAGTCAAAAGACAAGAGCCGGCATTTTGGGGGTACATAAGATAAAGAAGGGCAGCTGAGTGGCTGCTCTTTTTGCAGAGCGGATCGGAGGAGTCAGTGCAAAAAAAGGTCATCTTATGTGCGATTGGGATTTTGCTGTTGTTTGTATTGGGAACAGGGAGCTGTCTGGGAGCGCGGAAGGATTCCCCGCAGCGAGGGGAAGAACAGAAAGAACCGGGAGGATCGGAAGGATCGGAGGAACCGGGAGAACCGGAAACAGAGATCTATGAAAATGTATATCTGACGGATGTGGAAGAGGACCGGCTGTCCTTTTTTGACGGAGAAGAAAGAACCTATCCGCTGTCACCGCATAAGATAATAAAGGATGCGGCGCCGGAGCTGGAAGGCAGTCTGGCGGATATTGTGGTGACGGACGGCGTGGTCACCGAGGCATACATAAAAGGAACGGAAAAAGTCAGCGGAAAAGTATTGAGCGTGGAACCCGGCAGAGGAGTGGAACTGGAAGGGATCGGTTTTCTGCCTTTCGCGGAAAACGCGCGGGTTTTCGCGCTTTATGAGGGACTGCGCTCGGGAACGGAAGCGGATATCCGGATCGGCTACCGGTTCGCTGACTTTGTACTGGAGAACGGAGCTATCTGCGGGGTCTTGATCACTGCGGATGAAACCATGGAGTATATCCGGGTGCTGATCAAAACAAGCGGCTACGCGGATTATTTTCATGAAGAGGTGGAACTGGCCTGCGACACGGAATGTACATTGCTGTACGAAGAGGACGGCGTGCCGGCGGAGGAGGTCCTGCCGGCGGGGGAGCATACGGTGATAACGCCCCAAAGCGCCTGCCTGGCCGCCGGAAGGGTACGGGTGGTGCCGGCGGCTCTGACCGGAAGGATCAGTCTGTTTTCCGTGGAGAGAAGCCAGGGAACGCCCGCTTACCGGGGCTCAATGGAAATTTCCTGTGTGGACGGGAAACTGGTTGTAATCAACGAGGTGCTTCTGGAGGAGTATCTGTATGGGGTGGTGCCCAGTGAGATGCCATCTTCCTATCCTTTGGAAGCCCTGAAGGCGCAGGCAATCTGCGCCAGGACCTATGCTTACGCCCGCATGCTGCGTTCCGGGCTGGCGGAGTTCGGCGCCCATGTGGATGACAGCACTTCTTTTCAGGTGTATAATAATATTTCCGAGCAGAGCAGCACCACAATGGCGGTGAGAGAAACAGCGGGAGAATTATTGCTGACGCGGGACGGGGAACTGGCGGATACCTATTATTATTCCACTTCCTGCGGATTTGGCTCCGACGAGCATGTCTGGAAATCGGAAACCGCTGTGGAACTGCCATATTTATCGGCTCTGTCCGTGAGCGGCGCCGCCATGGCGGGAGAAGAACTGCCTTATACCGCGGAAAATATGACGGAGGAAACTGTGTTCGCGCGGTTTCTGGAAGATCCTCCAAAGTCGGACTTTGAACGGGGCGAGCCCTGGTACCGCTGGACCTATGAAGTGGAGGATCTGAATGAAGAGAGGATGTTGGCGGCGCTCCAGGGCAGGTATGAGGCCAATAACAGGCTGGTGCTGACCTATGAAAACGGCGGATATGTAAGCCGTCCCATTGCCGGACTGGGAGAAGTAAAGGCACTTTACATCGCGAAAAGGAATGCCGGCGGCGTGGCGGACGAACTGATCATAGAGGCCGAAAAAGGGACTTACAAGGTGATCTCCGAGCTGAACATCCGTTATGTGCTGTGTGACGGGAAGACCGAGGTGATAAGACAGGACGGCAGTAAAGTTCTGATGCCTGGTCTGCTTCCCAGCGGGTTTTTCGTGATCACGCCTGCCCTCGGGGAAGATCAGGTGGAAGGGTATCTGCTTTTTGGAGGCGGTTTCGGACATGGAGCGGGTATGTCCCAGAACGGTGCCAAAGATATGGCTCAGTCAGGCTTTTGCGCTGAAGAGATATTGGAGTATTTTTATCGGGAAAGTACTGTGCGGAGAGTGGAAAAATGAAGAAACTGTATCATATGATCATGGATTTCCAGGGAGAGATGAAGAAAAAGAATATCGGCTCTTTTGCCGCGGGTACGGCCTTTTTCTTTTTTCTGTCCCTGGTGCCCATGATGATCCTGGTATGCGCCATTCTGCCTTATACCGCATTGACGGAGCAGAATCTGGTCAATCTGATCACGGAATTTACTGTGGATACGCTGGATCCTTTGATCAGCAGCGTGATCGCGGATGTCTATGACAAATCCATAGGAATCCTTTCCGTAGCGGCGGTCACCACCCTGTGGTCGGCTTCCAAGGGGATCCTGGCGCTGACCAAGGGTCTGAACGAGGTCAATGAGGTGGAAGAGCGCCGCAACTATTTTGTGCTGCGCGCGCTGGCCGCTTTCTACACTTTTATTATGATCCTGGTACTGATCTTGTCCCTGGCCATCAATGTGTTTGGCAACGTGCTTCTGGACGTTATCCTGGCCAAGGTGCCGGAAACCCGGATCATCTTTGATTTTTTCATGCATTTCCGTTTCCTGGCGGTATGGCTGGTGCTGACGGTGCTCTTTACCGCCATGTATACTTACGTGCCGGATAAAAAGCTGCGTTTCCGCAGACAGCTCCCCGGCGCGCTGTTTTCCGCTGTGGTCTGGAATGTATTTTCCTATTTCTTTTCTCTTTATGTGGAGCATACGAACAGTTTTAGCACCTATGGGAGTTTGTCCATCATTGTCATCATTATGCTGTGGCTGTATTTCAGTATGTATATTCTGCTGATCGGCGCCCAGTGCAATCATTTTCTTGCCTCCCGGTACAGAAATTAGATTTTTCTTGACTTTTCCGGGCGGGCTGATTACAATGTTTTTAGTTAAAGGCCGAGAAGGTGTCAGTAACCATTCATTTTCTTTCAGAGAGAGGAAGCCGCCGGCTGTAAGCTTCCTTAAGTACGGTGAATGCGTGAATTTCCCACCGGAGCTTCCTTTTGAAATCTACGGCGGAGCCGTGAGAGTAGGACAGGACGTGAGCGCGCGTTACGCGTAAGAGTGTCTGCTTTTGCAGGAAATCGGGTGGTACCGCGGAGCAATTCGTCCCATGCATAATACGTATCGAAATGCGTATTGTACATGGGATTTTTTATTGGCTCCAATCCGTGGGAACGCCATAATTCATAACTTAAGAAAGGAACCGGATATGAAAGAGAAGTTGAACGCAATCAAGGAACAGGCCATCGCTCAGATCGAAGCGGTCGGGGCGCAGAGCGCGCAGGCGCTGGACAAGCTGAATGACATTCGTGTCAATTACCTTGGAAAAAAAGGAGAACTGACCGCGCTCTTAAAAGGAATGAAGGACGTGGCGCCTGAGGAGCGGCCTAAGGTAGGACAGATGGTCAATGATGTACGCGCCGAAATAGAGCAGGTGCTGGATAAGGCCACGGAGAAAATGAAGCGTGCCGCTCTGGCGGGACGGCTGAGCGCGGAAAAGATCGACGTAACGCTGCCTGCCAAAATGAATGTGATCGGGCACAGACATCCGAACATGATCGCGCTGGAAGAGGTGGAGCGCATTTTTACCGGTATGGGATATGAAGTGGTGGAAGGGCCTGAAATAGAGAAGGACTATTACAATTTTGAGGCGCTGAATATTCCGGCGGATCATCCGGCCAAGGATGAGCAGGATACTTTTTATATTACGGGGGACATTCTGCTGCGTACCCAGACATCCGGCACCCAGGTGCATGAACTGGAAAAGGGCAGGCTGCCCATCCGTATGCTGGCTCCCGGGCGGGTGTTCCGTTCCGACGAAGTGGACGCCACGCATTCGCCCTGCTTTCATCAGATCGAGGGACTGGTAGTGGACAGAGATATCACTTTCGCGGACTTAAAGGGCACACTGGCGGAGTTTGCCCGTGAGCTGTTCGGAGAAGCGACCAAGGTAAAATTCCGGCCCCATCATTTTCCGTTTACGGAGCCTTCCGCGGAAATGGACGTGACCTGTTTTAAATGCGGCGGCAGCGGCTGCAGGTTCTGCAAAGGAAGCGGCTGGATTGAAATACTGGGCTGCGGTATGGTGCATCCCCATGTGCTGGAAATGAGCGGCGTGGATCCCGAGGAATACACGGGTTTCGCTTTCGGCGTAGGGCTGGAAAGGATCGCGCTGTTAAAATATGAGATTGACGATATGCGCCTTTTATATGAAAACGATATCCGTTTTCTGAAGCAGTTTTAAGAGGGAAAGGAGTAGAAGATGAATACAGCATTATCTTGGATTAAAGCGTATGTGCCCGATCTGGAATGTACGGCGCAGGAGTATTGTGACAGGATGACATTGAGCGGGACCAAAGTGGAAGGATATACCGCGCTGGATAAAAATCTGGAAAAGATTGTGGTGGGTGAGATCCGAAAGATCGAAAAACATCCCGATGCGGATAAACTGATCGTATGTCAGGTCGATATAGGAGGTCAGATACTACAGATCGTGACCGGCGCGCCCAACGTCAAGGAGGGCGATAAGGTGCCGGTGGTCCTGGACGGCGGAAAAGTGGCGGGAGGACATGACGGCGGACCGCTGCCGGAGGAAGGCATCAAGATCAAGGCGGGCAGGCTGAGGGGCGTGGAATCTGCCGGGATGATGTGTTCTATCGAGGAACTGGGTTCTTCCAGGGATATGTATCCGGATGCGCCGGAAAGCGGGATCTATATTCTGCCCGCGGATGCCGTACCGGGAGAGGACGCGGTGGCGCTTCTGGGTATGCGGGATACGGTTTTTGAGTATGAGATCACCAGTAATCGTGTAGACTGTTACAGTGTGCTGGGAATTGCCAGAGAAGCGGCGGCTACTTTTGACAAACCTTTTCTTCCGCCTGTAGTGAAGGTGGTAGAAAACGGAGAAAACGTAAACGACTATGTCAGTGTGGAAGTGGAAGACGCCGATCTGTGCAGCCGTTACTGCGCGAGGGTATGCACCAATATCAAGATCGGTCCGTCACCGGAATGGATGCAGAGAAGACTGGCCGCAAGCGGGATCCGTCCCATCAACAACCTGGTGGATGTCACCAATTACGTGATGGAAGAATACGGACAGCCCATGCACGCTTTTGATCTGGACACGGTAGCAGGACATAAGATCATTGTGCGCAGGGCCAAAGACGGCGAGGAGTTCCAGACGCTGGACGGTCAGATGCGGAAGCTGGACAAAGATATCCTGATGATCTGCGATGCGGAAAAGGAAATCGGTATCGCGGGCATCATGGGCGGGGAAAATTCCAAGATAACGGACAAGGTAAAGACCGTACTGTTTGAGGCGGCCGTCTTTAACGGACCCAACATCAGAAAGTCCGCCAAACGGCTTGGGCTGCGTACGGATGCGTCCGGCAAGTTTGAGAAGGGGCTGGATCCGGCCAATGCCAGAGAGGCCATTGACAGAGCCTGTCAGCTGATCCAGGAATTAGGCTGCGGGGAGGTAGTGGGAGGAACGGTGGATGTCTGCCAGACGCTCGCTCCTTTGCGGGTGCTGCCCTTTGAACCGGATAAATACAATAAGCTGCTGGGCACGCGGATTTCCGAAGAGCAGATGCTTTCTATCTTTGAAAAGCTGGACATCCGCGTCCTCAGAAACGGGGATCAGATACAGTTAGAAATCCCTTCTTTCAGGCAGGATCTGGTGGGAAGAGCCGATCTGGCGGAGGAAGTGGCCAGATTCTATGGGTATGACAAGATACCGGTAACATTGCCCGCAAGCAGTTCCACGATGGGAAAACTTTCCTTTAAGCTGCGCGTGGAACAGAAGGCCAGGGATATAGCGGAATACTGCGGATTTTCCCAGGGGATGAGCTATTCCTTTGAAAGTCCCAAAGTATTCGATAAGCTGCTGTTAGCGCAGGATGATAAAGCAAGGGAGGCCATTGCCATTTCCAATCCTCTGGGAGAGGATTTCTCCATTATGCGGACGCTGCCCTTAAACGGCATGCTGGTAAGTCTTTCCAACAACTACAACCGGAGAAATAAGGACGTGCGCCTTTATGAACTGGAAAATGTGTATATTCCCAAGTCCCTGCCGCTGACCGAGCTGCCCGACGAGAGGATGCAGTTTACGCTGGGATTTTACGGGAACGGAGATTTTTATACCTTAAAGGGAGTTGTGGAGGAGTTTCTGGAAAGCCTGGGCATGAAGGAAAGAAAAGTCTATGATCCCGAGGCGGGCAGACCGTTTCTGCATCCCGGAAGACAGGCCGCTATCCTGTATCAGGGACAGCAGCTGGGGTATCTGGGAGAGGTACATCCGCTGGTGTGTGAAAATTATTCCATCGGGACCAGGGCCTATGTGGCGGTCCTTGATATGCCGGCGGTGCTGCCTTTTGCCACATTTGACCGTAAATATGAAGGGATCGCCAGATATCCCGCGGTAACAAGGGATATTTCCATGATAGTACCCAAAGAGGTACTGGCGGGAGATATAGAGTCCGTGATCGTGCAGCGGGGAGGCAGACTTCTGGAATCCTACAGCCTGTTCGACGTATATGAAGGCAGCCAGATCAAGGAAGGATGCCGTTCCCTGGCCTATACGATTTCCTTCAGGGCCATGGACAGGACACTGGAGGAATCCGACGTGGCAGGCGCCATGAAGAAGATCGTCAACGGGCTGGAACAGCTTGGCGCGCAGCTGAGAGATAAATAGAAAGGCGGAAATCGTCATGGAAAGAAAAAATGTTTGGGAAACCTACAACGACAGACAGATAAAGGAGCTGGAGAAGCTCTGCGCCGGATACCGGGATTTCCTGGATAACGGAAAGACCGAGAGAGAATGCGTTGACACGATAGTGAATATGCTGGAAGATGCCGGATACACGGAGCTGCAAAAAGCTGTTTTAAAAGGCGGGAGATTAAAACCGGGAGATAAGGTATACGCGGTCTGGATGAACAAATCCGTAGCGATCTACCGTCTGGGGCGCAGGCCGCTGGAAGAGGGCCTGAACATTCTGGGAGCTCATATCGACTCTCCCAGAATGGACGTAAAGCAGAACCCGCTGTACGAGGACGGTGGTTTTGCCTATCTGGATACCCACTATTACGGCGGGGTTAAAAAATATCAGTGGGTGACGCTGCCGCTGGCCATTCACGGGGTGATCGTAAAGAAGGACGGTACCACGGTGGAGGTGAATATCGGGGAAGAAGAGGACGATCCCGTATTCTTTGTTTCCGATCTGCTGGTGCATCTGGCGGGAGAGCAGCTGGATAAAAAGGCGTCTAAGGTCATAGAGGGAGAAGCCCTGGACCTGATCGTGGGGAACAGGCCGCTGGTGCTGTCCGAAAACGATAAGGAGGACGGCAAAAAAGAGAAAAAGGAAGCCAAGGAAGCGGTAAAAGCGGGCGTTCTGGATATTCTGAAAAAGACCTATGACGTGGAGGAAGAGGATTTTATTTCGGCGGAACTGGAGATCGTTCCTGCCGGAAAAGCCAGGGAAGCGGGACTGGACAGAAGCATGATCCTTTCTTACGGACAGGATGACCGGGTGTGCGCTTATACCTCGCTGAAAGCGATGCTGGACGTTGGAAAAACGGAACGCGCCGTATGCTGTATCCTGGTAGACAAAGAGGAGATCGGTTCCGTGGGAGCTACCGGTATGCAGTCCCGGTTTTTTGAAAACAGTCTGGCGGAGCTGATGGAGCTGGCAGGCGAGTACAGCGAGTTGAAACTGCGCAGGGCGTTGGCGCGTTCCTGTATGCTTTCTTCCGATGTCAGCGCGGGATTTGATCCCTCCTACGCTTCTTATTTTGAGAAAAAGAATGCCGCCTTTCTGGGAAACGGCATGGTATTTAACAAATTTACAGGGGCCAGAGGAAAATCCGGTTCCAATGATGCCAATGCCGAATATATGGCTCATATCCGGAAGATCTTTGAAAAGAAAGGCATCTGCTTCCAGACAGCGGAGCTGGGCAAAGTAGATGTGGGCGGCGGAGGCACTATCGCGTATATTCTGGCGCTCTACGGCATGAACGTGATCGACAGCGGAGTGGCCGTACTGAATATGCACGCGCCCTGGGAGGCCGTCAGCAAAGCGGATGTTTATGAAACCTACAGAGGTTATAAGGCTTTTGTAGAAGAGGCGGACCTGACATGACCGCATGGAAAAAATCCGACTTTTACTTTGAACTGCCGCCGGAACTGATCGCGCAGGAACCGCTCAGGGACCGCAGCGCTTCCCGCCTTCTGGTCTTAAATAAAGATACGGGTGAAACGGAGCATCACGTGTTTAGGGACATTCTTTCTTATTTGAACCCGGGGGACGCGCTGGTGCTGAACGATACCAAAGTGATACCGGCCAGGCTTCTGGGCCATAAGGCGGATACCGGGGCGGCGGTGGAAGTGCTCCTGTTAAAAAGGCGGGATAAGGATATCTGGGAAACACTGGTAAAACCGGGGAAAAAATGCAGGGCGGGAGCCAGACTGGTTTTCGGGGAAGGCCTGCTTTCGGGCGAAGTGCTGGAAACGGTGGAAGAAGGAAACCGTCTGATCCGTTTTTCCTATGACGGTATTTTTGAAGAAGTCCTGGATAAACTGGGGGAAATGCCCCTGCCGCCGTATATTACCCATAAGCTGCGGGACAGGGAGCGTTACCAGACCGTATACGCCAGATACGAGGGCAGCGCGGCGGCGCCTACGGCCGGACTGCATTTTACGGAAGAACTGCTGAAGAAAATAGAAGACAAGGGCGTCAGGATCGTCTATGTCACCCTCCATGTAGGCCTGGGAACTTTTCGGCCCGTGAAGGCGGAAAATATCCTGGAACACCATATGCATTCGGAATATTACCGGGTGACGGAGGAGGCCGCCGATACCGTAAACTGTGTGAAAGCCGCGGGAGGCAGGATCTTCTGTGTAGGAACTACCAGCTGCCGGACATTGGAAAGCGCGGCGGATGAAAGCGGAAAACTGCGGGCCGGCTGCGGCAATACGGATATTTTTATCTATCCGGGCTATCGCTTCAAGGTGCTGGATGCCCTGATCACCAATTTCCACCTGCCGGAGTCCACGCTGGTCATGCTGGTATCCGCGCTGGCGGGCAGGGAACGGGTGCTGGCAGCTTACAGGGAGGCCGTCAGAGAAAAATACCGTTTTTTTTCGTTTGGGGACGCCATGCTCATCCTGTAGGGCGCGGAGAAACGATAAACCGGTTGAGCGGTCTGGATATTTATGATATAATGACCTTATTCAAGGCAGGAAGCGGCCGAATGGCCATTTTGCCATAAATGCGGAGCATTTATGGTATAATAATGAAACCGGAAATATAAACTGAGTAGCGGAATGTGAGGAAATCATGGAAGAAAGAAGAAAAACGGCACGGACCCAGCTGCAGTCCAACCTGATCGTAAAGCGGCTGGACGGAGAGAAAGAAGAGAAAGTCGGGATTGAAATCGTGGATGTGTCCAAGAGCGGAGTGGGCTTTCTCTGCACGGAGCCTCTGACCATAGGAGCGGTCTATGAGGCGTACTTAACCATCTGGACCAAAGAGGTGCTTCACGCCATACTGGAAATCGTGCGGATAGAGAAAAAAGAAGAAGCGTTTTCCTACGGAGCCATTTTTGTGGGTATGCCGGAGATGGATGCTTCCCGTATTTCGGTATACCAGACGATGGAAGCCAGCAGGAACCATGAATAAAGTCAGAATACGGCCTTGACGTCATAGCCTGCCTGTTTCAGGAGATGGAGCGCTTTGCTCATCCCCGGTTCTTCATAGAACTCCAGGCGCATGGTGCCTTCCGCGGCCTCCCTGTTGTGGGTGATGCCGATATTTTTGATGTTGATGCCGTTTCGCGCCAGGAGCGCTGTGACTGCCGCCAGCGGGCCGGGTTTGTCCGCGATCTCCACGGTGATCTCATAGGAACGTTTGATGGGGCCGCTGGAAGTGTTGATAAAGGAATCCCGATAGGTTCTGGCGGAGTCAAAAAGTTCGTAAAGGACCTGGGCGTTTTTTTCTTCCACGGCCGTTTTCGCGGCTTTGAGCGCTTCGATATAGCGTTCCAGCAGAGAGGCAATATTATCACTGTTGCTTAAGCAGATCTGCTGCCACATGTGGGGAGAGGAAGAGGCGATGCGCGTAATGTCCTTGAATCCGCCTGCAGCGATCTGTTTCATGATGCCTTCCGGGGAATCCGAATCCCGTACCAGGTTGACCAGCGTGGAAGCCAGTACATGGGGGAGGTGGCTGACAGCGGCGGTAATGAAATCATGCTCTTCACAGGAAAGTATCAGGGGAATAGCCCCTATTTTTTCTACCAGATCCCGATAGGCGGCGAGCCTGTCGGGATCTGCTTTTTCAGAGGGCGTCAGAATGTAGTAGGCGTTGCGCAGCAGCTGGGCTTTGGAATTGGCGTAGCCGAACCGTTCGCTTCCGGCCATGGGATGGCCGCCGATAAACTGGGGCAGGAGCCCGGCGGCTTCCACGTGCCGGTGTATGGAAGTTTTAACGCTGCCCACATCCGTCAGCACGCAGTCAGGAGAAATGACCTTTTTAACCGCGGCCAGATTTTCGTCGTTGCAGGAAACGGGCGCGCACAGAAAAATATAGTCGCAGGCGGAAAAAGTTTCGTCTATGGAAGAGGCCGCGGCGTCCGCTACTTTGTCCGCGCAGGCTGCGGCCACAGTTTCCTCGTTGATATCGTAAGCAATGATTCTGGTATTGGGAAGCGCCTCCCTCAGCGCTCTGGCGATGGAGCCGCCGATCAGTCCCAATCCGATAAAACCACAGGTTAATCCAGACATAATCCACCTCGTTAAAGATCATTTATATACGGAATCCGTATGCTTCATGAGCAAGGTTTATTTTATCATGGAGATAGTCTTTCGTCAATGAAAAAGATTTAACACTTTAAAGCAATGAAATAAATCGGAAAAATGCGGAAATAAACTTGTAATCAGATGAAATATTTAGTAAAATATACCCATAGTGTTTTACAGATCGGCTGAAAAATTGTAAATAAGCACAAAAATAAACAGGAAAGGACGTAATCAGCATGAAAGTTTACACGACCGACAAGATCCGAAACGTAGTTTTACTGGGGCATGGCGGCTCCGGCAAGACCAGCCTCGCTGAGGCCATGGCTTACTTATCCGGTATTACTTCCCGAATGGGCAGGGTGGAGGACGGCAACACGGTAAGCGACTACAGTAAAGAGGAACAGAAACGGCAGTTTTCCATTTCTACTTCCGTGATCCCTGTGGAGTGGGAGGGCTACAAGATCAATATTCTTGACGCACCCGGTTACTTTGATTTTGTCGGCGAGGTGGAGGAAGCGGTCAGCGCCGCAGGCGCCGCCATTATCGTGGTAAACGGCAAGGCCGGCATCGAAGTGGGAACGGAAAAGGCGTGGGAACTCTGTGAAAAGTATAAGCTGCCCCGCTTTGTCTATGTGACCAATATGGACGTGGACAACGCTTCCTTCCGGCAGGTGGTGGAGGATATGACCGCGAAGTATGGGAAAAAGATAGCGCCCTTTCACCTGCCCATCCGGGAGAACGAGAAGTTCGTGGGCTATGTGAATGTCATTTCCGAATCCGGCAACAGATGGCAGGGGAAGGACGTGGTACCCTGCGAAGTACCTGATTACAACAAGCCGAATCTGCAGCTGTGCAGGGATACCCTTTTGGAAGCGGTAGCGGAAACCAGCGAGGAGATGATGGAGCGCTACTTTGGCGGGGAAGTATTCTCGGAAGCGGAGATCCGCGCGGCCCTGCGCACCAATGTCTGCGACGGAAGCATCGTGCCGGTGAGCATGGGCTCCAATACGCTCTGCCAGGGCGTTTATACGCTTTTAGACGATATCATCAAATATCTGCCGAGCCCGGAAAACCGCCAGATAGCGGGTATCAATATGAAGACCAATGATATTTATCACGCGGATTATGATTTCTCCAAGGCGAAGTCCGCCTATATCTGGAAGACGATCGTGGATCCTTTCATCGGAAAATATTCTCTGATAAAGGTCAATTCCGGCGTACTTAAGACGGATGACGTGATCTACAATGTGGACAGGGATATTGAGGAAAAGATCGGCAAACTGTATGTGCTGCAGGGGAATAAACCCATAGAAGTGCCGGAACTGCACGCGGGCGATATCGGCGCGCTGGCAAAGCTCACCGCGGCCAGGACGGGCAACAGCCTTTCCACCAAAGCCCTCACGATCAAGTACGGCAAATGGGAGATCTCCCAGCCCTATACGTATCTGCGCTATAAACCCAAAAACAAGGGAGATGTGGATAAGATCTCCCAGGCGCTGCAGAAGATCTCCCATGAGGATCAGACACTGAAAGTTGTCAATGACGCGGAAAACAGACAGACGCTCCTGTACGGCATTGGGGAGCAGCACCTGGAGATCGTGGCGAGCCGGCTCTTAAATGAATACAAAGTAGAGATCGAGCTGACCAAGCCCAAGATCGCTTACAGGGAAACCATTAAAAAAACTTCCGACGTGGAATACAAATACAAGAAACAGTCCGGCGGACACGGACAGTACGGCCATGTGAAAATGCGCTTTTCCCCGTCAGGAGATCTGGAGAAACCGTATGTGTTTGAACAGGAAGTAGTGGGCGGAGCGGTTCCCAAGAACTTTTTCCCCGCGGTGGAAAAGGGACTGCAGGATTCCGTGGAGCGGGGTCCCATGGCGGCCTATCCGGTAGTGGGCGTTAAGGCGGTGCTTTATGACGGTTCCTATCATCCCGTGGATTCCTCGGAGATGGCCTTTAAGATGGCGGCCGTCCAGGCCTTCCGGAAAGGCTTCATGGAGGCGGGACCGGTGCTCTTGGAGCCCATCGCTTCCTTAAAGGTAACGGTGCCGGACAGCTATACCGGAGATATTATGGGGGATCTGAACAAACGCCGGGGCAGAGTGCTGGGGATGAACCCTTTACCCGGCGGCAGACAGGTGATCGAAGCGGATATTCCCATGAGCAGTCTTTACGGCTATTGTACGGACCTGCGTTCCATCACCGGCGGACGGGGAGAGTATGTCTATGAGTTCGCCCGCTACGAGCAGGCGCCTTCCGACGTGCAGGAGAAGGAAGTGGCTGAAAGGGCATCCAAGCTGGAAGAAGGAAGCGCCGAGTAAAAAACTTGACAGAAATTTGTAAAGCGGATAGAATAATAAAAGCCCTTTCGGCTCCATGCGGCGCGAAAGGGCTTTGCGCATTGAGGAGGAGATCAGAATGGCGGAACCATACAATCACAGAGAGGTAGAAGAAAAATGGCAGAAGATATGGGATGAGGAAAAAGCGTTTGCCACCTCTGAGGACTACAGCAGGCCCAAGTATTATGCTCTGGTGGAATTTCCCTATCCGTCCGGGCAGGGACTTCATGTTGGACATCCCCGTCCTTATACGGCGCTAGATATCGTAGCCAGAAAAAGAAGGATGCAGGGGTATAATGTGCTCTATCCCATGGGGTGGGACGCGTTTGGCCTGCCTACGGAGAATTACGCGATACAGAATCATATCCATCCCAGGATCGTGACCAGGAACAATGTGGAAAGGTTCAAGGGTCAGCTGCACGCGCTGGGCTATTCTTTTGACTGGGACAGAGAGATCAACACCACCGATCCCGCCTACTACAAATGGACACAGTGGATCTTCCTGAAGCTGTTCCACGCGGGACTGGCTTATAAGAGCGAGATGCCCATCAACTGGTGTACTTCCTGTAAAGTGGGACTGGCCAATGAGGAAGTGGTGAACGGCGTCTGCGAACGCTGCGGTTCCGAAGTGGTCCGTAAGGTAAAGAGCCAGTGGATGTTAAAGATCACCGATTACGCCGACAAGCTTTTGGAGGGCCTGGATACCGTGGATTATATCGAGCGGGTGAAGGTATCCCAGAAAAACTGGATCGGCAAGTCTACGGGCGCGGAAGTGGATTTTATCTTAAAGGGGAAGGAAGACAAGCTGACGGTCTACACCACCAGGCCGGACACTCTTTTCGGCGTTACTTATATGGTCATGAGCCCCGAGCATCCTTTCATTGATAAGTACAGGCCGGATATTAAAAACTGGGACGAAGTGACGGCGTATCGGGAACAGGCGGCCAGAAAGTCCGATTTTGAACGGACCGAGATCGCCAAGGACAAGACCGGCGTCATGCTGGACGGCCTCACGGCGGTCAATCCCGTAAACGGAAAGGAAATTCCGGTCTGGATCTCCGATTATGTGCTGATGACTTATGGCACAGGCGCCATTATGGCAGTACCGGCCCATGACGAGAGGGACTGGGAATTTGCCCAAAAATTCAATATGCCCATTATAGAGGTGGTAGCCGGCAGTCCCGTGGATGTCACGGAAGCCGTCTATACGGATGTGGCCTCCGGTACGCTGGTCAATTCCGAATTCCTGAACGGGCTTTCCGTAGCGGAAGCCAAGAAAAAGATCATAGGATTTTTGAAAGAAAAAGGGATCGGTCGCGAGAAGACCAACTTCAAACTGCGGGACTGGGTATTCTCCAGACAGCGTTACTGGGGCGAACCGATTCCCATTGTGCACTGTGAAAAATGCGGTTATGTGGCCCTTCCGGAAAGCGAACTGCCTCTGGAACTGCCGGAAGTGGAAAGCTATATGCCTACGGACAACGGAGAATCCCCGCTGGCCCATATGACGGACTGGGTGAATACGGTCTGTCCTCACTGCGGCGGCCCGGCGAAGCGGGAAACGGACACCATGCCTCAGTGGGCGGGTTCTTCCTGGTATTTTCTGCGGTATACGGATCCGAAGAACGAGAAAGCGCTGGCAGGCAGGGAAGCGCTGGAATACTGGCTGCCGGTGGACTGGTACAACGGCGGTATGGAGCACACTACGCTGCACCTTCTGTATTCCCGTTTCTGGCACAGATTTCTTTATGACCAGAAAGTGGTGCCCTGTCCGGAACCCTATCAGAAGCGGACTTCCCATGGCATGATATTGGGCTCCAACGGGGAGAAGATGAGCAAATCCAGAGGAAACGTGGTCAATCCTGACGATATCGTGCGGGAATACGGCGCGGATACCCTGCGTACCTACGAGATGTTTATCGGCGCGTTTGACTTAAGCGCCGCCTGGTCGGAAGATGGCGTGAAAGGCTGCAGGAGATTTCTGGAGAGAGTGTGGAAGCTGCAGGATATCCTGACCCCGCAGGAGGATTACTCGGCGGATCTGGAAACGAAGATGCACCAGACGATCAAGAAGGTCGGTTCGGATTTTGAAAATCTGAAATACAATACCGCGATTGCCGCCATGATGTCGCTGCTCAACGAGTTTTACAGGAAAAACGCGGTGACCCGGGGAGAGTTTAAAACGCTGCTGACGCTCTTAAATCCTGTGGCGCCGCATATCACGGAGCAGCTCTGGGAGAATGCGGGTTACGCCGGCAGACTCTATCAGACCACGTGGCCGGAATATGAGGAAGCGAAAACCGTGGAAGATACCGTGGAAATAGCGGTACAGATAAACGGCAAGACCAAAACGACGGTCATGGCCGCCAAGGAAGAAGAAAAGGAAAAGATCATTGCCATGGCGAAAGAAGCGCTGGGCAGCAGACTTTCCGGCACGGTTGTAAAAGAGATCTATGTGCCGGGCAGGATTGTCAATCTGGTAGTAAAGCCTTAAGAAAAATGGCAAAAGCGCCGTCAGTGGAACGGCGCTTTTTTCATCAGCTCGTCGATCTGGTTTAATTCGTCGGGCGAACTGTGCTGGCGGATGGCCTGGATCAGGATGCCGGCCTCGGAAGAGGAAAAGGTGATGCCTTCGTTTTTGGCCTGTTTCATTCTGGCCGCCAGGAAGGCCATGAGTTCCTTCCTGTTTTTGCCCCTGCATCCTTCGGCCAGCTCGTTTAAGAACCGCAGCTTATATTCCTCGATACCGGCCGCCTCGGAGTCGGACATCCATTCTGGTCTGTTTTCCATGATAAGCTCCTTCTTTCCGGTTTATTTTGAAAACATCTGAAACATCTGCATAAGATCCTGGGCGCTGTTCTCCCCGTCCCCGAATCCGTCCGGGAACAGGTCCTTCATCATACGGGCGGTTTCCATGACTTCTTCCGCGTTTTTTACGGTGGACAAGAGGCCGATCAGCCGCTCTGCCTGACAGCGCTCCGCGTAGGAGCAGTAAGGCAGGATTTCATGATACAGGCGGGAGGTGTCCGGCGGGCATTCCCGCGGCATGCAGCCAAAAGGATGCTGCCTGCAGTACGCGGCGGTATACTGCAGTTCCAGGTATTTGATATAGACCGCGAGCTGCCGCTGTATAGCCGGTTCCAGGTAGGGAAGAAGAAGTTTGTAGATCTGTGTGTGATTGGTGGTAAAAAGTGCGTCAAAAGCGCGTATCCTGTCATTTTTGGAGTCCTCATCCCTGCTCATACCGTTCTCCCTGTATCTTCCTTGCTCCAATCTTATGAAAACGGATAAATATGTATGCGTGAAACAGGCTCTTTAACAGAGCCTGCACGCGTAGAGATGATTAGTTGTTGCAGCCGCAGCCGCATCCGTTGCCATTGCCGCTGCCGTTTCCGCATAAGCAGGAAATCAGCAGGATCCAAATCAGCAGATCACAGCTGCTGTTGTTTCCCAGACCGAAGCCGTCGCTGTTGCCAAGCAGACCGTTGCCGCTGCCGTTGCAGCAGGAGAGCAGCAGGATGATCCAGATCAAATTGCCGCATCCGCATCCGTTTCCGTTGTTGTCGCCGCATCCACAATTACTAGCAGTTAAATCGCTCATATCAAGTACCTCTGATTTTTTTTATGGTTTATACTATGTGCATGGGCCTGTCAATGTTTCCCTTTTACGGAAAGAAAATTTCAGGGAAATTCTACCGGTGGATTTTAGGGTATTGCATTAATCTGAAGATATAGTAAAATAATGATGGATAATAGTATTGTGTGTTTGAGGCAGACGAAAATGGAAACATTCACGGTTTCGGGAAGGCAGTTTCGGAATGCCGCCGATTATGAGGCGGCCAAAAAGGACGCCGCGTACATAGAAGCGTTAAAACAGAGATATGATCTGAGCAGCAGAGAGGAAACCGGCCGTTTTCTGCAGGATATACGAAGCGGGAAATACCGTTTTAGGACCATCCTGGGGAAGGATCTGGAGGAGGAACTGGAGGAACTTTTCCGGAAGCTGGAAAAGGAAGCGGCGCAGGGAGCAAAAGGGAAAAAGACCACGCGCGCTCAGAAGGCGAAAAGATCCGGGAAGGATGTGTCCGGGACTGGCGTGAAAAAAAAGACGTCCGCGGGACTGGAAACTTATGACAAAGAGATGCGGGACTCCATTCTGCGGGAGCTGAAAAAGCGGGAACGCATCCGAAAGGCCGTTATCGCTGCCTGCTTCTGCGTGGCGGGAGGGTGTTTTATCTATCTTGGGATCTATACTTACCAGACCGGCAGGCTGGACAGCTACGCGGATTCCCAGAGAAAGCTGATCGGGACCACGGGCATTGTAGCGCCGCAGACGCCGGATACGGTGGTCATCCACTATGACAATGAGGAAATCGTAGTGCCGGATGTGCTGGATGACTACAAAACTTTGTATACTTTGAACAGAAATCTAATCGGATGGGTAAAAATTGACGATACATATATAGATTACCCTGTATTGCAGACAACCAACAATGAATATTATCTGGACCATAATTTTGACCAGGAACAGGATAAGAACGGAAGCATTTTCCTGGATAAGGACTGCAGCGTTCTGCCCAGGAGCGACAATTTGATCATCTATGGGCATCATATGCGCAGCGGCAGGATGTTCGGACAGCTGAACAAGTACAGTTCAGAGTCTTTTTATGAGGATCATAAGTACATACAGTTTGATACCATATATGAAAAGGGCACTTACGAGATCATGTATGTGTTCCGCTCCAAAATATACGAAGAGAGCGAGATCGTCTTTAAATACTATCAGTTTACGGATGCGGCATCGGAGCTGGAATTTGACTCCTATATGCGGGAAATGGCGGAAATGTCCCTGTATGATACCGGCGTGACGGCGGAGTACGGGGACGAACTCCTGACGCTGTCTACCTGCGATTACTATACGGATGACGGCCGTTTTGTAGTGGTGGCGAAGAGAATCTATTAAACCGGATTTCCGGGTAAAGGAGATGCGAAATGGCAAAGAACAGTGGAAAGAAAAAGAATTTCAGGCTGCGCAGGAGAGTGCGCAGGACTCTGGGCGCGGCCTGTCTGATCACTTCGCTCCTGGTGGCGGCGATTCCTGTGCCGGAAGCCAGCGCGGCGGTGGCGGAAGAAAAGAAGCTGACCTGGGAGAAAGAGATCGGGACGGAAAAGTCCACCATTCCCATGATCCCAAAGGATTGCCATACCATCTATACTACGGAGGACGGCCGGTATCAGTTCGCGTGGGTGCGGGCCTCGTCTTCCGATACCCAGATGATAGCGGTGATCCTGGGTTATAACGGCGGTACGCTGACCGGCGGCAATCTGGTGATACCGGATACCGTGGACGCGTATACCAAATTCAGCGAGAACGAAGGCACGGGTACCGGTTACGTGGCGGTAAGCCAGAGCCAGAAGCCGCTGTACTATATGTCGAAGGTGGTATATGTAAAGGATGTTTCCGGCAACGATACGGAGGAGATTGACGCGAAAAACAGCGTTTATTCCCCCTGCTATGCCAATACCCGCGACCAGTGGATGTACGTGGATCAGGGTGGGGAGAGAAAAGAGAGGCCCTTAACGGACTTTTATTACCTGGATGGCGATGATTACAAGCCCACCAGCGATACCAATGAACAGTGGATCCGGCATATTACGGTGGCGTACATTGGCAATCAGTATCTGGAGCCGTATAAGGGAGTGCAGGCCTCGAAAGGCGCTCAGCAGGAATGGCAGATCGCGGATGCTGTTGCCACATCTGTCAATACGGAGCCCGGCAAGGGGATCTTTGCCAATCAGGGTAATATTACCAATCTGACGGTGGGAGAACATCTGATCGGCATCGGCAATTACGCCTTTTATAACTGCAGTACGCTGAGGACCATTCAGCTGGGCAACGGCATCCAGGAGATCGGACATCACGCGTTCGCGGAATGTCAGAACATGAATTCCATCGGCATGGATTTTAACAGCAGACTGAACTATATTTCCGATTACACCTTTTATAACTGCCGTTCCTTAAGCAGCTTTTCCCTGCCGGCGCAGGTGACCAGGATCTTCGATCATGCCTTTGACGGCTGCGAAAGCCTGACCGGTGTATACCTGAACGGGGAGGGACAGGACGGAAACAGCGTGACCGGGCTGAAGGAACTGGGGCATTATGTGTTTAACGGCTGCAGGTCCTTGTCGGATCTGGTGCTGCCCAGTTCTCTGACAGGAAGCGAGGAAAACGGCCAGAACAACGCCGTGCATTTAAACAATTTCGCGGGCTGTACCGCCCTGAAACGCATCCAGGTTCTGGCGCCTTCCCTGCGTCTGGCAGCGGATACGGAGCCTGCGGGACAGCCGTATGCCTTTACCGTGGATAATTTCAAGGCGCAGGTGGATCCCACGTTTTATTTTGAGGCGGAGGATGTTTCCGGCACCCATGACTATACCAAGGAAAACGTCATTGCCTTTAAATACGCCGGGCAGGATAAATACGAGATCATCATGCTGGAAAAGGCCGTGGAAGGCGGAACCGACGGCAAAGCAAAGTTGACTTATCAGGTCAACTCCCAGAACCAGCTTTTGTATTTTAATATGGACGCGCCGGTCAGTGAAGTGACCATTCCAAGCGCCATCGGCCCTTACGGCGTATCCGCCATCAATCACGGCAGTTTCGGGGGCGGCGGAGGAAGCTGTTATTTAAAGAAGATCACCATTCCCGCCACGGTGACGTCCATCAATGACGATGCCTTTAAGGGCTGTCATAATCTGGAGCATGTGATATTCCAGGATGCCAGCCGGATCACCCATATCGGGACCAATGCCTTTGCCACCCAGCTTATGGACGGAGCCCATCAGGACCATTGCAAGAATCCGGGATTCCTGGACAGCGGAAGCGGGGAGTTTGTGGCGAAGCCAAAACTGACCTTTACGGGAGCGGTGGGAGCCGATATCGTACCGTTCAGCTATGCCATGAGCCCTTCCAGCAATATCAATCAGGGCAGCCAGCAAAAGACATATATTACCTATTACAGCGGCTGGCCTACCAATCTGGAGATCCGGTATGTGGAAAACACGGATGGCAGCGGCGGCGCGGCCACCCTGATAGATTATCCTACCTATGATGAACTGAAGGCCGGCACCAAATACGGAGAACAGAAAAGCGGCAGTTATGTGTATCCCTATATGACGGAGGAGTACGCCAAAGCGTCCAAGGATGCGATCACCCACTATGAGTCCGCTGCCCATATCACGGATCTGACGGACTATGAAAGACAGATCGTGGATGCCGCTCTGAACGTGTCCGTGCCGGAAGGGGTAAAACGGATCACGCCCGGACTGTTTTCGGGGAAAACGGCGTCCCTGCAGGAGGACGGCACTTACAAGGTGGAGAAGGTACCGGATCAGAAGGCGGATGACCATATCCAGACCGTGACTTTCGCGGATATCGCGGAATTTGAGCCATACAGCTTCAGCGGCTGCGATAAGCTGACCGCCATCAATATCACCGGCGGCGAGGCGGCGCTGGATGATTATGCTTTCGCGTGGGATACCGATTCCGAGGAGAAAGAAAGCGGCGTTTCCCCGTTGACCACCGTGAATATGACAGGCGGCGGCAGCACCATCGGCAATTACGCGTTTGATAACGGCGCGAATCTGGAGAACGTGACCCTTTCCGCCACGGTATCCGAGCTGGGGCGGCGGCCTTTCAGAGCCTGCCCGAAGCTCAATGACGTGAATTTTTCCGGAGGTCCTTATTTTACCACGGAAAGAGCCATCATCTATGGAATGACGGACGGCGCCAAATCCAGTATCGCCCAGTGTCTGGAAAGCAGAGGGACCATAAACGGCGGGCAGAACGGCGGTTCCAGCAGCTCTGTCAGCGCGGAAGAAACGGCGGGAGTTACTTCCATCGCGCCGGAAGCTTTCATGGACTGTGACGGCATAGGACTGGTAGACCTGAGAAACTCACAGGTGGCAAAAATCCCGGAAAAGGCGTTTGCCGATACTTCACAGTTAAATTCCGTGTATCTGCCGTCCCAGTACGCCCAGGCCATTGAGCAGGAAGCCTTCCACAACAGCAATGTGCGCTATGTGGAGATTCCCAAGAGCGTAGCGCTCATACAGCCTTCCGCGTTCAATACGGCGGAGCATCCCAGAACGGATGACGGGCAGCTGCAGATCATAGAGTTTTATTGCGAGGAAGGAACTCCGGCGGAAATTTTCGCCGATGAGTATGACAATATCATCGTAACCCATAAACCGGATTCCACGGAATTCGCGGTACAGTTCTGGTATCAGGATCCCGCCGACCATGAGGCGGCGCCCGTCCTGCTGTCGGAGGAGAACGTACCGATAGGCGGGGACGCCCAGGCTCCGGAAGCTCCGGAATTTGAGGGATACCGTTTTACGGGGTGGCTGCCTGATTATCATAATGTAAGCGCTTCCCTGACGGTGATCGCGCAGTATGAAAAGATCGACTCCGAAGAAACCAAATTTACCGTGCGCTATATCAACTGGGATGACAGCGTATGGTATGAGGCAAGAGTGGCGAAGGGCGAAGACGCGCCCAATATCGTACCGCCATCCAGAGAAGGTTATGTCTTTACCGGCTGGCGGCCGGCACTGACAAACATCACCGCGGACGTGGATGTGTACGCCCAGTTTGAGAAAGCGGAGAGCAGCAATGTGGGCGGCAACGGCAGCGGCGGCAGCGGCAGCGGAGGAGGCAGCGGATCCGGAAGCGGTGTCAGCGGAGGGGACGGTACCGGCACGGCACCCCAGATGTATACGCTGACTGTCAGAAACGGAAGCGGTTCCGGCAGTTATGTGGCGGGAGCTACTGTGATCGTGGTTGCCAATGATCCGGCCAGCACCCAGCAGTTTGACAAGTGGACACAGGAAGGAAATGTGGATCTCAAGATGGCCAGTACCACGATCTCGGCTACCACGCTGATCATGCCGGCGGCAAACGCTACGGTAACGGCCAACTATGTCAATAAGTCCGGCGGAACTAACAATAACAGCGGCGGCGGTAACGGAGGAAGCGGCAACACCACGGTAAAGCCTTCGGTATCCGGTAACGGCGGCACCACTACGGTTGTGATCGACAAAAACGGGCTTTCCAATACCGGCGTGGTATCGGTGGTGGTCAACGGCTCGTCCGATAATTTTGTCCTGAAGATCTCAGAGGACGCGGCCGCTACGGAAGCGGCGCTGCGGGCGCTTACAACAGAATTCGGAAGTCTGGAGAACGTTAAGTATTTTCCTATGGATATTTCCCTGTACGATTCCACGGGAAATACGAAGATCACGGATACTACCGGCCTTAAGATCACCATTACGCTGCCTCTGCCGGATTCCTTGGCTGACTACGCGGGCAATAACAGGATCGCGGGCGTGGTAGATGACAAACTGGATAAGCTCTCCCCGAAGTTTACTACGATTGACGGCGTTTCCTGCATCACCTTTACGGCGGAGCATTTTTCTCCCTATGTGATGTACGTGAACACCAATAACCTGGAATCCACAGGAGTGGTGGACAATTCGCCGAAGACGGGAGATATTCATCCCAAGTGGTTTGTAGCGGTCGGACTGGCATGTCTTTCCGTTATCCTGTTCGTAAAGCGGGATAAGACCGGAAAAAAGACGGTGGTCCGGGCCTGAAACGGAAAGGCGCGGGAAGGCGTATGAAGAAAACAGTGAGCGCGCTGCTTTTGGCCATGGCGCTGTTGGTAACGCAGATACCGGCTCTGCCGCTCTGGGCGGAAGAATCGGTATCCAAGGACTCGGATTTTCAGATGAATGGCACTATACTGATGAGTTATACAGGCACGGCGAAAACCGTGTCTGTTCCTGCTTCTGTCACGCAGATCGGAGCGGAGGCGTTTGCCGGGAACACGACCATGGAAAAGCTGGAGTTTAAGGGAAGCGCGGTGGAGCAGATCGACTATCGGGCTTTTGCGGGCTGCGCAGGGCTGAAGGAGGTAAAACTGCCCAATTCCGTGAAAAAGCTGGGGAACGGCGCCTTTGCCGACTGTACCGGCCTGAAAAAACTGACTCTGGGCGCCGGGCTTTCCGAGCTGGGTATGGGCGTGTTCGCCGGCTGTCCGGCTCTGGAAACCATAGAGGTGGATAAGAACAACACGTCTTTCAGCGTGGGGGACGGCTGTCTGTACAATGAGGACAAGAGTATGCTTTACCTGCTTCTGCCGGTGAGAAAAACAGATACCTATACCATGCCTTCTACCGTTACGGACATTGCGGAATATGCTTTTTGGGGCTGCGAGTCCGTAAAGAGCATATCCTTGAGCAGCAGTCTGAAAAAGATACCGGATTATGCTTTCGCCAACTGCAGATCGCTGACCTGGATCAGCATCCCCTATTCGGTTTCCTCCATTGGACTGAAAGCCTTCGCGGACTGTAAAAATCTGGAAAACGTCACCATTCCCGCGTCGGTACTGCGCATTCATGATACGGCGTTTGACGGCTGCCCCAGGCTGAATATCATAGCGGATGAAAATACGCCGGCCTATGATTTTTATCAGGCGTGGAAACAAAGAAACCCGGCGGACAGCGGAGCGCAGACTTCTTCCGGCGGCGGAGGCAAGATAGATCTGAGTACGCTGAGCGCCACCGGCTATCCGCCGTTTGACAATCTGCTTGAACGGTTGAATCAGATCGGCGCTCATCAGGGAAACGGGGAAGAAGCTCCTGCGGCGGATATTTCTTCGGGAAATGCTTCCGCGGGCGGCACGCAGAATGGGAATACACCTTCCGGCAGCGTGCTTGGGAGCACATATGTGGTAGGCAACAGCGCCGTGATCCTGGCGGACGGCGGACTGCTTCCCGTGGGGGGAACGGTGACTGCCCCGGGGGCGGGGAGCCAGGAAGACGCGGATCATAACGGCGATGCCGCGCCAGGCTCTCAAACGGATCCGGAAAAGGAAGATTCCGGAAAAAACTATGATATTCCCAAGACCATTCTGGCGGGAGAAACGATCCTGGCCGATCTGGCCTATTATCAGAGCAGCGCCATGGCGGGATATGCGTTCCCGGAAGGGATAGAAGAGATCGGAGAGTTTGCTTTCGCGCGCAGCAATCTGACCAGAGCGCGGATCCCTGACGGAGTGAAGACGATTTCTTACGGGGCCTTTTATCACTGTGATTATCTCAGCGAAGTAACGATCCCTGCTTCGGTCACTTACATCGCGCCGAAAGCCTTTGATAAATGTATGTGGCTGGAAACCTGGAAAAAAGCTTCGGGTGATGATTACCTGGTGGTAGGGGACGGGATCCTTCTGGCGTATCGGGGCAGCGGGGGAAACCTGACTCTGCCCGATACGGTAAAGACCGTAGCGCCGGAGGCCTTTGCGGACAATGACAGTATCGTGTCCGTGTATCTGCCGGATTCCGTAAGGGATATCGGGGAAGGCGCGTTTGAGGGCTGCGGCAGCCTGGAAAAAGTGACCGGCGGGGTCAATGTCCAGACGGTCCGCGACCGGGCGTTCGCGGGCTGCCCTCTGAGTTCCGCCCATGTATTCGCGAACGTAACGCGGCTGGGACTGAAATGTTTTGATTTTTCCGGGACGGCCTGCGGGGATTCCGAGAAAGTGGTGGTATTCGATTCTGCGGAAGGATTTCCTGAGGCCGCGCACGAGGACACGGCGGAAAGGCTGTCCAATACGGAGGCCAGGGGGTGCGTTCTGGGGGATACCCGGATCGTGGTAGTGAATAAAAAGGTGCAGGCTTCCCAGCTGGCGGACATCCCTCTTTTCACGTCAGGCAACGGGTTTAAGGGACTGATCGTCTATATCAGTTCCCGGGACAAAGCGCAGGTGACCTGTCTGGCCGCCGCCTATACCGAACAAGAAATGGCCGCGGCATATCTGCCGGACTATGTAACGATAGACGGAAAAAGCTATGAGATCCTGGGAAAAGAAAACGCGGTGCTTCTGCCTGTTCTGGAAACCGCCGGCCAAAGCGGAGTGACGGTGCGCAATAACGGCAGCGGGCTGACAGGAGAGATATCGGCTTCTCTTTCAGGGGATGCGTCAGGGCTGTATGAACTGGAAGTGACAAGGGACGAAGCGGGCGAGAACGCCATCAAAGAAGGGTACCGGGCGGTCTATCGGGAAGAACTGCCGGCAGGTACGGTCTTTGCCGAACTGGATCTGACGGAAAGCGCTACGGGGATCCCCATAACCAAGCTGGGACAGCAGTATCTGCAGGTTACGGCGCAGCTGCCTTCCTCACTGAACAGCGGCAGTCTGCGGATCTTTACCGTGGACAGAAACGGGCAGCTGGAAAATCTGCCTTATACCAGAAACGGGGATACGGTGACCTTTGCCGTCAACCATCTTTCTCCTGTGGCATTTAGCAGAGTGGGGAGCGCGGTGACGGGAAAACTGGATGCGTCCCCGGATACGGGAGATACGCGGATCAATCCCAATTACGTGCTGGCGGCCGGCCTGGCGGCAATGGCCGCGGCGGTCCTGCTGATCAAAAAGAAAAGGTGACACACTTTATAAAAACTCCGGCATATGATGAATAGAGAAAAAAGCCGGAGTTTTTATATGTTCAGAGTACGCAGGCAGATAGGAGCGGGGATTTCGCGGGCGGGAGAGGCGAGCCCGGTGGTAGCGGTCCTGGATACGGGGGTGACGGAGCATCCGGATCTGAGGGGCCGGATCGTGGATTTCAGGGATTTCCTGGAAGACCGCCGCCGGATTTACGATGACAGCGGACACGGAACCCATGTCTGCGGTATCATCGGGGGAAACGGATCCCTTTCCGGGGGAAAATACAGGGGAATAGCGCCTACCGTCAGTCTGGTGGTGGGAAAGGTACTGGACCGGAAAGGGGACGGGACCGTGGAGGCCATGCTGGACGGCGTTGACTGGGTACTGGAAAAAATGACGGAGTGGAATATCCGTATTTTAAATATATCCGTGGGAATGGGCCGGCTGATGAACGAAGAAAAAGAAAGGATGTTAAAGAAGAAGCTGGAACAGGCGTGGGACAGAGGACTGCTGGTAGTCTGCGCGGCCGGAAACAACGGGCCGGCCTGCGACACGCTTTCTACGGTGGGAAAGAGCAGACGGCTGATCACCGTGGGCTGTCATGACGGCGCGTATTTTCAGGACAGCGTAAAGCGATGCGCCGCGTATTCTTCCCGAGGCTCGAGATTTGAAACCTACAGAAAACCGGACATCGTGGCGCCGGGAACGGAGATCATATCCTGTAACGGCGGAGTGGGCAGGGGGATCGGCGGCTACCGCAACGCCTATATCGCCAAGAGCGGCACTTCCATGGCCACCCCCATTGTTTCGGGGGCGCTGGCGCTCCTGCTGCAGAAGCATCCGGAATATGACAATGAAACGGCAAAAAAGAAACTGTTGGATACAGCGGAGGATCTGGGGGAACCCTGGTATCAGCAGGGATGGGGAATGGTCAATGTAGAGCGGCTGCTGGAAGGATAGCGCCGCTTTTTGCGTCTATTTTTCTATTGACATGCGTCGTATCATTGTATACAATGATACGAGAATCATATAGGAAGGGTGGATGCTATGGACAGGGATATGTTTCAGAACAGACCGGTAAATATGAACCATAAGAACAATCTTTTGGAAATCGAAGAGCATATGTATATATTGGACGATGTGGAGAAACCCAATGTATTCAGAAATATGTTTCCCTATTCGGAGATTCCCAAGATTCCTTTTAACGACAGGATCGTGCCCCACAATATGCCCAGGGAGATCTGGATCACGGATACCACGTTCCGGGACGGACAGCAGTCCAGGGCGCCGTACACCACGGAGCAGATCGTCACGATCTATGACTATCTGCATAAGCTGGGCGGCCCCAACGGGATGATACGGGCCAGCGAGTTTTTCCTCTACAGCAAGAAGGACAGGGACGCGGTATATCAATGTATGGAAAGGGGCTACGAGTTTCCGGAGGTTACCAGCTGGATCAGAGCCAGCAAAGAGGACTTTAAGCTGGTAAAGGAGATCGGCATGAAGGAAACGGGAATCCTGGTCAGCTGCTCCGATTACCACATTTTCCTCAAGCTGAAAATGACGAGAAAGCAGGCGATGGAGCACTACCTGAGCGTGATCCGGGACTGCCTGGAAGAGGGGATCTCTCCTCGCTGCCATCTGGAAGATATTACCAGGGCGGATATTTACGGCTATGTGGTGCCGTTCTGTCTGGAACTGATGAAACTTCAGGAGCAGTACGGTATCCCCATCAAAGTAAGGGCCTGCGATACCATGGGATACGGGGTCAATTACGCGGGCGCCGTGATCCCAAGAAGCGTGCAGGGCATCATTTACGCGCTGCATACGCATGCCGGCGTGCCGCATGAAAATCTGGAATGGCATGGACACAATGATTTTTATAAAGCGGTTTCCAATTCTACCACCGCGTGGCTTTACGGCTGTTCAGGCGTCAACACCTCTCTGTTCGGTATCGGGGAGCGGACAGGCAATACGCCGCTGGAGGCCATGGTCTTTGAGTACGCCCAGCTGCGGGGAGATCTAAACGGCATGGACACTACGGTCATTACCGAACTGGCGGAGTATTATGAGAAAGAGATCGGGTATCAGATCCCGGAGAGAACGCCTTTCGTAGGCAGGAATTTCAATGTGACCAGAGCGGGGATCCATGCGGACGGTCTGTTGAAGAACGAGGAAATATACAATATTTTCGATACGGAAAAATTTTTGAACCGTCCTGTGCTCTGCGCGGTTTCCAATACTTCCGGCCTGGCCGGGATCGCCCACTGGATCAATACTTATTACAAATTAAAAGATGATCGTCAGGTGGATAAGAACAGCGACCTGGTAAAGGAAGTAAAGAGCTGGGTGGACAAGGAATACGCGGACGGGCGCGTGACTGTGCTGACGGACAGGGAACTGGTGGAAACCATCGGCAGGGCCTGTGAAAAGCTGCATATTACGCTTTAGGCCGGGGAGGAAGGACCGTGGGAAATTATAATGTAAAAGAGGAAGTAACGGACAAGTACTCGCTGCGGGGACGGGTCTTTCACAGGATTCGGGAAAATATCTTAAACGGCACCTATAAGGAGCACGAGGAGTTAAAGGAAGTTACCGTCGGCGAGGAACTGGGCGTCAGCAGGACCCCCGTAAGAGAGGCGTTCCGGCAGCTGGAGCTGGAGGGGCTGATACAGATCATTCCCAATAAGGGCGCTTATGTGACCGGGATCACGGAAAAGGATGTGAAGGATATCTATATCATCCGTTCCCTGCTGGAAGGGCTCTGCGCCAGATGGGCTACGGAGAATATTACCAAGGAACAGCTGGACGAGATGGAAGAGAACGTGTATCTGGCCAGTTTTTATGCCGAAAAGGGGCATATGGAGCAGCTGGCCCAGCTGGATAACCGTTTCCATGAAATCATGTATGAAGCCTGCAATTCCAAAATGCTGGAGCATCAGCTGAAGGATTTTCACGAGTATGTGCTGCGCGTGAGAAAAAAGACCCTGGCAACCTCCCGGGGGAACGCTTCCAATAAGGAGCATGAGCAGATCATGCTGGCGATCAAGGCGGGAGATGGGGAACTGGCGCAGGAACTGGCCCATACGCATATGATAAACGCCTATGAGAATATGGTGAAGAACGGGCTGCACGAGGTATACCAAAAAGAAAATCTGGAACTGGAACGGGAAAATAAAAAATAAAAACAGGCAAGCCTGTGGAAAGAGGAAAAGATGAGCAAAATTCAGATGACAACCCCCCTGGTAGAGATGGACGGAGATGAAATGACAAGGATTCTCTGGAAGATGATAAAGGAGGAACTTCTGCTTCCCTTTATCGACCTGAAAACGGAGTATTACGATCTTGGGCTGGAAAACAGGAATAAGACCGATGACCAGGTGACCGTGGATTCCGCCAAGGCTACGCTGAAATACGGCGTGGCGGTGAAATGCGCTACGATCACGCCCAACGCCGCCAGAATGACGGAATACAATCTCAAGGAAATGTGGAAAAGTCCCAACGGAACGATCAGGGCCATCCTGGACGGTACGGTGTTCAGAGCCCCCATTCTGGTGAAGGGGATCGTTCCCTATGTAAAAAACTGGGTAAAACCTATCACCATTGCCCGCCACGCTTACGGCGATGTCTATAAAAATACGGAGATCAAGGTGCAGGGAGCGGGCAGAGCGGAGCTGGTCTTTACGGCGGAAGACGGCAGCGAGATCAGGGAACTGATCCATGAGTTTACCGGGGCCGGGATCCTGCAGGGCATCCACAATACGGAAAAATCCATCAGGAGTTTCGCGAAAGCGTGCTTTTCCTACGCGGTAGATACCAGACAGGACCTCTGGTTTTCTACCAAGGATACCATTTCCAAAAAATACGATCACACCTTTAAGGATATTTTCCAGGAAATTTATGATACGGAATACAAGGAGAAGTTTGAGGAGCTGGGCATTACCTATTTCTACACGCTGATCGATGACGCGGTAGCCAGGGTGATCCGTTCCGAGGGCGGTTTTATCTGGGCCTGCAAGAACTACGACGGTGACGTTATGAGCGATATGGTAGCCACGGCTTACGGCGATCTGTCCATGATGACTTCCGTGCTGGTTTCCCCTGACGGTGTTTATGAATATGAGGCGGCCCACGGTACCGTGCAGCGCCATTATTACAAGTATTTAAAGGGAGAGGAAACTTCCACCAATTCCATCGCCACTATTTTCGCGTGGACGGGAGCGCTGAGAAAGCGGGGAGAGCTGGACGGCATTCAGGAACTGGTGGATTTCGCGGATAAACTGGAGAAGGCATGTATCAAGACAGTGGAAGACGGAAAGATGACCAAGAGCCTGTCCCTGATCTCCACCTGCGAAAATCCGGTGATCCTTGACAGTCTGGGCTTTATCAGGGCTATCAGGGAAACCTATGAAACGATGTAAACGGGATAAAAAGAACTGGCGGACCTACTCCGCCAGTTCTTCCCATTCTGTATACAGCTGCTCCAGTTCTTCCTGGATCAGCGCCTGTTCTCCGGCGATGGTCTGCAGCTTTACCGCGTCCGCCGCGGTTTCCGGAGCATTCATTTCTTCTGTCAGGGTATGCTGACGTTCTTCCAGGGCGGCGATCCGCGCCTCGCATTTTTTTAAGTCGTTTTCCTTTTTCCGCAGCCGGGCCTGTTCTTCTTTCTGCTGCTGCCAGTCCAGCTTGGCGGCGGTTTCCGTTTCGGTTTTGGGAGAATCCGGGGCCTTCACGGAATAGGGCGCCTTTTTCTCCAGATAATAATCATAGTTGCCTACGTAGTTTATAAACGTGGAAGAAGTCAGTTCCAGAATGCGGGAGGCGGTCCGATTGATAAAATAACGGTCGTGGGAAACATAGAGCACGGTGCCTTCATAGCCGTTTAACGCATCCTCCAGGATCTCCTTGGACTGGATATCCAGGTGATTGGTAGGCTCGTCCAGGATCAGGAAATTGGCGTTGCCCAGCATCAGTTTGGCCAGACTGACGCGGCCCCGTTCTCCGCCGCTTAACTCCCGGATCTGTTTGAACACTTCTTCGCCGGTAAAAAGAAAGGCGGCCAGCACGTTGCGGATCTCCGTATTGTTCAGGTCAGGGTATTCGTCCGAGATCTCCTCGAACAGCGTTTTATCCGGATGCAGGACATGGTGTTCCTGGTCGTAATAACCGATCTCCACGTTGGCGCCCAGGCAGAAAGAGCCGTTATCCGCGGGAAGCAGACCGTTCAGGATCTTGAGAAGAGTGGTCTTGCCTGTTCCGTTATCGCCGATAACGGCCACATGTTCTCCGCGTTTGACGGTAAAATCCACATCCCGGAACAAAAGCTGGTTGTGGAAAGATTTAGAGAGTCCCTCCACTGTCAGGACATCGTTCCCGCTTTGTACGCGGGGCTTCAGTGTCAGCCGCATGACGCTGCGGGCAGAAGAGGGCTTTTCCAGTACTTCTGTTTTCTGAAGCTGCTTTTCCCGGCTTTCCGCCCGTTTGACGGACTTTTCCCGGTTAAAGGAACGCAGTTTTTCGATAACCTCTTCCTGACGGCGGATCTCTTTCTGCTGGTTTAAGTAGGCGCGCAGGCGGGCGGCGCGGAGCTGCTGCGCCTTCGCGGCATAGTCCGAATAGCTGCCGGAAAAGACCGTGGCGCGGCCCTGGTCCAGCTCGATGACCTTGCCCGCGATACGGTCCAGAAAATAACGGTCGTGGGAAACGATAAGGACCGCTCCCCTGTAGTTCAGCAGATAATTTTCCAGCCACGCGATGGAATTCATATCCAGGTGGTTGGTAGGTTCGTCCAGAATGATCAGGTCGGGCGAAAGCAGCAGCAGTTTGCCCAGGGCCACTCTGGTTTTCTGTCCGCCGGAAAGGGTGGATACGGATTTGGAAAATTCGTCTTCCGTAAAGCCCAGTCCTTTCAGGACGCCGGTGAGCTCGCTTTGATAAAGATAGCCGCCGTCCGTTTCAAAACGGTGCGTGAGCAGGCTGTACTGTTCCATGAGCGCGTCATCCGCCCGGGCCGATATGGCCAGTTCCAGTTCCTTTATGCGCTTCTCCAGGGAAACCAGGTCGGCCCTGACGGAGAGCAGTTCTTCATAGATGGTATTTTCGCCGGCCAGCCCCGCGTCCTGGGGCAGATAACCGAAGGTTTTTCCTTTGGCAAAGGTAACCTCTCCCGCGTCGGGGGCAGTTTCGCCGGCGATAATACGCAGCAGGGTGGTCTTGCCGGCACCGTTAATGCCTACGAGCGCCGCCTTTTCTCTGTCTTCGATATGAAAGGAAACTTCGGAGAGCACTTTTTGATCGGGAAATTCTTTGCAAATGCCGCGGCAGGACAGTATCATAAGTCATTCGCTCCTTTGGCTGATTCAAAAGTTACAAGGTCAAGTTTACCGTTCCCCGGAAAGGATGTCAAGCGCGACGGCAGAATTGACATTGTTTTAACGATTGGATATAATGGGTATGAAGAATCAGGGGAGTCTACGGAAATTCCGGTAAGAATCAGGAGGTAGGAAATTGGAAGAAAAAGGTATTTCCCAGGCGGTGATCGGGCGCCTGCCCCGTTATTTCAGATATCTTGGAGAGTTAAGGGATAAGGGAGTGGAACGGATCTCCTCCCAGGAGCTTTCGCGCCTGATGCGTGTCACGGCCTCCCAGATACGTCAGGATTTCAACAATTTCGGAGGTTTCGGACAGCAGGGATACGGATACAACGTAGAGTTTTTGTACAAGGAGATCGGCAGGATCCTGGGACTGGACAAAACGCATCATCTGATCATCATCGGCGCCGGAAATCTGGGGCAGGCGCTGGGCAATTATATCAATTTTGAGCGCAGGGGGTTTATCCTCAAGGGTATATTTGATAAAAATCCGGCGCTGTACGGGAAAAAAGTGCGGGAAATCGAAGTACAGCCCATGGACCGGGTGGAGGAATTCGTCAGGGAAAACGATATTGACATAGCGGTGCTGACAGTACCCAAGAGCAGCGCGGTAGAAGTCGCGGAAACTCTGGCGGCAAACGGCATCAAAGCATTCTGGAATTTCGCGCATGTGGATCTGAACGTACCGGAGGGGATTCAGGTGGAGAATGTACATCTTTCGGACAGCCTGATGAAACTTTCCTATAATCTGGAGCGGTATAACAAAGAACAGGAAAACGGTTGATCCGGGAAGTGAGGCGGCCATGGGAAGAAAAGACGGGGCGTTTGAGCAGGCATTGAAAGATAAAAACATACCGGTGCTGACACTGGACCATAAATGGCATATGCTCTTTAACAACGCGGATGCCACCACGGCTATTCTGAAACTGGAGGATAAGCTCAACGCTTTGCTGAAAAGGCAGGGAAAGCTCAATACGGAAACCAAGGAGATCCGCAAGCTGAAAAAGAAGCTGATGGACGAGATCGTCCCCATGGTTGACGAACTGGAGCAGGGCAGCGATCCCGCGCTGGATAAGAAGATAGAAGACCACAAGAGGCTGATCAGCGACTGCAATGATAAAATGGAGCAGTACAAGGAGGAACTGATGGAGCTGCCGGCTCAGATAGCCGAGGTCAATTACGACCTGATGCTGGCCACCATGGATGCCTGCTACGATGTGCTCAATGAAAATACCAGAGAGATCGAAGAGATCGGCAGGTGGATCAGCGATGTCAGGGTGGAACTGAAAAAGAAGATCATCCGCAAGCAGGAAAAGGAACAGAAGAATCATGAACTGTACACCTATATGCATGCCATTTTCGGCGCGGACGTTATCAATCTTTTTGATATGAAATATGATCCGGAAACCCGGCATCCCAGAAAAGCGGATAAAAAGCCGGAGGAAAAGGCGGAAAAAGAAGAAACAGACTGACGGGACTGTAAGGACAGTCCCGTTTTAAACGGAGGCGTGGTTTGAAAGAAAACAGGATCTATCTGGTAACGCCGGAAGAAATGCGGGCATATGATGCTTATACCATAGAGCGTATCGGGATACCGTCCCTGGTATTGATGGAACGGGCGGCACTGGCCGTGGCGGCAAGGGTGGAAGAAGCCCTGAAGAGCAGAAAAGGAAAGGTGCTCTGCGTCTGCGGAAGCGGCAACAACGGCGGGGACGGCCTGGCAGTTGTCAGACTGCTGGCGGATAAAGGGATTGACGCGGACGCGGTATTTTTGGGAAACGAAAACCGGGCGAAGGAGGAAACGCGCGCCCAGCTGGCGATCCTGCGGGCATACGGGATCACGCCGTTTTCTTCGATCCCGGAGGGAAATTACGCGGTCGTGGTGGATGCCGTCCTTGGTACGGGACTTTCCGGAGAGGTGAAGGAAAACTTCCGCATGGTCATAGAAACGATGAACGGAATGGACGCTTACAGGATTGCCGTGGATATTCCTTCCGGATTGGACGGAAAGACGGGAAAAGCGCTGGGAACGGCGGTCAGGGCGGACGAAACCGTAACGCTGGGATTGGAGAAAATCGGTCTCTGTTTGTATCCGGCGCCGGCCTATACCGGCAGGGTCATTCTGGCGGATATCGGCATCGGGCCAAGAAGTTTTTCCGAAAAGAAACCGGAAATGTATACCAGGAAGGACGCTCCCGCCGCACTCAGACCCTGCAGAAGACCGGACGGCAACAAGGGCACCTTCGGAAAGGTGTTTCTGACGGCCGGCAGCGGCAATATGGCGGGGGCGGCGCTGTTGGCGGGGGAGAGCGCCTACCGGGCCGGAGCGGGTATGGTAAAGCTGGCGGTACCGGAGGTCATCCGGGAGATCGTACAGGAGAAACTGCCGGAAGCGCTTCTCTTTACGTATGGAAGCGGTACGGGACTGAAGGAGGAAGAGGAGAAAGCGTTTCTGGAGAACTGCCGGTGGGCGGATACTCTGGCTGTGGGCTGCGGGCTTTCCGTCTGTGAAAGCGGAAGGCGTCTTCTGGAACTGGCGCTCTCCGTTAGGCTGCCGCTGCTGATAGACGCGGACGGCCTGAACCTGCTGGCGGGAGATGAGAACCTGCGGGAACTGCTCAAACGCAGGAGCCGGGAGGGGATGGAAACGCTCTTGACGCCCCATATGGGAGAACTGGCCAGACTTCTGGGAGAACCTGTTGACAGGGTGTGTGACGCGGAAGCCGAAAGCACCAGGGCAGCGGCCCGGAGATTTGACTGCGTTGTGGCCGGCAAAAGCGCCAGAAGCTATGTGTGCGGCCCCGCGGGGCCGATGTTTGTCAACACGGCGGGAAACGATAAAATGGCTACCGCCGGCAGCGGAGATGTCCTGCTTGGCATCCTGGCGGCGCTTTCCGCGCAGGGCATGGGCATGAGAGAGGCGGCGGAAACGGGAGTATATCTCCACGCCTGCGCCGGCGATGCGGCCGCGCGGGCAGCCGCGGGCGCGGGTATTACGGCAGGCGATATCATCAGAGGACTTTCCATGTTATAAAAAGAAAGAGGGAACGACAGATGGAGAGATATGCGCGGGGATACGCGGAGGTGGATTTGGATGCCATTGTGTCCAATATGAAAAATATGAAGGCGTGTGTGTCGGATCATACCCGCATGATGGGCGTGGTCAAGACGGACGGGTACGGCCACGGAAGTGTGCCCGTGGCCAGGGCGCTGGAGAAGCTGGACTGTATGTACGGATTCGCGGTGGCCACGGCGGAAGAGGCTCTGGAACTGCGTAAGAACGGCATCACGCTGCCTGTTCTGGTGCTGGGACATACGTTTCCGTACAGCTACGGGCAGATGGTGGAGCAGGATATCAGCGCCGCTCTGTTTCGGGAGGATACGGCGCGGCTGCTGGCCGAAGAGGCCGGAAAAAGGCACAAACAGGCCAGGGTCCATATTAAAGTGGATACGGGCATGGGCAGGATCGGCATCCGGCCCGACGAGAAGGGACTGGCATTTGTCAGGCGCGTGGCGGAAACGGAAGGCCTTGTCATAGAAGGCATCTTTACCCATTTCGCCAGGGCGGACGAACGGGACAAGAGCAGCGCCTTAGAGCAGCTGCGCCTGTTCTCGGATTTCTGCGGGAAGGTGGAGGAGGCCGGGATCCGGGGATTTGTCAGACACTGTTCCAACAGCGCCGGGATCCTGGAAATGCCCATGGCCAACATGGACGTGGTCAGGGCCGGCATCAGTCTGTACGGGCTGGCACCGTCCGCGGAAGTAGACGGGAACAAAATACCGTTACGGCCGGCGTTGTCCCTCTACAGTACCGTGGTCTACGTAAAATGGCTTCCGGCAGGTTCACCGGTCAGCTACGGGGGCACTTATGTGACGGACGCGCCCCGCAGGATCGCCACGATCCCCCTTGGATATGGTGACGGCTACCCAAGAGCGCTGTCAGGCAGGGGAGAAGTGCTGATAAGAGGAAAAAGAGCGCCGATCGTGGGAAGGGTCTGCATGGACCAGTTTATGGTGGATGTGACGGATATAGAGGGCGCGCGGGAAGGGGATAAAGTGACGCTGATAGGCCGGGACGGCGGGGAATGTATTTCGGCCCGGGAACTGGGAGAACTGTCGGGACGTTTTCATTATGAGCTGCTCTGCCTGCTGGGCAGACGCGTGCCGAGAGTATATCAACTGAATAGCGGAAGATAAAGTGGCAATACTACTACCAGAGTAAAAAAACCGTTTGAAAACGGAAGCCGGAAAGGAATGCGTGTTATGAGAAGAGGCGACGTATACTATGCGGATTTAAGACCGGTGGTAGGTTCCGAGCAGGGTGGTATCCGGCCGGTCTTGATCATACAGAACGATGTGGGAAACAGGCACAGTCCTACGGTCATCTGCGCGGCCATCACATCCAAGATGAACAAGGCCAAGCTGCCCACACATATCGAACTGTCCACCATGCAGTACGATATGGACAAAGATTCCGTGATTCTGCTGGAGCAGCTGCGGACGATCGACAAAAGGAGATTAAAGGATAAAGTCTGTCATCTGGATACCCAGATCATGCAGAAAGTCAACAAAGCGCTGATGATCAGTCTGGAACTGGATACATAATCAGAGGGCGCGGCGGCTTGACGAACAGGCTTACAAATGGTATATTAAAGTTTACGGAAAAAGTACCGAAAGAAAAAAGAAATACGGAGGCTATTATGTCAGGACATTCCAAGTTTGCGAACATTAAGCATAAGAAAGAGAAAAACGATGCCGCGAAGGGCAAGATATTTACCATCATCGGCCGTGAGATCGCGGTGGCCGTAAAGGAAGGCGGAGCGGATCCGGCCAATAATTTCAAACTGGCGCAGGTGATCGCCAAGGCCAAAGCCAACAATATGCCCAACGACACCATAGAGAGGGGCATCAAGAAGGCGGCCGGAGATATGGGAAACGTCAATTACGAGTATGTGACCTATGAAGGCTACGGCCCCAACGGCATCGCTATCATCGTGGACGCGCTGACGGACAATAAGAACCGTACCGCCGCCAACGTCAGAAGCGCTTTTACAAAGGGACAGGGCAATGTAGGAACGCCGGGCTGCGTTTCCTTTATGTTTGATAAAAAAGGCCAGATCATCATTGACAAAGAAGAATACGAGGCGGATGCGGATGAACTGATGATGCAGGTTTTGGATGCGGGCGCCGAAGATTTTTCCGAAGAGGAGGACAGCTATGAGGTGCTGACTGACCCGGATTCTCTTGAGGAAGTCAGAAAAGCGCTGGAAGATGCGGGAATCCCCATGGTCAGCGCCGAAGTGACCATGATCCCGCAGAACTACGTGGAGCTGACGGACGAAACGGCCATTAAGAATCTGCAGCGCACGCTGGATCTGCTGGACGATGATGACGATGTGCAGGCTGTATACCATAACTGGGATGAATAACGGACAGAGGAGAACATTACATAATGAAAAAGGAAACGATATGCGTGCAGTCGGGCTGGCAGCCTAAAAACGGGGAACCCCGTATCCTGCCGATCTATCAGTCCACGACCTATAAGTATGAAACCTCGGAGCAGATGGGAAGGCTGTTTGATCTGGAGGAGAGCGGTTATTTTTATACCCGTCTGCAGAATCCGACCAATGATTACGTGGCGTCCAAGATCTGTGAGCTGGAAGGCGGAGCGGCAGCCATGCTGACTTCTTCCGGCCAGGCGGCCAACTATTACGCGGTATTCAATATCTGTGAGGCAGGGGATCATGTGGTGCTGTCTTCCACGGTGTACGGCGGCACGTTTAACCTGATCACCGTGACCATGAAGAAAATGGGGATCGCGTGTACGGTGGTGGATCCCGATTCCTCCGAAGAGGAGCTGGCTAAGGCTTTCCGGCCCAATACCAAGTGTGTTTTGGCGGAAACCATCGCCAATCCGGCGCTGGTGGTACTGGATATTGAAAAGTTCGCCAGAGCGGCCCACGCCCATCAGGTGCCCCTGATCGTGGACAATACTTTTGCCACGCCTATCAACTGCAATCCTTTTGTATGGGGAGCGGACATTGTCACGCACTCCACGACCAAATACATGGACGGACACGGTATGACGGTGGGAGGCGCCATTGTGGATTCCGGCAATTTTGACTGGGCCGCGTATCCTGACAAATTCCCGGGACTGTGTACACCGGACGAATCCTATCATGGCGTGACCTATACGGAAAAATTCGGCAAGGCTGCCTATATTACGAAGGCTACCTCCCAGCTGATGCGGGATCTGGGCTCCATTCAGGCGCCCATGAACGCCTTTTTGCTGAATGTGGGGCTGGAAACGCTGCCCCTGCGTATGGAAAGACACTGTTCCAACGCGCTGGCAGCCGCGGAATACCTGGAGAAGCATCCCAAGGTGGCATGGGTGAATTACCCTTCCTTAAAGAGCAGCCCTTATTATGAGCTGAGCAGGAAGTACATGCCGAAAGGAACCTGCGGCGTGATCAGTTTCGGCCTGCAGGGTGGAAGGGAAGCGGCAGCCGCCATGATGGATAAGCTGCGTCTGGCGGCCATTGTCACGCATGTGGCGGACGCCAGGACCTGCGTGCTGCATCCTGCCAGCCATACGCACAGGCAGATGAACGATGCCCAGTTAAAGGAAGCGGGAGTAGCGCCTGATCTGATCCGCTTATCCGTAGGAATTGAACATATCGACGATATCCTGGCTGATCTGGAACAGGCACTGGCCGGCATCTAAACAGATGGGAGGATTTACAGATGGATAAACTGGCGATCGTGGTGCCCTGCTATAACGAAGAGGAAATGCTGCATATTACCGCAAAAACGCTGCGGGATGTGCTGGATAACCTGGTGAAAAAGCAGAAGATAGCGGAGGACAGTTTTGTTCTGTTTGTAAACGACGGCAGCAAGGACAGGACATGGGAACTGATCGAGGAAGAGCATGAAGCGCATCCTGTGCGGATACGGGGCGTCAAGCTGGCGGGAAACACAGGGCATCAGTACGCGCTGACAGCGGGACTCCTTACGGCCATGGACAGAAGCGATGTGACCATATCCATCGATGCGGACCTGCAGGATGACGTTTCGGTGATCGAAGAGATGATAGACAAATTTCATGCCGGCAGCGATATTGTTTACGGCGTCCGCAATGACAGAAGCACGGATTCGTTCTTCAAGCGCGTGACGGCGCAGGGCTTTTACAGGCTGATGGCCGGTATGGGAGTGAAAAGCATCTATAACCACGCGGATTTCCGGCTGATGAGCAGGCGGGCGGTGGAACAGCTTTCCCGGTACGGGGAAACCAATCTGTTCCTGCGGGGCATCGTGCCGCTGATCGGCTATCAGACAGACTGCGTATATTATCAGCGCAGGGAACGGGTGGCGGGAGAGTCCAAGTATCCCTTAAAAAAGATGCTGGCGCTGGCCTTTAACGGCATCACTTCTTTTTCCATAAAGCCTATCACGCTGATCACCTGGCTGGGAGTTCTGATCGTGACAGGGAGCATATGCGCGGCGGCGTACGCGCTGATATCTTATTTTACCGGAAATGTGGTACAGGGCTGGACTTCCCTGATCCTTTCCATCTGGTTTATCGGCGGCGTGCAGCTGCTGGCAGTGGGACTGGTGGGACAGTATATCGGCAAGATTTACATGGAAGTGAAGCACCGTCCCCGATACAATATAGAAAAAATACTGGAATCATGATTCCGTAAAAAGCATAACAGGTGGTGAACCGGAATGACTTTCAGAAAAAATATATTCAGTTATCTGCTGTGGGCTCTTTTTACGGCTTCTGTCTGCATATATCATATCGCGATCATCAAGCTTCTGCTGGACAGGACGCCTATAAAAGATGATTACGCCCAGATGGGAGTGATCGGCCTGACCATTGTACTGGCGGGCGGGATCTTCGCGTTGTTCCGCAGGCTGGCAGGTAAGAGAAAAGAAGAAACCGGCAGGCATGAAGTGGTACATATCATATGGGAGGCAGCGCTGGCGGTGCTGGTGCTGGGAGCCGGGATCTTTGTACGAAGCTGCCTGGCCGGAAACGGGACGCAGGAAGCGGCTTTTTTTGAAACCGCCAGTGTAACGGGAGAACCGGTGATACCCATTGCCCACGGCGCGCAGTACCTGTATGTACTGGCTCTTCGGGGACTGTTCATCCTGGTGGGGAATCATTTTACCGCGGGAATCATGCTGCAGATATTTCTGCAGGCTCTGGCGGCGCTGGTCTGGTATTTTGCCATTAGGAGGATCTCAGGTCCGGTGGCTGCTCTGCTTTACCTGATGGGCGTTATGCTGCTGCCGGCTTCCATACTGGAAGGCGTTACGTATTCTCCAAAAATGCTTTATCTGCTGCTGTACGGCATTGTCTTCATGATGGTGGGACGGATCCTGCGCAGACAGAAAAAAGGCGGACAGACGAAATGGTACGGATGGCTGCAGACGGCAGCCACGGGTATTGGCATTGGAGCGATGACTTATCTGGATGTATCCGGTCTGGTCCTGCTGCTTCCGGTGTTCTTCCTGTATGGTGTCAGAGAAGACGGGGAAAAGGCGCAGGGAGGCGTAAAGCGTTTTCTTCGGATATCGCTGCAGGTGGCAACGGTGGTCCTGGTATTCTTTCTGACCGCGTTTTTGCTGCTGTTTCTGGACGGTACGCAGAACGGAGCAGGGATTGAACAGGTATTTGATACCTGGTGTACTCTTTTTGCCTATAAAGGAGCGGAAGGCCTGCCTTCGCTGCTGTATCCGGCGGATACGTTCAGTATCTGTTCCATGGCGATAGTATCGTTTCTGCTGCTGTTTGGGATCCCGGCATTCTTCGTGCATGAAAAAAGGGAAACCCAGATGCTGTATTTCTTCTTCCTGGCAGGCGCGGGAGCAGTCATAGCGGGCGGATTCCACGCTTCCGGCATGACGGCCGGTTATCTGGCCCTTATGCTGTTACTGGCATTGATGGGAGCCGGCGTACAGGGATCGCTGCAGAAGAGCATTGTGGAGGTTTCCGCGAAAGAAACGGAGAGCAAAAAGGGGACGGAAGAAGAAACTTCGGAAGAAAAGGCGATAGAACAGAAATCTTTGGAGGACAGGGATATGGGAAAAAAGCAGTCGGAACAGCAGTCTTTTGCGGAAACGGCCGCGGCGGTCAGTCCAAAACAGCAGCCTTCTGCCGCGCGGAAGGATCAAAAGGCCCAAAAAGCGGAGGAGAAGAAGGCGAAAAAAGAAGAAAAGGAAGCGGAGAAGGCAAGAAAAGAAGCGGAGAAGGCCGCGAAGAAGATGGGATTAAAAACGGCCGGACAGGATACGAAAAAGGGGAAAGCAGCGGCAACCACCACTGCCACCGCTACAGCATCTGCCGCTACAGCCGCAGCTGCCGCAGCGGCGGGAAAAACTGCGGCAAAGCCCGCGAAGCCGGGCTATATCGAGAATCCCATGCCGCTGCCCAAGCAGCATGAAGCGAAAGTATTGGATTATCCTTATTTTGTAGCTACGGATAAGCTGAAGTTTGATGTCAAAGTATCTCCGGACGATGATTTTGATCTGTAGGCCCAAGGTTTTGATGCATGAAATCAATATTTTTACACACAATAAAGTGAATCGGATGCGGTTCACTTTTTTGTTTGAGATTTTGACTTTGAAAAAGGAGTGAGCAGGAGGCGGAACATGCAGAAAGACCAGGAAAACGAACGGAGTGATCATGATAAACGCAGGGAAGAGGAAAAACAAAAAGATGAACGGATAGAACGGCTTGGACAGGTGACGCTGGATAACAATAAAGAGAAGCATAACATTCATCTGCTTACCATTATCGGGGAGGTGGAAGGGCATGATAACTTAAGCGGTTCCGCGAAGACGACCAAGTACGAACACATTCTTCCCCAGCTGGCGGCCATTGAGGACAGCCGGGAAATCCAGGGCGTCATGGTGCTGTTAAACACCATGGGAGGGGATGTGGAGGCGGGACTTGCCATCGCGGAGATGCTGGCTTCTTTGTCCAAACCCACTGTTTCCCTGGTGCTGGGCGGCAGCCATTCCATCGGAGTGACCATCGCGGTCAGCACGGATTATTCTTATATTGTACCGTCCGGAACCATGGTGATCCACCCGGTCAGGATGAACGGCATGGTGATCGGAGTGCCCCAGACTTTTGATTATTTTAAGCAGATACAGGACAGGATCACAGGTTTTGTCTGCGCGCACTGCAGTATCGGCAAGGACAGGCTGGAGCATCTGATGATGGAAACAGGCGTCCTCACCAAGGACGTAGGGACTATTCTGGTGGGGCAGGAAGCGGTGGATGAGGGGATCATTAACGAGGTGGGCGGCATCCGGGAGGCCATGCGCAAGCTGCACGGCATGATCGCCGGGTAAAAAAACCAGTGTATACATGATGACAAGCCCGCCGAAAGATGCTATAATAGTCAAAGTATGTGAAGCGGGGTTTGAGATTTTATGGCATCCAATCAGAAAAAAAATACATCTTCTTCCAGGGGCGGAACGCGGAGCGAACGGTCCGTACGGGAAAAAGAGGAAAATATAAGACAGCATACCGAGCAGGAGAGCGCTCTTTTTCATGAAGCGGCGTTGATCCTGCTGTTTGCGGTTGCGGCCTTTTTATTTTTATGCAATTTTGGGATTATCGGAACGGTAGGAAACGCTATCAGCGCGGTGCTGTTCGGGCTGTTCGGGCTTCCCGCCTACGTGATCTCCATCGCGGTCTTTATCGGAGCGGCTTTCTGGTCCGCCAACCAGGGCAGTCCGGCGGCGGTCCGCAAGCTGGCGGCAGCCTGTGTGCTGTTCCTTCTGGCGGGAGTGATCTGCGAGCTTTTCACGGGAAACGCGGCGCAGCCGGAATATCATGTCGGGCAGATCTATCAGTATGCCAGCCAGCATAAAGCCGGAGGAGGCGTCATAGCCGGCAGCGTGGCTTATTTCCTCATGCATTTTTTGGACCTGATCGGCACTATCCTGGTCCTCCTGATCCTGGGGATCATCAGTATTGTATTCTTAACGGAGCGTTCTTTTGTGGACAGCGTGAAAAAAGGCGGACGCAGAGTGGCCGAACTGTCCAGGGAAGACGCGGAGAGAAGGCGGGAACAGGCGCGCGTACGGCGTGACGATCAAGAGGAGATCCGGCGGGAGAGAGAAGAAGAAAGAGCCAGACGGGAAGAGGAACGCCGCCTGAAAGCGGAGGAAAAAGAAAACGAGCGGATCCTTCGCATGGATAAGAAGGTGACGGGCGTTATGACGGATACTTCCCTGACCGGCGGGACGGATAAAAAAGGCAGGGACGATATCCACGAGATCACGCTGCGGGAAGAACCGGAAGAAACGATCTCTCCGGAATCGGAATACCCGGAGTATTCCTCCATGCAGTATTCCCCCATAGGGGATTCCTCCATGGAATATTCTACAGAAGAGTATCCGGCTCAAGAGGAGGATTACGGCCAGGAGCCGGAATCGGCGGAAGAGGAAACCGCGTACCGGGAAGAGCCCGTATACCGGGAGGCCACCATACGCGTGAGCAGTTTGGGCGCGGGCGCGGGAGCTGGCAGCTTCTCCGCGGCAGGGAGATCCGGGACGCAGCCGGACCGTTCGGAAAGACCGGCAGAGAAACCGTCCGCGGTTTTACGGCCTGAGGGCGAAGCGGAGAAAATGGCGGAAGATATACATACCTCGGAAAAAAGACTTCCTAAAAAGTACATATTCCCGCCCCTGTCCCGCCTGCAGAAAGGAAAGGGCGGCGGAGGCGATTCTTCCAGGGAACTGAAAGAAACCGCGTATAAATTGCAGCAGACGCTGAATACCTTCGGCGTAAAGGTGACGGTGACGGATATCAGTCAGGGACCGGCGGTAACCCGGTATGAGCTGCAGCCGGAGCAGGGAGTCAAGGTCAGCAAGATCGTGGGCCTGGCGGATGACATCAAGCTGAATCTGGCGGCTACGGATATCCGTATCGAGGCGCCGATCCCGGGGAAGGCCGCGGTGGGAATCGAGGTTCCCAACAAGGAAAATACGGCGGTGGCGCTCAGAGATCTGCTGGAAAGCAATGAATTTAAAGAGTTTCCTTCCAATCTGGCTTTCGCGGTAGGAAAGGATATCGCGGGAAAAGTAGTGGTGGCGGACATTGCCAAAATGCCCCATATGCTGATCGCCGGCGCCACGGGATCCGGCAAATCCGTGTGTATCAATACCCTGATCATGAGTATTCTTTATAAGGCCCACCCGGACGATGTCAAGCTGATCATGGTGGACCCCAAGGTGGTGGAACTGAGCGTGTATAACGGGATCCCCCATCTGCTGATCCCGGTGGTGACGGATCCGAAGAAAGCGGCGGCGGCCCTGCACTGGGGCGTGGCCGAGATGGAAGACCGTTACCGGAAGTTCGCGGATCTCAATGTCAGGGATTTAAAGGGCTACAACCAGAAGGTGGAAGGGATGAAAGAAAAGGGCGAAGAAGATGCGCCCGGGAAACTGCCGCAGATCGTCATTATCGTGGACGAGCTGGCGGATCTGATGATGGTGGCGCCCGGCGAGGTGGAGGAGTCCATCTGCCGTCTTGCCCAGCTGGCCAGAGCGGCCGGCATTCACCTGATCATTGCCACCCAGAGGCCGTCCGTAGACGTGATCACCGGCCTGATCAAGGCCAATATGCCCAGCCGTGTCGCGTTCAGCGTATCCAGCGGCGTGGATTCCCGTACCATTCTGGATATGAACGGGGCTGAAAAGCTGCTTGGAAAAGGAGATATGCTGTTTTATCCCCAGGGTTACGCCAAGCCGGCCAGGGTGCAGGGAGCGTTCGTATCCGACAAAGAGGTTTCCGATGTGGTGGACTTTTTAAAGAACCAGACGCTGGGAAACGTCTATGCGGAAGACGTGGAACAGAAGATCATGAATCTGGGTTCGGGGAGCGTTTCCGGCGGTGTTTCCGGTGACGGCGGCAGCTCGCTGGACGAGTATTTCGCGGATGCCGGCAGGTTTATCATTGAAAAGGACAAGGCTTCCATCGGTATGTTTCAGAGAATGTTCAAGATCGGCTTTAACAGAGCGGCCCGTATCATGGACCAGCTTTACGAACATGGCGTGGTGGGAGAAGAGGAAGGGACAAAACCCCGCAAGGTACTGATGAGTATGGAACAGTTTGAACAGCTTCTGGAGGAAATATAGGAATGAAAACGGATATTGAGATTGCGCAGGAAGCGGTGCTGAAGCCCATTACGGAAGTGGCGAAAGCGCTGGAGATCGCCCCTGACGATTTGGAATTATACGGAAAATACAAGGCCAAGATATCGGATGCCTGTCTGAAGCGCGTTTCCCGGAATCCCAGCGGGAAACTGATCCTGGTGACCGCGATCAATCCCACGCCCGCGGGCGAGGGGAAAACGACTACCAGTGTAGGACTGGGACAGGCTTTCGGAAGGCTTGGGAAAAAAGCGGTGATCGCGCTCAGAGAGCCTTCCCTCGGACCGTGCTTTGGTATTAAGGGCGGCGCGGCCGGAGGCGGATATGCCCAAGTGGTTCCCATGGAGGATCTGAATCTGCATTTTACAGGGGATTTTCATGCCATTACCGCGGCCAACAATCTTCTGGCGGCGCTGCTGGACAATCATATCCAGCAGGGAAACGAGCTTGGGATCGACACCAGGCAGATCGTATGGAAACGCTGTCTGGACATGAATGACAGGGTGCTGCGCAATATTGTGGTAGGACTGGGGAGCAAAACTGACGGCTTTGTCAGAGAGGACCATTTTGTGATCACGGTGGCTTCCGAGATCATGGCGGTGCTGTGCCTGGCGGAGGATATGCGGGATCTGAAAGAAAGACTTTCCCGCATGGTGGTAGCCTATGATTATGACGGCAGGCCGGTGACGGCCGGGATGCTGCGGGCGGTGGGTTCCATGGCCGCGCTGCTTAAAGATGCCTTAAAGCCCAATCTGATCCAGACGCTGGAACATACGCCTGCTCTGGTGCACGGAGGGCCTTTCGCGAATATCGCCCATGGCTGCAATTCGGTACGGGCCACAAAGGCCGCTTTGAAAATGGCGGACTACGTGATAACGGAAGCCGGGTTCGGAGCGGATCTGGGAGCGGAAAAATTTTTTGATATCAAATGCCGTATCGCGGGCCTGCGGCCGGATGCGGTAGTTCTGGTTGCTACGATCCGGGCTTTGAAGTATAATGGAGGTGTGCCCAAAGCGGAATTGGGCAGGGAGAACCTGGAAGCGCTGGCGGCGGGGATCGTGAACCTGGAGAAGCATATCGAGAATCTGCAGCTTTACGGGGTTCCCATTGTGGTGACATTGAACGCTTTTGCCACGGATACGGAAGCGGAAACGGCCTATGTGAAAAACTTCTGTGAAAGCAGGGGCTGTGCCTTCGCGCTTTCGCAGGTCTGGGAAAAAGGCGGAGAAGGCGGGATCGCGCTGGCGGAGGAAGTGCTCCGTACCCTGGAAACAAAGGAGAGCCATTTCAGGCTGCTCTATGAGGATTCCCTCTCCTTGCGGGAAAAGATAGAAACGGTTTCCAAAAAGATTTACGGCGCCGGCAGCGTAAATTTTGCGCCCGCGGCGGTACGGGAACTGGATAAGCTGGAAAAACTGGGCTTTGGCGGCCTGCCTGTCTGCATGGCCAAAAATCAGTATTCCCTTTCGGACGATCCCGGTCTGTTAGGCAGGCCGGAGGGCTTTGAGATGACGGTGCGGGAGGTTTATGTTTCCGCCGGAGCAGGCTTTGTGGTAGCGCTGACAGGCGCTGTTATGACTATGCCGGGACTGTCGAAAGAACCGGCGGCGTATGGGATCGACGTGGACGATTCCGGCAGAATAACCGGTTTGTTTTAACGGTGGAACGGAGGGACTGGCGCTATGGCACAGAAGATCGACGGAAAAGCGGTTTCCGCGCAGATCAAAGACGAACTGAAGGAAAAAGTAAGAGAATTAAAAGCGGCCGGAAAGGAGATCACGCTGGCAGTGATACAGGTGGGAGAGGATCCGGCCTCCACTGTCTATGTCAACAATAAAAAGAAAGCCTGCGAATACGTTGGGATCCGCTCTCTGGCCTATGAACTGCCGGAGGATACCCCGGAGGCGGAGCTTTTGGCGCTGATAGAGGAACTGAATGCCAGGAAGGATGTCAACGGCATTCTTGTGCAGCTTCCCCTGCCTCCTCAGATTGATGAGAATAAAGTGATCAAGAGTATCTCGCCCGTAAAGGATGTGGACGGATTCCATCCGTGGAATGTGGGAGCTCTCTGTATCGGCGAACCCGGTTTTCTGCCCTGTACGCCGGCGGGGATCATTCAGCTTCTGAAGCGTTCCGGGATCGCCATTGAAGGCAGGGAATGTGTGGTGGTGGGAAGGAGCAATATTGTGGGAAAACCCATGAGTATCCTGCTGTTACGCGAGAACGGGACAGTGACGGTGGCGCATTCCCGCACGAAGGATCTGAAAGCGGTTACAAAGCGGGCCGATATCCTGGTGGTGGCGGTGGGAAAGCCCAGGATGATCACCCGGGATTATGTGAAAGAAGGCGCGGCGGTCATCGATGTGGGAGTTCACCGTATGGAAAACAACAAGCTCTGCGGGGATGTGGATTATGAGGATGTGGAGCCGGTCTGCGGCGCCATTACGCCGGTGCCCGGCGGCGTGGGGCCGATGACGATCGCCATGCTGATGCACAACTGCGTGGAATCTTTGCATTTGCAGGAAAATTAGGAGCCCTTTATGAAATGCCCAAACTGTGGATCGGACATGGAGGACGGCAAACTTTACTGCGAAGTCTGCGGTGAAGAGATCCATATCGTGCCGGACTTTGAACCTGAAATTGAATACAGTATCACGCAGACGCTTTCCGGTATCCGGGAAGAGGTGCTGAAAGAGGTCCCCGGGCAGGAAGAGAACGCTTTGGCGGGTGAAGGATCCGCCGGGGGAAACAGAGGACGGAGGATCCGGCGGATCATTGGGCGAAAACCGGCGGTGATATTGATCGCCGTAGTTTCTACGGCGCTGCTGGCGGGAATGATCGCGGGAATCGTATTTGGCGTAAGATATTACAGGGCCAATTCCATGGAATATCAGATCGCGCGGGCGCAGGCCTGCGCGGCGGCCGGCAACACGGAAGAGGCGGCGGCGTGTTACAGCAGGGCGCTGGAACTGGAGGAAAATATCGGGATCCGCTTCCGGCTTGCCTCGCTCTATGAGCAGAGCGGCAGGGATCAGGAATATCTGAACTGTCTGAGCGATATTATATCTTCGCCGTATGCTTTGGAAGAAGAAGTGGAAACGGCCTGTAAATACATGGTTTCTTATTTTGAGGACAGAAAGGATTACGCCTCCATCAATACGCTGTTGAACAATACGGACAACGAGAATATCCGTGCCATGTTCAGGCAGTATCTGGCGGAGCCTCCGCAGTTCAGCTATACGGAAGGGACTTACGCGGAAGTGATCCCCCTGAAGCTGACAGCGGATACGCAGGGAACGATCTACTATACGATGGACGGGACTTTGCCTGACCAAAACAGCGAGGTCTATATCACGCCCATATTTCTGGAAACGGGCACTTATGAAATATCCGCCATATTTGTAAATCAATACGGCATCTCCAGCGCGGTGGTAGCCAAGACCTACGTGATAGACGTTCTGAAGCCTCCGGCGCCGGAGGTGGAAAATTACAGCGGGGAGTATCAGGTTCCCACCATGATAAAGGTCCGGGTGCCGGCGGGCTGCGCGGTCTATTATACCACGGACGGCACCGTGCCCACGGACGATTCCGTTCCCTATACGGGCGAAATTCCCATGCCGCCCGGACGAAGTATCTTTAAATTTGTGGCGTACAACGAAGAAGGCGTGGCGGGAGATTGCACCACCAGGCAGTATACGCTGGAGCTGGATACCGACCTGACGGTCAATATGGCGATCGCCGGATTGCAGGAAATTCTGGTGGCGGAGGGGAGGCTCCTGGATACGGATGGGACCATAGCGGGCGGCGTACAGGGCCGCTATCATTACAGACTGCATTCCGTCCGGCATTTCCCAGACCTGGGAGATTTTTATATCCTTTCGGAGATCTATGAGGATGTTTCAGGGGCGCAGACAGGAACGGGAGCGCTCTATGCCCAGGATATCCATACAGGCAGTTATTACAGGATGACCTGGGACGGCAGCGGGATCCCGGAACTGGAGCTTATGAACGGTTCGGACTCCTGACGGGCAGATGAGAATGTTATGGAATTTATCATACAAAAACGCCGGTTCGGATTTGATCCACGGCAGAATGAGAGGAAAAAATGTATAAGATTATCAACGCGAAACAACTGACAGACACGATTTTTCAAATGGAGGTGGAGGCTGCCAGAGTGGCAAAGGCCTGCCAGCCCGGACAATTTGTGATCGTGAGAACGGACGCGGAGGGAGAGAGGATCCCGCTCACCATCTGCGACTATGACAGACAAAAGGGGACCATTACCATTGTGTTCCAGATCGTGGGCGCCGCGACGCAGATGATGGCGTCTTTGAAGGAAGGAGATTCTTTCCATGATTTTGTAGGCCCTCTGGGCTGTCCTTCCGAGTTCGTTTCGGAAGACCCGGAAACCTTAAAACAGAAAAAGATGCTGTTTGTGGCAGGGGGCGTGGGCACGGCGCCTGTGTATCCTCAGGTCAAATGGCTGCGGGAGCACGGCATTGACGCGGATGTGATCATAGGAGCCAAGACGAAGGAACTGATCATTCTGGAGGAAGAGATGAAGGCGGTTGCCGGGAATCTCTATATTACTACCGATGACGGCTCCTATGGCAGGAGCGGCATGGTGACGCAGACCGTACAGGACCTGGTAAACGAAGGAAAGCGTTACGATACCTGTGTGGCCATCGGTCCTATGATCATGATGAAATTTGTCTGCAAACTGACCAAAGAACTGGGGATCCCCACGATCGTCAGCCTCAATCCCATCATGGTGGACGGTACCGGAATGTGCGGCGCCTGCAGAGTGACCGTGGGCGGAAAAGTGAAATTCGCGTGTGTGGACGGTCCGGAATTTGACGGGCATCAGGTGGATTTTGATCAGGCAATGCAAAGACAGCAGATCTACAGGACCGCGGAAGGACGCGCTTTCTTAAAGGCAAAAGAAGGAGCGGCCCATCACGGCGGATGCGGAAACTGCGAATAAGCAAACAGAATAAAAAGAACGGGCCGTATGAGCGGCAGAATGAGAGGAAAAAGATGGACGTATTGAAGAAAGTGCCGGTCCGCGAGCAGGAACCTCAGGTGCGGGCGGCAAATTTTGAAGAAGTATGCTTGGGATACAATAAAGAGGAGGCTATGGAAGAAGCTTCACGCTGCATTGGGTGCAAGAACGCCCAGTGTATCAAGGGCTGTCCCGTAGCGATCAATATTCCCGAATTTATCGGACATATCAAGGAAGGGGACGTGGAGGGCGCTTACCAGGTCATCAGCGAGTCTTCCGCGCTGCCCGCGGTCTGCGGCCGTGTCTGTCCCCAGGAGAGCCAGTGTGAGGGCAAATGTATCCGGGGGATCAAAGGAGAACCCATTTCCATCGGCAAGCTGGAGCGTTTCGCGGCGGACTGGGCCAGAGAAAACGGGATCAAGCCGGAAGGCGCCAAGGAGAAAAACGGTAAAAAGGTGGCCGTTATCGGTTCCGGCCCCGCAGGGCTTACCTGCGCCGGGGATCTGGCGAAAATGGGCTACGACGTGACGATCTTTGAAGCCCTGCATGAGCCGGGAGGCGTGCTGGTATACGGGATCCCAGAATTTCGTCTGCCCAAAGCCGCCGTTGTGGCAAAAGAAATTGAGAATGTGAAGAGCCTGGGCGTGAAAATAGAAACCAACGTGGTAGTGGGCAAATCCGTTACCATAGACCAGCTGCTGTCCGAGGAGGGCTTTTCGGCGGTATTTATCGGTTCCGGCGCCGGACTTCCCAAATTTATGGGTATCCCGGGAGAAAACGCCAACGGCGTCTTCTCCGCCAATGAATATCTGACCAGAAGCAATCTGATGAAAGCTTTTGACGAGGAATCCAATACGCCGATCATGCGGGGAAAGAAGGTAGCCGTGGTAGGCGGCGGCAACGTGGCGATGGATGCCGCCAGAACCGCGCTGCGTCTGGGAGCGGAAGTACATATCGTGTACCGCAGGAGCGAAGAGGAACTGCCTGCCAGAGTGGAAGAAGTACATCACGCGAAGGAAGAAGGGATCATCTTCGACTTGTTGACCAATCCGGTCGAAGTGCTGCATGACGAAAAAGGCTGGGTGACCGGCATAAAATGTATCAGAATGGAACTGGGCGAGCCGGATGAATCCGGAAGAAGACGTCCCGTGGAAATAGCCGGCTCCGAATTTGTCATCGACGTGGATACGGTGATCATGTCTTTGGGAACTTCTCCCAATCCGCTGATCTCTTCCACCACGGAAGGGCTGGAAACCAACAAGTGGAAGTGTATCATCGCGCAGGAGGAAGACGGAAAGACCACCAAGGAAGGCGTTTACGCGGGCGGTGACGCCGTGACCGGCGCGGCTACCGTGATCCTGGCCATGGGTGCCGGAAAGGCGGGAGCGAAGGGCATTGACGAATATCTGCGCGGCAGGTAAGCGGGATCTTTGGCAGACAGAACAGGAGAAGACGGATATGGTAAAGCATATTGTGTTGTGGAATTTTAATCCGGAGATGCCGGCGGAGGAAAAGAAAGCCGCCGGAGCGAAAATGAAGGAACTGCTGGAACCTATCAAAGAACTGGTGGACGGCGCGGTGGAGATCCGCGTGATAACGGACGGACTGGAATCCAGCAACCGTGAGATCGCCCTGATAGGAACCTACGAAAACGAGGAGGCTCTGAAAGCGTATCAGGGACATCCCGCTCACGTGGAGGCCGGAAAATTCGTCCGGAGCGTCACCTGTGACCGGGCCTGCATGGACTATGTGTATTGAGCGGTTTTCCGACAGGAGGAAAGATTATGCCCTGGTGTCCGAAATGTGGAATCGAGTATAAAGAGGGAACCACGGTCTGCGGGAAATGCGGAGGCGGCCTGACAGAGGAAGAGGAAACGCCCATAGCCCCGGCCGCGCTGTATGAGGACAGCGCGGAGAAGGCGGCTGACAACAAGTCTTCAGGCTGTATGCTTCTGGCAGTGGGCGTGCTGGGGCTGGCCGCGGTCATCCTCGGGATCACGGGAGTGCTGCCGTTGAGGCTGAACGGCAGTATGAAATATATGACGTATGGCGTTATGAGCGCTCTTTTCCTGCTGTTTGTGGTAATGGGCGTGATATCCATGCGGTCGTACCGTTTTTTCGCCCAAAAAGCGAAATCGGAAAATTCGCTGCGGAGCACGATCAAAAAGTGGTGCCTGGAAAATCTGAAAACGGGGGAGATAGACGGGGAACTGGACGGGGAGGAACTGTCTGAGGAAGAAAAGTATTTTAAACGTACTTTCCTGGTAAAGCAGAAGATTTCCAGGCAGTTTCTGAACCTGGACGAATCGTTCCTGGATAATTTCGTAGATGAGATCTATGATACGATTTTTAAAAAAGAGCGGAAAGAATGAAGATATCCATAGTCTGTGTTGGAAAGATCAAAGAAAAATTTTACAGGGACGCGCTGGAGGAATACGGGAAAAGGCTTTCCCGTTACTGCAGGCTGGAGATCCTGGAAGTGGCGGATGAAAAGACGCCGGAGGGCGCGGGCGCTGCCAGGGAAGAGCAGATCAGGCGCAGAGAAGGGGAAAGGATCTTAGCCAGACTGAAAGAGGATGCCTTTGTCATCACACTGGAGATCGCGGGAGAAAAAATGGATTCCCCGGCTTTTGCCGGAATGCTTGAGCAGATCGGCTTAAGCGGCAGGAGCCATATTCAGTTTGTGATAGGCGGTTCGCTGGGGCTGCATGAGGAAGTCAGCGCCAGAGCGGATAAAAGGCTGAGTTTCTCGGATATGACTTTTCCGCACCAGCTGATGCGGGTGATCCTCAGTGAGCAGATCTACAGAGGATACCGCATTCTGAGCGGAGAACCGTATCATAAGTGAACAGGGAGGTTTTATGTATAACGATCTCTTTTCCATCGGGCCCGTGACCATTCATACTTACGGCCTGATGATATTTATCGGTGTGCTGGCGGCCCTTTTTACGGGAGAAGCAAGAGCGAAAAAGAGGAATATGGATAGTGACGCGCTCTATCCCATGACCTTTTTGTGCGTGGTACTGGGTTTTTGCGCGGCAAAGGTACTGTTCTGCGTTGTGGAGTGGAAGCAGTTTGTGGAAAATCCGTCGAACGTGCTCACAAACAGCGGATTCGTAGTATACGGAGGCATCGTGGGGGGCGTTCTGACCGCGTATGTCTACTGCAGGGTGAAGAAACTTTCTTTTGTGGACTATTTTGATCTGATGATGCCGTCGGTGGCGCTGGCGCAGGCTTTCGGAAGACTGGGCTGTTTTTTCGCGGGCTGCTGTTACGGAAGGGAAACGGATTCTTTTATCGGAATTGCCTTTTCTCATTCCGACTACGCACCAAACGGGGTAAAGTTGATACCCACCCAGCTCATTTCCAGCGCCGGTATGTTTGTGATCGCTGGCGTTTTGTTTTGGTATGGAAGAAAAGAACGGCCGAAGGCAAAGGTGGGAGCCCTGTACCTGATGCTGTACAGTACAGGCAGATTTATCATTGAGTTTTTCAGAAACGATTACCGGGGAGAAATTGGGATATTCTCTACTTCCCAGTTTCTTTCGTTCTTCGCGCTGGGAGCAGGCATCGTCCTGTTCTGCGGGAAAGAACTTAAGAAGAAAAAAGCAGGGTGAGGGCAGGAAACTATGGGCGCGTTTGTGGAATTTAAGGCTGTAGATAAGGTTTATCAGTCCGGAGAAGTTTCCATACAGGCTTTGCGGAATGTGAATTTTGAGATCAATAAGGGTGAATTCTGCGTGATCGTAGGGGCTTCCGGAGCCGGTAAGACCACTATCTTAAATATTCTGGGCGGAATGGATACCCTGTCCGGGGGACAGGTGTTCCTGGACGGTCAGGAAATCTCCGCGTACAACAAAAAGCAGCTTACGGCCTACCGCCGCTACGACGTGGGCTTTGTCTTTCAGTTTTATAATCTGGTGCAGAATCTGACCGCTCTGGAGAATGTGGAACTGGCGGCCCAGATATGCAGGGAACCGCTGGACGCCATGGAAGTGCTGACGGATGTGGGGCTGAGGGAGCGCAGTAAGAATTTTCCGGCGCAGCTTTCTGGCGGGGAACAGCAGCGGGTGGCCATCGCGAGGGCACTGGCAAAAAATCCGAAGCTGCTTTTGTGCGACGAACCTACCGGCGCGCTGGATTACAATACGGGCAAATCCGTTTTAAAGCTGCTGCAGGACACCTGCAGGCAGAAGGGAAAAACGGTGATAGTCATTACGCATAATCAGGCACTGACCGCCATGGCGGACAGGATCATTACGGTGAAGAGCGGCACGGTACAGAGTATGCGCCTCAATGATAAGATAGTAAATGTAGAAGAGATCGAGTGGTAGATATGCGTTCAATGATGAGAAAAACCACATTTCGGGAAATCAGGCAGAGTTTTGGCAGATATTTCGCCATTTTGGCGATCATCGCGCTGGGAGTGGGATTTTTCGCGGGATTAAAAGTGACCAAGCCGATGATGCTGGCATCCGCCGGGGACTATCTGACGCAGAACCAGTTTTATGATTACCGGCTTTTATCCACGCTGGGATTTGAGGAGGAGGACGTGGAAGCGCTGGCGGCGAAGGAAGACGTCCGGGCGGCGCAGGGAGCCGTGTCCGTGGATATCCTGTTTCAGAATGCCGCCGGCAACGAGAGCGTTATCAAGGCGCATTCCCTGACGGATCGTATTAACGGGCTGCATCTGGTGGCGGGCCGGATGCCGGAGAGGGGAAACGAGTGCGTGGTGGATTCCCTGCTGTATCAGGAAAGCGCCATAGGCAGCACGGTGGTATTGTCGGAAAATAATACCGAAGAGGATCTGGAAAATTTCGCCTACCGGGAATATGTGATCACGGGTATTGTGGAATCGTCCTATTACATTCAGTTTGAGCGGGGAAATACTTCTTTGGGAAACGGTATGGTAAGCGGTTATATGTACCTGCCCCTGGAAGGGTTTCAGACGGATTATTATACGGAGATCTTTGTAAAATTTGATGAGGATTTTCCGCTTTATTCCGACGAGTATCAGGACTTTCTGGAGGAAAAGGAGCCTCTCTGGGAAGCGTACTGCGAAGAACAGGGAGAGCGGCGGTATCAGGAGATCCTGGCTGAGGCCAATGACGAACTGGCGGACGCGGAGCGGGAATTGGAAGAAAAGAAGGCCGACGCGCAAAAAGAACTGGATGACGCGAAAAAAGAGCTGGAGGATGCGCGGGCGGAAATCGAGGACGGAGAAAAGAGTATAGAAGAGGGCTGGGACGAACTGGCGGAAGCGGAGCGGACGCTTTCCCAGAAGGAAACAGAGCTTGCGGAAGCTGAGGAGGCCGTTGCCCGAATGGAAGCGGAACTGGCCAATGGGGAAGCCGCCCTGGCAGGGCAGGCGGCGCTCTTGGGAGAAAATGGAGAAGCGCAGCTGGCCCAGGCAAGGATGGAACTGGAAGCCGCGAAAGCGCAGCTGGAGGCCGCGAGGGCGCAGACAGAGGAAGGAAATCTAAAGCTGGCGGAGAGCAGAAACGAGCTGGCCGAAGCGGAAAAAACGCTGAAAGAAAAGGAACAGGAGCTGGAAGAGGCGAAAGCGGAATGGGCGGACGGCCAGCGGGAATATGAAGAGGCTCTGGCGGAATATGAGGAAGAAACAGCCGACGCGGAACGGGAAATCGAGGACGCGCGGCAGGAGATCGCTGATATTGCCAGGCCCGATACGTATGTGCTGGGGAGAAATACCAATATCGGTTATGTCTGCCTGGAAAGCGACGCCAGCATTGTGGCGGGTATCGCCAATGTATTTCCCATCTTCTTTTTCCTGGTGGCGGCACTGGTCTGTGTCACTACCATGAACCGTATGGTGGAAGAACAGCGTACCCAGATCGGCGTATTGAAGGCGCTGGGCTACGGCGAGGGCGCCATTATGGGAAAATACCTGTTCTACTCAGGCAGCGCGGCGCTGACGGGCTGTGTGGGAGGATTCTTCCTTGGAACCTGGCTTTTTCCGCAGGTGATATGGATCGCCTACCGGATGATGTACAGAATGGGAAGTCTGCAGTATCTTTTTGACTGGAAGATGGCGCTGGTTTCCCTGATCGCGGCCATGGCCTGTTCCATGGGCGCTACATGGCTTTCCATCCGGTATGAGATGCGGGAGGCGGCAGCTATGCTGATGCGTCCCAAATCACCCAAAGCGGGGAAGCGGGTCTTTCTGGAAAGGGTCCCGTTCCTCTGGAAGCGGCTGAATTTTTTACAGAAGGTATCCGTCCGCAATATCGTCCGGTATAAGAAACGGTTTTTTATGATGGTCATAGGTATCAGCGGCTGTACGGCGCTTCTGGTGACCGGTTTTGGCGTTAAGGATTCCGTCACCAATATTGCGGAACGGCAGTTTGACGAGATCCATCTGTATGATCTGAATATCGTATTGAAGGACGGAACGGGAGAAGAGCGGACGGAAGAACTGAGGCGGATACTGGCAGAAGACTATGCCGGGGAAAGCCAGACGGCCATGGAAACCACCATGGACCTGGTCACCAAAGAACAGGTAAAGGCGGTCAATATTATCGTGGCAAAGGAGCCGGGAGAAATAGGCGCTTTTATCGACCTGCATACCGGGGAGAAGGAGCCTCTGTCGTATCCGGGACCGGGAGAAGCCGTTATAACGGATAAGATATCGGAAACTTACGGCCTGAAAGTGGGGGATACCGTTACCCTGCGGGACGAGAATATGAAAGAGATACACGCTACGGTTTCCGGTATCTGCGAGAATTATATTTATAATTATGTGTATCTCAATCCGGCAACATATGAGGAAGCCATGGGCCGGCCGGACTGCAGGAACCTTTATGTGAAACTGCCGGAGGAAGCGGATCCCCACGAAACGGCAGCGGCAGTGATGCAGGAGGAGAACGTAACGTCCGTGACCGTTACGCAGGACATCCGGGTGCGCATTTCCAGCATGATGGGCAGTATGAATTATATCGTGCTGCTGGTGATCGCCAGCGCGGCGGCACTGGCGTTCATTGTGCTGTATAATCTGAGCAATATCAATATCACGGAACGGATCCGGGAGATCGCCACCATCAAAGTGCTGGGATTTTTCAGGAAGGAAACGGCTTCCTATGTGTTCCGGGAAAATATTGTCCTGACAGCCATCGGCTGCGGCCTGGGCATGATCCTGGGAAAACTGCTCCACTTGTATGTGATGCACGAGATCAATATTGATATGGTATCCTTTGATATCCATGTGAGCGCGGCGGGATATCTGCTCAGTATCTTCCTGACTTTCGCGTTTACCTGGGGCGTGAACCTTATCATGTCCGGCAAACTGGAAAAGATCAATATGGCGGAATCCCTGAAATCCGTGGATTAGGATAACGCCGGAGCGTGTACAGAAAGGCGGTTCTGACCGTGAGAATGTATGACTTGATCCTGAAAAAAAGAAACGGGAATGCCTTGTCCAAAGAAGAGATCCGGTTTATGGTGGAGGAGTATACCCGGGGAAATATCCCGGATTATCAAATGTCCGCCATGATGATGGCCGTATATTTTCAGGGCATGAATGCGGAGGAAACGCTGGAACTTACCCTGGCGATGGAGGAAAGCGGCGAAATACTGGATTTAAGCGCCATTTCCGGCATTAAGACGGACAAACATTCCACAGGCGGAGTGGGGGACAAGACTTCCCTGGCGCTGGCGCCCATGGTGGCGGCCTGCGGCCTTCCGGTAGCCAAGATGAGCGGAAGAGGGCTTGGGCATACCGGCGGCACCATTGACAAGCTGGAAAGTTTTCCCGGATTCACAACGGAACTGACTCCCCGGCGTTTTATACAGAACGTAAACCGCATCGGGATCGCCATTATGGGGCAGAGCGGAGAACTGGCGCCTGCGGACAAAAAGCTGTACGCACTGCGGGACGTGACTGCCACCGTGGACAATATGTCCCTGATCGCCAGTTCCATTATGAGCAAAAAGCTGGCCGCCGGAGCGGATGCGATCGTACTGGATGTGAAGACCGGCAGCGGCGCCTTTATGAAAAAGGAAAAGGACGCGTACGCGCTGGCGGAAGAGATGCTGCGGATCGGCAGAGGGGCCGGCAAGCGGATGGCGGCGGTGATCTCCGATATGGACCAGCCCCTGGGGTACGCGGTGGGAAACGCGTTGGAAGTCAGGGAAGCCATCGCGGCTCTGCGGGGGGAAGGACCGGCTGATCTTACCGAACTGTGCCTGACCCTGGGCACCCAGATGCTTTTAGCCGGGGGCAGGGCGGAACAGGAAGAACAGGCCAGGGAACTGCTGTTAAAGGTTCTGCGGGACGGAAGCGCGTTAAAAAAGCTGGCGGAATTCGTGGAAGCGCAGGGCGGGGATCCGGCGGCGGTGTATGACGAAACCCTTTTGCCGGCATCTTCCCTGCGGGAAAACTGCGTATCCTCCGAAGAAGGGTATGTCAGTCATATCGCCTGTGACGAAGTGGGGCTCTGTTCCCTGATCCTGGGAGGCGGCAGAGAAACCAAGGAAAGCGCCATAGATCTGTCCGTTGGGATCGTCCTTTTGAAGAAAAAGGGTGACTATGTGAAACGGGGAGAAGCGCTGGCGGTGCTCCACGCCAATGACAGAGAAAAGCTGAAAAGCGCCATGGAAAGGCTGAAAAAGGCCTATGTGATCTCCGAAGAGCCGCCGCTTAAAACGCCTCTGATCAAGGGGATCCTGCGGTAGCGTTTCCACAAATCAGGTATGAGAACGGGCGCGCCGGAATATAGTGTACTATGAAAAAGAAGCAAAAAACGGCGGCGGAACCGAAAGAATCCAGAAAAGAACTGCTGGTGGAATCCTTAAAGCTGCCGAAGGATATGATGATGGGGGCGTTCATGCTTTCCATGACCGGCAACAGAGAAGCGTTTATCGAAAATTACCGGGGGATACTGGAATATACCGATGCCTGTATCCTGCTGCAGACCAAAAACGGACAGGTACGTTTTGAGGGAACGGGACTTGTTATCGAATATTATACCAATGAAGACATGAAGATCGGGGGATACATCGAGAGGGTAATATTCGTATAAGGAGCGCGGCTTGTGATTGGGTTTCTGAAATGGCTCAGGGGATATGTGCAAATAAAAATGTGGGGATTCGCGCCGGAGCGTTTTTTTAATCTTTGCAGCAATAAAAATATCCTGCTGTGGAATATTAAAAAAGAAGAGGATATCTATTATCTCTGCATCAGTCTTGCGGGTTTTTACCGTTTGAAGGAGATCACGAGAAAAACGGGAACGAGGGCAGTCATCCTGAAGAGATGCGGACTGCCCTTTTTGATGCCGAAGCTTCTTTCCAGAAAGATCTTTATACTGGGTCTGTTTGCCGCGTGTTTTTTCTGGTTCTGGTCTTCGCGTTATATCTGGAAGATCAGCATTGAAGGCAATCTGAACATTACCGAGGATCTGTTTCTGGAATTTCTGGAGGAAAGAGGGATACGGGTAGGCATGCCCAGTGAGGAACTGGACATAGAAGAACTGGAAAAGGAGATCCGGCGTGAATTTCAGGAGATCACCTGGACTTCCGCCAGACTTTCCGGCACCAGCCTGGAGATTTCCGTCAAAGAAAACGATGCGCTTTCCGCGCCTGCGCAGGAGGATATCACGTCGGATCTGTACGCGGACAAGGACGGACTGATCGTGTCCATGATCGTGCGTTCCGGCGTACCTCAGGTGAAGATAGGTGACAGGGTGGAGGAAGGAACGCTTCTGGTGGACGGCAGGGTGCCGGTGTATAATGAGGACACCACCGTCCGGAAGTATCAGTATATGCGCTCGGACGCGGATATCTATGTACAGCGGGTGCAGGAGGTTTATGAGGAACTTCCGTTTTACTATCTGGAAAAGGTATATACGGGCAGGGTGCAGGAGAACCATTATATCAAACTGTTCGGTAAAATGTTTGAGATCGGCGGAAGCTGTGATTTTACCGTCTACGATACGGTCATCACGGAGAAAGAGTTTGAACCTTTGGAAGGCCTGACCCTGCCGGTGGTGCTGGGCACCAGATGCTACCGGGAATACCAGAATACGGAACGGATCTACTCCACGGAAGAGGCCAAAGAGCTGCTGGCCGGGAAATATTCCTTATTTCTTGCAGGTTTAGAGGAAAAAGGGGTACAAATTATTGAAAAAGATGTTAAAATAGAAACAGACAGCGACAGATGGAAACTGATCGGCGAACTGCAGGTCATAGAAAAAACGGGGAAGGAAGTTCCCTTTACGGAGGACGGCGGAGAACAGTCCGCCGTGCCCGCGGAATCGGAGCAGGAATGAGCGTGACAACTTATACCATGGAAATGCCTGCGGCATATATGCAGAGCGTTTTCGGACAGAACGACAAATATATCAGGAAACTGGAAACGGATTTCCATGTGACGGTAGTGGACCGCAACGGCGCGGTCAAGATAACGGGGGAAGAAGCGGCGGTGAGAAAATCCGTCAATATTTTGTCCCGTTTGTTTGAAGTATCGGAGAACGGCGGCGAGATAGAGGAACAGAAAGTAGATTACGCCATCAGCCTTGGCCGGGAAGAGAAAGAGGGCGAGCTGGTGGAAATGGACAAGGACCTGATCTGCCATACCATAAGCGGGAAACCGGTCAAGCCCAAAACACTGGGACAGAAGCAGTACGCGGATGCCATCCGCGGCAATATGATCGTGTTCGGGCTGGGCCCGGCCGGCACCGGAAAGACTTATCTGGCCATGGCCATGGCGGTCACCGCTTTTAAAAAGGGCGAGGTGGGAAGGATCATCCTGACCAGGCCCGCCATTGAAGCGGGAGAGAAACTGGGATTTCTGCCGGGAGATCTGCAGAGCAAGGTGGATCCCTATCTGCGGCCTCTCTACGATGCGCTCTATCAGATCATGGGAGCGGAAAGTTTTGCCAAAAATACGGAAAAGGGACTGATCGAAGTGGCGCCGCTGGCCTACATGCGGGGGCGGACGCTGGACGATGCCTTTATTATCCTGGACGAGGCGCAGAATACTACGCCGGCTCAGATGAAAATGTTTCTGACCAGGATAGGCTTTGGCTCCAAAGTGGTCGTGACCGGGGATTCTTCGCAGAAGGATCTGCCCCAGGGAAGCCGTTCCGGGCTGGACGTGGCGGAAAGAGTGCTGAAGAACATTGACGGCATCGCTTTTTGTACTCTCACCTGCAGGGATGTGGTCAGACATCCGCTGGTGCAGAAGATCGTAAAAGCGTATGATGATTATGAAGCGAAAGAAAAAAGGGGATATAAGGATACCAGAAAGAATGGCAGACGATAAAACTATCAGGGAAAATTCCCATAAATCCGAGAAATTCTGCGCGCTCCTTCTGTTTTTGGCCACAACGGCGGGCACGTTTCTGCTGTGCCTGTTCCGGGGCTGCCAGGCCGTGGACATACTCCGCGACGTGATACTGAGCGGAATAGGCTGCTTTGGCGTGCTGTTCGTGATGGTGCAGACGGACGGGGGGCAGCTTTATTGGCCCCGTTTCACGGCACTGTACGCGCTGTGTCTGCTGTTAGCGGCGGCCTGCTCGTATCTGCCGTTCGCCGGCTGGCCTTTTCTGACGGTTTTCGTGCTGCTTTCCCTGTTTTCCAATGTGCTGACCGGGATCTGCGCGGGCGGCCTGCTGCTGTCGATCTCCACGCTTTTGGCCGGCTGCGGCATAGAGGTCTTCGTACTGTATTTTACCTGTGGTCTGATTGGCTGCGGACTGTTTTCCAGGCTGCGGGATAAGGAACGGTTTATCGCTCCCGTCCTGCTTTCCGTTTTGTTTCTCTTTGTGGGGGAAACGGCCTGCGTGGTGCTGTACGCCAATGAAACTCTGAAATGGGAATTGTTCCTGGTACCCTTTGTGAACGCCGTCCTCAATATCGTGCTCTTGCTTTTGCTGCTGAAGCTTTTTTCCAATCTGATCATTTACAGATACAGGAATAAATACATGGAGATCAACGACCAGGAATGCTCGCTTTTGGTGGAACTGAAGGCCTGCTCCAGGGAGGAATATTACCGGGCCGTCCATACCGCCTATTTCTGCGGCAGGATCGCGGGAAAGCTGAACCTGGACGCGGATGCCGCGAAGGCGGGCGGATACTATCACCGCATCGGGCTGCTGCGGGGAGAGATCAACTGGCAAAATACCCAAGAACTGCTGGAACCCTATGAATTTCCGCCGGCGGCGGTACGGCTTTTGGAGGAATATCTGGAATCCGGACATTCCCTGAAAAGCAAAGAAGCGGCGGTACTGTTGTTTTCCGATACGGTCATCGCGTCCATAATGGGGCTGTTAAAACAGGAGCCGGAAAAGAAGATCGACTATGACAGGCTTATAGAGGAGATCTTTCAGAAGGAACTGCGAAGTTCCGCTCTGGCCCGCTGTGATATTACCATGGAAGAACTGACCGGCATGAGAAATACGTTCCAGGAGGAAAAGCTTTATTATGACTTCTTACATTGAAAACGAAACGGAAGAAAGGTTTCCTTTTGATATACAGCAGGTAACGGACGCGGTAGCGGAGGCCGTGCTGAGAAGCGAGGGCTGTCCGTATGAGGCCCAGATCAATCTTGTGATCACGGACAACGCCTCGATCCGTGAGATCAACCGGCAGTTCAGAGGGGTGGACAGAGAAACGGATGTGCTGTCCTTTCCCGGCGTGGAATACAAAACGCCGTCGGATTTCTCACATCTGGAAGAGCAGGCGGCGGATTATTTTGAACCGGAGAGCGGAGAACTGCTGCTGGGGGACATTATGATCTCCGCGGAGAAAGTAAAGGAACAGGCGCGGCGCTATGGACATTCCGAAAAGCGGGAATTTGCCTTTCTGGTAGCCCACAGCATGCTGCATCTGTGCGGTTACGACCATATGGAGGAAGAGGAAGCCGCCATAATGGAAAACAGGCAGGAGGAAATACTGAAGTCGTTGGGAATTACAAGAGAGGAAATGTAAATGAAACAGATGGAAATTAAGAAAAAGCAGTTCGCGGCCGCCACCGGCCTGCTGGGAATGGCTGTGCTGATGATCCTCGGGCGCCAAATCGGGGACTGGGGCATGACTTATCTGGCCGCCGCGCTGGAGATATACGGGCTGCTGCAGATATTGTTCACGGCCTGCATACCGGAGGGCATGAGCAGACTGCTACGGGCGCGTATGAGCAAGGGCCAGTATAAAAACGCGGCCAAAGTCAGCAAGGCCGGTTTCTGGTACTGCCTTTGCGCCGGGATCTTTGGCTGCGCGCTGCTTCTGATCTGCGCGGACGCGCTGGCAGGAGGCTTTTTTCATCTGCCGGAGGCGGCTTTCGCGCTGCGGCTGCTGGCTCCGCTGTTTCTGGCAGAGGCTGTCTGCGCCGTATTGGAGGGCTACTTTCAGGGGATCGGAACGGCTATGCCAACGGTCATAGCGGGTATCTTAAAACAGATCTTTATCCTGTCCTTTTCGCTGCTGGCGGCGCACGGACTTTACGGGCACGGGGAAAAAGTGTCCGCTCTGCTGCATACCGAGAAGTTTACTTATATGTACGGAGCGGGGGGCGTGGCGCTGGGCATGATCTTTGCCGGCCTGCTGTCCCTGGGGTTTCTCTTTTTTATCTATCTGGGCGCCGGGAGAAGAGCCGGGAGGCGCGGACAGGAAGGGCTGAGGCTGACGGAGGACAGCCCGCAGCTGCTGCGGCTTCTGCTTCTGACGGTGACGGCGGAAGCGGCCACTCTGTTCCTGCTGCGGGCAGGCGCCGCAGGGTGCGTGTACTGGTATGGCCGGCTGGGCGTGGAGCGGCTTCCGGCAGGAATGGAAACCCTGGGCGCCTTTTACGCGAAATTTCTGCTCCCGACGGGGTTCCTTACCGGGATCGCGCTGCTTTTATGCGCGGGAAATCAGGTCAACCTGGTTTCGGCCGTCAAAAAAGAGGAATATAAGAACGCCAAAAATCTGTTCACGGGAGGGATCCAGACGATCCTTTTGCTCAACGGTTTTTTTGCCGTTATGAACCTGGTGCTGGAACCCGGTATCTTACACTGCCTTTTTGGAAGCGGGAGCGGTACGGATTTCGCGGCCGGATGTATGCGGAGGGGATTCCCTATCCTTCTGTTTCTGCCGATGGGACTGTATTTTATGCGCGTTCTGAGCGGACTGGGGAAAAAGAAACTGGTGCTGCTAAACACGCTGGCGTCTTTCGCGGCTTTTCTGCTGACTGTCATCATCGGAAAAGCGGCCGGAGGGGACGCGTATATCCCGGTGTTCGCGCTGGCGTTCATGACGGCCGTATCCTGTATCTTAAACGGGATCTTCGTGATACGGGCGCTGAACTATACGCCGGAATGGATCCATCTGTTTGTGATGCCGCTGTTAGCCGCGGCGGTGACCGGGCTGTGCCTGTTTCTGCTGAACAGGGCCCTGGTTTCCCTGCTGGGGGAGGGAGGGGCCACGCTGCTGGGACTGGCCATAGGCATCTGCTGTTACGTGATCCTGCTGTTCACCCTGCGCTGTGTACGTTCCAGGGAGCTCTATCTGCTGCCCGGAGGAGGTATCCTGAGAAAAATAGGAGAAATCCTGCATATTTTGTCTTAACTGAATAAATTTGAAAGATAGGCTGATACTGATAACAAAGGAGTCTGATTATGAAGTTTGTGAAAGGTATCAGTTTATTTGTCCTCTATCCCTGTATGACTTTTTTTGCCGGTATCTATCTGGGAGCGGAAGCGGAACGGTATTTTTATCCAAACAGGCCGGATCTGCTGATCACAGAGGTAAAACCGGAGGATTTTGCGAAAACGCCGGGACCGGCTGAGGAAGTGGCGGCTGAGGAAGAGGAAGTACTGACTTCGGATACGGAATATGTCCTGGAGGAGTATGACACAAAAAGGGGGACTTCCGTGGAAACCGTGCTGAAAGTGCCCGACCAATATCTGGGCATGAACAGGGAAAATTTTGTGGAAGCCATGGAACTTTACGCGCTTTCCCCGCCTCTTACGGAGAGGGAAAGAGGATTTATGGGCCTGGAGGTCGTTTCTTTTTCCAGAAGCCGGGTCGTGGTGAGGATGAATTATCTTTATATAGAGCCCACGCAGGGATTTTACCTGAAAGTGGAAGACAATCAGATCGTGGTATACTGCGAAGACCAGAAAACGGTCTATATGCATACCACTATTTCCGCGCTGGAACTGCCGGAAACCCAGCAGAGCCGGATCGCGGAGGGTATTTTTATGGAAGACGAAGCGGCGCTGTACAGTTTTCTGGAAACTTATTCCAGTTAGAGGAACATACGGATGTCCGGAAGGAACGTATGGAAGGATGTGCGGGATGAAAAGAAGAATCGCGATAGCGGGAGGCGGAGCCGCCGGTATGATGGCGGCTGTAGCCGCCGCCCGGGCCGGAGCGGAGGTGACGCTCTATGAAAGAAACGACAGAGTGGGAAAGAAGCTGCTTTCCACAGGCAACGGAAAATGCAATTTTTCCAATATGGATATGTCATCCGCCTTTTATTTCAGCCGGGACATGAACGCGGTGGAGCATATTCTGGAACGGTTTGACAATCAGGCCGCGCTTTCCTTTTTCCATGGAGCTGGGATGCTGACGAAGGAAAAAAGGGGCTGTCTGTATCCGGCCGCCGAGCAGGCCTCCGTGGTCCTGGATGTGCTGCGGCTGCAGATGCAGAAAGAAGGGGTTACGGTAAGAACCGATGACAAGGTGCTGCGGCTGCGTCCCCGGGAGCAGGGGATCGAAGTGGTTTCGGAAAGGGGAAGCGCGCTCTATCATCGGGTGATCCTGGCCTGCGGCGGAAAAGCGGCGCCGAAAACGGGTTCCGACGGAAACGGTTACGCGCTTGCCCAATCTCTGGGCCATACGCTGGTTCCCGTGGTGCCTGCCCTGGTACAGTTAAAGTGCGGGGAAGGCTGGCTGAAAGCCGTATCCGGCGTCAGGACAGAAGCGAAGATCAGGCTGTACGTGGACGGCAGGCCCGCGGCGGAGGAGCGGGGTGAGCTGCAGTTTACCGACAGCGGCATTTCGGGGATCGTGGTATTTCAGATGAGCAGGCAGGCGGCTTACGCGCTGCTGGGAAAAAAGCAGGTGGAAGCGCGCATGGATTTCCTTCCGGAATTTGAGGAAGGCGCGTACCAAAAATGGGGACGGGAACGGCTGGCGGATAGGGACGGCTCGCAGAGCGTGGAAGCCTTCTTTACGGGGATGCTGAATAAAAAACTGATGCTTCTGCTGATCCGTCTGGCGGGACTGAAACCCACGGAGCCGTGCGGCAGAGCGGACGAAAAGAAACTGCGGAAGGTCCTGTCTTTGTGCAGGGATCTCGGGGTATCGGTGACGGGATGCCATTCTTTTGAAAACGCGCAGGCCTGCGCGGGGGGCGTGCCGCTATCCCAGGTGTCCGAAAACCTGGAATCCTTAAAACAGCCCGGAGTATATTTCGCGGGGGAGATCCTGGATGCGGACGGAAAATGCGGAGGGTACAACCTGCAGTGGGCCTGGGCGTCCGGTTATATAGCCGGCAGGAGCGCCGCGGGGAAAAAGGATACATAGGAGCGGAACAAAACAGCATGATAAGGATACAGATAAAGGCAGGGCCGGAGCTGGCGCGGCCGGAGCTGATCAGGAAGGCGGCCGGCGCCCTGCGGATCTCCGAGGAGCGGATCAAGAAAATGGTCATCCGCAGGAAATCCCTGGATGCCAGAAAAAAATCGGATATTCATTATCTCTATACACTGGACATAGAAACCACGGACGAAGCCGCGCTGCTTCTGCGGCACAGGGGCGGGGCTGTCCCCGCGCCGCGGGAAGAAGCGTATCGGTTTCCCGAAGCGAGAGGAAACATGCCGCTTTCTCATCCCGTGATAGTGGGAACCGGCCCGGCCGGCCTTTTTTGCGGCCTTTTTCTGGCCCGGGCCGGTTTTGCCCCCATTCTGCTGGAAAGAGGCAGAACGGTGGAGGAAAGGCAGAAAGATGTGGAAGCGTTCTGGAGCGGCGCGCCTCTGCGGCCGGAATCCAATGTCCAGTTCGGAGAAGGCGGAGCGGGTACTTTTTCTGACGGAAAGCTGAACACGCTGGTAAAGGACAAATACGGAAGAAACGGGGAAGTGCTGAGGATCCTGGCGGAATGCGGCGCTCCCTCTGACATTCTGTATGAAAGCAGACCCCATATCGGTACCGATATCCTGCGAAAGGCAGTGGCGGCTTTAAGACAGGAGATCATCCGGCTGGGCGGTCAGGTATGGTTTGAGAGCAAGGTGACGGAACTGCTGACGGAAAACGGCGCGGTAAGCGGCGTTCTGATCAACGGAAAACAGAGGCTGCTTACAAAAGTGGTCGTACTGGCGGTGGGGCACAGCGCGCGAGATACTTTTTCCATGCTGCTGCAAAAGGGGATCCCCATGGAGGCGAAGCCGTTTGCGGTGGGGCTGCGGGTGGAGCACCGCCAGGCCATGATCAACCGGAGCCAGTACGGGGATATGGCGGAGCTTTTTCCGGCGGCAGCCTATAAGGCGGCGGGAAAGACCGCTGACGGAAGAGGAGTGTATACTTTCTGCATGTGTCCCGGCGGCTATGTGGTAAACGCCTCCTCCGAACCGGAAAGGCTGTGCGTGAACGGCATGAGCTACAGCGGCCGGAAAGGGGAAAACGCCAACAGCGCCGTGATCGTGACCGTATCCCCCCAGGATTTCGGCGGCAGCGGACCTCTGGCGGGGGTGGCCTTCCAGAGAAGATTGGAGGAAAACGCCTATCGTGCCGGGGCTGGCAGAGTGCCGGTACAGACATATTTCAGCTTTAAGGAGAAGGTGGAACGCGGCCTTATGGAGGATGCGGCCAAAGCGGCTTCTTTCGCACCGGCGGTCAAGGGCGGATTTTGTTTCACGGACATTACGGATATCCTTCCGGAAAACCTGAACAGGGGGATCATAGCGGGCATGGAGCAGTTTGCCGGATACATAAAAGGCTTTAATCGTCAGGATACGCTTTTGTCCGGTGTGGAGGCCAGGACCTCTTCTCCTGTCCGCATTCTGCGGGGAGAGGATCTGCAGTCCTCCCTGAAAGGGCTTTATCCCTGCGGGGAAGGCGCCGGATACGCGGGAGGCATCACTTCGGCGGCCATGGACGGGATCAAAACGGCGGAAGCGGTGGCTGCTGCCTATTATCCGGCCCTGTAAGGGTCTTTTGGATTGACGGAAAAACAAAAATACAGTAGAATGGGAAAGGCAGTCCGGAAAGAAGACGCCGGGAAAGGCAGGCAGAAGATGAATCACAGGGAACTATTGAAGGATAAGAAAAGAATTGTGGTAAAGATAGGTTCCTCCTCTCTGCAGCACGCGCAGACAGGAGATCTGGATTATATCAAACTGGAAAAACTGGCCAGGGAGCTCTGTGATATCCGAAATCAGGGCAAGGATGTGGTATTGGTCAGTTCGGGCGCCATAGCGGTGGGGAAAAAGGCGGTGAATCCCTATACGGAGATGGAAGGAAAGCCGGTGACACCTCTGGCGTTTAAGCAGGCCTGCGCGGCAGTGGGACAGGCCAGGCTGATGATGACGTATCAGAAGCTTTTCGCGGAATACAATCAGATCGTGGCCCAGATCCTGATGACAAAAAATACCGTGGTGGATGACATGAACCGTTTCAATGCCCACAATACGTTTACGGAACTTTTAAAAATGGGGATCATCCCCATTGTAAACGAAAACGATACCATTGCCAGCTATGAGATCAATTATGAGAAAGACAGCGATACCCTGATCGGGGACAACGATACGCTGTCCGCTATTGTGGCGGCTCTGGTGGAAGCGGATCTGCTGATCCTGCTTTCGGACATCGACGGACTGTATACGGACGATCCTCACGCCAATCCCAACGCGGAATTTATTTCCGAGGTGGAAAAGCTGACGGAGGAATATCTGAATATGGGAAAAGCCAGTACGGGCAGCAACGTGGGGACCGGCGGCATGAACACCAAAATGGCGGCAGCCAGGATCGCCACGGGAATGGGCGCCGATATGGTGATCGCTAACAGCAGGGACGTGGGGATCTTACACAGGATCCTGGACGGACGGCAGGAAGGCACTCTGTTTGCGGCCAACAGGGAGGAGAATTTTGACCTGAAGGAATTTGTAAACAGCATATACAAACATTAGAAAAGCGCGGGATGTTGCGGATGGAAGAAAACGGACAAAGCAAAACGGAGATCAGGCGCAGGATATTGAAACGGAGGGACGGGCTGGGGCCCGAAGAGCGGAAACGCTCCGAAATCCTGATAACGGAGCGGATCCTGGGACATCAGTGGTATTACGGCGCCGGAGAACTGCTGGTGTTTATCAGCTATGGAAGTGAAGTGGATACAGCGCCGATCTGGGAGGAAGCGCTGCGGCAGGGGAAAAAGGTTTACGCGCCCTGTGTCCTGGACGGCCGCATGGAATTTTACCGTATGGAGGGCCGGGCGGATCTGCGCCCCGGCTATCGGGGGATCCTGGAACCGGCGGAGCCGGAAAAACGGGAAAAATTTGTGTTTTCCCAAGACAGGGAAAAGAATACGCTTATGCTGATGCCGGGAGTCGCTTTTGATGTTTTTCGCGGCCGCCTGGGATACGGCAGAGGATTTTACGACCGCTATCTGGCGGACAAGGCTGCCCTGCGTACCATTGCCATTGGATACAGCTGCCAGATGGTGGATAAGCTCCCCACGGAGGATACGGATATCAGGCCCATGCAGGTGATATGCCTTTGAGAAAAGGCGGGAAGAAGAGGAAATGGTCATGACGGATTTGGAACTGATGGGAAAGAAAGCGGCGGAGGCCAAATACAGAGTGCAGGAACTGAGCGCGCGGGAAAAGGATCACGCTCTTTTGGCGGCAGCAGAAGCGCTGACCGCCAATACGGACAAGATCCTGCAGGCCAATGCCCTGGACATCGCGGCGGGAGAAGCCGCCGGCATGCGCGAAGGGCTTTTGGACAGGCTGCGCCTGACGCCGGAGAGGATCCGGGCCATGGCGGAAGGGCTGGAACAGATCACCGCGCTGCCGGACCCCGTGGGGGAAGTGATGGAGCGTTTCACCCGCCCTAACGGCCTGGAGATCGAAAAAAGGAGAGTGCCGATAGGCGTCATCGGCATCATTTACGAATCCCGTCCCAACGTGACGGCAGATGCGTTCGGGCTTTGTTTTAAAGCGGGGAACGCGGTGATCTTAAAGGGAGGAAGCGATGCCCTGCGTTCCAATACCGCTGTGGCGGAGGTACTGCGTAAGGCGCTGGGCGCGGAGGGAATACCGGAGGATGCCCTGCAGCTAATCACCGATACACAACGCAGCGTGACCGCCGCTTTTATGAAACTGGACCGCTATGTGGATCTTCTGATCCCAAGGGGAGGAGCGGGACTGATCCGCAGCGTGCTGGAAAACAGCACCATTCCCGTGATCGAAACCGGGACCGGCAACTGCCATATCTATGTGGACCGGGCCGCAGATTTGACCATGGCGGTCAATATAACCATCAACGCCAAGACACAGCGTATCGGGGTCTGCAACGCCTGCGAGTCGCTGGTGGTCCATGAGAGTGTGCGGGAACGTTTTCTGCCGGTGCTGGCGGAAGCGCTGCGGGCGCGCAAGGTGGAAATGCGGGGGGACGAAAGGGTAAGAGAGATCCTGGCGGACGCGAAAGCGGCAGAGGAAGAAGACTATGGAAAGGAATACCTGGATTATATTATTTCCATGAAGACCGTGGACAGCGTGGAAGAGGCCATCGCCCATATCAACCGGTACAATACCGGACATTCCGAGGCCATTATCACGGAAGATCCGAAAGCCGCGGAAAAGTTTTTAAACGGTGTGGACGCGGCCTGCGTCTACGTCAACGCCTCCACCCGTTTTACGGATGGTTTTGAGTTTGGTTTCGGGGCCGAGATCGGTATCAGCACCCAGAAGCTCCACGCCAGAGGACCCATGGGGCTGAAAGAACTGACCTCCTACAAATACGCGGTCAGAGGAAACGGGCAGATCAGGAGTTAAGGAATATGCAGGACGGAAAAGAAAACTGGGCGGAAGCGGCTGCCAAAGCTCCCGCGAAAGAACCGGAACGGCAGTATTATTTTATGAAAAGGGCGGGAGCCCGCGCGGATGAGCTGGCCGGGCGGCTGGGACGCAGGCCCACCTTTCACGTAACGACTTTCGGCTGTCAGATGAACGCCAGGGATTCGGAAAAGCTCTGCGGCGTATTGGAAAGCGCCGGTTTTACGGAATCGGAAGAGGAGAATGCGGACTTTGTGATCTTTAATACCTGCACTGTGCGGGACAACGCGGATCAGCGGGTATACGGCCGGTTGGGAGAACTGAAAGGACTGAAAAAAAAGAAGCCTCATATGAAGATCGCGCTCTGCGGCTGTATGATGCAGGAACCTTCCGCGGTGGAAAAAATAAAAGAAAGCTACCGCTTCGTGGATCTGATCTTCGGCACTCACAATATCTATAAATTTGCCGAGCTGCTGGATATGCTGTATGAAACCGACGGTATGCTCATAGACATCTGGCAGGATACCGACAAGATCGTGGAAGATCTTCCGGTCAAAAGAAAATATCCTTTTAAATCCGGTATCAATATCATGTTTGGCTGCAATAATTTCTGCAGCTACTGTATCGTTCCCTATGTACGGGGCAGGGAGAGAAGCCGCGGCCCCAAAGATATTCTGCGTGAAATAGAGGCGCTGGCGGCGGACGGCGTGGTGGAGATCATGCTGCTGGGACAGAACGTCAATTCCTACGGAAAAAATCTTGAGGAACCTGTTACTTTCGCGGAACTTCTGCGGGAAGTGGAAAAAATAGACGGCATAGAGAGAATCCGGTTCATGACTTCCCATCCCAAGGATCTGTCGGAAGAACTGATACAGGTGATGAAAGGATCCAAAAAAATATGCCGGCATCTGCATCTCCCCCTCCAGGCAGGCTCCAACCGTATTTTAAAGGCGATGAACAGAGGCTATACCAAAGAGGAGTACATAGCCCTGGCAAAACACATCCGGGAAGAGATCCCGGATATGGCTCTGACCACGGACCTGATCGTGGGATTTCCGGGAGAAACGCCGGAAGATATAGAAGAAACCATCGCGGTGGTAAAGGAAGTGGAATATGACAACGCCTTTACCTTTATCTATTCCAGACGGACGGGAACGCCGGCGGCTTCCATGGAACAGGTACCGGAAGCGGTGGTGAAACAGGGATTTGACAAGCTGCTGAAAACGGTGCAGGATACGGCCAGAGAAAGGATAAAACGTTATCAGGGACAGGTGATGGAAGCGCTGGTGGAGGAAGTCAACGGGCAGGATGCCTCTCTTCTGACCGGGCGGCTGTCCAACAATACCATGGTGCATTTCGCGGGGCCCGTTTCCCTGATAGGGAAGATCGTCAGGGTGAGGCTGACGGAGTGCAGGGGATTTTACTATCTGGGAGAAATGGAAGAATCCTGAATCTTGTAAAGATATATGCCGTAATAGCTGTCCGGCGTTTGGAAGGGTTCTTCCCGCAGCAGCTTAAGTCCGGCTTCCTCCGCGTTTTCAATATATGCCGCGGAGAATATATAATCGCAGCCTAAGCGGGCAAGGGCCCGGGTGTCGATCCGCAGTTCCCGGAAAACGAAACTGTCTTTTTGTAACTGGCAGCTGCCGCCGGTTTCGTGCGAGGTAAGATAACAGCGGTTGCCCCAGGTATCGAAATATACCCGGATCCAGTCGTTGAGAGCAAGTTCCGGCGCGATCACTTCCCGGAACGCGTGCTTGTAGGAAAGAGAATAATTGTTGGAATAGCCGTCCACGCAGTAAAATCCGTGATACAGGGCGGCAGCGGGCTCAATGCCCAGACTGGCCACTTTGTATTCGTCCTTTTCCAGACCTTCCGCGGTACGGATATATTCTTCCGCCTGTTCCAGGATGCCGATGGCGTAATAGTCGGAATAGCTCATGGTGTTGTAACCGGGCATGAGGAGATTCTGGATACAGGGTTTGACAAAGGTCATTTTCAGGTTGTGGAATGAGAGGATAGCTAAAAAGGCGAAACCCAGCGCACAGGCAGGGACTTTCCATTCCCGGCGGAGCTTTGGCAGTACGCGCAGACACATGGCGAGCGCCGTGTACCAGAGCAGCGGCGCCGTCCAGAGGACGCGTTCCAGCTGGAAGGAGCCCAGGGAACCCAGGCGGTTTCTTAGCAGGACGCCGGCAAGGCTGTTCCAGAAAGCGGAAACGCCGCACAGAAGAAAGATCAGCAGCAGATCCCCCGCGAGCAGGCGCAGAAGCCGCGCGATACGGGCTTCCAGATGTCCGCGCAGGAAAATGCCTGTGAAGAGCACGAAAACGGAAAGAGCCAGGATCCATATATGATTGTCGCGGCAGTGCTGCTCATTCTGCAGGAAAAAGGTCTTCAGGGAATCCGCGAAAGGAACCGCCGCGAGAACAAATTCGCTTCTGTGGGAAATTTCTCCGCCGGAGAAAAACAGCTGGGAAAGCAGAGGAAGATTTTCCGCCAGATAAACGCCGAGCATCAGAAACAGGCCGCCTGTCAGGGCGGTTTTTTCTTTTCCCTTCCCCTTGATCCAGAGAAAAATATTGGCGGCGGTCAAAAAACCGAGCCAGATAAAGCCGCAGAGGACGAGAGATGACATCATGGCGTAAAAAGCCAGGTAAAGCAGGCAGAGCTTTCTGCGGCGCCGTTGATACAAAAGGCAGATACAGTACAGCAGCATGGGCATGCCGTACTGGGACAGGCCGTATACAGGCAGGAACGGAAGAAACGCGTATAAAAGCGCCGTGATCAAGCTGACGGGGGAGCTTTCGGTGAGAAATCCGGCGAGAAGGAACATACCGGTGTAGGCCGTAAGCTGGCCGAGGAGCTGTAAAAGCAGATAGGCGGCAAAAGGCGGCAGCAGCCGGAAGAACAGGACCGCGAACGGAGCGGGGGGACACAAAGAAGTCTTGGATGCCCCGTTTAAAAATTCAGGGATCAGGCCGTTTCCGGAGAACAGGTATTTTGCCTGGTATATATAGCCGATCATTTCCCCGTCCAGCTGGTCATGATAGGGAATGACCGATCTTTCACCCAGAATCCAGAAAGGAAGCTGGGAAAGAAGCACCAGAACAAAACCGGTAATAAATATCTGTTTTTGGGAAAAACGGGAGAATAACCTTTTTGCCGGCATAGCCGCTCCTTTCTGACCGATAACCGTATCCTGACAGTATCATTATAATAAAACCCAAAAGTGAATGCAAGTACGCGGGGGAGATTTACAATAACCATATTTTGTAGTATAATGACCATATGTACGCATATGTTGCGTACAGACCGGCAAATGATAAGAACAGGAGAAAAAGAAGTGGCGGAATTTACTCCCATGATGCAGAAATATCTGGAAACGAAAAAGGAATACCAGGACTGTATTCTTTTCTACAGATTGGGCGATTTTTACGAAATGTTTTTTGAGGATGCGCTGACGGCATCCAAGGAGCTGGAAATAACCCTGACCGGAAAGGACTGCGGGCAGGAAGAAAGGGCGCCTATGTGCGGCATACCCTACCATGCGGTGGAAGGGTACCTGAACAAGCTGATCAGCAAGGGCTATAAGGTGGCCATCTGTGAGCAGGTGGAAGATCCCAAAACGGCCAGGGGACTGGTAAAGCGGGAAGTCGTGCGGATCGTGACCCCCGGCACCAATATGGATATGCAGGCGCTGGAGGAATCCCGGAACAATTACCTGATGTGCGTGACCTATATACAGTCCGGTATCGGGATCTCCCTGGCGGACGTGTCCACGGGTGATTTCTTCGCCACAGAGGTCGAGGACCTGAAAAAACTTACGGACGAGATCATGAAATACCAGCCCAAGGAGATCATATGCAACGACGCCTTTTTGGTCAGCGGCATGGATATGGAGGAACTGAAGGGCCGGCTGGGGATTTCCGTCTACGCGCTGGAGCCCCACTTTTTTGAGGACGATGCGGCGCAGAAGTGTCTGACGCGGCATTTTAACGTGCGTACTCTGACAGGGCTGGGACTGGAGGATTTTCCTGTAGGTACCATCGCGGCGGGGGCTTTGCTGCAGTATTTGTACGATACGCAGAAAACCTCCCTGAGCCACATTCGGCATATCCATCCCTACATAGCCAGCAGATATATGCTTCTGGACGCTTCTACCAGACGGAATCTGGAGCTGTGTGAAACGCTGAGGGAAAAACAGAAGAGGGGATCCCTGCTCTGGGTACTGGACAAGACCAAAACCGCCATGGGCGGGCGGACCTTAAGGAGTTATCTGGAACAGCCCCTGTTGGAAAAGAAAGAGATCGAAAAACGGCTGGATGCGGTGGAGGAGCTTTCTGAAAATCCCGTTTCCCGTGAAGAGATCCGGGAATATTTAAATCCTGTTTATGATCTGGAAAGACTGCTTGGCCGTATCAGCTACAAAACCGCCAATCCCAGGGATATGATCGCTTTCCGCAATTCCCTGGAAATGCTTCCTTACATCAGGCAGGTGATGAAATGTTTTCAAAAAGAGATCCTGACGGAAGTCAGGGAAGAGATCGACGGACTGGAGGATATCCATTCGCTGCTCGCGGCGGCCATTGAAGAGGATCCGCCTCTGTCCATCCGGGAAGGCGGCATCATAAAGGACGGCTTCGACCAGGATATCGACAGATTAAGAAGCGCCAAGCGGGACGGGAAAAAGTGGCTGGCGGAGCTGGAAAATGAAGACCGGGAGCGGACCGGGATCAAAAACCTGAAGATCAAATACAACAAAGTTTTCGGCTATTATTTTGAGGTGACAAATTCCTACAAAAGCCTGGTTCCGGAAGATTATATGCGGAAGCAGACACTGGCCAACGCGGAGAGGTATACCACCCCCCGGTTAAAAGAGCTGGAGGATACCATACTGAACGCGGAGGACAAACTCTATACGCTGGAGTATGAACTGTTCTGCCAGATCAGGGATTCCGTGGCGAAGGAAACGGAACGTATCCAAAAAACGGCCAAAGCCATCGCAAGGCTGGATGTGTTCGCTTCCCTTTCCCTGACGGCCGAACGGAACGGTTATGTGCGTCCGAAGCTGAACGAAAAGGGGATTATCGACATCAAGGACGGCCGCCATCCGGTTGTGGAGCAGATGATAGAAAACGATATGTTCATTTCCAACGATACCTATCTGGACAACGGCAGTCACTGTATAGCGGTCATCACGGGACCCAATATGGCGGGAAAATCCACTTATATGCGCCAGACGGCCCTGATCGTTCTGATGGCCCAGGTCGGGTGCTTTGTGCCGGCCAAAAGCGCCGATATCGGCATTGTGGACAGGATCTTTACCAGAGTGGGCGCTTCCGATGACCTGGCCAGCGGGCAGTCCACTTTTATGGTGGAGATGAACGAGGTGGCCAATATCCTGCGCAACGCTACCGCGGACAGTCTGCTGATCTTAGACGAGATCGGAAGAGGGACCTCCACGTTCGACGGCCTTGCCATTGCCTGGGCGGTGATCGAGCACATCAGCAGCCGCAAGCTGCTGGGCGCGAAGACCCTTTTTGCCACCCATTATCATGAACTGACAGAGCTGGAAGGCAAGATCGGCAATGTGAACAATTACTGCATCGCGGTCAAGGAACAGGGGGACGATATCGTTTTTCTGCGTAAGATCATCAGGGGCGGAGCGGACAAAAGCTACGGCATTCAGGTGGCGAAGCTGGCGGGAGTGCCGGATATGGTCATCGACCGGGCAAAAGAGATCGTGGCGCGGCTCTTGGACAATGACATTACCGAAAAGGTACAGAGTATCGCGGTGGATACCGGCGGGGAGAAAAAGAGCGGCAGAACGGAACATCTGGACGAAGTGGATATGGCGCAGATGTCGCTGTTTGATACGGTCAGGGACGAAGATATCCTGGCGGAGCTGGAGGCGGCGGATATCAGCAACATGACCCCGCTGGACGCGCTCAATACCCTGTACCGGCTGCAGAGTAAATTAAAGAATCGCTGGCAGGGATAGCCGGAAAGGAACAATATGGCGAAAATTCAGGTACTGGATTCCAAAACAATTGACAAGATAGCGGCGGGAGAAGTGGTGGAACGGCCTTCCAGCGTGGTAAAGGAACTGGTGGAAAACGCCATGGATGCCGGAAGCACCTGTATCACTGTGGAGATCAGGGACGGCGGGATCTCCTTTATCCGGGTTACGGACAACGGCAGCGGCATAGAAGCCTCTCAGGTCCGCAGCGCCTTTCTGCGCCACGCTACCAGCAAGATCTCTTCCGCGGAAGAACTGCATGACATCAAGAGTCTGGGATTCAGGGGAGAGGCGCTTTCCAGCATCGCGGCGGTAGCCAGGGTGGAGCTGATCAGCAAGACCAGGGAGGCGTTGAGCGGAGTCCGTTATCTATGCGAAGGAGCCGCGGAAACGGCATACGGCGAAGTGGGCGCGCCGGACGGCACGACCATTCTGGTCCGGAACCTGTTTTTCAATACGCCGGTACGGCGAAAGTTTTTAAAGCAGCCCCAGACGGAGGGCAGCTGCATTGTGGATCTGATGGAGCGCATGGCTTTGTCCAGGCCGGATATTTCTTTCAGACTGACGGTCAACGGACAGATGAAGTTCCATACTTCCGGCAGCGGTGACTTAAAGGAGGTCATTTACCGCGTATACGGCAGGGAAACCGCGGGAAATCTGGTGCCGGTAGAGGCAGAAACGGATGGCATCGCGCTTTCCGGCTATCTGGGCAAGCCGGTGCTGAACCGCTCCAACCGCAATTTTGAAAATTACTACATCAACGGCAGATATATCAAGAGCACGCTGTTGGCGAAGGCAATCGAAGAAGGGTACAGCCAATACCTGATGCAGCATAAATTTCCCTTTACGGTGATGCATTTTTCCGTGGATACCCAGATGGTGGATGTCAATGTGCATCCGGCGAAAATGGAGGTGCGATTTACCGAAGGAGAGCGGTTGTACCGTTTTGTTTCGCAAGCCGTGGCGGATGCGCTGAAACAGAAAGAAATGATCCCGGAAGCGGTGCTTTCGGATGGCCCGGATGACGCTTCCCCGGCAGATACAGAGGGCAGATCTGTCCCTTCACGGAAGGAGTCCGTACCGGAGCCCTTTGAAAAAGTCCGGAGCCGGCAGTATCAGGTGATGGAAGAAATGAAATATGAGCCGGAAAAACCAAGAATGCAGGATTCCTTGCAAAATCCCGTGTGGAACCGGTCAAAGGAACCGGAAAATATCCGTGAAAAAGAGAAAAATGCAGGATTTCCTGTAGAAAAAGCTGTTTTTCCAACAGATGCCGCAAAACAGCTTTCCCTGTTTGAGGAAAAACTGCTTACCCGGGAAAACAGGAAGGAGTACCGGATCCTGGGACAGATCTTTGACACTTACTGGCTTATGGTATTTCAGGACAAGCTGTTGATCGTGGACCAGCACGCGGCCCATGAAAAGGTCAAATACGAAAGGCTGATCAAACAGTTTCGGGAAAAGAGTGTCATGTCGCAGAGCCTGAATCCTCCCATTGTGGTGAGCCTGACGGCCGGGGAGGAACAGGTGCTTTTAAAATACGGGAACGTCTTTGCCGGGCTGGGTTTTGAAATAGAGGAGTTCGGAGGCAGTGAATACGCCCTGCGCGGCGTTCCGGAGGACCTCTACGGATGCGGAGAAAAAGAATTGTTCCTGGAGGTTTTGGACGAGCTTTCGGAAGCGCCCGCGGGCAGGCAGCCCGCGGTGGTGGAAGAAAAGCTGGCTTCCATGGCGTGCAAGGCCGCCGTAAAGGGAAACAGCAGCCTGCGGCAGGCCGAGATGGAAGCGCTGCTGGATGAGCTGCTGACGCTGGAAAACCCTTATAACTGCCCGCACGGCAGGCCCACCATCATTTCCATGAGCAAGTATGAGATCGAAAAGAAATTTAAGCGGATTGTGTAGGAGAGTATGGAGTCCAAAAAGCCTTTGATCATATTGAGCGGTCCTACCGCTTCAGGAAAAACCAAATTGTCCATCGCGCTGGCGAAAACCATCGGCGGAGAGATCATTTCCGCCGATTCCATGCAGGTATACCGCCATATGGACATTGGATCGGCCAAGGTAAGACCGGAAGAAACCGAAGGGGTTCCCCATCACCTGATAGATATTCTGGAGCCGGAGGAAGAGTTTAATGTGGTGATCTTTCAGAAGCGCTGTAAAGAGGCCATGGCCGGTATCTATGAGCGCGGGCATATTCCCATACTGACAGGCGGAACGGGATTTTATATCCAGGCCGTTCTCTACGATGTGGATTTTACGGAAAATGACGGGGACGATTCTTACCGAAAGGAACTGGAGGCGCTGGCCGAAAGGGAAAACGGGGGCGGGCGCCTTTATGAGATGCTGCGGGAGGCGGATGAAAAAGCGGCGCAGGCCATTCATCCCCACAATATAAAGCGCGTCATACGCGCGCTGGAATTTCTGCATCAGACCGATTCCCAGATCTCTGCGCACAACGAGGAGCAGAGGGCCAAGGAAAGTCCTTACGCGTACTGTTATTTTGTGCTGACCGACAGCAGGGAAAGGCTCTATGCCGGTATTGAAAAACGAGTGGACGAGATGATGGAAAACGGCCTGCTTGAGGAAGTCAGGGCGCTTCGGCAGCGGGGCTGCGGCCGGCATATGGTATCCATGCAGGGACTGGGTTATAAGGAACTTCTGGCCTGTCTGGAAGGGGAGATCAGTCTGGAGGAAGCGGTATACCGTATCAAACGGGACACCAGGCATTTTGCCAAACGGCAGCTGACCTGGTTTAAGCGGGAGAAAGACGTGGTCTGGTATGATAAAAGCGCGTTTTCCTACGATGAAAAAGCGATTTTGGACGATATGGCGCGGCGGGCGCGGATGCTGCTGACGGAAAATGAGGTGCGGATATGAAGAAGGAACTGAAAGAGCAGTACGCCGCCATGGGAATCTCCAAAGAGGTGCTTTCCTATGGCGAAAAGACGGAAAAAGCCCTAAAGGGCAGATTTGAGGAAATAGATGAAACGGCGGAATACAACCAGTTAAAGGTCCTGCGCGCCATGCAGGAACATAAGGTGGGAGAGGCCTGCTTGTCCGGAACCACGGGATACGGTTACAATGATCTGGGACGGGATACGCTGGAGAAGGTGTACGCCTCCGTGTTCCATACGGAGGATGCGCTGGTGCGGCCACAGATCACCTGCGGTACGCACGCGCTGGCGCTGGCGCTGATGAGCAATCTGCGGCCGGGGGATGAACTGCTTTCTCCCGCGGGAAAACCCTACGATACTCTGGAGGAAGTGATCGGCATCCGTCCCTCCAAAGGCTCCCTGAAGGAGTACGGCATCAGCTACAGACAGGTGGATCTGCTGCCGGACGGCGGTTTCGATTATGAGAAGATCAGGGAGGCCATAGGAGAAAGGACCAGACTGGTGACCATTCAGCGCTCCAAAGGCTATCAGACCAGGCCCACCTTTTCCGTGGCCCGGATCGGAGAACTCATCGGGTTTATCAAAAAGATCAAACCGGATATCATCTGCATGGTGGACAACTGTTACGGAGAGTTTGTGGAAAGAACGGAGCCGACCGATGCGGGGGCGGACATGGCGGTGGGATCGCTGATCAAAAACCCCGGCGGGGGACTGGCTCCCATCGGCGGGTACATTGCAGGGAAAAAGGAATGCGTGGAAAATGCCGCCTTCCGGCTGACCTCCCCCGGACTGGGCAGGGAAGTGGGCGCTTCTCTTGGTATCCTGCGTTCTTTTTATCAGGGACTGTTCCTGGCGCCTACGGTGACGGCGGCGGCGCTGAAGGGAGCCGTTTTTGCCGCCAATATTTACGAAAAATTAGGCTTTCCCGTGATCCCGGACGGGCAGGAGAGCCGTCATGATATCATTCAGGCGGTGACTTTCGGCACGCCGGAAGGCGTCACCGCGTTCTGTCAGGGGATTCAGTCGGCGGCGCCCGTGGACGGCTACGTGAGCCCGGAACCGTGGGATATGCCGGGGTATGACGCCAAAGTGATCATGGCCGCGGGAGCCTTTGTTTCCGGTTCCTCCATAGAGCTTTCCGCGGATGGTCCCATAAAACCGCCTTACGCGGTATATTTTCAGGGAGGGCTGACATGGCAGCATGCCAAATTCGGGATCCTGAAATCTCTGCAGACATTGGTGGACAGGGGAATCGTGTCGAAACTTTTTCCGTAAAATTTATATACAGTGAGTTAAAATTGTGTTAAAATTAATTCCATATGTGAAATACTGACAAATGAGGGAAGCGGGGATACGGCTTTGAAAAAGTGGAACTGGACATTGGTACTGTTGGTGCTGATCGGATTTGTGATCGGACGTTTTATCGGAACGTATTTTTCAGGCACATGGCTGGACTATGGACAGACCTTCGGCCTGAGCTCGCCGGTAGTGCTGGATCTGGGGTTCATCATCCTGACGCTGGGCCTGCAGATCAGCATCAATATAGCCAGCGTGATCGGCGTGATCATCGCGCTGGTGGTATACCGTTTTATCAGATAGATTTCACATGATTCGGGAAGTCCGTACGGGAAGGCAGTTTGGAGGACGTATGGACACAGAAAAAGACAAACAGCGCGGGAAACGGAAAGAACAGCATCCGGTACGGATGCGCCCTTATGAGAAATTTACGCAGTTCGGCGTGGAAAGCCTGACGGAAAGCGAACTTTTAGCGGTCATCCTGCGCACCGGGAGCAGGGAGGAAGATGTGGAAACCCTGGCTTCCCATATTCTGCAGCTGGCCGGTTACGGGGAGCAGGGGCTGTCCGGGCTGCACCATATCAGCATGGAGGAACTGCTGCGGATCAAGGGCATCGGCAGGGTGAAAGCCATACAGCTGAAATGCGTGATGGAACTCTGTACCAGGATGGCGCGGTCCCGTGCCAGCAGGACGCTTTCCTTTAACCGTTCCGGTACGGTGGCGGCCTATTACATGGAAACGCTGCGCCACAGGAGCCGCGAATGCGTGCTTCTCCTGATGCTGGATACCAAAGGACAGATGATAAAGGAGCTGGAGCTGTCAAGAGGGACAGTGAAATCTTCCCTGCTATCTCCGAGAGAGGTCTTTGTGGAGGCCCTGAAGGCCGGAGCCGTGAACATCATTCTGCTCCACAACCATCCCAGCGGTGACCCGTCACCCAGCGGAGAGGATATGGCGGTAACGGAACATATCTCTCAGATAGGGAATATGCTGGACATTCCGCTGATAGACCATATCATAATCGGAGATAACAGATATGTCAGCTTTAAGGAACAAGGCTATCTATAAGAAAGGGGTTGTTGTTTTGGCCAACAATACATTCGGTATCGATCTGGGTACCAGCAACATTAAAATCTACAGCAGGAACGAAGACAGTGTGATGGTTGAAAAAAACATGATAGCCATCGAAAATAAGAACACGGTTTTCGCTTACGGGAACTCCGCGTTTGAAATGTATGAGAAAGCCCCGGCGAATATTCATATATCGTATCCGCTCTGCAACGGCGTGATCGCGGATATTAAAAATATGCAGGTTCTGATCCGCTATTTCGTGGAAGACCTGATGAAAGGAAACCTCAGACCGGCGGACTATCTGATCGCGGTGCCCACGGATGTAACGGAAGTGGAAAAAAGAGCGTTTTATGATCTGATAAAAGACGCGAATGTAAAGGCGCGCAGGATCATGGTGGTGGAAAAGGCGGTGGCCGACGGCCTGGGAATGGATATTGACGTGAAGAACTCCCAGGGCGTGCTGGTGGTCAATGTAGGATACGATACTACGGAAATTTCCATCCTCTCTTTAGGAGGCATTGTGCTGAGCCGGCTGATCAAGGCAGGCGGGCTTAAATTTGACGAGTCCATCCGCAACGCGGTCCGAAAGGAATTTTCTCTCATCATCGGCGGAAAGACCGCCGAAACCGTCAAAATGAGCCTGAGGGAACTGGAAAAAGAAGGAAAAGGAGCCGTGGTATACGGCAGGGATATCGTCACGGGCCTGCCGGTGGAACGGGAGATCCCTACGGCGCTGGTGGACGAATCTCTAGAGGAGCATTTCAACACCATTATCGACAACGTCAAAGTGATACTGGAGCGAACGCCTCCGGAACTGGCGGCGGATATTTACAGGCACGGCATCTATCTGACGGGAGGCGCTTCCCAGGTAAATCATCTGGCGGAAAAACTGGCTAAGGGCACAGGTCTTAAGATCAACGCGGCCCAGTCACCGGTGGAAAGCGTCGTGATGGGCCTGGCCAGGATCATCCAGGATGACAATTATAAAACCGTAGCTTACGCGATTGAAGGAATGAGTAAATGAGTCCCATAGTCAAGCAGAAAGGGGAGAGATTTTCTCTGCCGGGAAAATATCTTCTTTTTATCCTTACCGTTCTGTGCACGGTCATGATGCTGATGACCTTCAGTACGGATATTTTTAACAGGCCTTTGAACACGCTGATGGGCTATCTGGTGGTCCCTTTCCAGAGAGGGATCAGCAGCGTGGGAGGCTGGCTGTCCACCCGCTCCGAAGAACTGGCGCAGATCAGGGCTCTTCTGGAAGAAAACGAAGCGCTGAAGGAACAGGTGAACGAGCTTACCCTGGAAAACACCCGCCTGCAGCAGGACCGTTATGAGCTGAACTCCCTGCGGGAACTGTACAAGCTGGACGGACAGTACGAAGAATACGAAAAAGTGGCGGCCCGGATCATAGCCAGGGATTCCGGCAACTGGTACCATACCTTTACCATTGACAAGGGGATGGAAGACGGGCTGAAAGTGGATATGAACGTGATCGCCGGCAGCGGCAGCGAAGGCGGCCTGGTGGGCCGGATCGTATCCGTGGGCCCCAACTGGGCCAAGGTGGTGTCCATTATCTCCGACAATTCCAACGTGAGCGGGCAGATGCTGGCCACCGGGGACAAACTGATAGTGTCCGGGGATCTGGAACTGATGCAGAACGGCAAGATCCGTTTTTCCCAGCTTCTGGACAGCGCCGGGGCAGTGGTGAGCGGGGATAAGATCGTCACCTCCGATATCAGCGACAAATATCTGCCCGGCATATTGATAGGCTATATCGGAGATGTGGAGCTGGATTCCAACAAACTGACAAAGTCGGGGACAGTGACGCCGGCGGTGGACTTTGAACACCTGGACGAGGTCCTTATCATCCTGACTTTGAAGCAGTCTGTGGAAGAATAAAACAATACATATCACGGAAGGGAACGGCGTTGAAAAGAAAACTGGTAACCGCCATTTTAATATTTTTCTGTTTTCTGCTGCAGAGTACGGTTTTTCAGAGCCTTGCCTTTAACGGGATATCTCCCAACCTGCTGATCGTGCTCACGGCGGCCTGCGGTTTTATGCGGGGGGAGAAGGAAGGGCTGGTAATAGGGTTCTTCTGCGGACTGATCTGTGATATTTTCTATGGGGACGTGATCGGTTTTTACGCGCTGATAACCATGTATATCGGATATCTGAACGGGAAATTTTCCGGCGTGTTTTATCCGGAGGACATTAAACTGCCCATGGGATTGATCATCGTCAGCGATCTGTCCTACGGACTGATCTGCTACATATTTTTGTTCCTGCTGCGCGGAAAACTGAATTTTCCCTTTTACTTTTTGCACATTATACTGCCGGAAATGGTGTATACCACGGTGATAACGCTTTTTCTGTATCCGCTCATCCTGCGGATAGACACAAGGCTGGAAAAAGCGGAAAAAAGAGGAGCGCAGAAATTTGTTTGAGAGATGGAAGGAACGTCTGATCCACATATTGACCAGCCGGCTGACGGTGATGGTGCTGGTAGCCGTGCTGCTGAGCGGTCTGCTGATCTACAGGCTGTTTACTCTGCAGATCGTGCACGGGGAGCAGTATCTGGAGGATTTTATCCTGCAGAGCAAGAAAACCAGAGAGATCCAGGCCACAAGAGGAAATATTTACGACCGGTACGGAGCGCTGCTGGCGTACAACGAGCTGGCCTATTCCGTCAAGATAGAAGATGTGTATGAAACGGGCAGAAACAAAAACCAGCTGCTGAACGAAAATATTTTCAAACTGATCCGTCTGATAGAGAAAAACGGTGACAGCGTCATTACGGATTTCGGCATTGTGCTGGATGAAAACGGCGAATATGCCTTCAACGCTTCCGACGATACCCGCAGGCTGCGTTTTCTGGCCGATGTTTACGGAGAGAGCTATATATCGGACCTGTCGCTGGAACAGCAGACCGCCACGCCGGATGAGGTGATGGCCTATCTGGGAGAGCGCTACGCCATAGGGGATTATGAGGACCCGGAGGATTCCAAAAGCGATTTTATCGCGGGACGCGGATATTCCAAAGAAGATTTCCTGAAAATGGTGACGATCCGATACGCCATGGGGCTGACTTCCTTCCAAAAATACATAGGCACCACGGTAGCCAAGGACATCAGTGAGGAAACCAGGGCCGTTATCATGGAAAATATGGCGGATCTGGACGGCGTGAGCATAGAGGAGGATCCGGTCAGAAGATATAACGACAGTGTATATTTTTCCCAGATCATCGGATATACCGCCCGCATTTCCCCGGACGAGCTGGAAAGCCTGAACGCGCGGGATCTGGAAGAAGGCGGGGACGGCAGCCGCTACTCCCTGAACGACGTGGTGGGCAGGACGGGCATAGAGGCCTATATGGAAACCACCCTGCAGGGCACCAAGGGGATCGAAACCGTATATGTGAACGTTACGGGAAAAGTGATCAGCATAGACGAGGACGAATCCAGGGAACCCGTGGCCGGCAACGATGTCTATCTGACCATAGACAGAGATCTGCAGATAGCCACGTACCATATCCTGGAGCAGAAGATAGCCGGGATCCTGCTGGAAAAGATCCGCAACACCAAGGAATATACGGGACACAGCAATTCCAGCAGCGAGTTATATATTCCCATTTACGATGTTTATTTCGCTCTTTTTGACAATAGTGTCATTGACCTGAACCATATGTCCGCGGAGGACGCCGGAGAATATGAAAGCCTGGTATACCAGAAATATCTGGAATACAAGGATACCGTATACGCCAGACTGCGGCAGGAACTGACGGAAACCAAGACGCCGTATAATAAGCTGGACGCCGAATATCAGGTATATGAGAGCAATATCGTGGAATATCTGAACGAGCGGGGGATCCTCAACACCGCCCTGATCGACACGCAGGATGCCACTTATCTGGCATGGCGCAGAGAGGAAACCATCAGCCTGTACGAGTATCTGCATTACGCCATTTCCATGGGATGGGTGGATGTATCCAAGCTGGATCTGACAGACCAGTACGCGGATTCGGAAGAGATCTACGCCAAGATAGTGGACAGTATCTTCACGATCCTGGAAAATACCAACGGATATCAGAAGAAGCTGTTTAAATATATGCTGAAGCGGGATGTGATAAACGGCAGGCAGGTCTGCTTTATCCTCTGTGAGCAGGGCAGGATCGAGATCCCTGAGGAAGATATCACCGCCCTGTATGACAACAGGCTTTCCGCTTACGACTTCATGATCCACCGTATCAGCAATCTGGAGGTGACGCCGGCTCAGCTGGCGCTGGATCCCTGCAGCGGCTCGGTGGTGATCGTGGACGTGAATTCCGGAGATGTGCTGGCGCTGGTTTCCTATCCCAGTTACGACAACAACCGGATGGCGAATTCCGTGGACGCGGCATATTTTGCCCAGATCCAGGCGGACAAGTCCAGTCCGCAGATCAACTACGCCACGCAGTACCGTTCGGCGCCCGGGTCCACGTTTAAGATGGTGTCGGCCACGGCAGCTCTGATGGAAGGGATCGTGACAACCTCTTCCCTCTATTCCTGCCACGGCAGCTTTACGGCGGTCACGCCGCCTCCCCGCTGCTGGATCTATCCGGGTGGTCACGGCTCGCTGAATGTAACGGGAGCCATTAAAAATTCCTGCAACGTTTTCTTTTATCAGGTGGGCTATAACCTGAGCATGCTGGACGGAAGCTACGACGCGCAGACCGGTCTGGATAAGCTGGCGAAATACGCGGATATGTATGGCCTGACGGAAAAAAGCGGAGTGGAGATCAATGAATACGCGCCGGAGGTGTCCGATGAATATCCCATTCAGTCCGCGATCGGACAGGGCTCCAACAACTACACCACGGTGGGGCTGGCGAGATATGTGGCCGCGGTGGCGAACAGCGGCACCTGTTATAACCTGACGCTGTTGGAGAAAGTGACCAGTCCGGACGGAAAAGTGGTGGAAGAGTTTGAACCGGAAATCCGCAATACCATTGAGATGCCGGAGAGCTACTGGAACGCCATTCATACGGGCATGCGCCAGGTAGTGGAAAACATGTCCTATTATGCCGGGCTCGGCATACAGGTGGCGGGAAAAACGGGTACCGCCCAGGAGAGCACTACCAGAGCCAATCACGCGCTGTTTCTGGGATACGCGCCCTATGAGAACCCGGAGATCGCCATAGCCACCCGTATCGCGTTTGGCTATTCCTCCAGCTTCGCGGCGCAGACATCCAGGGATATTATCAAATACTATTACAATCTGGATGACAAAGAAAATATCCTCACGGGAGAGGCCGACAATGTGGAAGGCGCGACCTACGGAGATTAAAGGAGCGGTATCATGAAAGATGCGGTATTGATCAAGAGCTATCAAAACGGAATATCCCTGCTGCTGAATCCCGAAAGCAGCTTTGAAGAGATCGTAGAGGAAGTGTCATCCAAGTTCGCGGAATCCAAGGGCTTTTTTGGAAACGCCAAAATGGCGCTGTCCATAGACGGCAGAAAGCTGAACGACGCAGAACAGCTGAAACTGGTGGATGCCATCCGCAGCCACAGTGACATTCAGATTGTCTGCGTGGTGGGAAAGGACGAAGAAACGGAGCAGTATTTTATCAAGGCACTGGAACAGATGGACAGGCATTTTTCCAAAGACGATGAAGACGGCAGGTTTTATAAGGGAACGCTGAAAAACAATCAGATGATCGAAACGGGGCAGAGCATCGTGATCCTGGGGGATGTCTACCCGGGCTGCGCGGTGATCTCCGCCCATGATATCATTGTCCTGGGAGGCCTTTACGGGGAGGCTTACGCGGGCGCCAACGGAGAGGACGGCCATTATGTGGCAGCGCTTGAAATGTCGCCGGAAAAACTCAAGATCGGCGATTTCAAATATAAAAGTTCCAAACCGGCCAGATGGGGCATAAAGCCCAAGATCCAGCCGCAGATAGCCTATGTCAGGGATGACAGGGTAGTTCTGGAATCTCTTACAAAAGAATTACTGGGTGCTTTTTAGTTGGCAACAACTTGAGTACTGGTGGACGATACACATTACTTGAATAAAAAGGAGGATATGTATGAGCGAAGTAATCGTCGTCACATCAGGAAAAGGCGGTGTGGGCAAGACCACCACATCAGCAAACGTAGGTACAGGTCTGGCAAGGATGGGGAAAAAGGTATGCCTGATTGATACGGATATCGGTCTTCGGAATCTGGATGTGGTAATGGGACTGGAAAACCGCATCGTATACAATCTGGTGGATGTAGTGGAGGGGAACTGCCGGATAAAGCAGGCGCTGATCCGGGATAAACGCAATCCTTCCCTGTATCTGATGCCTTCCGCGCAGACAAGAGATAAATCGGCGGTGACGCCGGAGCAGATGGTAAAGATGATCACCCATCTGCGGGAACAGTTTGATTATATTATCCTGGACTGCCCGGCCGGGATCGAGCAGGGCTTCCGCAATGCCATCGCCGGCGCGGACAGAGCGCTGGTAGTGACCACGCCGGAGGTATCGGCGATCCGGGACGCGGACAGGATCATCGGCCTGCTGGAAGCGGAGGAGTTTAAGCAGATCGACCTGGTCATCAACCGTCTGCGGACGGATCTGGTCAGGCGCGGGGATATGATGTCCGCTTCGGATGTTGTGGATATCCTGTCGGTTTCTCTGATAGGAGTGGTGCCGGATGATGAGAATATCGTGATCTCCACCAATCAGGGGGAGCCCCTGGTGGGAAACGGGACGCCTGCAGGGATCGCTTTTCAGAATATCTGCGGCAGAGTGCTGGGAAAGGAAGTCCCTTTCGCGGATTTTTCCAAGGGAATTTCTTTCTGGACCAGAGTCAGCGGCATATTCCATAAAGTGTGAGGAGGCGGACGTTATGAAACATTTTTTTCATAGAAAAAGTTCCAAGGAAGTAGCCAAGGACAGGCTGAAGATCCTGCTGATATCGGACAGAGTCAACTGTTCTCCGGAGATGATGGAAATGATAAAAGCGGATATTGCCAAGGTGATCTCAAAATACATGAAGATAGATGCCAAAAGCATGGAGATTCAGATCACCAAAACGGGGAGCAAAGGCGGCAGAGGCGTTAAAACGCCGGCGCTGTACGCCAATATCCCCATTATCGATCTGAATCAGTAGCGGGCAAGAAGGAAGATATATGTTTAAGCATTACCGGTTGCGGGACTATGATTTTAAATTGGTTTTTCTGATACTGGCGGTGTCTGTTATCGGGATCGGGATCGTAGGAAGCGCCAAGGAGTCCCTTCAGGCAAGGCAGCTTGCCGGGGTACTCTTTGGCCTCTTCCTGATGCTGTTTATTTCCGTGATCGACTACACCATCGTCCTGAAGCTGTACTGGCTGATGTATGTGGGCAATCTGGTCCTGCTGGCGGCCGTAGCCGTGGCGGGGGATGACGGCGGCGGCGCGCAGAGGTGGCTGCAACTGGGAAGTTTCCGCTTTCAGCCGTCGGAAATTGCGAAAATCATATTGATTTTATTCTTTGCACAGTTTATCATGAAACATAAGGAACACCTGAATACTTTTAAATATATCCTGCTGTGCCTTGTGTTTGTGGCGCTGCCGGGTGGATTGATCTGTGCCCAGCCCGATCTGTCCACCAGTATCGTGGTGTTGCTGGTCTTCTGTACCGTGATGTTCGTGGGCGGCCTGAGCTATAAGGTCATTCTGGGGGTTCTGGCGGTGATCGTTCCGGCGTTTTTGATCCTGCTGAGTCTGGTGCTGCAGCCGAATCAGGACATCATAGAAGAGTATCAGCATAACAGGATCATGGCTTTTATCTATCCGGAGCAGTACGCTACGAAAGAGGCGTATCAGCAGCTCAATTCCATTACGGCCATAGGCTCCGGGCAGCTGGACGGCAAGGGATATAAAAATAACGAGATCAGTTCCGTAAAAAACGGTGATTACATTTCTCAGCTGCAGACCGATTTTATTTTTGCCGTGATCGGGGAGGAATTTGGCTTCAAAGGCAGCTGCGTTACGGTGATCCTGCTCATGCTGATATCCATAGAGTGTTTTTCCGTAGCGGGCCGAGCCCGGGATACGGCCGGGGCGATCATTGCCGGCGGCATGGGAGGACTGGTGATCTTTCAGAGTTTTATCAATATCGGGGTGGCTACTTTTCTGCTCCCGAACACGGGGCTGCCTCTTCCCTTTATCAGTTACGGACTGACTTCTCTGATCAGTCTGTATATCGGGATGGGGTTTGTATTAAACGTAAGACTGCAGTGCAGGCATTGAGGGAAAACGGGGTTTACATCACAGCTTAAGGAGAAGGTTATATGGACATCGCACTGATCGCGCATGACGCGAAGAAAAAACTGATGCAGAATTTCTGCATTGCCTATCACGGTATTTTGAGCAAACATGAGCTTTTTGCCACAGGGACCACGGGACGGCTGATCGAGGAAGTGACCAATTTAAACATTCACAAGTACCTGGCGGGGCATCTGGGTGGAGAACAGCAGATCGGCGCGCAGCTGGAACAGAATCAGATCGACCTGGTGATCTTTCTGCGGGATCCGCTGACGCCCAAGTCCCATGAGCCGCAGGGCAGCAATATCATGAGGCTCTGCGATACTTACAATATCCCTTTCGCAACCAATTTAGCTTCCGCGGAACTGTTGATCAAAGCGTTGGACAGAGGAGAGTTGGAGTGGCGTGAAATGTACAAATAAGACAAGATGGCTCTGCCTGGGAACGGCGGCGCTTCTGCTCTGCGTATTCTGCGGGTGCGGAAGCAGCGCGTATGCCTTTCCCTACGATGCGGAGTATCAGGTGAGCAGTTATCAGGTTGTCCATACCGTAAACGCTTCCCAGGCGGTTCCGTTCGCCGCGGATCTGTGTATTGTGACGGATGACGTGACGGATGATGAAAATGTGGATATGTCCCAGGCGGAGGCGGCGCTTCTGTGCGATGTGAACAATCAGGAAGTGCTGTACGCCAAGAACGCGTACGAGAAACTCCATCCCGCGTCCCTGACCAAGGTGATGACCGCTTTGGTGGCGTTGAAGTACGGCTCCATGGACCAGGTCCTGACCGCTACGGATTCCGTGATCATTACGGAGCCGGGAGCGCAGCTCTGCGGGATCAAGCCCGGTGACAGCATGACGCTTGCCCAGGCGTTGAACGTGCTGTTGATGTATTCCGCCAACGATGTTGCCATGCTCATAGCCGAAGGCGTGGGCGGGGGTGACGTGGATCATTTTATCGATCTGATGAACGCGGAAGCGCTGGCGATCGGCGCTACCAATACTCATTTTGCCAATCCCCACGGGCTGACGCAGGATGAACATTATACCACGGCGTACGATCTGTATCTGATCTTCAATGAGGCGGTCAAATATGAGGCGTTTCGGGAAATCATCCATATGACTTCTTACAGCACGAACTATACGGGAGCCGGTGGGAACAGCATACCGCTGTCGTTTAACAGCCTGAACTGGTATCTGAACGGAAACTGCGATCCGCCGGAAAATGTTACGGTGGTGGGAGGCAAAACGGGTACCACCAATGCCGCCGGGAGCTGCCTGATCCTGCTTTCCAGGGACACGGCCGGCAATCCTTATATTTCCGTGATCTTAAGGGCGGCAAGCAGGCAGGACTGCTATACGCAGATGACGGACCTGCTGGAGGAAATAGGGAAATAGTAGTTGTTTTTTACAGCCGGTTATCTTATAATAAAGACAGGCATTCCATATTGCAGTGATATCTATACAACTTACTTTAGGAGGGTTTACCGATGGTTCAATTGATCGTAGGCAAAAAGGGCAAAGGCAAGACCAAACAGTTATTGGACAAAGTGAATGAACAGATAAAGGAAGTAAACGGCAATATTGTTTATCTGGACAAGAGTACCAAGCATATGTATGAGCTGAATAACAAGGTAAGGCTGATTAACGTAAGCGATTTCATGTTGGAAGACAATGCCGCGTTCCTGGGTTTTATCTGCGGTATCATTTCCCAGGACCACGATCTGCAGCAGATGTATTTTGACAGTTTCCTGAAGATAGCGCACCTGGAAGGCATGGATATTACGCATTCCGTGCAGAAGCTGGAAGAGATCAGCCGGAAGTTCGGCGTGGATTTTGTACTGAGCGTTTCGGAAGACGAAAGCGAACTGCCGGAAGCGCTGAAAGAAAAAGTGATCATTTCTCTGTGATACGAGGCAGGATACGCAGATAGAGGATATACAGTTCTGGAACCACCGGAAAACCGGTGGTTCTGTAATGTAAGGAGTTTGTAAGTTGGCGGAAAACAGGAACGGCAAAACAGCAAAGATCAAAAAATATCGGAAACCGCTGAACCTCAACATCGGTATGGTGATTTTTGCGGTTATTTTTATCTATGTCTGTATCTGCATCGCCATGTATTTCAAAGACAATAATATCAAACCTTACGAAGTCAGGGAAGGCTCCCTGTCTACCGACAATCTGTATACAGGGATCGTGCTGCGGGAGGAAACCGTAGTAACGGCGTCCTCCGCCGGCTACGTGAATTATTATGCCAGAGAGGGCCAGAGGGTGGCGGTGGGCAATCTGGTATATACAGTGGACGAAACCGGCCGGCTTTCCGATTACATCAACAGTGAGGAACTGGGGGAAAATGCCCTGTCGGACGCGGATCTGTATGAGCTGAAAGGTGAGATCGTGGATTTTGTGCACGATTTTTCCACGGATGACTTTTCGGCGGCCTATGATTTTAAATACAGCGCGAAAGGTACCGTATTGAAGCTGGCAAACGCTTCCCTGATGGAGAATATCTCCAATCTGAACGGCAGTGATTTCGGAGGCGGCGTCGAGCTGGTGTACGCGGCTCAGACCGGCATCGTGATGTACTGGACGGACGGTTATGAGGATCTGACGCCCGATGAGATCACCAAAAAAATGTTTGATGAGGACCACTATGAAAAAAAGCAGCTCATCGGCAGCGAACTGATAGCCCAGGGAGATCCGGTCTACAAGATCTGCGACAAGGAAGAATGGTCCGTTGTCATTCCGGTGGATGAGGCCAGGGCGGCCGAACTGGAGGAAGAAGGCGTGGTGAAGGTGCGCTTTATGCGCAACCAGAAGGAGTCCTGGGGTGAAGTGTCCATTCTGCACAACGGAAACGATATCTTTGCCCAGCTGACCTTTAATAATTCCATGGTGACTTTCGCGGATGACCGTTTCCTGGAAATAGAGCTTCTGCTGCATGAGGAAACGGGGCTGAAGATCCCCAACAGCTCCATTGTGGAACGGGAATTTTTCCTGATCCCGGAAGAGTATATCACGCAGGGCGGGGACAGTAATTCTTACGGCGTTCTGAGAGAACTGGTCCTGGAGAACGGTACCCGGTCCACAGAGTATGTGGAAGTGGGGATCTACAGTCTGGTGGACGGAGAATATTATGTGGACGCGGACGTGCTGCGCAGCGGGGACCATTTGTACAAGCCGGATTCCACGGAAGATTATACGGTCAGCAAACGTGCCACTCTGCTGGGTGTATACAATATGAACAAGGGATATGCCGATTTCAGGCAGATAGAAATCTTGTACCAGAACGAAGAATACGCCATAGTGCGCTCCAATACCGCCTATGGTCTGAATGTATATGATCTGATCGTGCAGGACGCTTCCAGCGTGACCGTGGATCAGTTTATCTATGAATGAGGGGAACGGTTCCGGCAATGAGTGAAATTCACGAGAATATAAAAACAGTACGGAAAAATATTGAAAATGCCTGTGAAAGGGCGGCCCGTGACAGATCGGAAGTGACTTTGATCGCCGTCAGCAAGACCAAGCCCATAGAGATGCTGCGGGAAGCCTACGAAGCCGGCTGCAGGGACTTCGGGGAAAATAAAGTACAGGAAATGATGGAAAAGTATGATGCCATGCCGGGAGATATCCGCTGGCATATGATCGGACATCTGCAGCGGAACAAAGTCAGGTATCTGGTGGGAAAGGTATATCTGATCCACAGCGTGGACTCCTTCAGGCTGGCGGAAGAGATCAGCAGGGAAGCGGTCAAAAAAGGCGTGACCGTCAATATCCTGGTGGAAGTCAATGTAGCGGGAGAGGAAAGCAAGTTCGGGACCACCTGCGAAGAAACGGCGGATCTGGTGCGGAAAATTGCCGGATTACCGAATATTTTTGTCAAAGGACTGATGACAATAGCACCATATGTAGAAAATTCTGAAGAAAACAGACAATATTTTGTGAATTTACGCAAATTATCTGTTGACATAAAGAAGCAAAACATTGATAATGTTAGTATGGAAGTTCTTTCAATGGGAATGACCGGTGACTATGAGGTCGCGGTAGAAGAGGGCGCCACCTGTGTAAGGGTGGGGACCGGTATCTTTGGGGAGAGAACTTATCACCTGTAGTATAAAGGAGAGAATGGTATGGGAGTTATGGACAAGTTTTTAAACTATATGAAGCTGAACGATGAAGATGATTACGAAACCGATGACGATTATCTGGACGATGACGATTACGCGGAGGCTTCTCAATCCAAGAAAGCGGCCAAGGACAGTGACGGAGAGGAAAAATCGGCCAGGAAGCCCGCGGCCAAGGTAACGCCAATGCCAAAGGGCAATACCCGGAAGGTGCAGAGCGGCAGTGGAATGAATGTCTGTGTCATCAAGCCTACTTCCGTGGAAGATGCCAGGGAGATCACGCTGACGCTCCTGTCCAATCAGACGGTAGTGCTGAACCTGGAAGGACTGGATGTGGATATCGCGCAGCGGATCATTGATTTTACCTCCGGTTCCTGCTTCGCCATCAGCGGCAATCTGCAGAAGATTTCCCACTATATCTTTATCATTACCCCGTCCACAGTGGATATTTCAGGTGATTTTCAGGATATCTTGAACGGAGGCTCTTTTGAGGTCCCCATTCATAACGGCTATTAAGGAATACCGCATAACCACAGGATAGAAAAAAGGACAGATTCTTATCTGTCCTTTTAAAAACAGGAAGGACGGATATGGAAACAAACAGATTACAGATCATGTACGATAAGAAACCTTCTTATGAGATCGTACTGGAAGCCTCGTTTGAAAATCTGGCAAAAGAGCTGGAAGCCTTTGAGATCGCGGATAAAACCCTTTGTATCATAACGGATTCCAACGTGGAAAAGCTCTATGGGGAAGAAGTTCTGCGGGCTGTCCGTCCCCATTGCAGGAAAGCGGTGATGTATACGCTGCCGGCCGGCGAGGAAAATAAAAATCTGGACAATGTCAGAAAAGCTTACGCGTTTCTGATCGGGGAAGGGTTGAAAAGAAAGGACATGCTGCTGGCTTTGGGAGGCGGCGTTGTGGGCGATATGACGGGATTTATCGCGGCCACCTATCTCAGAGGGGTGGATTTCGTCCAGATCCCGACCACGCTGCTGGCTCAGGCGGACAGTTCCATCGGCGGCAAGACCGGCGTGGATTTTGACGGGTATAAGAATATGGTGGGGGCGTTTAAAATGCCCCGTCTGGTCTATATGAATGTTTCCACGTTAAAGACGCTGGAAGAGAGGCAGTTTTTTTCCGGATTCGCGGAGATCATGAAGCATGGACTGATCAGGGATGAGGCATATTATATCTGGCTGCTGGATCACATGTATGAAATCTGTGACCGGGATACGGATGTGATGCTGGAAATGATACAGCACAGCTGCCTCATCAAAAAACAGGTGGTGGAAAAGGATCCCCTGGAAAAAGGGGACCGGGCGCTGCTGAATTTTGGACATACCATCGGACACGCGATCGAAAAGGCTAGAAATTTCACGCTTTACCATGGAGAATGCGTGGCGCTGGGCGCGGTGGCCGCCGCCTATATTTCCTATAAGCGCGGGATGCTCAGCATGGAAGAATACTACGAGATACGGGATATGTTCGTACCCTTTAACCTGCCCATCAGCGTGGAGGATATCGACCCGAAAGAGATCACGCTCCTGACGCGTTCCGATAAAAAGGCGGAAGCGGACGGGATCCGGTTTGTTCTGCTGAAAAAAATCGGGAAAGCGGTCATAGACACTACGGTGACGGAGGAGGAGATCACGGAAGCCGTAAAGGAAATCTATTTTAGCGAAGAGGATGCTCATGAGTAAAGAACAGGAAAAAAAGGAGAATTTTATAAAAAGATACCGGGAAAAGCTGAAATGGACCGGGATCTTTGTACTGTGCGCGCTGGCGGTCATAGGACTGGATCAATGGAGTAAGCAGCTGGCCATCGCGCGCCTGACGGACAGGGACGCATATCCGCTGATCAACGGGGTACTGGAATTTGACCTGTATTCCAATACGGGGATCGCGTGGAGCATGCTGGACGGACAGAAGGTTTTTATCCTGTTTACAGGCCTGATCTTTTTGATCCTGATCGCGTTTGTCATCTGCAAACTGCCGGAAACTTCCAAGTTCCGCATCCTGTATCTGCTGGGAGGGATCCTGACCGGCGGCGCGCTGGGAAATATGATAGACCGTATCCGTCTGGGATATGTGGTGGATTTTATTTCTTTTGTGCTGATCCGGTTCCCCATTTTTAATGTGGCGGATATGTGTATTGTGGTTTCCGTCATTTTCCTTGGGATTTTGTTTTTGTTCTATTACAAAGAAGAAGATCTGGCTTTCCTGAATTTTAAACCCAGGAAGTTCCGTGAAGTAAAATAAGACGATGGACGAGTTTCGGTTTTCGATAACGGAAGAGATGGAAGAGGAAAGGATCGATAAGTGTATCAGTATGCTTATCGATTCTTTGTCGCGTTCTTATATCCAGAAGCTGATCCGGGAAGAGGCCGTGACCGTAAACGGCCGTCCCGTAAAGGGAAGCTATCGGGTAAAGACGGACGATGAGGTGGCGTTTTGCCTGCCGAAGGCCGTGGAACCGTCTATTGAGGCCGAAGATATTCCGCTGGATATCCTTTACGAAGACAGGGACATCATTGTGGTCAACAAGCCCAAAGGCATGGTGGTGCATCCGGCGGCAGGGCATTACAGCGGCACTTTGGTCAACGCGCTGATGTATCACTGCGGCAGTGAACTGTCCGGTATCAACGGCTGTATGCGCCCCGGTATCGTGCACAGGATAGACCGGGACACCACCGGTTCCCTGATCGTCTGCAAAAATGACGCGGCGCACAGGGCCATCGCGGCGCAGCTGAAGGAACATTCCATTCACCGGAAATATCTGGCAGTCTGCCATGGTGTCATCAAGGAGGAAGAAGGCTGTATAGACAAACCTGTGGGCCGGCATCCTGCTGACAGAAAAAAGATGGCGGTCACTCCCCGCGGGAAAAGAGCCGTCACCCATTACCGGGTGCTGCAGAGATTTGAGAAATATACCTATCTGGAGTGTGTGCTGGAAACAGGAAGGACCCACCAGATACGCGTGCATATGGCCTCGGTGGGGCATCCCCTTCTGGGCGATGCGGTGTATTCCCCGATCCCCTCTCCCTACAGGCTGGAGGGACAGGTGCTGCACGCGTGGACGCTGGGATTTCGGCATCCCTCCACAGGAGAGTACATGGAAATCGAAGCGCCTCTGCCGGAGTATATGAAGCGTTTGCTGACGGTGCTGCGATAAGAAAAATTGTTAATGTTGCCTAAAATATTCAAATAATACTGGAAATTTATCAGCAGATTGTATATAATAATATCATATTCAATCTACAGGAAAGGCAGGGACGGTTATGAATACAGTCATTACGATAGGACGTCAGTTTGGCAGCGGAGGCAGGGAGATCGGCGAAAAGCTGGCAGCGTATTTCGGAATTAAATGCTATGATAAGGAATTGCTCTCCAGAGCGGCAAAGGAAAGCGGTTTTTGTGAGGAAATGATCGAAAACCACGATGAGCGTCCCACCAATTCCTTTTTGTATAATCTGGTCATGGATACGTACTCCTTTGGCTACAACGCTTCCTCCTTTGTGGATATGCCCATCAGTCATAAAGTATTTCTGGCGCAGTTTGATACCATTAAGAAGATCGCGGATGAAGGCCCCTGCGTGATCGTAGGGCGGTGCGCGGATTACGCGCTGGCGGATTATAAGAACTGCATCCATCTGTTCATATACGGAAATGAGGACACCAAGATAAAGCGCATCATGCAGAAATATGATCTGACGGAAAACAAGGCCAGAGATATGATAGTCAAGAAAGACAAACAGCGTCAGAGCTATTACAACTATTATTCCTCCAAAAAGTGGGGCAGGGCGGACAGCTATGACCTCTGCATCAACAGCAGTGTGCTGGGAGTGGAGGGAACCGTCAGGCTGATCGTGCAGTATATTGAGGATTTTGAAAAGACGCTGAAAAATGCTTGACAAGGTACCACCTGAATGGTATGATGTTTGAGTATGCCGCATAACGAGGTAAAAGTGCGCCTTCGCGCCACCGTAGTTAGCGAGTAAATGAGCTTCGGCTCATGAATAGGAGGTGCCTTATGTACGCAATTATTGCAACAGGCGGAAAGCAGTATAAGGTTGCTGAAGGCGATGTTCTCAAGGTTGAGAAATTGGATGCCGAGGCGGGCAGTACCGTGACCTTTGATCATGTTGTCGCGGTCAGCGACGGCTCTTTAAAGGTTGGCGAGGATGCGGCGAAAGCGACCGTTACCGCGACTGTAGTGGAGCATGGCCGTGGCAGGAAAGTCATTGTATACAAATATAAGAGAAAAACCGGCTACCATAAGAAGAACGGCCACAGACAAGCATACACGCAGGTTAAGATCGAAAAGATCAACGCATAACAGGCAGAGAGTATGACAGAAATCATAATCGGTAAGGACCGGGGCGGTGCTTACAGAGAAGTGACCTGTATGGGACATGCCGGGTACGCGGCTTATGGCAGAGATATTGTGTGTGCCTCGGTGTCGGTGCTGGTGATCAATACGATAAACGCGCTGACGGAGCTGGCGGGAGAGGATTTGGAAACCACCGTTCAGGAGGAAAAAGGTCTGATCCGGTGCCGGTTTCATTCTCCATTACAGGAAAGATCCGTGTTTCTTCTGGATGCCATGGTGTTCGGCCTGGAAAATATCGGCAGGGAATACGGAGAGAAGTATTTAAAAGTTCAATATAAGGAGGTGTAGGACAATGATATATATGAACCTTCAATTTTTCGCTCATAAAAAAGGTGTTGGTTCTACCAAGAACGGCAGAGATTCCGAATCCAAAAGACTGGGAGCGAAGAGAGCTGACGGCCAGTTTGTAAAGGCCGGCAATATCTTATACAGACAGCGCGGCACCAAGATCCATCCCGGTGTCAACGTGGGTATCGGCGGAGATGACACTTTGTTTGCCAAGGCGGACGGTATCCTGAGATTTGAAAGAAAAGGCAGGGACAAGAAGCAGGCTTCCGTATATCCTGTGGAAAAATAAGATTTGTGCAGTGGAATGGGGCTTCAAACAATTGTTTGAAGCCCATTTTTAAAGTTGAAGGAGTTTCTTATGTTTGCAGACAGAGCCACTATCTATGTAAAAAGCGGTAAAGGCGGGGACGGACATGTTTCTTTCAGAAGAGAAAAATTCGTGGCAAACGGCGGACCTGACGGCGGTGACGGCGGCAAGGGCGGTGACGTGATCTTCGCGGTGGATGAAGGTCTGAATACCCTGACGGATTTCAGGCATATCCGTAAATATCAGGCCGGGAACGGCGAAGAAGGCGGTAAAAAGAACTGCCGCGGCAGAAACGGGGAGGATATCGTCATCAAAGTACCGGAGGGCACCGTGATCAAAGAAGCGGAAAGCGGTAAAGTGATTGTGGACATGTCCGGGGAAAATAAACGCGTGGTATTGTTAAAAGGCGGCAAAGGCGGAAACGGCAACCAGCATTATGCCACGCCTTCCATGCAGGTGCCCCGTTACGCCCAGCCCGGAGAAGAGGCAAAAGAACTGACTCTGATGCTGGAACTGAAGGTGATCGCGGACGTGGGGCTGGTAGGCTTCCCCAATGTGGGAAAGTCCACTTTTTTGGCCAGGGTCACCAATGCCAGGCCGAAGATAGCCAACTATCATTTTACCACCCTGAATCCCAATCTGGGAGTGGTGGACATGGACGGCAGCGGTTTTGTCATCGCGGATATACCGGGATTGATTGAGGGAGCTTCCCAGGGCGTTGGCCTGGGATATGAGTTTCTGAGGCATATCGAACGGACCAAGGTGCTGATCCATATGGTGGATGCCGCCGGCACGGAAGGACGGGATCCCATTGCCGATGTCTACGCCATCAATCGGGAGCTGGAGGCCTATAATCCCGAGATCGCGGCGCGTCCCCAGGTGATCGCGGCCAATAAAATGGACGCGGCCGGAGAATGCGGTGAGGAAATGATCGGGAAACTCCGCGCGGAATTCGCGGATAAAGGGATCGAGGTATTTCCCATATCCGCGGTCAGCGGCAAAGGAGTAAACGAGCTGCTTCACAAAGTACAGGGTATGCTGAAGGAACTGGATTCGCGGCCCGTTGTCTTTGAACCGGAATATTTCCCGGAAACGGATCTGCGGCTGCCGGACGAGCCTTATACGGTGACTTATGACAAGGAAAACGGGGAATATGTAGTGGAAGGCCCCCGTATTGAAAAAATGCTGGGCTACACCAATCTGGAAAGTGAGAAGGGATTTACTTTTTTCCAGAATTTCCTGAAGGAAAACGGCATTTTGGAGGAACTGGAAGCGATGGGGATACAGGAGGGAGAAACCGTGCGCATGTACGGTCTTTCCTTTGATTATTATAAATAACGGGAGAACGGTATGATGACAAGTAAACAGCGTGCTTATTTAAAAAGTCTGGCAAGTACCATGGAACCTGTGTTCCAGATAGGTAAATCTTCCCTGACGCCGGAAATCACGGAGGCGGTATCGGAAGCGTTCCGTACCAGGGAACTGCTGAAGGTGGCGGTATTGAAGAACTGCGCGGATGAGCCCGCGGCCATTGCCTCCATGCTGGCGGAGAGAACGCATTCCCAGGTGGTACAGGTGATAGGAAAAAAGATCGTGCTGTACAAGGAAAGCAAAGACAACAAAAAGATCATCCTTCCGCAGTGACAACAGGGAGATGGCGTTATGCTTGGTAAAACGATAGGGATCATGGGAGGGACGTTCAATCCCATTCATACAGGGCATCTGCTGCTGGCGCAGGCCGCGCTGGAAGAGGCGGAGCTTTCCGAAGTCATGTTCCTGCCCAGCGGAATATCTTATCTGAAGGCGGAAGAACAGGTGCTTTCGGCGGAGCGCAGGCTGGCAATGACAAAGCTGGCGGTGGAAGACAATCCGGCTTTTACCGTGTCGGACATGGAGATCAGGCGAAAGGGAAATACCTATACCTGCGACACGCTGCGGCAGTTGAGGCAGGAGGCGCCTCAAAACACCTTTTATTTCATTTTGGGCGCGGACTGCCTGTTCGGTATGGAAAACTGGTACCGGCCACAGGAGATTTTCGATTCCTGCAGGATCCTGGCGGCAGTGCGGGATACGGTGGGAGAGGAAGCGCTCAGGATACAGGCGGACAGGCTCAGAGAACGCTTTGGAGCCGATATCCGGCTGCTGCATCTGCCCCGGGTAGATATTTCTTCCACGGACATTCGGGAACGAGTAGAAAAAGGGAAAAGCATCCGGTACATGGTGCCGGAGAAGGTGCGCGCGTATATTCTGGACAACAATTTGTATCAGGGATGAGAAGGAGTACCATGAAAGCGACAGATATCCGGAAGATCAGAAAAGCTATGGAAAAAATACAGGATGAGAAGCGTTATGAACATACGCTGGGAGTGGCCTATACGGCTACGGCGCTGGCCATGCGCTACGATGCATCCATAGAAAACGCGGAACTGGCGGGACTTCTGCATGACTGCGCCAAGTGCATGGATGACAGCAGGAAGATCGCCCTTTGTGAAAAGCATCGTATCAGCATGACGGAGCTGGAAAAAAGAAATCCCTTTTTACTCCACGCGAAGGTGGGCAGTTTTCTGGCTATGAATACCTATAAGGTGCATAATCCCGATATCATCAACGCGATCCTCAACCATACTACGGGAAGGCCGGGAATGTCCCTGCTTGAAAAGATCATTTTTGTGGCAGACTATATAGAGCCTCATCGAAAGCAGGCGCCGTCCCTTCCGGAGATCAGGAAGCTGGCCTTTGAGGATCTGGACGAGGCCCTGCTGCGCATCCTGAAGGATACGCTGGGATATCTGGATGCTTCCGAAGCGGAAGCGGATCCCATGACCAGAAAGACCTACCTGTATTATCTGGGGGAACAACAGGAAAAAACAGAGCAATAAAGAAAGGAACGAAACGGCAGATATGGATACGATGAATCATTCCAGAGAAATGGCGAAACTGGCAATAGCGGCGCTGGAGGACAAAAAAGCGGAGGATATCCGGGTAATTGATATCAGCGAGGTTTCCGTGATGGCGGATTTTTTTCTGATAGCGGAAGGCGCTAACCGCAGCCAGATACAGGCTATGGCGGATAACGTACAGGAAACGCTCGGAAAAGCGGGTTACGAGCTGCGGCAGACAGAAGGCTACCATACCGCGAACTGGATCTTAATGGATTTTGGCGATGTGATCGTCCATATTTTTGACAAAGAAAACCGTCTTTTCTACAATCTGGAACGGATCTGGCGGGACGGAAAACAGGTGGATAAAGGCGAACTGTAAGAGAAGCTAAAAAAGGCCGTCCTGTCAGGAACGGCCCTTTTTAAAGGATCTATGCGTTATTACGCGTTGGATTCACTGTGAGAAATATCTCCAAAAAAGGTAATGGTATAAAGCCCGCAAAGACCGACCAGTACATAAATGATACGCGAGATCCATGACATATCGCCGAACAGAAAGGCTACCAGGTCAAAGTTCAGAAGACCGATCAAGCCCCAGTTGATGGTGCCGACGATGGAAATAATCAATGTGGTAATAGCAAGCCATTTGATATTCATAATCTACCTCCTTTTTTTGAAAATAGTATCTGTCTGAAATGAAAAAAATATACCTTATCAAGTTTTAAGAAAATATTGACAAAAAATTGTATATAGTGTATGTTTTATTTTAATTGGTTCTTACTTTTTATCAGGGTAGGAAACCTATTCATGCAAGGAGGAGTTATTATGAAAAGAATGAACAAAGTACTTGGCACAGCGCTTGCTGCTGCTATGACACTTACCATGCTGTCTGGCTGCGGCGGCGGAAACACTGCTTCCGATACCTGGAAGTTCGGTGGTATCGGTCCCGCGACCGGCGATTACGCAGCATATGGCATCGGTGTCAGAAATGGCATTGAACTGGCCGTTAAGGAAATTAACGAAAACGGCGGTATCGGCGGCGTGCAGATCGAATACAAATTTGAAGATGACCAGACAGACAATGAAAAGTCCGTAAACGGCTACAACGCGCTGAAGGACTGGGGAATGAATGTCCTGATCGGTTCTACCACCAGCGGCTGTTCCATCGCGGTATCTGATGTTTCTTCAAAGGACCATATGTTCCAGCTGACACCTTCCGCGTCAGCGATCGATGCGGTAAAGACTGACAATACTTTCCAGGTCTGCTTTACCGATCCCAGCCAGGGATCCGGTTCCGCGCAGTATATCGGGGATCACGCGATCGGTACCAAGGTTGCCATTATCTATGACAGTTCCGATGTATATTCCACCGGTATCTATGAGAACTTTATCGCGGAAGCTGCCAACCAGCCCTTTGAGATCGTAGCGGAAGAAGCGTTCACCGCTGACAGCAAAACGGATTTCAACGTACAGTTGAAGAAAGCGAAAGAGGCGGGAGCCGATCTGGTATTTCTTCCCATTTATTATACCGAAGCTGCCCTGATCCTGACGCAGGCATCCGCTATGGAATATTCTCCCATCTTCTTTGGCGTGGACGGTATGGATGGTATTTTGACCAATGTGGACGGTTTTGATACCTCTCTGGCGGAGGGCGTTATCCTGTTGACACCTTTCGCGGCGAATGCCAGTGATGAAAGGACCGTAAACTTTGTAACCGCTTATGAGGCCGCTTACGGCATTAAGCCCAATCAGTTTGCCGCTGACGCTTATGACGCGGTATATATCCTGAAGCAGCTGATCGAAGAGAGCGGCGCGACACCTCAGGACGGTGTTTCCGGTATCTGCGATAAGCTGACCGCTCAGATCGTGCAGACTTCCTTTACCGGTCTGACAGGCGAAGGCATGACCTGGAGCACTTCCGGCGAAGTAAACAAGTATCCCAAGGCAATGATCATTGAGAACGGTGATTATCAGCTTTTTGAATAGTATAAAAAGTAACCAGAGAGGGTTGCAGATTTCTGCGGCCCTCTTTATAATTTAAAGTATCAAATTAATTAAAGTATCAAATATGCAGAGGTGGGGCAAATGAGGTTTCTTTCTTACTTAATCAGCGGCATCAGTTTAGGCAGCGTATACGCCATTATCGCTTTGGGATATACCATGGTGTACGGTATCGCCAAAATGTTGAATTTCGCTCACGGGGACGTCATTATGGTGGGCGGGTTTTCCGCGTTTACGATCATCAGTATGCTGGGTATGCCTCCCGCTCTGGGGGTTTTGACCGCGGTTCTGGTCTGCACGGCTCTGGGTGTGGTCATCGAAAAGGTAGCATATCGTCCGCTGCGTAACGCTTCCTCTTCCCTGGCGGTTTTGATCACCGCCATAGGAGTCAGCTATCTGCTGCAGAATCTGGCGCTGCTGATATTCGGTTCTTCCACCAAATCCTTTGAATCCGTGGTAAACATTCCGGCTCTGAAGCTGGCGGACGGACAGATCAATATTACGGGAGAAACCATAGTCACCATTGTTACCTGCGTTATCGTCATGGTCATGCTGACATTGTTTATCAACCGTACCAAAGCGGGACAGGCTATGCTCGCGGTATCCGAAGACAAGGGCGCCGCCCAGCTTATGGGGATCAACGTGAACGGCACTATCGCGCTGACTTTTGCCATTGGTTCCGCGCTGGCGGCCATCGCGGGAGTGCTTTTGTGTTCCGCGTATCCTACGCTGTCACCTACTACCGGCGCCATGCCCGGCATCAAGGCCTTCGTGGCCGCGGTATTCGGGGGTATCGGTTCCATTCCCGGCGCGTTGATCGGCGGTCTGCTTCTGGGGATCATAGAAACACTTGGCAAAGCCTATATTTCCTCCCAGCTTTCGGACGTGATCGTGTTCGGGATCCTGATCGTGGTACTGGTGGTAAAACCTACCGGTATCCTGGGACGGAAAATACAGGAAAAGGTATAGGGAGGTGTGGGAAATGAAGAAATTGAGATTGAGCCGGCAGGGAAGATCTGATCTGATCACCTATGGCATCATTCTGTTATTGTGCCTGATACTGTTTCTGATAGGCCAATCATCCTATCAGCTGCAGGGTCTGCTGGTGCCTGTGTGCGCGCAGATCATGCTGGCGGTTTCCCTCAACCTGACCGTAGGGATCCTGGGAGAGTTAAGTCTTGGCCATGCCGGTTTTATGTGCATTGGAACCTTTATGGGCGCTTCCTTTTCCATTTATATGGAGCAGTTTATTCCGATACCGGCGCTGCGTTTTTTCCTCGCTCTGCTGATCGGCGCCCTCAGCGCCGGCATTATGGGCTTTCTGATCGGTCTGCCCGTGCTGCGTCTGAAAGGGGACTATCTGGCCATCGTCACGCTGGCATTCGGCGAGATCATCAAAAACCTTATTAACATGGTTTATCTTGGTTATGACAGCAGCGGACTGCATTTTTCCATGAACGATACGGCTTCTCTGGGGCTGGCGGAAGATGGCGTGGTGATCATCAAGGGCCCCCAGGGGGTAACGGGAACGCCTACGGATTCCAATTTCGGCATAGGTATCCTTTTGGTGCTGCTTACCGTATTTATCGTGCTGAATCTGGTCCATTCCAGGGACGGGCGGGCCATTATGGCCATTCGGGACAATGAGATCGCCGCGGAATCAGTGGGTATCCATATAACCAAATACAAACTGATGGCTTTCACCATATCAGCCGCGCTGGCAGGACTGGCGGGTTCTTTCTATGCCCACAATTACAACAATATCAAAGCCAGCACCAATAATTTCGGCTACAATATGTCCATTATGATCCTGGTGTTTGTGGTGCTGGGCGGTATCGGCTCCATCAGGGGTTCCGTGATCGCGGCTACCATACTGTATATGCTGCCGGAAGTCCTGCGTTTCATGTCCCAGTACCGTATGCTGGTCTATGCCATCGTATTGATCGTCATGATGCTTTTTACCTGGAGCCCCAAAGCGCAGGCGTGGAAAGCGGTACAACTGGCGAAGTGCAGGAAACGGCTGCGGCCTTTAACAGACAGATTCCGGAAAAAGTCTTCCGGTCACATGACAGGGGAGGGCGAGTAAAATGGCGTTGCTGGATGTACAGAATTTAGGAATTTCCTTTGGCGGCCTGCGGGCAGTGGACGATTTCCACTTACAGGTAAAAAAAGGACAGCTTTACGGGCTGATCGGTCCTAACGGCGCGGGCAAGACCACGGTCTTTAACCTTCTGACCGGGGTATACAAGCCCAGCGAAGGGATCATACGTCTGGACGGAGAGGATATCACGGGGCGCAGCAATATTGAGATCAATAAGGCCGGTATTGCCAGAACATTCCAGAATATCCGCCTGTTCAAGGATCAGACGGTGCTGGACAATGTTAAGATCGGCCTGCACAACCGGTTCCATTATAATACGTTTGAAGGCATTTTCCGGCTTCCGCGCTATCGGAAAATTGAGAAAAAGATGGAAGAAAAGGCCATGGAGCTTTTGGAGGTCTTTGAACTGGAAAAGGAAAAGGATTACCTGGCTTCCAATCTGCCCTACGGCAAGCAGCGGAAGCTGGAGATAGCCAGGGCTCTGGCTACCGATCCCAAGCTGCTTTTGCTGGATGAGCCGGCGGCTGGCATGAATCCCAATGAAACCCATGAACTGATGGAAACCATTCGGTTTATCAGAGAAAAGTTTGACATGACCATACTCTTGATCGAGCACGATATGAAACTGGTTTCCGGTATCTGCGAGGAACTGACGGTTTTAAACTTCGGCAGCATCCTGTGTCAGGGAGAAACCGAAAAAGTGCTGCAGAACCCTGAAGTCATCAAGGCGTATCTGGGTGAATAGGAGGAAATACCATGGCGATGTTGGAAGTAAAGGATTTACAGGTATATTACGGTGTGATTCAGGCCATAAAGGGCGTTTCCTTTGAAGTCGATCAGGGAGAGGTCATCGCTCTGATCGGGGCCAATGGCGCGGGGAAGACCACCATTCTTCACACTATAACAGGTCTGACGGCAGCCAAGAGCGGTTCCGTGCTTTTTGAGGGAAAGGACATTACCAGAACTCCCGGCCACAAGATCGTGTCCATGGGCATGGCCCATGTGCCGGAGGGCAGAAGGATCTTCGCGAACCTAACGGTATTGCAGAATCTGAAGCTGGGGGCGTATACCAGAAAGGATAAGCAGGAAACGGAAGATACGCTGCAGATGGTGTACAGCCGCTTTCCCCGTTTGGAGGAAAGAAAAAATCAGATCGCGGGAACTCTGTCCGGGGGAGAGCAGCAGATGCTAGCTATGGGGCGCGCCCTGATGTCCCACCCGAAGATCATCCTGATGGACGAACCTTCCATGGGCTTATCCCCCATATTTGTCAGCGAGATCTTCGACATTATCAAAGAGGTGCAGAAAAGCGGGACTACCGTACTTCTGGTAGAGCAGAACGCCAAAAAGGCGCTGTCCATCGCGGACCGGGCATATGTTCTGGAAACGGGAAATATCGTGCTGGAAGGAAAGGCTTCCGACCTGCTGCACAATGATCTGGTGAAAAAAGCTTATCTGGGAGAATAAAGGGGGATTTCATATGGGCCAGAAGAGAAATATCGTGATCACCATTGCCAGGCAGTACGGCAGCGGCGGTAAGACCATCGGCGAAATGCTGGCGAAGGAACTGGGTTATGAATATTATGATAAGGATTTGATGAAACTGGCTTCGGAAGAGAGCGGTATCAATGAAAGTCTGTTTGCCAGGGCGGATGAAAAGGTAAGATCCGCGCCTTTTCGGATTGCCGGAAAAGTATATCAGGGAGAACTGATCCCGCCGGAAAGCGGCGAATTTACTTCCGAGGAAAATCTTTTTAATTATCAGGCCAAGATCATCAAGGAACTGGCTGAGAGAGGCTCCTGCGTGATCATAGGACGCTGCGCCGATTATATTCTGAAAGACTACGATAACGTGCTGAGCGTGTTCGTGCACGCTCCTGAAGAATTCTGTATCGAGCAGGCCGCCAAAAAGCACAGCATGGATCTGAAAGAGCTGGATAAATTAATTGATAAGATAGACAGACAGCGGGCCGGTTATTATAAATATCATACCGGCAGGGAATGGACGGACGCCAGAAACTACGATCTTTGCCTGGACAGTTCCAAGCTGGGATTTGAACGCTGCGTGGAGGAGATCAAGGCATATCTGAAAGTGCGCTTTGGAGAGATTTAAACGATCCGACAGAAAGATCATAAAAGACACGGCAGGCTGTTTGGCGCCTGCCGTACTTTTTGTTTATATGAAATATCTATATGGAATGTATATATGGAACAGGATGTCAGCTGAACAGCCGGAAAACACCGAATACCTTCCCAAGGATCTGGCAGTCATCTACGATAATGGGCTCCATGGCGTCATTTTCCGGCTGCAGACGGATATGTCCGTTTTCCTTATAAAAGGTCTTAACCGTAGCGGAATCCTCCACCAGGGCCACCACGGTATCGCCGTTGTGAGCGGTATCGCATCTCTGCACAAATATCTGATCCCCGCTGAATATGCCGGCGTTGATCATGGAATCTCCCTTTACCTTTAAAATAAAAGATTCTCCATGGGGAAGCACTTCCGCGGGAACGGGGAAGTAGCTTTCGATATTTTCTTCCGCCAGGATAGGCTGTCCGGCGGCTACGGTACCGATGACGGGCAGACTTACCATTTCCGTCCGTACCATCTGAAAACTGTCATCACAGATCTCAATGGCTCTGGGCTTGGTAGGGTCCCGCCGGATATATCCGTTCTTTTCCAGCGTTTCCAGATGGGAATGTACGGAAGAGGTGGACTTTAAATGTACCGCTTCGCAGATTTCCCTGACAGCGGGCGGATACCCCCGCTTCAATATCTCTTCTTTAATGTACCGCAGGATCTCTTCCTGCTTGGCCGTGATCTTACCGGTGCTCATCTTAACCCCTCCATGCGTGAATGCTTCAAAACCGTACTGTTTTTATGAATCCATTATAACATGGCATCAAAGAAAAAGCAAACATATATTCAGAAAATATGTTCGATTTTTCTTCCTGAAAGACTTGACAATCGAAAGTATGTTCTGTATAATGCGTGTATAAGAACAAATGTTCACAAACGTATGTACGGAGGAAGCGATGAGCGAGAGTGTTTATCAGGCAATTTTAAGAAGCAAAGATAAAAGCAGAAGATATAAGGAAAGAAGACACAGACAGCTGCGCAGAAGATGTCTGGAGGCGATGGGGGCAGCGCTTTTTACCGTAATATTTGCGGTTTCCTGCCATACGATCCTTTCTGAAGCGAAGGAGAGTTCAGAACCTTTCTATAAATATTATACAAGCATTGAGATTCCCTACGGGACTACCTTATGGGAAATTGCCGAAACCTATTGCGGGGAAGGGTACGATTCCACGGAAGATTACCTTCATGAGATCATGGAGATCAATCATTTACAGGAAGAGCGCGTTATCAGAGCCGGGAACCATCTGATCATCCCTTATTTTTCCACGGAACTGAAGCAATAGGAGATTGAAGTCCGCTCTTGCCGCGCTGATGCTTTCCCTTCAAACGCAAACTTATCGTTCCATTTGCTCTGCCTCTGTCAGCATTCAGCCTGGAGATTATTCCTCCGGCCTGCTGTTTTCCCGTAATCTGACGATATTGGCAGCCTTGCGGCGGCGTTCTTCTTCCATGGAAGCATAGTGTTTCCGCGTGGTATTGACGTCTTTATGACCTAATACATCCGCTACCAGGTAAATATCACCGGTTTCCTGATACAGGCTGGTGCCGTAGGTACTGCGCAGTTTGTGGGGAGTGATCTTCTTAAGGGTAGTAACTCTGGAAGCATATTTTTTCACCAGATTTTCTACGGAACGGACTGCCATTCTGCGGTTCTGCATGGAAAGAAACAGAGCGTTTTCATGACCGGTTTCAGGAAGAATATGTTCCCGCTGTTTTAAATATTCCCGAAGAGCCTGTTCCACCTCGTCCCCAAAGTATACGATCGCTTCATATCCGCCCTTTCTGCGGACCTTGATGCCGTTATTTTCAAAATCTACGTCGCGCAGATCCAGACCGACGCATTCCGATACACGAATACCGGTTCCCAGCAGAAGCGTCAGCAGCGCCACATCTCTGACCTTGGTTTTCTCATGATAGGCCATTTCCTTTTTTGTCAGTTTGGTTCCGCTTTCCACCTGATCTAAGAGTGTGGCCACTTCATTGGGGTCCAGCCGGATAATGGCTTTTTCATGGAGTTTCGGAGCAGGGACCAGTTCCGCTGTATTGCGTTCGATCCGTTCATTTTGAAAGTAATAATTATAAAAACTGCGCAGACTGGAAAGTTTACGGGCTTTTCCCCGTTCGGTATTGGTGAGTTCCCTACCTTCCTTTTCATAGTAGCTGACATAGGAGAGATATTCTTCAATATCCTGTCTGGTGACCTGATCCAGGAGCGTAATGGGAAAATCCTGAATCCGCATCTTCGCGCAGACCGGATTGGTTTCATGTAAAAATTCAAAAAAGACACGTATGTCATAAGCATAGGCAAGTCTGGTCCTTGTTGAGGTGGTTTCTGAAATGCCTCGGAAAAAGTCCTGACAAAAGGGCGGAAGAGTGTCCAGAACGGCTCTCAGCTTTAAGATATTCTGTTTGTTCTGCGCGTCATGATAATTATCTGTACCTGCCATTATTTTTCCCATCCTTTGATGCCGCTGTTCTGCACCGCGGTAAACATTCTTTCTTTTACACCCGGATTTTCCAGGTTGATATTTCGTATTAACTGCTTGACATATTCCCGTTTGGTATTCCCGTCGGCCGGACAGGGGCTTTTGACCACCGGCACCTGATATCTGTTCACAAATCCGATCACGTCGGATTCCTTCATATAGATCAAGGGTCTGATAACGGTGATCCCCGTGCGGTCCAGATAGGTGACGGGAGAGAAGGTGTGGATCCGCCCTTCCAGCATAAGGGACATCATCAAGGTGTCCACCACGTCATCTTTGTGGTGCGCGTAGGCTACTTTATTGCAGCCGGCCTCCCTGACAGCCGTATTGAGAGCGCCCTTTCGCATTTTGGCACAGAGCGAACAGGGATTGCTTTCTTTTCTGTCCTCAAAGACGATCTTGGCGATTTCCGTAGGAATGACCTGATATTCTACCTGAAGTTCCTTACAGAATATGGAGATCCGGTCCAGGTTCAGGTTGTCAAAACCCAGGTCCACGGTCACGGCCATGATGTCAAAGGGCAGGGGATAGAAGCGGCGCAGTGCCGCCAGAGCGTTTAAGAGGGTCAGACTGTCCTTGCCTCCGGAAATCCCTACGGCGATCTTATCCCCTTCTTCGATCATGTGATAGTCATCCACCGCTTTTCTTACAAGACTGAGCACCTGCTGTAATTTCATGTCTGATTCCCCGCCTGTTTTACAGATTTCCTTTATTATACTTTTTTTGAAGGAAAATTTCATCTGTTTTCATAAATTTTATCTGTTTTTCTTTTTATATTCGTGCTATACTGTATGAGATATGGAAAAACAGAGGGCCGTTAGGATATAGATGTAGCGGCGGAATAAGGAGTAGAGATGAAGCTTAATCTGCACAATAAATATATTAAATGGGGCGTGACCGCCTTTTTGGTAGTGGCTGCCAGCATTTGTTTTTATTATCTGATATTTCATGTATCCAATATCCTGACCAATATCAACCGGATCGCCAACATCGTCATGCCGGTTCTGATCGGCCTGATCATCGCCTATCTGCTTACCCCCGTACTGAATACTCTGGAAATCAATGTATTGAACCCGTTGTTTGACCTGATGAAAGTAAAGAAAACGGAGAAAAGAAACCGTATGGTGCGCGGGATCGGCGTTGTACTGACCTCCGTACTGTTGATCCTGTTACTCTATCTGCTGGTCAGTATGCTGGCTTCTCAGATCGTTCCCAGCATTCAGAACATTGTCAAGGATTTTGACTCCTATGTGACGGATCTGTCAACATGGCTGAACAAACTTCTGGAAGATAACGCGGATCTGCGTAATTATCTGCTTCCGCAGGTGAGTAAACTTTCCAAGGAACTGGAAAGCTGGCTGGCCGATACTGCTAATATTCTGAGCAAATCCAGCGAAGTGTTGAAAACCGTTTCCATGAGCGTTCTGAGCATCATCAAGTTTCTGTGGAATTTTGTGATCGGTTTCATCATTTCCATCTATGTGCTCTGCAGCAAGGAAACTTTTGCTTCCCAGGGCAAAAAGGTGGTTTACGCCGTTTTTGAGAAAGATACCGCCAATACGGTACTGAAGGGAGTGCGCTTCGTACACCGTACGTTTATCGGATTTATCAGCGGAAAGGTCCTGGATTCCATTATCATCGGTCTGTTGTGCTTTATCGGCACCACGCTTATGAACACGCCCTACGCTCTGCTGGTAAGCGTGATCGTGGGCGTGACCAATATCATCCCGTTTTTTGGACCGTACCTTGGCGCCGTTCCCAGCGCTTTTCTGATCCTGCTGGTGGATCTGCCCCATCCGCAGAAATGCCTGTATTTTATTATCTTTATACTGATACTGCAGCAGTTTGACGGGAATGTACTGGGGCCGAAGATCCTGGGAGATTCTACCGGCTTATCCGGCTTCTGGGTTATCTTTGCCATTACGGTATTCGGGGGTATGTTCGGCATTCCCGGCATGATCATCGGCGTACCGATCTTCGCCGTGATCTTTGCTCTGGTAAAATATCTGGTGAACCGCTCGCTTCACAGAAAGGAACTGCCCACGGATTCCAGTCTGTATCTGGATATGGTATCTGTGGATGAGAATAACGCGTTCTGCAGCCAGCAGGAAGAACCTCCCCACAAAAAAACCGTTACCGGCAAATCCACGATATTACGCCTTATCCGAAAAGCAAGGGAAAAGAAGGGGAAAGACGGCGGAAAGCAGTAGGAGCAGAAGAGGAGAAGCGCGGCAGAAGAGAGGGCGGGCATGAAATTTGTAATTCAGAGAGTTGCGTCGGCGCAGGTGACAGTCGCTCAGGAAGTAGTCGGACAGATTCAACACGGATACATGGTCCTGATCGGCATTGCTGATTCAGATACGGAACAGATTGCCGATAAAATGGTTCAAAAACTGATCGCGTTAAGACTGTTTGAAGATGCGCAGGGGAAAACCAACCTGGATCTGCGCGCCGTGTCCGGCAGCCTGCTTTTGATCTCCCAGTTTACGCTGTACGCGGACTGCAGAAAAGGAAATCGTCCGTCCTTTATCCGGGCGGGCGCTCCGGCTATGGCGGAGGCGCTGTATCAATATATCATTGCGGCCTGCAAAAAGGAAGTGCCTGTGGTGGAACAGGGCGTTTTCGGCGCGGATATGAAAGTAACGCTGCTGAATGACGGGCCCTTTACCGTGATCCTGGATTCGGAAGAAATCTGCAGATGACCAGATTGTGATATAAGGAAAGCTTCATGGATATTCAACTTTTCCATCAATGGAACGCCAAAAGGGACCAACTGGATTTTCTCATTCAGAGTACGGAATTACAGCTTGTTAATGTCAATAAACGCTTAAAAAGATTGTGGTGTGATCTGGCTTATGACATTGGCATGATTGTACTTCCCGTGCTTTTTTTGTGGCTGTGGCCCCAATCCAAGGGTGTGGGCGTGATCAGCAGTATCGTGACGAATGTACTCCGCACGCTGGTTGTTTACGCATGTATCTTTTTATGGCCGTTTGTTATTTATTCTATGATCAAAACTTCCGTATTTCTGTATCGCAACAGGGAGAACACCCAAGTATGTGAACCGACCGTAAAAGGCGGAAAATCGCGGGTCAGCGAAGAGGGTCTGCCTGTCCGTACTTATAGGCATGACTACCAAAAGACAGAAACCACTTACCGCGTGGAACAGAAAAAGCTGCTTTATATGCTGAACCGATATTACTGGTATAAAACAGAGCTGGAAGAACTGGGCAAAAAACTGACTTCCGAGGATTCGTCCATAACGTCTGAGGAATTCCGGACGCGAATGGAAAAACTGGTATTTTATGAGGAAATCAAACCGGCTGTTCTCAGTACGCTGTGGAATCGAAAATACGCGGCTGCGGCCATTGCCATAGCCCTGATCATATATGTTTTGGTTGGGCTGAGGCTGCTTATTGATATGGGTTCTATGACCGGCCTGGGTACTTATTATATATATTCTTAAAACCCACTTATAATTAAGAGGAAAGTTTGATTACTGATATAAGACAGAGCTGGAAGAACCGGGCAAAAAACTGACTTCCGAGGATTCTTATGAGGAAGTTTAGTAGCATCAAATACACTGACGTTTTTAGGAGGGTTTGAGAGTGCTAATAACTAAATCGCGGCAAGCGGGAGCAATGGCGGCGGATACCATGCGCCGGGGATTAAGGTAATATTTTTATACAGGAGGTCTAAATGGCTGTTTCAAAAATAAAGGTTTCTTTTGAAAGTAATGTGCAGAAAGTATGGGAGATTGTCACTTCTCTTAAAAATTATGGATGGCGCAGCGATCTGAGCAGAATTGAGATTCTGAATGAAAAGCAGTTTGTGGAATATACAAAGGCCGGATACCCGACCAATTTTACTGTTACGTTTATGGAACCGTATAAACGATGGGAGTTTGATATGGAAAATGATAACATGAAGGGACATTGGACAGGAATATTCCGTAGTGATGGAGAGCGGACGGAAATTGAATTTACGGAGGAAGTTACAGCGAAGAAAGTAATCATGAAACCGTTCGTGAAAGCCTATTTGAAGAAACAGCAGGCACAGTATGTTAAGGATTTGAAGAAAGCCTTGCTGTGAATCTGGGTTTGCGGAGAGGTTCTCTTTGAATGAACAAATCGGACTTTATGGAAATAAATGATGTGCTCGATGAGAGCGAAAATTTGAATTCTCACTTGAGGTATTTTTAGGGATTTAATAACTGTTATATCTTGTTATAAAAATCTCGTCAAAC
>CANRPU010000003.1 GCA_947632555.1 uncultured Lachnospiraceae bacterium
CAGGAAACATTATACAAGTTTTAAAAAGTAAATGCACTATTATTGCAAAAAAGAGAAGTTAGTTTTTTATTTTACAATTTTTTGAAAAGTCGTAAAAACTATAAAAATTTAGGTTTTTAGCTTGCGTATCAGAATCTCCTGTGTTATAATAAAACTCGCTGATGTGGAAGGAAGCTGTTTTGCCGGCTTTCCCACGCGTACAGGGGAATAGTACAGCGGTAGTGCGGCGGTCTCCAAAACCGTAAACGGGAGTTCGATCCTCTCTTCCCCTGCGAAAAAAAGCCCGATGAGATCGGGCTTTTTTGCTGCGCGGGTTTTAGTTGTTTTCCGCTTTGAGAGCTTCTTCCTGCTCTTTTTGGATATCCTCAAAGAAGGACAGCATAGGTTTCAGATCGGTTTCGTTTTTGTCCTTCTTCAATTTACGCCGGGTGTAATTGTTGGTAATGGCGATGACGGTACCGGAAAGGGTGAGCACGCCGATCAGGTTGGGGATCGCCATCAGGCCGTTAAAGGTATCGGAAAGGTTGATGGCCAGATCCGCGTTCAGCGTGGAACCTGCCAGTATGACCGCCAGAAATACCACCTTGTAGAAGATGGTGGATTTGGTCCCGAATAAGAACTCCCAAGCCTTGGTGCCGTAGAAACTCCAGCCCAGCACTGTGGAAAAGGCAAAGAGGGTAACGGCAATGGCGATGAAGATACCGCCGAAGGTACCGAAGCTCTTGTGGAAGGCTTCCGCCGCCAGCGCCAGATTGGTGCTGCCGCTGATGGAAGCGCCGGTATGCAGATCCACAACGCCGCTGGTCAGGATGACCAGAGCGGTCAGGGTGCAGACGATGATGGTGTCCACAAATACTTCAAAGATACCCCACAGTCCCTGGGTAACGGGTTCTTTTACATTGGAAGCGGAGTGGACCATAACGGAAGAACCCAGACCTGCTTCGTTGGAGAACACGCCGCGCTTAAAGCCCCAGGTAATGGCCTGTTTGATCACATAGCCGCCCACGCCGCCGGCAGCGGCTTCCAGGCTGAACGCGTTGGTGAAGATGGAAGCGAACGCGGGTCCTACCATATTGATATTCATGATCACAATGACGAGCGCGCCTACAATGTAGAAGATCGCCATAAAAGGCACGATCCTCTCATTGGCCTTGGCGATACGGGTGATGCCGCCGATAATGACCAAAGCGGCCACGATCACCAGAAGGGACCCCAGGATCAGGGAATCATACAGGGCGCTGCCGGTAATGGAAAATACGGTCAGTACGCTTTCCTTGATGGAAACCACCTGTCCCATGTTGCCGATGCCGAAAGAGGCCATAACGGCGAAGACGGAAAAAAGAACAGCCAGGATTTTGCCGATCTGCCTGCAGTGCTTTTTGGAACCCAGACCGTCCCGCAGATAGTACATGGCGCCTCCGCTCCATTCGCCTTTGGAATTGCGGCGGCGGAAGAAGATGCCCAGCACATTTTCGGAGTAATTGGTCATCATGCCTACGATGGCCGCGATCCACATCCAGAATACGGCTCCGGGGCCGCCCATGGTAATGGCGTAGGCGATACCGGAAATGTTGCCGGTGCCGATGGTAGCGGAAAGAGCGGTACAGAGAGCCTGGAATTGGGAAATGGAATGTTTGTCATCGCTCTTCAGGATGTCTTTTTTCCTAAACAGGCTGCCGATGGTTTCCTTCATCCAGTGCCCGAAATGGGAAAACTGGAAGAATTTGGTGGTTACGGTCATGATGATACCGGTGCCGATCAGTAAAATCAGCGCGGGAACGCCCCAGACCACATTGTTGACGGCGCTGTTGACCTTTTCAATCATCTCTAACATTTCATAATGCCTCCTCTGGTATTTCTTGACGTTGTAACACGGTACAACGGTAAAGTGATAACAAAGGTATTTTAAACGATAATCTCCATACAGTCAATGAAAAGTTTACAAAATGCTCAGAAAAAGTTTATAATAGTTTTAGAAACGCCAGGAGCAGCAGTATGATGCCGCTGATCCACGCCGCGTTAAAAGGCAGGCTCTTCGCGGCCCGGGTTCCCAGTGTGACGCCCAGAAACAGGGCGGCGGCTTCCACGATCAGGGAGCAGAAAAAAAGCGCCAGAGAACCGGCGGCCCCGTCCAGAGCGGCACCGAAACCCACCGCGCAGCCGTCCAGGGAGAGGGCGGCTGCCAGTGAAGCCGCTTCTTTCGGGGAAATGGTCTTGGAATGGTCCAGGTCGGCCGCCTGAGGGTCGGCGTAGAGGCTTAAGACAAACCGGAAACTGCAGAAAGAAAAATGAAAATTACTGCTGATGGCGCCGTATCTGTGGATCAGTGTCTTGGCCAGACCGTCCAGGAGTTTGACAATGCCAAGCAGCAGCAGAATGACAAAGCTGAGGGCCGTGGTAAGCCCCGGAGGGATCCGGCTCCCCAGCAGGGCGCCCACGATAAGGGCCGCTCCCAGCGTCAGGCTGCATATGGCATCTATGATGAACGCGGAAGCCCATGGAATACGGATATTGTTCATTCCGTAGGAAAAACCGGCTACAAATACATCCAGAGAAAGCGCCACGGAAAGAAAGAGCGCTTCCGTAAAGACAGAAAATAGCTGCAAGAATATCGCATCCTGTTTTTATTTTTTACTTGCATAATATTCAGATGAGCGAAAGGAAGTGCAGAACATGAAACTGTACGGACAAAACGATATGGTGAGGGTGGGCTGCCATGACTGCATGGGCTGTTCCCAATGCTGCAGGGGCATGGGGGACACCGTTCTTCTGGATGCCTACGATGTGTACAGGCTGACGGGCAGACTGGGATGCGGGTTTGAAACCCTGCTGGAAAGCTGCGTGGAGCTGCACGTGGAGGAGGGGCTGCTTCTGCCCAATCTGCGGATGGAGGAGGACAGCGGCTGCTGCGTATTCTTAAAGGAAGGACGCTGCGTCATCCATGAGGACAGGCCGGGACTGTGCAGGGCTTTTCCGCTGGGACGCAGCTATGAGGACGGGAAACTGGGATATTTTCTGCTGGAAGACTGTCCGCGGGAAAACAAGACCAAGGTCAAGGTGGAAAAATGGATCGGTATCCCGCAGGCAGAGGCCTATCAGGATTTTCTGGTAAGCTGGCACTATCTGGTAAAGGACATAAAGGCCTGTACCGCCAGGCTCTGCGCAGAGGATTCCTCTCAGGAGCGGCTGAAGGAATGCAGCCTGCTGTTTTTGCGCATCTTTTTCCTGCGCGGTTATCATGAGGAAGAGCAGGATTTCTTCACCCAGTACAGCGCGCGGCTGAAAGAATTCAGGCGGCTCCTGTAAACAGAAGGCGCGGGAAAGGTACTTATTATTATATTAGTTAGAGAAAGGAGTGCTTTATGAGCAAAGCTGTTTTAACGATTGATGATATCGCGTCCGCCAACACGCCGGCCATTGTGGATTATCTGTGTGAAAAACGGATCCCGGTGATCCTGTTCGCGGTGGGAGAAAATGTGGAGAAGCATTATCAGGAGGCCCTGTACGCGCTGCGAAAGGGGATGGTGATAGGGAATCACAGTTATTCTCATCCGGAATTTTCTTCTTTGTCCCTGCGGGAGGGGATCGCCGAAATTGAAAAAAACGAGGCGCTTTTGGACACGCTCTACGCGGATGCCGGCGTGCCCAGGCTCTGCAGGCCTTTCCGCTTTCCCTATGGGGACAAGGGAGGCGCGAACAAGGAGGCGCTGCAGGCTTATTTGAAAGAACGGGGATTTGACAAGGTGGACGATTCCGGGATCAAAGGGGCCTGGTATGAGGCGCAGAACCAGTACGGGGATGTGGACACCCTCTGGACCTTTGATTTCGGGGAATGGCAGATACGGAAAGGAGCGGCTTTTACCGCGGAGGACGTGCTGCGGCGGATGCACGAAGCGCATCCTGGCTACGGGGAAGCGCTGTTTGAAGAGAAAAGCAGTCATATCCTGCTTCTGCACGCTCATGACGAAACGGAGGCAGAGGTGCCGGGATATTACCGGATCTTTCTGGAGGAAGCCATGGCCGGCGGAGTGGAATTTGAGGCGCCCCGCTTCCTCAGACTGTAGAAAAGGACGCAATCAAAAGCCCTGTCGGGGGAAACCGGCAGGGCTTTCGATTGTGTAAAAGGGGAATTTCCGGAATTGCTAATTAGCAGACCTGACTTCTCAATCAGGACACTTACAGCATACAATAGGACAAGCGTTAAATCTATAACAATATTGCATTGAAATAACATTATATTAGCGAAAAATGTAAAAACCCGTTCCAATCTTAGGATTTTTTATACATTTTGAAAAGACTTACTGTACTTTTTAAAAAAATATGGTACAATAAAACTACATGAGTGTCATATTATGGGGGTAGTTGTTTTTGGAACAGGATATAGAATACAGGCGACAATTAATGGAGGGCTACCGGAAAGAGGTGGAACCGCTGTTTCGGTATCTGCCCTGGCTGGAAGAGAAGCGCGGGAAGAGCGTGAGTTCCAACTATGAGAACGACAGGCTGCGCTCCGTATCGTTTCCCGTGTATGACGGCACCCTGATGAGCTTTGTCAGGCAGGTGCAGAAAAGTACTCTGACGGACAGGAATTACGTCTATACATATTACCGCTGCGGCATCAAGAGTACGGAGGATGAGCACAGGCTGATAGGGGAAGTGACCATCAGAAATGTGGAAGTACTGACTGCCATACTGTCTAATTATATCTGCGGCGGTATGACAAAGGGCTGGCTGTGGCCGAAAGCGGTGGAAGAGGGGATTTTTCTGGAGATCCTCTTAAAATTCAAAGAGCTGTTTACCAAATGGGACCAGCCGTTCGGAGTACAGGAGTAGGGTATGGGCGAAAAGTCATTGCAAAAGAAAAGGTTTATTTTGGAAACCGCGAGAAAAGTGTTTATGGAGAAGGGCTACAAGAACGTTACCATGAAGGATATCGTGGAAGCGTGCGAGATCAGCCGGGGGGGATTGTATCTGTACTTTGGCAGTACGGCGGAGATCTTCATGGAAGTACTGCGCATGGAAACGGAAGAAGCGGACGATGTTTTTTCCGACAGCATTACGGAAGATGCCACCGTGGCGGATATCCTGATGCTGTTTTTAAAGGAGCAGAAGAGGGAACTGCTGCGTAAACGGAACAATCTGACCGTAGCCACTTACGAGTATTATTTCGGCGAGGCCGTACCCAAAAAGGACAATATTCTGAAACATCGGTTTGACGCGGCGGTGAAGATCATCGAGAAGCTGTTGGAGGCCGGTGTGGAAAACGGCGAGTTTTATTGCGAGGACTGTCACGGAATGGCGCGCAATATTATGTTTGTGCTGGAAGGCCTCAAGATTTCCGCGCATACCGTGGGCGTGACGGAAGATATGGTGGATGAGGAACTGATCTTTATTCTGCGTGAGCTTGGAATCGAAGACGAATAGGCAGCAGGCAAGATGCTTCAGGTACGCGTGTCCTGAGGCATTTTCCCGGCATAGGAGATTTTTTCCGGGCATGTCACAAAACGATGCGCGCGGCGCGTATATGGAGGATGTTATGGGAAACGTAAAACGTATCTATGTAGAAAAAAAGCCCCCCTTCGCGGTGAAGGAGAAGGAACTGCTGGAGGAACTGAGGAATTACCTCGGGATCGGAGGCATTAAGCGGGTGCGCGTGTTCATCCGCTATGATGTGGAAAATATTTCCGAAGAGGTGTTTGAGAAAGCGTGCAGGACCGTGTTTTCCGAGCCGCCTGTGGACGAACTGTACCGGGAGCATATTGATCTGCTTCCGGGGGAAAGGGTGTTCAGCGTGGAATATCTGCCCGGCCAGTTTGACCAGCGCGCGGATTCCGCGGTGCAGTGCGTGAAGTTTTTAAAAGAGGACGAGGATCCCATTATCCGGACCGCCGTGACCTATGTGGTGGGCGGCAGCGTATCCGATGAGGAGTTTGCCAGGATCAAGGCGTACTGCATCAATCCGGTGGATTCCCGTGAAACCGATATGATCAAGCCGGATACGCTGGTGACGGCTTTTGAGGAACCCGCGGATGTCAAGGTCTTTACGGGATTTTCCTCCATGCCGGAGGAAGAGCTGCGGGATCTGTATGATTCTCTGGGACTGGCCATGACTTTCCAGGATTTCAGGCATATTCAGAACTATTTTGCCGGCGAGGAGCATCGGGATCCCACCATGACGGAGATCAGGGTGTTGGATACTTACTGGTCCGACCACTGCCGTCATACCACGTTTTCCACGGAGCTAACAAAGGTGGAATTTGGAGAAGGATATTACAGGGAGCCGCTGGAAACCACTTACCAGAGCTATCTGGATACCAGGGAGGAGATCTTCGCGGGAAGGAAAGACAAATTTGTCTGTCTGATGGACCTGGCTCTGATGGCCATGCGCAAGCTGAAAAAAGACGGGAAGCTGGAAGATATGGAGCAGTCGGATGAGATCAACGCCTGCTCGGTAGTGGTTCCCGTGGAAATGGATTACGGCGATGAGAAAGTGACGGAAGAGTGGCTGGTGTTCTTTAAAAACGAAACCCACAACCACCCTACGGAGATAGAGCCCTTCGGCGGCGCCGCTACCTGTCTGGGCGGCGCGATCAGAGATCCTCTTTCCGGAAGAGGTTACGTATATCAGGCCATGCGTGTCACCGGCGCGGCGGACCCTACGGTGCCCGTATCGGAAACGCTGCACGGGAAGCTGTCCCAGAAGAAACTGGTCAGGGGCGCGGCGGCAGGATATTCTTCCTATGGCAACCAGATCGGGCTTGCCACCGGCTACGTCAAGGAGATCTACCATCCTGACTATGTGGCGAAGCGTATGGAGATTGGCGCCGTAATGGGCGCTGCCCCCAGAAAAAACGTGATCCGGGAAACTTCGGATCCCGGCGATATCATCATCCTGCTGGGAGGACGGACCGGACGTGACGGCTGCGGCGGCGCTACCGGCTCTTCCAAGGTGCATACGGATACTTCCATTGAAACCTGCGGCGCTGAAGTGCAGAAGGGCAACGCGCCTACGGAACGTAAGATCCAGAGGCTTTTCCGCAGGGAAGAGGTCAGCCGCCTGATCAAGAAGTGCAATGATTTCGGTGCGGGGGGCGTGTCCGTGGCCATCGGCGAGCTGGCGGACGGCCTGACGGTGGATCTGGATAAGGTACCCAAGAAATACGCCGGTCTGGACGGTACGGAACTGGCCATCTCCGAATCCCAGGAGCGGATGGCAGTGGTAGTGGCGCCCAAAGACGTGGATGCTTTCCTGGGATACGCCGCGGAGGAGAACCTGGAGGCGGTGCCCGTCGCGGAAGTAACGAAGGAGCCCCGTCTGGTGCTGAACTGGAGGGGAAAGGACATAGTGAATCTTTCCAGGGCCTTTCTGGATACCAACGGCGCGCATCAGGAAACGGCGGTCAAGGTGGATATTCCCTCCCGGGAGGATAATTATCTGAATAAAACAGCGGTTCCCGCCGTGGAAGCCAAACTGGAGGAAAAGGATATAAAGGGCGCGTGGCTGGCGCTTCTGGCCGATCTGAACGTCTGCTCCCAGAAGGGACTGGTGGAAATGTTTGATTCTTCCATCGGCGCGGCCAGCGTACTGATGCCCTACGGCGGCAGATACCAGCTGACGGAAACCCAGACCATGGTGGCCAAACTGCCCGTGCTGCGGGGAAGTACGGATACCGTTACCATGATGAGCTGCGGTTTTGATCCTTATCTTTCTTCCTGGAGCCCTTATCACGGCGCGGTTTACGCCGTAGTGGAATCCATGGCGAAGATTGTGGCTTCCGGCGGAGATTACAGAAAGATCCGTTTTACTTTTCAGGAATATTTCCGGCGCATGACCTCGGATCCCCATAGATGGAGCCAGCCGTTTTCGGCTCTTCTGGGCGCTTATGACGCGCAGATCGGGTTTGGTCTGCCATCCATCGGCGGGAAGGATTCCATGTCCGGTACTTTCAATGACATTGACGTGCCGCCCACGCTGGTTTCCTTTGCCGTGGACGTGGCGGAATGCGGGGATATCATTACCCCCGAATTAAAGCGGGCAGGCAGCAGGCTGGTGCGCTTTAAGATCGAAAAAGACGATTACGATGTGCCTGTTTACGAAAAGGTAATGGAACTGTATGACACGGTAGCGGATCTGATCCGTAAAAAGGTCATCCTCTCCGCCTACGCGCTGGACAGCAGAGGTCTGGCGGCCGCGATCTCCAAAATGGCCTTTGGCAACAAACTGGGTGTCAGGATACAGGAAGACCTGCAGGAGAGTGTGCTGTTTGAAAACGCCCTGGGTGATATTGTGGCGGAAGTGGCCGCGGATAAAACGGAAATGCTGGCGGAAACGGACTGCATGATGGTGGGTACGGTGACGGAAGAGGCCGCGTTTGTTTTCGGCGGCATGACGCTGCCCATGGAGGAAGCGCTGGCGGCATGGGAGGGAACCCTGGAAAAGGTATTCCCCACCAAAGCGGAGAAGGATACCTCTCCGGTGGAAAGTCCGGTATTTCAGACGGATACCGTCTATGTATGCAGAAACAAGGTGGCGAAGCCCACCGTGTTTATTCCCGTATTTCCCGGGACCAACTGCGAGTACGACAGCACCAGAGCGTTTGAGAGAGCGGGAGCCAGGGTCATTACCCGCGTATTTAAGAACCTGTCAGCGGAAGACATCCGCTCTTCGGTGGAGGAATTTGAAAAAGCGATCGGACAGGCGCAGATCATTATGTTCCCGGGCGGTTTCTCGGCAGGTGACGAACCGGACGGTTCCGCCAAATTCTTTGCCACTGCCTTTCAGAACGCCCGCATGAAGGAAGCCGTACAGAAGCTTCTTCAGGAGAGGGACGGACTGGCGCTGGGCATCTGCAACGGCTTCCAGGCCCTCATCAAGCTGGGGCTGGTACCTTTCGGAGAGATCACGGGACAGAATGAAACTTCGCCCACCCTGACGTTCAATACCATCAACCGCCATATATCCAGAATGGTCTATACCAAGGTGGTATCCGATAAGTCCCCCTGGCTGCGGAAAGCGCGGGCCGGCGCCGTTTACTGTACGCCGGCTTCTCATGGGGAAGGCCGCTTTGTCGCGAATGAAGAGTGGCTGGATAAGCTGTTCGCGAACGGGCAGGTAGCCACCCAGTATGTGGATATCGACGGAAACGCTTCCATGGATGAGGAATGGAACGTGAACGGTTCCTACCGCGCCGTGGAAGGAATCACTTCGCCGGACGGAAGGTGCTTTGGCAAGATGGCCCATGTGGAAAGACGGGATACCGCGGTGGCGGTCAATATCTACGGCGAGCAGGATATGAAGATCTTTGAGAGCGGCGTGGACTACTTCCGGTAAACGGAGGTCCGCCCCGCGGCTTAAAAGATAAAAAGGAAGGAGATAGTGATATGGAAAAATTTTTTAAACTGAAGGAGAACAACACGACGCTGCGCGCGGAGATCGCGGCGGGTCTGACGACCTTTTTCGCCATGGCCTATATCGTGTTTGTCAATCCCAATCAGGTAGCGGCCAACGGTGCTGCCGGCTGGCTGGCTGAAGCGGGCGCCGATGCGGCGGCTCTGGGGAAGATCTGGAACTCGGTATATGTGGCTTCCCTGCTGGGAGCCATTATCGCCACGCTGCTGATGGCGCTGGTAGCGAAGCTGCCTTTCGCCCTGGCCTGCGGTATGGGACTGAACGCGTTCTTCTGTACCTGTTTTATATCCGGCGCGTTTTTTAACGGCGTGGACGTGATCGAAGGATATCATTCCGGCGTTGTGATCATCTTTATTTCCGGTCTGGTATTTCTGTTTTTGTCCCTGACGGGACTGCGTTCCTACATCGCCAAGGCTATGCCGGACTGCCTGAAAAAGGCGATCCCCGCCGGAATCGGTCTGTTTATTGCCTTCGTGGGCTTTCAGAACGCCGGCATTATCCAGGCCAATCCCTATACCCTGGTGCAGTTCGTGGACATTAAGGGAGCCATCGCGAACGGAACGTTTAAGGAAACCGCGCTGCCTGCCATTGTGGCCCTGATCGGCCTTCTGATCATCGGCGTTCTGGGAAAACTGAAAGTAAAAGGCAACGTGATCCTGGGCATCATCATTTCCACGGTAGTTTATTATGTACTGGAAGGCACGGTGCCCGGTTTTGACCTGGGCAATATCGGCCAGTCTTTTAAAGATTTCGGCGAGATCGGCATTACCGGTCTGTTCCATGCTTCCGCGTGGAAGAACGCTTTTACCGGTCCTCATATCGGCGGCATTTTCAACGCCGTTATGCTGATCATCACTTTCTGCCTGGTAGATATGTTCGATACGCTGGGCACTCTGTACGGCGCGGCGTCCCAGGCCAATATGCTGGATAAAAACGGAGATCCCGTGAGAGTTAATCAGGCTATGCTCTGCGATTCCATCGGAACCGTGGCAGGCGCCGTTATGGGTACCTCCACTGTCACCACTTTTGTGGAATCCTCCGCTGGCGTGGCGGAAGGCGGACGTACCGGTCTGACCAGCATTGTCACTACGGTCTGCTTTGCCGTGTGCCTGTTCCTGAGCCCGTTAGCGAATATCGTGCCCTCCGCGGCTACGGCTTCCGCTCTGATCTATGTGGGCGTGCTGATGGTAAAGAGCTTCGCGAAAGTGGATATGGAGGATCTTCGCTCCGCCATTCCCGCGTTTGTGGCGCTGATCATGATGCCTCTGACCTATTCTATCGCCAACGGTATCGGACTTGGCGCGATCACCTATGTGGTCATGACGCTCTGCACCGGTAAATATAAGAAGAACGACATTGTAGTGACCGTTATCGCGCTGCTGTTCCTGCTGAAATTTATCTTTGTCACAATGTAACCACGCTGCGACGCGCAAACGGTAAGATACATAAGATCCGGGGAGGCCCCAGGAGCCGGGAAAAGGTTCTTGGGGCCTTTTTGACAGCCGCGCGGTGAAAATTTTGAAAAGAAAAAAGGAGTTTGACAGGCCGCGGCGAATAAGTAAGATAGAGAGTATTTTCGGAAAGGAGCCGCCATGACGATCAGGGAACAGCTGGAGCAGTGGGAAAAGGAATATCTGAGTCCTTTCGCCGCTCTGAGCATGAACTCCAAAGGCAGGGAACGGGAGGAGGAGCAGTGTGATATCCGGCCCGTGTTCCAGCGGGACAGGGACAGGATCCTCCATTGCAAATCGTTTCGGAGGCTGAAGGACAAAACTCAGGTATTTCTGACGCCGGAGGGGGACCATTACCGCACCCGGCTGACCCATACCCTGGAAGTTTCCCAGAATGCCCGCACCATTGCCAAGGCGCTGCGGATGAACGAAGATCTGGTGGAGGCCATCGCACTGGGACACGACCTGGGGCACACTCCCTTCGGACATGCGGGAGAACGGGCTTTGAACCGGGTATGCCCCTATGGATTTGAACACAATGTACAGGGCGTGAGGACCGTGGAAAAGCTGGAAAAGGGCGGACAGGGACTGAACCTGACCGCGGAGGTCAGGGACGGCATCCTGAATCACCAGACGGCGGGGAATCCTTCCACGCTGGAGGGAAAGATCGTAAAATTTTCGGACAAGATCGCCTATATCCATCATGATATGGACGATGCCATCCGGGCGGGGATCCTGACGGAAGCGGATATTCCCAGGGAGATCGGGGATGTGATCGGCTATACCACCGGGGAGAGGCTGGATCATTTTATCCATGATATCGTGACCACCAGCGCCGACAGCGGCGATATCAGAATGTCACCGCCGGTAGAGGAAGCCATGCGGAAACTGCGGCAGTTCATGTTTGAGCGGGTATATAAAAATCCCGAGGCCAAAAGCGAAGAGGGAAAAGCGGAACAGCTGATGGAAACGCTGTATGAGCATTATCTGCGGCATATTGATGTGCTGCCGCCGGATATGCTGCGCATGATAGAGCGCGGGGAACCCAGGGAGAAGATCGTCTGCGATTATGTGGGAGCCATGACGGACCGTTTCGCCATTGCGACCTACGAAGAGCTTTACATACCCAAGTCCTGGCACGGTTAGGGGGAGCTTGGGAACAGAGGTATCAGAATGTATTATCCGGAAGAACTGATAGAAGAGATCAGAATGAAAAACGATATAGTGGATGTGGTTTCCGGCTATGTAAAGCTGCAGAAGAAGGGTTCCAGTTATTTTGGGCTCTGCCCGTTCCACAACGAGAAATCCCCGTCGTTTTCCGTATCCGGTTCCAAGCAGATGTACTACTGTTTTGGCTGCGGAGCGGGCGGGAATGTCTTTACCTTTGTGATGAACTATGAAAATTATACCTTTGGGGAAGCTGTTAAGCTCCTGGCCTCCAGGGCGGGGGTGGCCCTGCCCGAAATGGAATATTCGGCGGAGATGAAGCGGCGGGAGAATCACAGGGCCAGGCTGCTGGAGGTCAACAAAGAAGCGGCGAAGTATTTTTATTATCAGCTCCGGGCAAAGCAGGGAGAAGCGGGATACCGCTATCTCACCGGACGGCAGCTGACGGAAGAAACCATGAAGAAGTTCGGCCTGGGCTTTGCCGGCAAGACCGGCAGCGACCTGTCGCGGTACATGAAGCAGAAGGGTTATGAGGACAAGCTTCTGCAGGAAGCGGGGCTGGCCGGTTATGATGAAAGAAGCGGCATGCGGGATAAATTCTGGAACAGGGTGATGTTTCCCATTCAGGATATCAACCACAGGGTCATAGGCTTCGGGGGCCGGGTCATGGGAGAGGGAAAACCCAAATACTTAAATTCACCGGAAACCCCCGTTTTTGATAAGAGCAGGAATCTGTACGGTTTGAATTTCGCCAGAACGGCCAGGGCGGGAAATATCATCCTGTGCGAGGGCTATATGGACGTGATCGCCATGCATCAGGCGGGCTTTACCCAGGCGGTAGCGTCGCTGGGGACCGCTTTTACCTCCGGCCAGGCCGGTCTGTTAAAGCGCTATACGGACAAGGTGCTTCTGGCGTACGACAGCGACGGGGCGGGAGTGACCGCCGCACTGCGCGCCATCGGCATTCTCCGGGAGGCCGGGCTGACGGGTAAGGTCATAGATATGCGTCCCTGCAAGGACCCGGACGAGTTTATCAAAAAGTTCGGAAAGGAAGCCTATCAGGAGAGGATCGACAATGCCGAGAACAGCTTTTTCTTTGAGATACGGATGCTGGAGCGGGATTATGATCTGAACGACCCGGAAAGCAAGACCGGGTTTTACAAGGAGATCGCCCGCAGGCTCTGCGGCTTTGAGATAGAAGTGGAGCGGGAAAATTATCTGGAGGCCGTGGCGGAAAAATACCATATCGGATTTGAGAATCTGCGCAGGCTGGTGAATACCTACGCGGCACGGACCGGGCTGGTAAAACCGGCGGAGCGCCCTAAGAGCGGTCTGGCGAAAAAAGATCCTCCGGAGGAAAGCGGCAGGCGGGTACAGCGGATGCTGCTGACATGGCTGGCGGATGAGCCGGGCGCTTATAAAAAGGCGGCGGCTTTCATCGACGCGTCGGATTTTACGGACGGGCTCTACCGGAGAGTGGCGGAAAAGCTGTTCGCGGATCTGGAAGCGGGGATCTACAATCCGGCCGGGATCATCAGCATGTTTGAGGAGGAAGAGGAGCAGCGGGAAGCCGCGGCCCTGTTCAATACCAAGGTAGAGGCCATAGAAACGAAGCAGGAAAGGGAAAGGGCCTTTCATGATATTCTGTATGCGGTAAAGAAGAACAGTTACGAGTACTATTCCGGTAAGCTGGGAAGTGACGTGCAGGCGCTGAATCAGGTGATCGCGGGCAAAAAGGCCCTGGAAGAACTTGGGAAAACGCATATTTCCCTGGATTGAGGTTATACTACTACTACGTTTTGAAAGGATGGACCAAAATGGACGAAAACACGCAAGCAAGGTTTGAGGAGAAGATCAAGGAACTCCTCGCCGTTGCCAAGAAGAAAAAGAATGTGCTGGAATATCAGGAGGTCAGCGACTTCTTTACCGATATGCAGCTGGAAGAGGAACAGTTCGATAAGATCCTGGAAGTGCTGGAGCAGAACAATGTGGATGTGCTGCGGATCACGGAAGAAGACGATGAAGTGGAGGACGCGGAGATCCTGATGATGGAGGAGGAAGATGTGGAGAACATCGACCTCTCCGTACCGGACGGCATCAGCATTGAGGACCCGGTCAGGATGTATTTGAAGGAGATCGGCAAGGTGCCGCTTTTGTCAGCGGAGGAAGAGATCGAACTGGCCAAGAGAATGGAGATCGGGGATCAGGAGGCCAAAAAAAGACTGGCAGAAGCCAATCTGCGTCTGGTGGTGAGCATAGCCAAACGCTACGTGGGACGGGGCATGCTGTTTTTGGATCTGATCCAGGAAGGAAACCTGGGACTGATCAAGGCCGTAGAGAAATTTGACTACAGGAAAGGGTATAAGTTTTCCACCTATGCTACCTGGTGGATCAGACAGGCCATTACAAGGGCCATTGCCGATCAGGCCAGGACCATCCGGATACCGGTGCATATGGTGGAAACCATCAATAAACTGATCCGCGTCAGCCGTCAGCTGCTGCAGGAACTGGGACGGGAGCCGTCACCGGAGGAGATCGCGGAAGAGATGAACATGCCGGTGGACAGGGTGCGGGAAATCCTCAAGATCAGCCAGGAGCCCGTATCGCTGGAAACCCCTATCGGAGAAGAGGAGGACAGCCACCTGGGCGATTTTATCCAGGATGACAATGTACCGGTGCCGGCGGACGCCGCGGCGTTTACTTTGCTAAAGGAACAGCTGGTGGAAGTGCTGGGGACCTTGACGGAGAGGGAACAGAAGGTGCTGCGCCTGCGCTTCGGGCTGGATGACGGCAGAGCCCGCACGCTGGAGGAAGTGGGCAAGGAGTTTTCCGTCACCCGTGAGCGTATCCGGCAGATCGAGGCAAAGGCGCTGCGAAAGCTGAGGCATCCCAGCAGAAGCAGGAAACTGAAAGATTATCTGGATTAGGATAGGCCATGGAACTGTCGAAAAGATTGCGGGCACTGGCGGATATGGTAACGGCGGGGAACCGGGTGGCGGATATCGGCTGCGATCACGGTTTTGTGTCCATTTACCTCTGTGAGAGAAAGATCGCGCCCGGAGCGTACGCCATGGATGTGCGGGAAGGGCCGCTGCGAAGGGCGCAGGAACATATTGCGGCTTATGGAATGACGGATTACATAGAAACCAGACTTTCGGACGGATTGAAGGGACTTGAGGCCGGAGAAGCGGAAACCGTGCTCTGCGCCGGAATGGGGGGCAGGCTGATGGCGTCCATTTTATCGGAGAGCCTCCCGAAGGTCATGAAGACAAAGGAGCTGATCCTGCAGCCCCAGTCGGAGCTGGCCTATTTCAGATGCTTTCTGAGAGAACACCGGATAGCGGTAACGGAAGAAGATCTGATAAAAGAGGACGGTAAGTTCTATCCCATGATGAAGGCGCTGCCGGGCGAAGGCGCCGCGGAGCCGCCGGTCTTTGACGGGAACGGACTGTTTCAGGGGGAGGAAGCGCTCAGGGTTTCCGACAGATACGGACCGCTGCTTCTGCGGCGGAAACATCCGCTGATGGAAGAATATCTGAAAAGGCTGCGGAATAAGGATCAAAAGATACTTTCTTCCCTGCCCCGGGAGGGACGGGAGGAAAGAAGGGCACAGATAGAGCAGGAGCTTTCGGATATGGAGAAATGCCTTTTGTGGCTGGCAGAGTAAGGGGGAAGCTTATGAAATGTACGGAGATCATCCGGCGGCTGGAGGTACTGGCGCCGCCCAGATTCGCGCAGGAGTGGGACAACACGGGACTTCTGGCCGGAAGGAGCAACAAGGAGATCCGCAAGGTTTATCTGGCGGTGGACGCCACGGATGAGATAGTGGAGGACGCCATTGAGCTGGAAGCGGACCTGCTCCTGACACACCATCCGCTGATCTTCAAGCCTTTAAAAGCGGTGACGGAGGAGAATTTTATAAGCCGCCGGGTGCTGCGGCTGCTGCAGGCGGATATGTGCTGTTATGCCATGCATACCAATTTCGACGTGATGGGAATGGCGGATGCCGCGGCGGACGAATTGATGCTGCGGAACAGACAGGTCCTGCAGGTAACCTGCGAAGACGAGATCTCCAAAGAGGGGATCGGCCGATACGGCAGGCTGCCCAGAGTGATGACGCTGTCCGAGTGCGCGCTGTATGTCCGGGAGGTGTTCCGTCTGCCGGCAGTACGGGTATACGGGGAACTGGAGGGCTCTGTAGAGATCGCGGCGGTTTCTCCGGGTTCCGGCTCCCACATGGGAGAATACGCCCTGCAGGCGGGAGTGGACGTGCTGATCACGGGAGATATCGACCATCATACGGGAATCGACCTGGCGGCCCGGAACATAGCCGTGATCGACGCGGGACATTACGGCCTGGAAAAGATCTTCGTACCGTATATGAAGGACTATTTTTCAAGGAATATGCCGGAATTGCGGATAGAATGCGCGCCGGAAAAAAGTCCGTACGCTGTGCTTTAGGAGGAGAGAGTATGGTCACACTGACAATAGAGGGGAAAGAAAGGCAGTACCCGAAAGGCATCACCTATGAGGAGGTCGTGGCGGAGTATCAGCCTGCCTATGACGATCAGATCGCGCTGGTGGCGGTCAACGGCAAGATCAGGGAGCTGTTTAAGAAAGCCGTCAGGGACGGCGTGGTGGAATTTTTTACCCTGAAGGACAACATCGGCAGCAAGGCCTATATCCGTACGGCCATCATGATGCTGTTAAAAGCGGTGCATGACGTGGCGGGGCCTGCCGAGGCCCAGGGATGCAGGGTGGAGTTTACCGTGGGGAACGGCTACTATATCCACACGGGAAACCTGCAGGTGACGAAGGAACTGACGGCCCGGCTGAAAGCGCGGATGGAGGAACTGACGGAGGAAAAGATGCCTCTGTTAAAACGGTCGGTGCCCCTGGAGGACGCCATGGCGCTGTTTCGGGAAAAGGGTATGCGGGACAAGGAAAAGCTTTTCCGCTACAGACGGAGCTCTTACGTCAATATTTATGAGATGGAAGGGTATTACGATTATTACTATGGGTTTATGCTGCCCAACGCGGGATATGTAAAATATTATGATCTGATCCCGTATTCGGACGGCCTTATGCTGCTGCTGCCGGATAAGAAAGAACCTTTCAGGGTAGAAGAGATGCCGGAGAGAAAGCTTTTGTTCCGGACGCTGAAGGAAGCCGAGAGCTGGGGCGAAAAGGTCAATATCACCACGGTGGGGGATCTGAACGACCAGATATGCAGGGGCAGCATCAGCGACATGATCCTGGTGCAGGAAGCGGAGCAGGAGCGGAAGATAGGAGAGATCGCCAAGGATATCGTAAAGCGGGGGAACGTAAAATTCGTTATGATCGCGGGACCTTCTTCCTCCGGCAAGACCAGTTTTTCCCACAGGCTTTCCATTCAGCTCCGCACCCAGGGGCTGAAACCCCATCCCATCGCGCTGGACGATTATTTCGTGGACAGGGAATTTACGCCCAGGGATGAAAACGGAGATTACAATTTTGAATGTCTGGAAGCCATAGACGTGGAGAAGTTCAATCAGGACATGTGCGCTCTGCTGGCGGGAGAAACGGTGGAAATGCCCACTTTTAATTTTAAGATCGGCAGACGGGAGTACAAGGGAAATACTCTGAAACTGGAGGCGGACGATATCCTGGTGATCGAGGGGATACACGGGCTGAACGAAAAAATGTCCTACGCGCTGCCCTCGGAGAGCAAATACCGGGTGTATATCAGTGCGCTTACCAGCCTGAATATCGACGAGCACAACCGGATCCCGACCACCGATGTGCGACTGCTGCGCCGCATGATACGGGATGCCAGGACCAGAGGTTCTTCCGCCCGGCGGACCATACAGATGTGGCCCTCCGTCAGACGGGGGGAAGAAGAAAATATCTTCCCTTTTCAGGAGGATGCGGACGCCATGTTCAATTCGGCCCTGATCTATGAACTGGCCGTTCTGAAACAGTTCGCGGAACCGCTGTTATTCGGGATTGAAAAAGATCAGCCGGAATATTACGAAGCCAAACGGCTTTTAAAATTTCTGGAATATTTTCTGGGGGTCAGCAGCGAAAACCTGCCCCATAACTCTATCTGCAGGGAATTTGTAGGAGGCAGCTGTTTTAACGTATAATACGAAAAATGAGGAAGATGCCATGGAACTGAACGAAAACCGGGAACTGCTGGAGAACTACAGAAAGGAAGCGGAAGAGCTGGTTTCTAAGATGACGCTGGAGGAAAAAGTGTCCCAGACGCTTTACCGCGCGCCGGCTGTGGAGAGGCTGGGGATCCCAGCCTATAACTGGTGGAACGAGGCCCTGCACGGTGTAGCCAGAGCGGGTACCGCCACTGTGTTTCCCCAGGCCATATGCCTGGCGGCAGCTTTTGATGAGGATTTTATGGAAACTGTGGCGGAAGCCGTTTCCACCGAAGGCAGAGCCAAATTCAATATGCAGCAGCGCCACGGGGACAGGGATATCTATAAGGGGCTGACCTTCTGGGCGCCCAATATCAATATTTTCCGGGATCCCAGATGGGGCAGGGGGCAGGAAACTTTCGGCGAAGATCCCTATCTGACTTCCCGGCTGGGAGTACGCTTTGTGAAGGGCCTGCAGGGGCATGACGAAAAATACCTGAAGGCGGCGGCCTGCGCCAAGCATTTCGCGGTGCACAGCGGGCCGGAGAGCCTGCGCCATTCTTTTGACGCCAGGGTATCCAGGCAGGATCTGTATGAAACGTATCTTCCCGCTTTTAAAGCCTGCGTGAAGGAGGGGCATGTGGAAGCGGTCATGGGCGCCTACAACAGGACCAACGGCGCGCCCTGCTGCGGAAACCGCGCCCTGCTTCTGGACATTCTCCGGGGCGAGTGGGGCTTCCGGGGGCATGTGGTGTCGGACTGCTGGGCCATCAAGGATTTCCACGAAGGACATGGGGTGACGGAAACGGCGGTGGAATCTGCCGCTATGGCTATGAACAACGGCTGTGATCTGAACTGCGGGGATCTGTTTGCCAACCTGCTGACCGCGGTGCGGGACGGCAGAGTGGAGGAAAAACGGCTGGACGAGGCGCTGATCTCGCTCTTTACCACCAGGATCAAACTGGGGATCCTGAAAGAAAAAGAGAAGAATCCTTTTGACGAGATCCCCTATTCCGTGGTGGATTCCGAAGCCATGCGCGATCTGAGCGCGGAAGCGGCCAGACGGGGCGCTGTACTGTTAAAGAATGAGGGCGGATTGCTGCCCCTGGATAAACGGAAATATAAGACCGTGGGTGTGATCGGGCCCAATGCCGACAGCCGCAGGGCCCTGGTGGGCAACTATGAGGGAACCGCTTCCCGTTACGTGACCGTGCTGGAAGGACTGCAGGATTATCTGGACGGCCAGTGCAGAGTGCTGTATTCCCAGGGCTGCGCCATCAGTGAAGGAAGAGAGCCCGGCCTGAGGACCGGCAGGGAGCGTCTGGCGGAAGTAAAGGAGGTCTGCGCTCTCAGCGATATTGTGATAGCCTGTATGGGGCTGGATGCGGAACTGGAAGGCGAAGAGGGAGATACGGGCAACGAATTTCCGGGTGGGGATAAACCGAATCTGGAACTGCCCGGCGCGCAGGAAGAGGTTCTTCGCGTGATCGCGGAAAGCGGAAAACCCGTCGTGCTGGTATTGCTCTCCGGCAGCGCGCTGGCCGTGAATTTCGCGCAGGAACATATTCCCGCCATCTTACAGGGCTGGTACTGCGGCGCGCAGGGAGGACGGGCGATCGCCGAGCTGCTGTTCGGAGAGGCCAATCCCCAGGGCAGGCTGCCCGTTACTTTCTATAAGAGCGCGGAAGAACTCCCGGCGTTTACGGACTACTCCATGGAAAACAGAACCTACCGCTATATGAAGCAGGACGCGCTCTATCCGTTTGGGTACGGACTTTCCTATACGGACTATACCTATACCGATGCCGCACTCTCTTCGGAGGAGATCGGGCAGGATGGGGTTGAAGTGTCCGTTACGGTGGAAAATACAGGGGATATGGCAGGTACGGAAACCGTGCAGGCATACGTGAAGGTTCTGCCGAAGCAGGCGGTTTCCCATGTGCCCAACGCGCAGTTAAAGGGAATCTGTAAATGCGCGCTGAAGCCGGGAGAAAAGAAGAAGGTACATATCCGGCTGCCGAAAGAAGCCTTTGGTCTTTACGATACGGAAGGCAGATTCATGCTGTATGAAGGAGAGTACCACGTGTACGTGGGCGGTCAGGGACCGGACAGGCGCAGCGCGGAACTTACGGGCAAAACGGTGGCAAAGCTGCGGGCGTTTTCCCGGACAGATCAGCCTTTCTGACGGCCTGTCTGACCTTCAGAACATAGGAAGGCGATACGGAGAGCTCGTCAATGCCCATTCGCAGAAAAGTTTCGGTCAGGGTAGTGTCGGCGGCCAGTTCACCGCAGATGCCGATCCGGGCGCCGTGTCTGTGCGCGTTGTCCGCGCTCATCCTGATCAGCCGCAGAACGGCTTTATGGTGGGGATCCACAAACTGCTCGATATCCGGATTCTGCCTGTCGCAGGCAAGAGTATACTGGATCAGGTCGTTGGTCCCCACGCTGAAAAAATCCACCATCTCCGCCAGCTCGTCGCTGATCAGCGCAGCCGCCGGAGTTTCTATCATGATGCCGAGTTCTACCGTTTCCGAGTACGGGACGGACCCGGCTTTTAATTCCGATCTGACCTCCGCGCAGATCTGAAGGATCCGGTGAAGTTCGGAAACGCTGGTGATCATGGGAAACATAATACCCAGATTTCCGTAGAGCGAAGCTCTGTAAAGAGCCCGCAGCTGCGTCCTGAAAATGTCGGGGCGGGTAAGGCAGATCCTGATGGCGCGATATCCCAGAGCGGGGTTTTCTTCCTTTTTGAGATGAAAATAATCTGCCTGCTTGTCGGCGCCTATGTCGAGAGTTCTGATGATGACCTTTTTGCCGCCCATACGTTCCAGAACCTGTCTGTACGCGGTAAACTGCTGTTCCTCCGAGGGAAAATCCCTGCTTTCCAGATAGAGAAACTCACTTCTAAAAAGCCCGATGCCCCCGGCATCGTTTTCCAGGGCTTCCTCTGCCTGGTCAACGCTTCCGATATTGGCGAAGATATCTATTGTGGTACCGTCCGCGGTAACGTTTGCCTTTCCTTTCAGTTCCCGCAGAAGGCGCTGTTCCGCTTCTTCCCTGCGCTGCTTTTCCCGAAATCGTTCCAGAGTATCCCTGTCCGGGTCAAGGAAGACCTCGCCTGTAAACCCGTCCACGATGGCTTCCGCGCCGTCTTTTACGGCGGACCAAAAAGCCTCTCCCACGCCGACCACAGCAGGAATATTCATGCTCCGGGCCAGAATGGCGGTGTGAGAGTTGACGGAACCCTGTACCGTTATGAAGGCCAGTATCTTTTCCTTATCCAGGGATACCGTTTCACTGGGAGAAAGGTCGAGGGCGCAGAGGATGCTCTTTTCCTTCAGAGGCTGTCCGTCGGGGTCCTCACCCAGCAGATTGGAGATGATCCTGTGGGAGATATCCCGTACATCCGCTCCGCGCGCTTTCAGGCAGGGGTCATCCGAGCGGGAAAACAATTCCGCGAAACGCTCCGCGGTCTGGAACACGGCGTATTCCGCGCCGTTTTTTTCCGCCGTGATCATATCCCGGACGGAACGGTTGTAAGCCTCGTCATCCAGTATCATGCGGTGGGCTTCAAAAATGGCGGCGCAGGATTCGTCCGCTTCCCGCAAAGCTGTTTCATAAATCCGGGCCAGCTGTCCGGCGGCGGCTTCTTTGGCCTGCTCAAAACGGCGGATCTCCTTTTCGGGATCGTCGATGCGGACACGCCGCACCCGGGCAGTCTGTTTTTTCAAAATAGATATTTTTCCAATGGCGATCGCGCCGTAAACGCCTTTTCCCGTAAATTGATCCATACGGCAGTACCTCCGAATCCTGTGAAGCTGTTCACGCTTTTGCTCAAAGCTGCTGCAGCAGACTGAAAATATCATCCTTCCGGGCCAGGCCGTCACAAAAGGCCGTGGCGCCTCCCGCGGCGGTTCCAAGCTTCAGGGCGTAGGCGTAATCTCCCTCCAGGGAACCCGCGATAAATCCGGCTACCATGGAATCGCCGGCTCCCACGGAATTTTTTACCGTTCCCCGGCACGCGCCGCAGGTATGGAGCTTTCCGTTTTCGTCCAGGAGCAGGGCGCCGTCCCCGGCCATGGAAACAAGCACGTTGCGTGCGCCCATTTCCTGCAGCCTGGCCGCGTGCCCGGCGATCTCCTCTGTTGTCCGCAGGGCGGAGCCGCATATTTCTTCCAGTTCCTCCCGGTTGGGCTTGATGAGAAACGGCCGGTATGGCAGCGTATTCAGGAGCAGGTCCTTCGTGGCGTCCACCACGGCCCTGACTTGTTTCCCGGAAAGCCGTTCCAGAATTTTTTCATAGGTATCCGCGGGCATATCCGGGGGAATGCTGCCCGCCAAAACGATGATATCCCCCCGGGTCAGAGCGTCCAGTTTGGCGAAAAACGCGTTCAGGGAGCCGCTGTCGATATGGGGGCCCCGGCCGTTTAATTCGGTTTCCGACCGCGATCTTATCTTTACGTTGATGCGGGAAAAACCCTGGTCAAGACGGATAAAATCCGTTTCGATCCCCTGTCCGGCGATCCCCCGTTCAATAGCATCGCCGGTAAAGCCGGCGATGAACCCCAGGGCTTTAGAGGGGATATCCAGTTCTTTCAGGACCACGGAAACATTGATCCCTTTGCCGCCGAAGCGGATCGTTTCCCCGCTGGCGCGATTGGTCCGGCCGATCTGTATTTCATCGGTCAGGACTACGTAATCAACGGCGGGATTGAAGGTCACTGTATAGATCATGACGTATCTCCTTTTTGGAATTACCGGCCCCGGATAAAACGGCTGTACTTAAGATTATGGTATCATATCGGCGGGGAAAGGGCAATATTCATTCAGATTGTGTATTCACAAAATAAGAAAATGTGTTACAATGTATATTCAGAGCCTGAAGGCGGATCAATACGGAGAAAAAGGACAATGGAAAACAGAAAAAAATACGGAAAAACCCTGCTGGCCTGCTATCTGGGCTTTGCGGTTCAGGCAATCTGCGCCAATTTTTTGCCCCTGCTGTTTTTGACGTTTCATGATACCTATGGGATATCCTTCGGCAGTCTGGCATGGCTGTCCACCGGCTTTTTCCTGACCCAGCTGGTGATAGATCTGATCTGCGCGCGGACGGTGGATAAGATCGGTTACAGAAAATGCATAGTAGCCGCGGAATTTCTGTCCGGCGCGGGACTGGCGGGACTGGCCGTGCTGCCGGATCTGCTGCCGTCACCGTTTTTGGGGATCCTGCTCTGCGTACTCGTGTACGCGGTGGGAAGCGGGCTGACGGAAGTTCTGGGAAGTCCCATCATAGAAGCGTGTCCCTTTGAGAATAAGGAAGGTATGATGAGTCTGCTCCATTCTTTCTACTGCTGGGGCTGCGTCGGCGTAATAGCGGGGTCCACTCTCTTTTTTGCCCTGTTCGGGATCGGAAACTGGCGGATCCTGGCTGTGATATGGGCGCTGATACCCCTGTACAATATCTGTAACTTTATTTCCTGTCCCATGGAAGACCTGATAAAAGAAGGGGAGAGCATGACCATGGGGCAGCTGCTTAAGACCAGGATCTTCTGGCTTTTGATCCTGCTCATGGTATGCGCCGGTTCATCGGAGCTTGCCATGGCGCAGTGGGCCTCCGCTTTTGCGGAATCCGCCCTGCACGTGTCCAAGGCTATGGGAGATCTGGCCGGGCCCTGCGGATTTGCCGTGTGCATGGGGATCAGCCGCGTGCTGTACGGAAAATTCGGCGGCAGGGTGGATCTGACCGCTTTTATGGCGGCTTCCGGAATCCTCTGTCTGTGCTGTTATCTGCTGGCGGGCCTGGCGGAGATACCGCTGTTTGGACTGCTGGGCTGCGCGGTCTGCGGTTTTTCGGTGGGCATTATGTGGCCGGGCTCCATCAGCATATCTTCCCGGATCCTGCCCAGGGGCGGTACGGCGATGTTCGCGCTGCTGGCGCTGGCGGGAGATCTGGGCGGAGCAGTGGGCCCTGCCATCGTAGGGAACGTGTCCCAGGCGGCCGGAGAGAATCTCCGGGCGGGAGTGCTGGCGGGCCTGGGATTTCCTGTCATACTGGCGCTCTGCGCGTTTTTGTTGCGAAAAAAGTACAAAACAGAATAAAGGATAGCTTGGCAGAAACGGAAATTAGTGATAGAATGACAGTGCGAAAGTTATTTGCCGATAAGTAGGATAAATAATCGCGGCCACGCAGGTGGGTGAGGAAAGTCCGGGCTTCACAGGGCAGGATGCCGGATAACGTCCGGTGGAGGTGACTCCAAGGCCAGTGCAACAGAAATATACCGCCGTTTTCCCGCGCGGAAAACGGTAAGGGTGGAAAGGCAGTGTAAAAGACTACCGTCCGGCCGGTAACGGCCGGAGCCATGTAAACCCCATCCGAAGCAAGACCATATGAGGACAACAGGCTGGCCCGGCCTGTCTTCAGGTAGGTCGCCGGAGGCTGCCGGCAACGGCAGTCCTAGACAGATGATTATTCAAGACAGAACCCGGCTTATCGTCCTGCTTATCGTAAGTTCGGTAAAATTGACTGAAAAGTGGATTTTACCGGACTTTTTTCAGAAATCACAGAAAGAAGGCGGTTTATCATGAAAAGGATGCGGTGTGCGGCTGCGGTGCTGACAGTATGCCTTTTCAGCGGCTGCGGCTCTCGGACGGACGAGGGAGCGCAGCCGCAGATCTATGAATTACAGCAGCAGATAGCTGAACTGCAGCAGCAGATAGCCTCGCAGCAGGAGGCTTCTCCGTCTGGGAGCGCCGGCGCCGGAGGGAACGGGCAGGTCGCGGATCAGGCCGAAGGAACCGGCGGCAATGGCGGCGGACAGGAACAGGACGCGGCGCCTCTGCAGAGTTCGCCCGCGCAGGAAGGCTATACGCTGAGCGACCTCAGCGATATGGTGGACGCCTACGTGACAAAGGCCGAGTCGGCGGAAGCCGGGAGCGCGGCGGATCTGGAGGAGTTTTTTGAGCTCAGGCAGGAAGCCATGGAACTGGAAAGGGAACTGGACTGGTATGAGGATGATATGGAGAAGCTCTACCGGGACGGCAGCCTGCCGGCGGATGAGTACAAAAAGCTGGAGAGGGAGCTGGATCTGCTGGAGGATAAGCTGGATGACGCGGAGGACAGGCTGGAATATATCTTCGGAATCGATGACTGAGTCTGGGTTTCCGGTCACGGAAAGTATTTTCGGATAAACGAGCGGACAATATCAATACAGGAGGTTTTACAATGACAAAGATAGATATTTTTTCAGGTTTTTTAGGAGCGGGCAAGACCACTCTGATCAAGAAATTATTAAAAGAGGCGCTGGCGGATACGAAGGTGGTGCTGATCGAAAACGAGTTTGGAGAAATCGGCATTGACGGCGGATTTTTAAAAGAATCCGGCATTGAGATCAAGGAAATGAATTCCGGCTGTATCTGCTGTTCGCTGGTGGGCGATTTCGGTACTTCCTTAAAAGAGGTGCTGGCTGCCTACGCGCCGGAGCGGATACTGATAGAGCCGTCCGGCGTGGGAAAACTTTCCGACGTCATCCGGGCGGTGGAGAATGTGGCGGCTGACACCGAGGTACAGGTCAACAGCGCGGTAGCCGTGGTGGACGCCGGCAAATGCAGGATGTACATGAAGAACTTCGGAGAATTTTTCTGCAACCAGATAGCCTATGCGGGCACTATCGTGCTGAGCCGGACCGCGGGCATGAGTCCGGAGAAGCTGGAAAACTGTATTTCCATGCTGCGGGAATATAATAAGGACGCGGTGATCATAACCACTCCCTGGGAGGAACTGCAGGGCGCCGATATGTTAAAGACCATGGAAGGCGCCGATAAGCTGGAGGATATGATAAAAGAACTGATGGCGGGCGCCGCTCATGATCATGAGCACGAGCATGATCACGAGCATGACCATCATCATGACCATGAGCATGATCATGAGCATGACCATGAGCATGAGCACGAGCATGAGCATGACCATGAATACGACCACGAGCATGACCATGAGCACGAGCATGACCACGACCATGAACATGACCATCATCATGACCACGACCACGGTCATCATCACCACCATGCGGATGAAGTGTTCTCCAGCTGGGGCAGGGAAACGCCGGCGGCTTATACGGAGGAGGAACTGCGGAACCTGTTGAAGGAACTGGACAGCGGCGAATACGGCATCATCCTGCGGGCAAAGGGCATGCTGCCCGCGCCGGAAGGAGAATGGATCTATTTTGACTATGTACCCGGAGAGAGCGATGTGCGCAGGGGCAAAGCCCAGGTTACGGGAAAACTCTGCGTGATCGGATCCGAATTGAAAGAAGAGAAGCTGGAAGCATTGTTTGGAAGGAATTAAGCGAATATGAAAGCGGTCTATATCATCAACGGATTTCTGGAGAGCGGAAAAACCGAATTTATTTCCTATACGCTGGCGCAGCCGTATTTTCAGCTGCGTGGAAAGACCCTGATCCTTTTATGTGAAGAAGGCGAGAAAGAGTACGACGCGGAGCTGCTGAGAAGAAGCCGTTCCGTGGTAGAGGTGATCGAGGAGGAAGGGGATTTTACGCCCAATCATCTGATCGAGCTGGAAAAGAAGCACAGGCCGGAGCGCATTATCATAGAATATAACGGAATGTGGAATTTTAAGAACATGAAGCTGCCGTGGCACTGGAAAGTAGAACAGCAGATCACTACCATCGACGGCTCCACCTTTCCCATGTATTACACCAATATGCGTTCTCTTCTGGCGGAAATGATACGGAATTCGGAAATGATCATCTTCAACCGCTGCGACGGGATCTCCGATCTGAGCAGTTATAAACGGAATGTGAAAGCGGTGAATCCCAGGGCGGAGATCATTTTTGAGGATTCCAACGGCGAGATCAATGAAATTATGGAGGACGATCTGCCTTATGACCTGAAGGCGGAAGTACTTACCCTGGACGATTACGGATACGGGATCTGGTATCTGGACAGCATGGATCATCTGGAAAGATATGAGGGAAAGACGGTAGAGTTTGTGGCGATGGTGCTTCTGCCGGAGAGCTTTCCCAGGGGATATTTTGTGCCGGGACGCATGGCCATGACCTGCTGCGCGGACGATATGGCCTTTCTGGGTTATGCCTGTGAGTACGCGGATACGGAAAAGCTGAGTCAGAAAGAATGGGTAAAAGTGCGGGCCAGGGTGGCCAGGGAATACTGGGAGGACTATGGGGGCGAGGGGCCTGTTCTGCACGCGCTCAGCGTGGAGAAGACAAAGGCGCCAAAAAATGAAGTGATCAGTTTTAACTAGGAGGTCGTATGAGAGTAATACCGCTGGCGCTGGAAGGTACGGGTTTTGCCTGGCTCATGACTACGCTGGGCGCAGCCGTGGTCTTTTTCTTCAGAAAGGAAATGAAGGAATCCGTGCATAAAGCTTTTTTGGGATTTGCCGCCGGCGTCATGATCGCCGCCAGCGTGTGGTCCCTGTTGATTCCTGCCATTGACCAGGCAGAAGAAAGGGGCGGCATCGGCTGGCTGCCCGCCGCGGGCGGTTTTGTTTTAGGCGCCTGCTTTCTGCTGTTGATGGATAAACTGATCCCCCATCTGCATGTGGGGGAAGAGAAAGCGGAAGGGCCGAGAACCTCCCTGCACAGAACGACTTTGATGGTGTTTGCCGTAACACTGCACAATATTCCGGAAGGAATGGCCATGGGGCTGGCTTTTGCCAACGCGGCCCTGGAAGGGGGAGGTGGCGCCTATGCGGCGGCCTTCGCGCTGGCGGTGGGTATCGGCGTACAGAATTTCCCGGAGGGAGCGGCGATCTCCCTGCCGCTGAGGCGGGAGGGAACTCCGGCGGGAAGGGCGTTTTTCTGCGGCTGCATGTCCGGTATTGTAGAGCCGCTGTTCGGTGTGCTCACGGTATTGCTGGCCGCCGTGCTGGTGCCCTATATGCCCTGGCTCTTGTCCTTCGCGGCCGGGGCCATGATCTATGTGGTAGTGGAAGAACTGATCCCGGAAGCGCATCTGGGAGAACATTCCCACGCGGGTACCATGGGTGTGCTGGCCGGTTTTTTGCTGATGATGATACTGGATGTGGCTCTGGGGTAGCGTATGGCGTTAAATTCGGAAAAAGAAACACAGCAGCTGCAGAAGCGGCTGCGGGATTTGGCGGAGAAATCTTATCGTCAGAATGTCTATACTTTCAGCGGTTTTCTGGGACTGGCGGAACTGGATGTTTATTACAGGATGGAGAAGGAGCTTTTGTTTTCCCATCCTGCTTTGTTTGGCGGAGATGACAGAGCGGAGCGGCTTATGATCCGTTTCGGCTCGCCGGAGGAATGGGGTTATGAGGAGGACTATCCCATAGCCTGCCTGCATGTGGCGCCTCTTCTGGCAAAGTTTTCGGAGGATCTTACCCACAGGGATTTTCTGGGGGCGCTGATGCATCTGGGAATCGAGAGAAGCTGCATCGGGGATATCAGGACAGGGGACCGGGAAGGGTATTTGTACTGCATTGGCTCCATGGCGGATTTTATCTGCGGGAATCTGACGCAGATCAAGCATACGCGCGTATTCTGCGAAAAAGTGGAAAAAGCGGGGTATACGGAGAAAGACGGGCCGGAAGTAAAAGAAATCCTGGTAAATTCCCTGCGGCTGGACGGCTGCCTGTCCAAGCTCTACCAGATCTCCAGAAATGAAAGCCTGGCGCTGTTTACGGGCGCCAGGGTTTATGTAGATGGCCGCCTGGTAGAAAATAACAGTCGTAATTTAAAACCGGGCGAAACCGTCAATGTCAGAGGATACGGAAAATTTGTATTTCTGGGCGTCAAATACGAAACCAAAAAGGGCAGGCTCTGTCTGGAAGCGGAGGTATACCGCTGAGCCCGGCGGAGGCGCGGTCTATTTAAAAACCGGGCTGGCCTTTTCTTCACAGTATTTGCAGCGGTAAATCTCTTTTTCCTCATCGGCGAGCACGAAGATGTGGGGAAGCTCCTGCTCTATGGAGGTGATACAGCGGGGATTTCTGCATCGGATCACATTTTTGATCATTTTGGGAAGTACCAGTTCTTTTTTGTCTACGATCTCGCCGTCCTTGATCACATTGACGGTAATGTTGTGGTCGATGAATGCCAGTACGTCCAGGTCCAGCTGGTTGATGTCGCATTCCACTTTCAGGATGTCTTTCTTTCCCATTTTTTCACTGCGGGCGTTTTTGATGATGGCTACTGTACAGTCCAGTTTGCCAAGCTGCAGATGCTCGTAAATATCCATGCTCTTTCCGGCTTTGATGTGATCCAGTACAAAGCCTTCCTCAATTTTTCCTACGTTTAACATAGCTGCCTCCCATTCTGCCGCTTTAGCGGCTCTCTGTTTCGTCCACTTTGATCTGCAGTAAGGTCAGGATCAGGGCCATACGGACATATACGCCGTACTGGGCCTGTTTAAAATATACCGCTCTGGGATCTTCGTCCACTTCTACGGAAATCTCGTTGACCCTTGGCAGAGGATGGAGCACCAGCATATCTTTTCTGGCCAGTTCCATTTTGGCGGCGTCCAGGATATAGAAATCTTTCAGACGAACGTAGTCCTCCTCGTTAAAGAAGCGCTCCTTCTGTACCCTGGTCATATAGAGCAGGTCCAGAGAAGGCATGACGTTTTCCAGGCGGATGACTTCTTCATAGGGGACCTGTTTCTCTTTGAGCATATCGGTAATGTAGTCCGGCACCCGCAGTTCTTCGGGGGAGATGAAGATAAAACGGATATTGGGGTAGCGGACCAGCGCGTGTATCAGGGAGTGGACGGTGCGTCCGAATTTGAGGTCACCGCACAGGCCGATGGTCAGATTGTCCAGCCGTCCTTTCAGGCTGCGTATGGTGAGCAGGTCGGTCAAAGTCTGGGTGGGATGCTGGTGGCCGCCGTCCCCGGCGTTGATGACGGGGATACCGGATTTTTCCGCCGCTACCATGGGAGCGCCCTCTTTGGGATGCCGCATGGCGCAGATATCGGCGTAGCAGGAGATAATACGGATGGTGTCGGATACGCTTTCTCCCTTCGCGGCGGAGGAACTGGCCGCATCGGAAAAGCCCAGAACTTTTCCGCCTAAGTGCAGCATGGCGGATTCAAAGCTCAGGCGGGTACGGGTACTGGGTTCATAGAAGCAGGTTGCCAGTATCCTGCCGTCGCAGGCGTGGGCGTATTTCGCGGGGTGCTGTTCGATATCCCCTGCCAGCGTGAAGAGTGTTTCCAGTTCTTCCGGAGTGAAATCCAGCGGGCTCATTAAGTGTTTCATAGATTCCTCTTTTCTGCGCCGCCCTAAAGGGAGCCGCCGCGGCGCGGTGCGGCCATGAAAACTCAAAAAAATCGAAGAGAAAAAATCTCTTCGATTTCATGTTACATATAGGAAAGTAACTCCTCCACGGATTTCCGCTTGGGAGCTGCAGGCTCTTCAGCCGGATAGCCGATGGGAATGAGAGCGCCCAGTTCCCTGTCTTCAGGGAGGCGCAAAAGAGAAGCAGCCTCAGCCTCGTCAAAAATACCCATAATGACGGTGCCAAGTCCCTGCGCGTACGCGGCCAGGCAGAAAGCCTCGCAGGCGGCGCCGGTATCAAACATCTGCCAGCCGCCCTCCTTGGGAGTGCTGAAGGAACCGTCTTTCTCAAAGCCGCTGCGGTTTTTGATGAAAGTAACCGCGATCAGCATGGGCGCGTTTTTGATGATCTCACCGTTTCTCGCGTAGCCGGAGGTGCATTCCGACGCGATCTTGTCTTTCAGTTCCCCTTCCAGCGCGATATAGCGCACGATCTGAGTGTTTTTCCAGCTGGGAGCAAAAGACGCGGCCTCTACGACGGAAGCGAGCACTTCGCGCGTTACCGGCCTGTCCGCAAACCGGCGTATACTTCTGCGTCCCCGGATACATTCGTCAGCTGTCATGGAAATCCTCCTTTATGCTTTCTGCATTGCTAAAAGTATATCACAACACGGTGAAAGTTTCAATGAAAAAAGTTGTAGCGGTCTTCTTTTGAATGTTTTCACGCCGCCGGGAAAAGGGATTGGAATAGCGCTTGCATAATGGACAGGATTCCATTATAATAAGAAAAAACGAGAAGGGGATGGATCACATGGCAAAGGAAGCGGATAAAGACGTAATATTTGAAGAAAGAAAGAGATGGCTGTTTTTGGGACTGCCCTTTACCTTTACCAAGTATATTATCAAAGATGATATACTGACCGTGAATCAGGGATTTTTGCGAAAAGTGGAAAATGACTGCTATATGTATAAGATCCAGGACGTGGAGCATACGGCGGGACTGATGGAGAGAATATGCGGTCTGGGAAGCGTGATCTGTTATACGGGAGATACTACGCACCCCAAGCTGGTATTGACGCATATCAAGCGTTCCAAGGAGATCAAAAATTATATACTGGAGGCGTCCGAGGCAGCCCGTATCAGACGGCGCACCCTCAACACGCTGGATATCGGAACCGGTGAGATGGAAGACATGGACGATCCGGTATAATGACTGCGGCGGCGCGGGACGGTGGTAGATTACCCCCATCCTTCGTTTTCTTTAAAGAGCCGCTCGAACAGAAGGCCGGCAAAGAACCAGCAGGGCAGGTAGTCCAGACGGATGAGCCTGTCGATATGCCAGCGGGAACGGCTGTAATCCCAGGGACACAGATTTTTTCTGGACAGCAGTTTACCGCTGATATATTCTCCCGTAAAGATGAGAGAGGCGTAAGCCAGTCCCCGTACAACGGGGCTTTTGTCTTTTAACAGGCGGTAGACCGGCGCCAGAAAGCAGGCGCATCCGTAAATGGGAAACATCCAGACGGAAGTATTCCCTTTGAGGGTGAATCTGCGTCTTCGGAAGGAATCCAGAGAAGTAAACAGGATCTCCATACACCAGCCTAAGATGCCGCAGTGGATAAAATTGTGAATCCATTTTTTCATAAGAAGAAGTATGAGCAAAAAAGAGGAAATTATACCATGAATTATCAGGAAACTTTGGCCTATATGGAATCCCTGCGGGAACTTGGGGTTGTGCCGGGACTTTCCGGCATAGAAGCGCTCTGCCGGGAACTGGGCAATCCGCAGGAGGCTCTTTCCTTTGTGCATATCGCGGGCACCAACGGGAAAGGTTCCGTACTGGCTTATGTGTCTACCGTTTTAAAATGCGCCGGTTACAGAGTGGGACGCTATGTTTCCCCCGCCGTTTTCCATGACAGGGAAATGATACAGGTGAACGGAAAGGCTGTTTCCAGAGAAGAGCTGTGCGCCTGTATGGAAGCGGTGAAGGGGGCCTGTGAAAGGGTGGCCGCGGGAGGGCAGCCCAATCCCACGCTTTTTGAAGCGGAAACGGCCGCGGCTTTTTTGTATTTTAAGGAAAAGAAGTGTGATATAGTAGTCCTGGAAACCGGAATGGGCGGCAGGGAAGATGCCACCAATCTGATCCGGAATACCAAAGCGGCGGTGCTGACGCCCATAAGCATGGACCATACGGGGTTTCTGGGAAAAACGCTGAGGAAGATCGCGTATCATAAGGCCGGGATCATTAAAAACGGCTGTTATGTTATAACGGCGCCCCAGGAGCCGGAGGCCATGGAGGTCATTGCGGAGGAAGCGGAGGAAAAGGGCTGCGCGCTGACGGTGGCGGAAAGTGTGTCGAAACTCCGCAGCGGGCTGGAGAAGCAGAAATTTTCCTATACGGATGCTTCCGGCAGGAAATATGCCGATCTGGAGATTACCCTGGGGGGAAGATATCAGGCGGAGAACGCGGCTCTGGCGGTAGAAGTCATAGGCAGGCTGAGCGAACAGGGGTTTCCCGTGAAAGAAAGCGCGCTGCGGCGGGGACTGCGCGATACGGTATGGCCGGGACGGTTTGAGATCCTGGGAAAAAGGCCTCTGCTTGTCATAGATGGGGCCCACAATGAAGACGCGGCCAAAAAACTTGCGGATTCCGTGCGGTTTTATTTTACAAACAAGAGAATTATCTATATAATGGGAATGTTGAGAGATAAGGAATACGAAAAAGTCATCGCGCGGACCTGCGCGTACGCGGATCAGATCATCACGCTGACACCGCCGGGGAATCCGAGAGCTCTCTCCGCGCTGGAACTGGCCGAAACGGCGTCGGGATACCATCCCCGCGTGACGGTGGCGGGGAGCGTGGAGGAAGCCCTGGAAATGGCTTATCTGCTGGCGGGGCGGGAGGACGTGATCCTGGCTTTCGGCTCCCTTTCTTATCTGGGGCGTCTGAAACGGGTCGCGCGAAGCAGGCTGAAGAAATAATCGGAAAGGAATGCCGATGCGGCGGGGAGAATAAAGTGGACAAGAAAAAGATAGAAGCCGGAGTCAGGCTGATCCTGGAGGGTATCGGAGAGGATACGGACAGAGAGGGGCTGCGGGAAACGCCGGAGCGCGTAGCCAGGATGTATGAGGAGATCCTGGACGGTATGGGCAAGGATGCGGGAGAGCATCTGCGGAAGACCTTCGCGGAAGCGGACAGTGAGATGGTACTGGAAAAAAACATTGCCTTCTATTCCACCTGCGAACATCATCTGATGCCCTTTTACGGACAGGTGCACATTGCCTATGTACCGGACGGCAGAGTGGTGGGCCTGAGCAAGCTGGCCAGGACGGTGGAAGTGTACGCCGCCAGGCTGCAGCTTCAGGAACGGATGACGGAGCAGATCGCGGAGGCGGTTATGCGGTATCTGGCGCCGAAGGGCGTTATGGTGATGGTGGAAGCGGAACATATGTGCATGAGTATGCGGGGAGTGAAAAAAGCGGGAAGCAAAACCGTAACGCTGGCAAAAAAAGGCGCTTTTGCGCAAAAGCCGGAGCTGCGGGAAGAGTTTTTCCGATTGCTTCGGGGATAAAATAATGGATAGAGTAAATAAAATATTAAATCATGATTTATTTATTGAACATATGAAGAAAAATGAGGCGGCAGAGGCGGAAAGGAGCTTCTGCCGCCATAATATGGCGCATTTGCTGGATGTGGCCCGCATCGCTACGATACTGGATCTGGAGGAAGGGCTGGCTATTCCCAGGGACGTGGTGTACGCGGCCGCGCTCCTGCATGATATTGGCAGACATGTACAGTACGAGGACGGAACGCCTCACGAGCAGGCGGGCGTAAAGATCGCGCCCGCCATTCTGCGCGGCTGCGGGTATGACGATAAAGAAACGGATGTTATTGTAACAGCCATAGGACTGCACAGAAACGCGGAAATTGAGAAAGATCATGATCTAAACGGCATTTTGTACCGGGCGGATAAGGCCAGCAGGCCCTGCTTCGCGTGCAGGATGGAAAAGAACTGCGACTGGAAACGGAAAAAGAAAAATTTTTCCATCCGTTATTAGGAGAAACTTATGCGGATAGGCGGCAGGGAATTTCTGACAAAGGAAAAAACTTACGTGATGGGCATCCTGAACGTGACGCCGGATTCCTTTTCCGACGGGGGAAGGTGGAAGGGAGTGGACGGGGCTCTTTTCCGCGTGGAGGAAATGCTCACGGAAGGGATGGATATACTGGATATCGGCGGGGAGTCCACAAGACCCGGATATACTCCCGTTTCCCCCGGGGAGGAAATAGCCCGGACGGCGCCTGTGATCGAGGCGGTCAAGGCCCGTTTTGACGTTCCGGTATCTCTGGATACCTGTAAAAGCGCGGTGGCGGCTGCCGGGATAGCGGCGGGCGCGGATCTGATCAACGACATATGGGGATTGAAGAAAGACGAAGGAATGGCGGCGCTGATAGCGGAAAGCGGACTGCCGTGCTGTCTGATGCACAACCGGAAAAAGCCGGATTATACGGAGCTTCTCGCGGACGTGGCCGGGGATCTGGAAGAAAGTCTTGCCCTGGCGGACAGAGCGGGGATCCGGCGGGACAGGATCGTGCTGGATACGGGGATAGGATTTGGAAAGGATTATGAACAGAATCTGCGGATACTCCGCAGTCAGGAATATTTTCTCCGGCTGGGCTGCCCCCTGCTCCTGGGAGCCAGCAGAAAATCCGTTATCGGGCTGGCCCTGCGGCTGCCCGTGGAAGAAAGACTGGAAGGAACGCTGGCCACGACGGTGATGGCTGTGATGCAGGGCTGTTCCTTCGTGCGGGTGCACGATGTCAGGGAAAACGTCAGGGCCGTGAAAATGGCGGAGGCTGTTCTGGGAAGGAGCCGTTAAGGAGGTAACGATGGACGAGATCAGGATTGACAATCTGGAAATTTTTGCGCATCACGGGGTATTCCCCGAAGAAAAGGAGCGGGGGCAGTATTTTTATGTCAACTTGGTGCTGTATACGGATCTGCGCCTGGCGGGGAAACGGGACGATCTGAAGCTTTCCACCGATTACGGCGATGTAAGTCTTTTTCTGGAACAACAGCTGACCGGCCGTACCTTTGATCTGATCGAAGCGGCGGCGGAAGCGGCGGCGGAAGCAATCCTTCTGCGTTATCCTCTGGTACGGGAGCTGGAGCTGGAACTGCGCAAGCCAAGCGCGCCCATTCCCATGCGGTTTGATTCTGTTTCGGTGAAACTGCGCAGGGGCTGGCATCAGGCCTATATCGCTTTCGGCTCTAATCTGGGGGACCGGCGGGCCTATATCGACAATGCCATAAAAGCCTTAAAAGAAGATGAGCGGAACAGGGTGGAAAAGGTGAGCGCCATTCTGGAAACCAGGCCCTACGGCGGAGTGGAACAGGGCGATTTCCTGAACGGGGTGCTGAAGCTGGATACGCTTTATACGCCGGGAGAACTGCTGGATAAACTGCATGAACTGGAGCAGGAGGCCGGAAGGGAGAGAACGATACGCTGGGGCCCCAGAACGCTGGATCTGGATATCCTTCTTTATGACAGGCTGGTGTACGAAGACAAAGATCTGATACTGCCGCATCCGGATATGCAGAATCGGGATTTTGTCCTGCGTCCCATGGCGGAACTGGCGCCCTGGCTGCGGCATCCTCTGCTGGGAAAGACCATGAAGGAGCTTTTAGAGGAATGTCCGTCCCCACTCCCCGCATGACGATTTTACGAAAATAGAAAAGAAAAATGTTGAAAGATTCAGAAAAATCTTCTGTGCCCTAAATATAAAACTTTGCATCTGTCAAATAACGCAACAACTCAAAAACTGTCGAAATAACGCAAAAAATATCACCTGTATTCTTTCAATTTTTTAATTTGACTGAATTTGTAGAATATTTGCGACGTATATGGGTTGAAGTCGCAAACTCTATCGCATTATAATAAGTGTGACAGAGTTTTGTAGATTGATGGAGGTTTTTTGATGGAACAGTTGAATATTCTTACCACAAAAGACAATGAAAGGCTGTATAAAATAATCGGACAACTGATGAGTTCCGACAAAGAATTTCAGATAATGATCACGGTGCCTTCCGAGAAAAAAGAAACTGTGAAGAAAAATACCGTCGAAGAGGCAGTAAAGAAAGTACAGGAAAGAGATCTGGAACAGGATGTGACGGATATGATACATGAGATCGGCGTGCCTGCGCATATTAAGGGATACCAGTACCTGCGGGAGTCCATTATGATGGCGGTGGAGGACAACAGTATGCTGAGCTCCATTACCAAGGTCCTCTATCCCACCATTGCCAAGAAATTCCAGACAACGCCCAGCCGCGTGGAAAGGGCGATCCGCCACGCCATCGAAGTGGCCTGGAGCAGGGGAAGGATGGAAACGCTGGATGCGCTGTTCGGCTATACCATCAATACGGGCAAGGGGAAACCTACCAATTCCGAGTTTATAGCGCTGATCGCGGACAGGATCCGATTGAAATACCGAAATTAAGACTTTCAAATAACCCTTTCATGATGTATAATATAAGAAATACGAAATAGGAACGGGAGGAGTTTTCCATGAAGAAAGTTCTTTTTGTTGCATCCGAAGGGGTACCTTTTATCAAGACCGGGGGACTGGCGGACGTGGTTGGTTCTCTGCCAAAGTGTCTGGATAAGGCATATTACGACGTAAGAGTCATGCTGCCGCGCTATACCTGCATGAAACCGGAAATGCAGGAAAAGCTCAGCTATGTGACGCATTTTTATATGGATTTTAACTGGAAGGAAGAATACGTTGGGATTCTGGAAGCCGAGGTGGAAGGGATCAAGTATTACTTTGTTGACAACGAGCAGTATTTCAGCGGGTTTAAGCCTTACGGCGATAACGTGCTCTTTGAGATCGAGAAGTACACCTTTTTTTCCAAGGCCGCGCTTTCGGCCCTGCCTCTTCTGGATTTTCAGCCGGATATCGTACATTGCCATGACTGGCAGACGGGACTGGTGCCCGTATACTTAAAAGAACGTTTCAGGGGCAATCCTTTCTTCTGGAGCATGAAATCCATCATGACCATCCACAACCTGAAGTTTCAGGGCAGATGGGATGTAAAGACCGTAAAGGAGATCACGGGCCTGCCGGATTATTATTTTACGCCGGATAAGCTGGAATGCTACAAGGACGCCAACCTGCTGAAGGGAGGGCTGGTATTCGCGGATGCCATTACCACCGTCAGCAGCACCTACGCGGAAGAGATCAAGACGGACTTTTACGGCGAGGGACTTAACGGCCTGCTGGTCGCAAGGTCCAATGACCTGCGCGGCATTGTCAACGGGATCGACTATGAGGAATTTAACCCAGCTACGGACAAACACATTCCTTTTCCCTATGACGCGGTAAATTTCCGCAAGGAAAAGGTAAAGAACAAACGCGCTCTGCAGAAAGAACTGAATCTGACGCAGGATGACAGAAAGATGATGATAGGCGTGATCTCCCGACTTACCGACCAGAAGGGCTTTGACCTGATCGCCTATGTGATGGATGAACTCTGTCAGGACGATGTCCAGATCGTTATCCTGGGTACGGGCGAGGAGCGTTATGAAAATATGTTCCGGCATTTTGACTGGAAGTATGGGGATAAGGTATCCGCCAATATTTTCTATTCCGACGATCTCTCCCATAAGATTTACGCGGCCTGCGACGCGTTTCTGATGCCTTCCCTGTTCGAGCCCTGCGGTTTGAGCCAGCTCATGGCGCTGCGCTACGGCAGTGTGCCCATTGTCCGGGAAACGGGAGGCCTTAAGGATACCGTGCAGCCGTACAATGAATATGAGAATACCGGAACCGGCTTCTCGTTTGCCAACTACAACGCGCATGAAATGTTAAGGACCATCCGCTACGCGGAGCAGGTATATTACGACAGAAAAAGAGAATGGAACAAGATCGTGGACCGCGGTATGGCAGCCGATTTCTCCTGGCATGTTTCCGCAGGCAAATATCAGGAGATGTATGACTGGCTGATAGGCTGAGTTCCGGACAGGTTTTAAAATGAGCAAGAGCGGTAAAAAAGACGGATTTATCATACAGGCGGGGATACTGGCGGCGGCCGGTATCCTCTGCAGGATCATAGGACTCCTTTACAGGAGTCCTTTAACTGCTGTGATCGGGGACGAAGGTAACGGGTATTACCAGTCGGCCTTCAATATTTATACCATGGTTCTTTTGATCTCCTCCTACAGTATCCCCTCCGCGATCTCCAAGGTCATTGCACAGAAACTTTCCGTGCGGGATTATATTAATGCCCACAGGGTATTTCTCTGCGCCATCTGGTATGTGCTGGTAGTGGGCGGCCTGGCCAGTCTGGTGCTTTTTTTCGGCGCCGGGCTTTTTGATAAGGGACCGGCGGTGCAGGTCATCCGCATCTTCGCGCCCACCGTATTTCTTTACGGCCTGCTGGGGGTTTTGCGCGGATACTTTCAGGCGCACGGGACCATGGTGCAGACCTCCGTTTCCCAGATCCTGGAACAGCTGCTCAACGCCGTGGTCAGTGTGGGAGCGGCCTATCTTCTCATCCTGCTTCTGCTCTCCACCACGGACAGGTATACCCTGAATGAAGACCATTCTGTCAGCCTGGGAGATACGGTGGTGGCGCAGACGGCGGAAACGCGGACGGACGAGGAAGGGGAGCCGGTGTATGTCCTGAGCGCAAAGCAGCAGGAATGGAATACCCGGCATGCCGCTTACGGGGCCATGGGCAGCGCCCTGGGAACCGGTTCCGGCGTGGCGGCGGCGCTGCTGTTTATGTGGGGCGTATACCGCCTGAATCGGAATACCATAAGAAGCCGGATAGAGAGGGATACCCACCAGGAAGAAAGTTACCGGGATATTTTTAAGACCATCAGCGGTGTGATCGTTCCCTTTATCTTAAGTACTGCCGTCTACAACCTCAGCACCGTGGTAAATCAGAGTATCTATAAGTGGATCTGTTATCTGCAGCGGGGAATGAGCGATGCGGAAACCTCTACCCGCTACGGTATTTTTTCCGGAAAAGCCGTGGTGATCTCCAATATCCCCATTGCCCTTTCTTCCGCCATGTCCTCCGCGGTCCTGCCGTCCATTGCCGCAAAGATCGGGCAGGGGGATCTGGAGGGCGCGAAGGAAAAGACGGCTCAGGCCGTAAAGACTACCATGTTCATCGCCATTCCGGCGGCAGTGGGGATCGGCGTGCTGTCCAGGCCTATTACCTGGCTCCTTTTCAGACAGAGATCTTCTGTGGATACGGCGGCGAAGCTGCTGACGGCTTTAGCCGCTTCCGTGGTGTTTTACTGCCTGTCCACACTGACCAATTCGGTGCTCCAGGGGATCGGCAGGGTCAAGGTGCCGGTGCATAACGCGGCGGCGGCCCTCTGCCTGCAGACAGTGGTGGTAGGGGCGCTTTTGACCTTTACCGGACTGGATCTATACGCGCTGGTGCTGGCCATGCTGCTCTATTCCGGTTCCATGTGCGTGTTCAACCAGCTTTCCATCCGCAAATACCTGGGTTACAGACAGGAAATCTTCCGGACCTTCTGTATTCCGCTGATCTCGTCCGGGTTTATGGGAGTGACGGCGTTTTTGACGCATTGGGCGCTGGCCGCTCTTCTGGGCGGAGAAGAGTATCCCTCCCTGCTCCATAACGCGCTGGCGCTTTTCCCGGCGGTGATAGCAGGCTGCCTGGTGTATTTTGTAATGGAAATCGCGCTGAAGGGCATTACGGAAGAAGAACTGGCCGCTCTGCCGAAGGGAAGGACACTGGTAAAGCTGGCCAAAAGGTGCCGGCTGTTGTAAGACAGGGCGCGGGAAGGAAGAGATCATGGCTTTTGACGGGATTACCATAGCCAATCTGGTAAAAGAATTGCGGGATACGCTGGCAGGCGGACGGATCGTGAAGATTGTCCAGCCGGAGCCGGACGAGCTGCTGCTTACAATAAAGGGCAAAGAAGGACAGCGGAGGCTGTTTCTGTCCGCGGATGCTTCCCTGCCCCTGATATATCTGACCGATTCAGGCAAACCGGCTCCCATGACGGCGCCGGCTTTCTGTATGCTCTTGAGAAAGCATCTGCAGAACGGCAGGATCACGGACATAACGCAGCCTTCTCTGGAGCGCGTTGTGCGGATCCATGTGGAACATCTGAATGAAATGGGAGATCTGTGCCGGAAGAAGCTGATCGTGGAAATTATGGGTAAGCACAGCAATATTATTTTCTGTGATGACGAAGACAGGATCGTGGACAGCATCAAGCGTGTGTCGGGAATGGTCAGCTCCGTGCGGGAGGTCCTTCCGGGAAAGCCTTATTTTATCGCGGATACCACCCATAAGCAGAACCCTTTTGAAGCGGAAGAGGAGGACTTTATCCACAAAATCAGGCAGGCCCATATGCCGGTGTTTAAGGCCATCTATACGGCTTATACGGGATTTTCCCCCGTCATGGCCCAGGAAATTTGCTGCCGGGCGGATGTGGACGGGGATATGTCCGCCTCTGCCCTGTCTGAGGAGGATGCGCGGCGCCTCTATAACGTGTTCGCGCAGCTGCTCCTGGCAGTGAAGGAAGGCCGCTTTTCCCCCAATATTGTTTACGAAGCGGGAAAGCCGGCGGAGTTCGCCTCATTTCCGCTGACTTTGTACGGGAAGGAAGCGAGCACACCCTATGCCTCCGTTTCCGAAATGCTGGAGCGCTATTACGCCGAGCGGAACGCGCTGAACCGGATACGGCAGAAATCGGCCGACCTGCGGAAGATCGTGCAGACCGCCCTGGAGCGGAACGTCAAGAAGTACGATCTGCAGCTGCGGCAGCTGGAGGATACGAAAAAAAGAGAGGACTACCGGATCTACGGAGAACTGCTCCACGCTTACGGATATGGGATAGAGCAGGGCGCGGAATCTTTTGAGGCGCTGAATTATTATACGGGGGAAACGGTGTCGGTTCCTTTGGATCCGCAGCTTTCCCCGGGGGAAAACGCCAAAAGGTATTTTGAGAAATACGGAAAACTGAAACGGACCCACGATGCGCTGGTGGACCTGACGGCGGAGGTAAAGGAAGAAATCCGGCATTTGGAGTCCGTGAACACGGCTCTGGACATGGCGGCGGAGGAGGAAGACCTGCTGCAGATCAAGGAGGAGCTTGTGGAAAGCGGCTATATCCGCCGGAAGGGTAACACCGGAAAAACAAAGATCGTCAGCAGGCCCCTGCATTACGTCAGCAGCGACGGCTACGATATCTATGTGGGCAAAAACAATCTCCAGAATGACGAGCTGACCTTTAAGTTCGCCGTGGGAGGGGACTGGTGGTTCCACGCCAAGGGCTGTGCCGGTTCCCATGTGATAGTCAGGACCAGAGCCGGAGAAGAAATGCCGGATACCACCTTTGAAGATGCCGCCAGACTGGCGGCCTACTATTCCTCCGGCAGGCAGCAGGATAAGGTGGAAGTGGATTATGTCCAGCGAAAGCACGTGAAAAAGCCGGCTGGGGCGAAGCCGGGATTTGTGGTGTATTACACCAATTTCTCCATGACCATAGATACGGACATATCCGGGATCAGAAAGATTTAAAACGAAGATCCGGACCGGAACGGGATGCGCGTTTCGGGTTCGGAATCCTTGACGGGGCACAGAGTTTTTACTATAATAAATACAAAATAAATACCATGCAGGCGCAGAGGGAAGGTCCGCCCTGAAGCGGACGGATAGGAGCACGAATGATCAAGAGCATGACCGGCTTTGGCAGATGTGAGCTGACGGAGGGAAAACGCAAGATCACTGTGGAAATGAAATCCGTAAACCACAGATATCTGGATGTCAATATCAAGCTGCCCAAGAAACTGAACTTTTTTGAGTCCGCGGTCCGCGGAGAGTTAAAAAATTACATTCAGCGCGGAAAAGTGGATTTATTTGTTTTCTATGAAGATTTTTCCGAAGGCGCGGGCTGCGTGAAATATCATAAAGAAATTGCGGCGGAATACCTGAAATATTTCAGGCAGATGGCGGAAGAATTCGGGCTGGAAGAGGACGCGAGAGTATCCACGCTGGCCCGCTGCCCCGAAGTCTTTACCATGGAAGAGAGTGAAGAAGACGAGGAGGAGTTGTGGAAACTGCTGCAGAAAGCGCTGAGCCGGGCGGCCTGTTCCTTTGTGGAAGCCCGCGAAAAAGAAGGGGAGAATCTGAAAGAGGATCTGCTGCGGAAACTGGACACCATCCTTTCCCATGTGGATTTTGTGGCCGGGCGTTCTCCGCAGATCGTGGAAGAATACCGGGAAAGGCTTTTGACCAAGGTCCGGGAACTGCTGGAAGACAGGCAGGTGGATGAGGGAAGGATACTGACCGAAGTGGTGATCTTCGCGGATAAGATCTGCGTCGATGAAGAGCTGGTGCGGCTGCGCAGCCATGTGGAAGCTGTCAGGACGGCCTTGCGGGAGGGCGGCAGCGTAGGCAGAAAGCTGGACTTTATCGTGCAGGAGATGAACCGGGAGTCCAACACCATTCTGAGCAAGACCACGGATCTGGAAATCTCCAATCACGCCATTGAACTGAAAACGGAAATCGAAAAAGTGCGGGAACAGATCCAGAATATCGAATAAGAGGAAGAGATGCCATGGACAAACTGATCCATATCGGCTTTGGCAATATCGTGAATACAGGCAAGATCATCGCTATCGTAAGTCCCGACTCCGCGCCGGTCAAACGCATGGTGCAGAAGGCCAGGGAAGACGGCATGGTCATTGACGCCACGCAGGGGCGCAGGACCAAAGCGGTGCTGGTCATGGAAAACAGCCAGATCGTGCTGTCGGCGCTGCTGCCGGAAACCATTGCGGGGCGGGCTAAGATCACCGGATGTCCGGAGGAGGAAGAGGCAGATGAATGAGGGCATATTGATCGTGATTTCCGGCTTTTCCGGCGCGGGCAAGGGAACGCTGGTAAAGGAACTGCTCAGGACCTATGACAATTACGCGCTGTCCATATCCATGACTACCAGGGCTCCCAGAGCGGGAGAAACGGACGGCAGGGAATATTTTTTCACTTCCAGAGAAGTTTTTGAAGAAAAGATTGCACAAAACGGATTAATAGAGTATGCTGAATATTGCGGTAACTATTACGGGACACCCAGGGACTATGTGGAACGGCAGCTGGCGGACGGGAAGGACGTGATCCTGGAAATCGAGATCCAGGGCATGCGCAAAGTCCGGCGGATGTTTCCCAAAATGCTTCCTCTTTTTGTAACGCCGCCCAGTGCCGCCGAGTTGAAACAGCGGCTGCGGGGCAGGGGAACGGAGAGCCCGGAAGCGATCGCCGGAAGACTTTCCGCCGCGGTCAGGGAAGCGGAAGGAATCGGTGATTATGAGTACCTGGTCATCAATGACGATCTGCGGGACTGTGTCCGGAGAGTGCATTCTCTTGTACAGGCCGCGAAGCAGGCGCCTTTTCGAAATGAAGGATTTATCAACCGTATCGGAGAAGAATTAAGGATATTGTCGAAAGGAGAATAATATATGTTACATCCATCTTATACCGATCTGATGAAAGTCGTAAACGCCGGTGTGGAGGACGGAGAAGAGCCGGTAGTCAGCAGCCGTTACTCCATCGTGATGGCTACTTCCAAAAGAGCCAGACAGATCATTGCCGGAGATGAGCCGCTGATCGAGAACAGCGCCGGCAAAAAGCCGCTTTCCGTAGCGGTGGAGGAACTGAACGAAGGCAAGATCAGGATCATCAATGATGAAGAAGAATAACGGCAGGCGGATTGGCTGGAAAGAGAAAGACCGGAAGCGGGATTTCTCTTTTTAGCATGGAGCCCGGTATGGAAGAGAGGATTCCCTGTGATGAAGGTATTGTTTATTTCCCTGGGATGTGACAAAAATCTGGTGGATACGGAAATGATGCTGGGGATGCTGGCGGACAGGGGATTTACCTTTACGGACGCGGAGGAGGAAGCCGAAGCGGTCATTGTCAATACCTGCTGCTTTATCGGAGATGCGAAAGAGGAAAGCATCCGTACCCTGCTGGAGATGGCCGAACGAAAAAAGAGCGGACAGATAAAGGCGCTGATCGCGGCCGGATGTCTGGCGGAACGCTATCGGGAGGAGATTCAGAAAGAGATTCCGGAAGTGGACGCCATTGTGGGTACTATGGCCATAGATGAGGCGGCGGATGCTCTGGAAGAGGTCCTGGCGGGAGCCGGGCGCAATCATTACCGGGATATCAACGCGGCGCCCGTTTACGGGAAAAGGCGGCTGGTCACGACCGGGGGACACTATGCTTACCTGAAGATCGCGGAGGGCTGTGACAAGCGCTGTACTTACTGCGTTATCCCCAAAGTGAGAGGGAGCTACCGTTCCGTGCCCATGGAGAGCCTGGAGCGGGAAGCGGAAACACTGGCGGAAGGCGGCGTAAAGGAACTGATCCTGGTAGCGCAGGAAACTACCCTTTACGGCATGGACCTCTATGGCAGAAAGTGTCTTCCCGAACTGCTGAAACGTCTGGCGGCGGTGGAGGGGATCTGCTGGATCCGGATCTTATACTGTTATCCCGAGGAAATTACGGACGAACTGATAGAAGTGATCAAGCAGGAGCCTAAGATCTGCCATTATCTGGACATTCCCATACAGCACGCGTCAGACAGTGTACTGAAGCGTATGGGCAGGCGTACCGACAGGGCCGGGCTGGAACGGGTGGTGGGCAGATTGCGGGAAGCGGTCCCGGATATCTGTCTGAGGACCACGCTGATCACGGGATTTCCGGGAGAAACCGGAGAGGACTTTCAGGAACTGCTGGATTTTGTGGCAAAAACCAGGTTTGACAGGCTGGGAGTCTTTCCCTATTCCAGAGAGGAAGATACGCCGGCGGCGTCCATGAAGGGCCAGATAAGGGAGTCCGTCAAGAAAAAGAGGCGGGACGCGGTGATGGCGCTCCAGCAGAAGATCGCTTTTGAAAAGGCGGCGGATATGGTGGGCCGCGTGCTGACGGTCATGGTGGAAGGCAGGATTGCCGGGGAAGACGTTTATGTAACACGTACTTATAAGGATGCGCCCGATGTGGACGGATATCTGTTTTTAAGTACCGCGGCGGAACTGATGACGGGAGATTTTGTGAAGGTCCTGGTCACGGGTTCCAGTGAATATGATCTGACAGGAGAGATTTATCATGAACTTACCGAATAAACTGACTGTGTTCAGAATGATATTGATACTGCCCTTTGTGCTGCTGCTTTTGGGCGGATACCATGAGTGGGGCTGGTTTACCGCGGTTTTCGGCGGCGTGATGGAGTATACGGACTATATGGCGCTGGCCGTTTTTATCATAGCCAGCCTGACGGATATGCTGGACGGTAAAATAGCCCGAAAATACAATTTGATCACCAATTTTGGCAAATTCATGGATCCGCTGGCGGACAAGCTGCTGGTCTGCTCGGCCATGATCTGTCTGGTGGAGATGAGAAGGCTGGCCGCCTGGATCGTGATCGTCATTATCAGCAGGGAATTTATCATCAGCGGTTTCAGGCTGGTGGCGGCGGACAAGGGCGTGGTGATCGCGGCAGGATACTGGGGAAAATTAAAGACAGTGTTTCAGATGGTCATGATCTGCCTGCTGATATTAAATAACGGTCGTTTTTTGTCGGGGAATACGCTGTTTGAGATTCTGACCGGCGTGGTGACAGGGATCGCCCTGGTTCTTACGGTGGTTTCCCTGATAGATTATATCTGGAAAAATAAGGGTGTTATGACGGAGGAAATATGACGGTAGAGATCATCTGCGTAGGCACGGAGCTTTTGCTGGGAAATATCGTGAATACAAATGCCGCTTTTCTGGCGGAGCAGTGTGCCGGGCTGGGACTTTCCTGTTATTATCAGACCGTTGTAGGGGACAATCGGGAAAGACTGCTGGATGCGGTAAAAAAAGGACTGGCGCGTTCCGATATCCTGCTGCTTTCGGGAGGACTGGGTCCCACAAAGGACGATCTGACCAAGGAAACCGTGGCGGAGGCGCTGGGCCTTCCCCTGGAAGAAGACGCTTCCTCCCGGAAACTGATCGCGGACTATTTCGCCGCGCGGGGAATGACGCCCGCGGAAAGCAACTGGAAACAGGCTCTGATCCCAAAGGGGGCCCAGTGCATCGAAAATAAAAACGGCACCGCGCCGGGAGTAGGGATCTGCCGGGACGGCCGCTATGTATTTCTCATGCCGGGGCCGCCCAATGAATTGAAACCCATGTTCACGGAAAGCGTTATGCCCTTTTTAAGGACGCTGGGACAGGAGATCATCGAATCCGTGACTGTGAAAATAGTGGGCATCGGAGAGAGCGCGGCGGAGGCCATGGTGGCGGATCTGATGGAAAACCAGAGCAACCCCACGCTGGCACCTTACGCCAAGACGGGAGAAGTGCATTTTAGGATCACCGCCAAAGCGGAAAGCCGGGAAGCGGCTGCGGCGCTGATAGCGCCCGTGGAAAAGGAACTGGAAGCCCGTTTCGGCCGGCACATCTATACTGTCAGGGCGGAGGTCACCCTGGAGCAGGCTCTGGTCGAGCTTTTGCTGGGGAGAGGATATACCATGACTACGGCGGAATCCTGTACGGGAGGTATGGTAGCTGCCAGGATAGTGAATGTGCCGGGAGCTTCCCAGGTGTTCAGGGCCGGTTTTGTGACCTATGCCAATGAAGCCAAGGCCGGGCTCCTCGGCGTAAAAGAAGATACGCTGAGGACCTTTGGGGCCGTAAGCAGCCAAACCGCGGAAGAAATGGCCAGGGGGGCGGCGCGGGCCGCGGGAGCGGATACGGCGGTATCCGTGACGGGGATCGCGGGTCCTGACGGCGGAACGGCCGAAAAGCCGGTGGGATTGGTGTATATCGGCGTTTATGTACGCGGACAGGTCTGGACAGCGGAGTGCCGTTTCAGCGGGAACCGGGCTAAAATAAGGGAAAGCGCGGCGGCGGCAGCGCTGGTGGAGTTTAGAAAGAGAATTTTGGAATATCAGGCAAAAGAAGGAGAGAAAGCAGATGGAAGAGAACAGCAGATTTGATTTCTGCCCAAAGTGCGGCGCGTTGGCAAAGGACGGTGTCTGTCAGAGCTGCGGCTATCAGAATCCTGCATATACGGTTCCGGTACAGGAGCAGGCCGCTTTCGTTTCGGGGAACGGGCCCTCCATGTCCGCGGACGGGAACCGGAGCGGAACGGAAGAGCAGCTTCAGTCCGCGCAGACCGCGCAGTTTCAGCCGGGAAATCCGCCCCAGGGGCAGCAGCAGCCCCTGCAGGACCAGGCGTACTACGGGCAGAATCAGGGATATTACGGCTCACAGGGGTATTACAATCCCCAGGGATACGGCGGGGCGCAGGGATACTATGGACAGCCCGGCGGTCAGCCCCAGCCGGCCGATCAGCAGATGAACCAGGTGGCGGGCCAGCAGATGAATCAGCAGATGAACCAGCCGGCGGGCCAGCAGATAAATCCGCAGATAAATCAAGCGGCGGGCCAGCAGATAAATCCGCAGATGAATCAGACGGCCGCGCAGGGATACTATTATAACCCGCAGTCCGCCCAGGGATATTATTACGCGCCCCAGGCCGGCCAGCCTTACGGCGGATACGCCTCTCCCGTGCCGCTTCCGGCTGCGGAAAACAAGACGAAAAAAGGGACCGTGGCGCTGCTGGTCGTTCTGGGGGTGGTGCTCCTGGCAGTGCTGATCCTGATCCTGGTGGGGCTCTATCGTGTTTTTGGCGGTAACGATCAAGAGGAAAGCGACTGGACCCGGGAACAGGAAGAGGAGTGGGACGATCCCCAGGACGAGGATTTCACGGAAAACTGGCTGAACGAGGAACAGGATGAAGCTCAGGAAAATGGCACGGAGGGTCAGCAGGAAAGCGGAACTTACGAGTATACCTATGAGCATGACAGTTTTGATTCCACACAGGAGAATTGGGACGAACCGGGGCAGGATGAAAGCATACCCTATTATTCGGGCCCTTATAACGCGCTGCGGGACGATCTGTCGTATCAGGTAAATTTCGTAACGGAAACATTCTACGCCAAGGAATCCAACGCGATACTGATAGAAGCGGATTATCCGCAGCTTTCCGGAGATATTCCCAATGTGGACGGCATAAACCGGCATCTGCGCCAGGAATATGAATTTTATCAGGAAACCTTTGAGCAAAAGTTCATGCCGCTGCTCAGCGGTCCTGACGATTATTATCTGTGCGTGGAGGACTGCTATGTGACCTACATGGACGAAGAAATCCTGAGTATCGTATGTAAGGAAACCATCTATATGTGTCTGAATGAGGAACCGCTCTCCATACTTCATTTTAACTGCTATAATCTGGACGTAAAAACGGGTGAGCTGATAGAGAATACGGAGCTGCTCAATGTGGACGAAGCGTTTGTGGCAACCCTCAGAGAGCGGGAAAGGGAAGAGAACACGGATATCGTGCTGGATATGTATACGGACGAAGAAATCCTGGAAATGCTGCGGGACAGAGATACGCTGGTGCTGTTCTACACGCCCATGGGAATAGAGGTGGGATTTAATCTGGATCAGAGAGTGATCTATTTTATGTATGAGGATTACGAACAGTATCTGAACGAGGGAGCTTTATAAATCCGTTCCGCGCGGGCAGGGCGCTCTGTGCCCTGCTTGCGCGGAGGCGGTCAATATGGTATAATGATTCTGCTGACGCAGAATCCATGCCGGATGCGCCGGCATGGCACCGCTTCGCGGCGCATTATACCTGTGAGCCACCGCTTGAAAAGTAAATGCCGCTTACGCGGCGCTTCCTTTTCTGCGCTCGTGGTATAATATTTATGTTTCTATTTGGATCAACACATATCTGGGTATATTCAGGCATTTCGCCATTTTTTCCAAAGTCGTGTTGAGAACAGTCAAAGAATGCCGGCTGATCTGTAAAATGCGGCCGGCGGAGAGGGGGGATGCCTATGAGGGTGGTTTATTGGACTTATCCCATGTTACACTAAAAAAGAATTGACAAAACAGAACAAATGTTTTATTCTGGTAAAAACAGAACATTTGTTCTCTAAAGGAGATAAGAATATGGAAAGAGATGAGAAATTAAAAGCATTGGATGCGGCGCTGGTGCAGATCGAGAAGCAGTACGGAAAGGGAGCCGTGATGAAGCTGGGAGATCCCTCCGTTCAGATGAATGTAGAAACCATTCCCACAGGTTCCCTGAGCCTGGATATAGCGCTGGGGCTGGGAGGGATCCCAAGAGGAAGGATCGTGGAAATATACGGACCCGAGTCCAGCGGTAAGACCACCGTCACCCTCCATATGATCGCGGAGGTGCAGAAGCGGGGCGGCATTGCCGGTTTCATAGACGCGGAACACGCGCTGGATCCCGTATATGCCAGGAATATAGGCGTGGATATTGATAATCTGTATATTTCCCAGCCGGACAGCGGAGAGCAGGCGCTGGAGATTACGGAAACCATGGTGCGGTCCGGAGCGGTGGATATCATTGTAGTCGATTCCGTGGCGGCGCTGGTTCCCAAAGCGGAGATCGAAGGCGATATGGGTGACAGCCATGTGGGGCTGCAGGCCCGCCTGATGTCCCAGGCGCTGCGCAAGCTGACCTCCGTGATCAGCAAATCCAACTGTACCGTGATCTTTATTAATCAGCTTCGGGAAAAGGTGGGCATCATGTTCGGCAATCCCGAAACCACCACAGGCGGCCGGGCGCTTAAATTCTATGCTTCCGTGCGGCTGGATGTGCGCCGCATTGAATCCCTGAAGCAGGGCGGCGAGGTAATAGGCAACCGGACCAGGGTAAAAGTAGTCAAGAATAAGATCGCGCCACCGTTTAAGGAAGCGGAATTTGATATCATGTTCGGGAAAGGCATCTCCGGTGTGGGGGATATTCTGGACCTGGCAGCGGAGAACGGCATTATCAATAAATCCGGCGCGTGGTTTGCCTATGAGGGCAATAAGATCGGACAGGGCAGAGAAAACGCCAAACAGTACTTAAAAGATAATCCGGAGGTATGCGCCGAAGTGGAACGTAAGGTCAGGGAACATTTCGGCCTGCGTACGGAAGAGGCTTCTGCCCCGGAGGCGCCGAAACCGGCAGAGAAAAAATCCAGGGAAAACGGGACTGAAGGCAGCGTATGATGGTCACGGAGATTCAGGAGATCTCTTCTTCCCGAGTGAAAGTGTCCACGGATACGGGAGAGGAGTTTACTCTGTACAAAGGCGAGCTGCGCAGATATGGATTAAAGGCAGGCGATGAGCTTTCCCCGGAATTTTGTGAAGAATTTCTGGGGAAAGTGCTGGTCAAACGCGCCAGGCTGCGCTGTTTAAATCTTCTTAAATCCAGGGATTATACCGCGGCGCAGATGAAGAGAAAGCTGCTTCAGGGAGGTTATTCGGAGAAAACCGCGGAGGAAGCGGTGGCTTATGCCGCTTCCTTTTCCTACATTGACGATCTGCGTTACGCGCAGAACTTTATTCATTATAATCAGGAGCGCAAAAGCAGAAAGAGGATCGACAGCGACCTTTCGGCCAGAGGCGTTTCCAGGGAGATCCTGGAGGAGGCGTGGCGGCGGTGGGAAGAAGAGGGTAACAGGCAGGACGAAGAGGTCCTGATTGAGGCTCTGCTTGCCAAAAAGCATTTTCAAGCTGCCTCAGCCGATGACGGAGAAAGGCGCCGGATGTACGGATTTTTGCTGCGAAAAGGCTTTTCATCAGAAAAAATACGAAAGTTTTTGTTCCCATAATGAAAAAAATCGGCAGCGTCAGTTTACTTGTGCTTGACATAACTATCATTTTATTTTAAAATTTAACTGTTGTAAAATGCTTTAGGATGTTTACATACATTCTATAATAGATTTGGCATAGTTTTTAACTATGTTTTGGCCGGAAGGCCATGCACGAAAATTTAATAAGGAGGTGCTCCTGTACATGACATGGTTGTATGTTTTGGGAGCGGTAGTGGTCACGCTGATCATCTCGATTCCGGTGACTTACGTCTACGCTACGAACCGACGGAAAAAATACGTCGAATCCAAGCTGGGCGATGCGGACACCAAGGCAAGAGAGATTATCGATGAAGCTTTGAAGACTGCTGAAGTCAAGAAACGCGAGGCGCTGCTTGAGGTCAAGGAAGAGTCCATTCGCACCAAGAATGAGCTGGACAAGGAAATCAAGGAACGCAGAGCCGAAGCGCAGCGCTATGAGCGGAGGGTTCAGCAGAAGGAAGAGAACATCGACAAGAAAGCGGATGCTATCGAACGCAAAGAAGCAAGTCTGGCGCAGCGGGAAGAGTCCTTGAACAGGATGAAAGACGAAGTGTCCAAACTGAACGAGCAGCGGGTACAGGAACTGGAGAGAATTTCCGGATTAACCTCTGAACAAGCAAAAGAGTATTTGTTGAAAATTGTTGAAGATGAAGTGAAGCATGAAACGGCCGTGATGATCAAGGAAATGGAGAGTCGGGCCAAGGAGGAAGCGGACAAGAAAGCGAAGGAGTACGTGGTAAACGCCATTCAGAGATGCGCAGCGGATCATGTTTCTGAAACCACGATTTCCGTAGTACAGCTTCCGAATGATGAGATGAAAGGACGCATTATCGGAAGAGAGGGGCGCAACATCAGGACCCTGGAAACCATGACGGGTGTGGATCTGATCATTGATGATACCCCCGAAGCGGTAATTCTTTCCGGTTTTGATCCTATTCGTCGCGAAGTGGCGAGAATCGCGCTGGAAAAGCTGATCGTAGATGGGCGTATCCACCCTGCCAGGATTGAAGAAATGGTAGAGAAGGCGCAGAGGGAAGTAGAAGTAATGATCAAAGAAGAGGGTGAAGCCGCTACCCTGGAGGTAGGTGTACATGGCATTCATCCCGAGCTTGTAAGGTTGCTTGGCCGGATGAAGTTCAGGACCAGTTACGGGCAGAACGCGTTAAAGCATTCCATCGAAGTAGCGCAGCTGTCAGGACTACTGGCAGCGGAAATGGGACTGGATGTCCGTCTGGCAAAGCGAGCAGGTCTGCTGCATGATATCGGGAAAGCCGTAGATCATGAAATGGAAGGTTCCCATATCCAGCTGGGCGCTGAGCTCTGCAGAAAGTATAAGGAGAATGCGGTTGTTATCAACGCAGTCGAATCCCACCACGGTGACGTGGAAGCTACATCCCTGATCGCATGTATCGTACAAGCTGCCGATACAATATCCGCTGCAAGACCGGGCGCTAGAAGGGAAACATTGGAAACCTACACTAGCAGATTAAGACAATTAGAAGAAATCACAAACAATTTCAAAGGTGTTGAAAAATCTTTTGCTATTCAGGCTGGTAGGGAAGTTCGCGTTATGGTAGTTCCTGAGCAGATTTCTGACGCTGACATGGTGGTAATGGCCAGAGATATTTCCAAGCAGATCGAGGCTGAACTGGAATATCCCGGACAGATTAAGGTCAATGTCATCCGTGAAAGCCGCGTAATCGACTACGCTAAGTAATGTAAAGTAATGTAATAAGAATTTTAAAAGGCTGTTTACAAACCGAAAGACGGTTGTAGACAGCCTTTTTGCCGAAAATTCTCCGAAAATGAAAAATGCCCCTTGTCTTACGCGATAGGTTATAGTAGAATGTACGAGATGACAAAATGTATGATTGTATACAATGATTCAATCTAAGGATGGTGGCAAGATGAAATCGTATCAGGAAATGAACAGAGAAGAACTGACGGCGTTAAAAGCCGGGCTGGAAAAAGCTTATGAGGAAGTGAAGGCGAAAGGGTTAAAACTGGATATGTCCAGAGGAAAGCCTTCTGTCAGCCAGCTGGATATGACGATGCCCATTATGGATGCGCTGGACAGCAGGAGCGTTTTGAAAACGGAAGCAGGAGCGGACTGCAGAAATTATGGTCTGATGGACGGCATTCCCGAAGCCAAAGCGCTGATGGGAGAGATGATGGGAGTGCCCGCGGACAAGGTGATCGTATGCGGAAACGCCTCTCTGACTATCATGTACGATACCATATCCCGCTCCGTAACCCACGGTGTCTGCGGCAGTACGCCCTGGTGCAGACTGGAAAAGGTGAAGTTTCTTTGTCCCGCTCCCGGTTATGACAGGCATTTTGCCGTTACCCAGCACTTTGGAATAGAAATGATCACCGTGCCCATGACGCCCACGGGACCGGATATGGATATGGTGGAGAAATATGTAAATGAGGATGCTTCTGTAAAGGGAATCTGGTGTGTGCCCAAGTATTCCAATCCCCAGGGGATTACTTATTCCGATGAAACCGTAAGGCGTTTCGCGGCGCTGAAGCCGGCCGCGGAGGATTTCAGGATATTCTGGGACAACGCCTATGTGATCCATCATCTCTATGATGACAGGCAGGATGAACTGCTGGAAATTTTAAGCGAGTGCGAAAAAGCCGGCAATCCCGATATGGTCTATGAATTTGCTTCCACATCCAAGGTAAGCTTCGCGGGCGGAGGGATCGCGGCGGTGGCGGCTTCCGAGAAGAACCTGGATTTTATACGGAAAACCCTGACGCTGCAGACCATTGGATTTGACAAGGTCAACCAGCTGCGTCATGTAAAATATTTTAAGGATCTGAATGGATTGAAGGCTCAGATGAAAAAACATGCGGACATCATGAGGCCTAAATTCCAGGCGGTATTGTCCACGCTGGATAAAGAACTTTCCGGACTTGGCATCGCGGAATGGACCAGGCCGAACGGCGGTTATTTTATCTCCTTTGAAGCCATGGAAGGCTGCGCGAAGCGCATTGTGGCGAAGTGTAAGGAAGCCGGCGTGGTGCTGACCGGCGCCGGCGCTACCTATCCTTACGGGAAGGATCCTAAGGATACCAATATCCGCATCGCGCCTTCTTTCCCCACTCCGGAAGAAATGGCGCTGGCAGCGGAGCTCTTTGTACTGTGCGTGAAACTGGTCAGCGTGGAAAAACTGCTGGAAGCGTAAGACAGGACATAAAATCGAAAAGCGCCGTCAGGCGCGGAAAAGAGGGAGTATGGCGGAAGAATTTAAGCGTCTGAACAGGGAACTGGTACAGAAAGGCGCGATCATCGACTATTATCAGGATACGGTGCAGGTGCCTAACGGAAATATTGTAAAATGGGACTTCATAGGGCACAAGGGTGCCGCCGCGGTGGTTCCTGTCAGAGAGGACGGCAGGCTGCTGATGGTGCGTCAGTACAGGAACGCGCTGGACCGCTATACGCTGGAGGTGCCGGCGGGAGGGCTCAATTCCCCGGAGGAACCTACCAAAACCGCTGCCGCCAGAGAACTGGAGGAAGAAACGGGATACCGTTGCAGGGATCTGGAACTGCTTATCAGTATCCGCACAACGGTGGCTTTCTGCAACGAAAAGATAGACATTTATGTGGCCAGAAACCTGGAAAAGGGGCATCAGCATTTGGACGAAGACGAGTTCATCAATGTGGAGGCCTGCACGGTGGAGGAACTGATGGATAAGATCTACGACTGTACCATTCAGGATGCGAAGACGATCTGCGCCATTATGACTTATGCCCACAAGTATCTGGGAAAATAGGAGGCCTGTCATAAAAACCTGCCGCTGCGACATAGAATAGTGCAGAACGGAAAACACGGAGGATACTGTGGATGGGCAGGTGGGAACGATCAAGAACAAGGCGGGGGCGTATCCTGTCGGGAATCATTTTACTGGGATTTCTGCTGGGACTTCTGCTGATGAACGCGGGAAAAAAAGTGTTGCTGGAAAATACGGGGCTGTTGAGCGAAAATATCCTGTACGCGGTAAAATACGCACCGGTGGACGGCAATGCTTTTTTTCTTTATGTACTGCAGAAACGGCTGGGTTGCGCGCTGATCTTAGCCGTGCTTTCCACCACATGGCTGGGGCTGGCCGCGGTCTGGACCTGCGCCGCGTGGCTGGGACTGTCTTTCGGTATGCTGGTCATGGCCTCTCTGCTCAGATACGGGCTGAAAGGGATCCTGCTGATAGCGGTGGGGATCTTTCCCCAGGCATTTGTATACTTTCCGGCGGCCATTCTGTTGCTGCGCTGGAGTTACGAATTCTGCCTTTCCATCTATTTCCCGGAAAAACTGCAGGACAGCGCGGCGCTGCATGAGGAAACCGGCTCCCGGCACGCGCTGCTGCGCCGGAAAGGCGTAACATTTCTCATGCTTCTTGGGGTTGTCATAATCGGCTGCGTTTTGGAAAGTTATGTAAACCCTACGCTGATGGGGAATATGTTAAAAATATTTTAAACTTGTTAAAAAACTTTTAAATTTTCAATTGCTTTTTCTTCTCATTCTGCGTATAATAAAATTCTGATGACAAAAAATCAGAGGGATCGGGCCGGAAATGCAAGATCGGTATTCCCGATGAGAAAAAGGAAATGGAAGTTTCATGGAAAAAGAGATAGAGGCCTTTGTCAGTTATTTACATAATGTGAAGAAAAAGTCGGAAAATACGAGGATGTCCTATAAGCGGGATCTGTACAAGCTGAAAGGCTTTCTGGAAGAAGAAGGCATCAGCGAGGTACAGGATATTTCAGCGACCAATCTGAATTCCTACGTGCTCTATCTGGAAAGGAACCGTTTCGCGCCCTCCACCGTTTCCAGAAATATAGCGGCCATCAAGGCTTTTTATCTTTTTTTGCTGAGGGAGCACATCGTAGAGGAAGATGCCGCTGAGGGGCTCAAAGCGCCCAAGGTAGAAAAGAAGCTGCCGGAGATTTTGTCTGTGGCCGATGTGGAGAAACTGTTGTCCCAGCCTGCGGGCAGTACGCCCAAGGAATTACGGGACAAGGCCATGCTGGAACTTCTCTATGCCACAGGTATACGGGTATCCGAGCTGATCTCGTTAAAACTTGCGGACGTAAACCTGAAAATGGGCTTTGTAGTCTGCAAAGACAACGGGCGGGAACGGGCGATCCCCTTTGGAAACACGGCCCGGAACGCGCTGCTCGCGTATCTGGAGCACGCCAGGGAGTCCATGATCTTATCCGACGATGAGGAGATCCTTTTTGTAAACTGCGCGGGAGGTCCCATGAGCCGGCAGGGCTTCTGGAAACTTTTAAAATCATATGCGGCCAAGGCGGGGATCCCTTACCAGATCACGCCCCATACCATACGGCATTCTTTTGCGGCTCATCTGGTGGAAAACGGCGCGGATCTGCGCAGTGTCCAGGAGATGCTGGGGCATTCCGACATCTCTACGACACAGATATACGCGGGGCGGACCCGCAACCGCATACGGGAAGTATATGCCAAGGCCCATCCGAGAGGATGAGCCTTTTTGATTTCGGGACAGAACAGCCAGAATATACGGATTAACGATAATGATTGCACTGAGCCGTGCCTTCTGTTATAATAAAAAACAGGGAATCCGTCTATGCCATAGGATAAGGAGATATCATATGGCACAGAAAAAATTTCAAGAGTTACATTTAAAAGACGCGTTTCTGTTCGGCGCTGTTATGGAAGATGCGGAAATCTGCAGGCTGACGCTGCAGGTGCTTTTGAGCCGCAGAGTGGATAAGGTGACCGTGCATGTGGAGCATACTCTGCTGTATCATTCCGATTCCCGTGGGATCCGGCTGGATGTTTATGCCGTAGATGAAAGCGGGACCAATTACAATGTGGAAATGCAGAACCGCAATTATGGCAATCTGCCGTGGAGGAGCCGCTATCATCAGGCGGGTATGGATATGACCTCTTTCCCCCAGGGAACAGATTTCCGGGAACTGAAACCTAACTATGTGATCTTTATTTGTACGTTTGATCCGTTCGGGGAAGGGCTTTACCGCTATACCTTTGAAAACCGGTGCCGGGAAAGGGACATACCTCTTGGTGACGAGGCGGTCAGGATCTTTCTGAACACAAAGGGAAAGAATGACAGCGAAGTACCCATGGAACTGGTACATTTTCTCCGTTATGTGGAAGAGAGTACCCCGGAGTGCGCCAGGAGCCTTCAGGATGCGACGGTGGACCGGCTTCAGGCCAAGATAGCGGATCTGAAACGAAGCAGGAGCTGGGAGGGAAGGTATATGACGATTGAAGAGTGGGTGGAAGAGGAACTGGCGGAAGGCATGCAGATAGCCAGAAGCGAAGGCCTGCGGAAAGGCCGGGAAGAAGGCCGTCAGGAAGGTTTGCAGGAAGGCCGCCAGGAAGGTCTGCAGGAAGGCCGCCAGGAAGGTCTGCAGGAAGGCCGTAAGGAGGGCCTGCAGGAAGGCCAGGACCGTCTGCTGAAACTCATGAACCAAATGCTGGAAGCGGGAGAAGGCGGTGAGCTGCGCAGGCTTTCCACGGAACCGGCGTTTTTACAGGAAATGTATCAAAAATATCATCTATAATTCTAAAAGCGGCACGCGCCGGTAAGGCGGATGCCGCGATCAGACATTCTGAAACACAAATCCAACTGATCATCATAATATTTTGACAATATGGCATGCGGATTCCCTGAGATCATTCATACTCCGCGATATCGTAGATCAGACGTTCGCTGTCTTTCCAGCCTAAGCAGGGATCGGTAATGGATTTACCGTAAATGCCTTCTCCGATCTTTTGACAGCCTTCTTCCAGATAGCTTTCGATCATAACCCCCTTTACCAGACCGTGAATATCGGAACTCAGCTTTCTGCTGTGCATGACTTCCTTGACGATGCGTATCTGCTGCCGGAAGTCCTTATTGGAGTTGGAGTGGTTCGCATCGATGATGCAGGCGGGATTTTTCAAATCCCTTTCATTATAAAGGGTCAGCAGCGTATTCAGGTCCTCATAGTGATAGTTCGGAAGGTTGCGCCCGTATTTGTTGGTCGCGCCCCGCAGTACGGTGTGAGCCAGCGCGTTGCCGGTGGTATGTACCTCCCAGCCTCTGTAAATGAAGGAATGGGGATGCTGGGCCGCGTAAACGGAATTCAGCATCACGGAGAAGTCACCGCTGGTAGGATTCTTCATACCCGCGGGCACATCGAAGCCGCTGCAGGCAAGCCGATGCTGCTGGTCTTCCACGGAACGGGCTCCGATAGCCACATAGGAAAGGATATCGGATACGTAGTGCCAGTTTTCGGGATAGAGCATTTCGTCGGCGGCGGTGAGGCCGCTTTCCGACATGGCGCGGATCTGCATCTTCCGCATGGCGATCAGGCCCGCCAGAAAGTCAGGCTTCTTTTCCGGATCCGGCTGGGACACGATGCCTTTGTAGCCTTCGCCGGTAGTGCGGGGTTTATTGGTGTAGATGCGTGGGATCAGGACCAGCTTGTCCTTTACTTTTTCATGGATACCGGCCAGACGGTTGACGTATTCGCAGACGGAATCCTCACTGTCCGCGGAACAGGGACCGATGATGACCAGAAATTTGCCGCTTTTCCCCGTAAAGATATCCCGGATCTCCGCATCCCGTTCTTTTTTCAATTCCGCCAGTTTTTCCGGCAGCGGAAACTGGGAACGGATCTCTTCCGGGGTCGGAAGCTTCTGTATAAATTCGTAACTCATAATTTTCTCCGTTTCTCTGAGGTTTTCATTTTGTCAAATCCGATTGCATTATATAATAAAATCCGCGGAGAAGCAAGTATCTAACGTTTTCGCAGAAGGTGTTTTAAAAGTAAAAGATAACAGCAGGTGGTAAAGGCCTGGCTGAAGAGCAGTCCGGCGATGTAACTGTAAATGCCAAAGCGGGGCAGCAGAAAAAAGACAAAGAAAAGCCGGATGCAGAGAGAAGAAACACTGATGAAAAAGACGCCTATGGCGTTCCCCAGACCGTTTAAGATACCGGAAAGCGTGGTGCCCAGATACATGAAAGGGCAGAGCAGGCTGAGCACGCAGATGAAGTTCCCCGCCAGAGGACTTTGAAAAAGCAGTCTGCCCAGGGTACGACCGAAGCACAGAAAACCCAGGGTGCAGGTACAGCCTAAGAGCAGGCAGGAATAAAGCGTTTTGCCCAGAGCGCGGCGGATAGCGGCCTGATTGCCGGCGGCGTCCGCTTCGGAAACAATGGGCAGCAGCAGGACGGACATGGAACCGGTCAGCGCGTTGGGAAAGAAGATCAGCGGCAGGGCCATGCCGGTCAGTACGCCGTATATGCTGAGCGCGTCAGCGGGCGTATAACCGCAGGCCTGCAGACGGGAAGGGATGTACACGGCTTCCACGCTCTGCAGCAGGTTGATGACAATGCGGGTGACCGAAAGGGGAACGGCCAGGGAAAGCAGGTCCAGGACGAGCCGGAAACAGGAGGGAGAGCGCGGCGCGGGGGAAGACGAGGCCGGGCCGGAAGCGGACGAAACCGCCCGGTAATAGCGGAAGTACGCGCCCCCGATGGATACCAGCATGGCAAAAAACTCTCCCACGACCAGGCCGACAACCGCGACGTTGATGGAAGGAACGGTGCCGTACCGGGCGGCGAGCCGGTGGGCGCTCCAGACACAGAAAACGCGGCAGAACTGCTCTAAAAGCTGCGTGACAGCCGGAAGGCCGGTCTTCCTGATGCCGTAATAATAACCGTTGATGCAGGCATGTACGGCGCTTAATGGTATGGAAAGGGCAATGATGCGCAGCATGGAGGCGGTGCGCGCCTCCAGAAGAAAATGTACGGCGATCCATTCCGAAAAACGGATAATGCTGCCTGTACAGACGAAGGAAAGGCTTAGAGAAACCGCCAGTCCTGCCATGAGCACGCGGAAAGGAGATCTGGCGTTCCCGGAAGAGATCCCGCCCGCCACATATTTGGAAACGGCGGTCTGCAGGCCGGCGGCGGTGACGGAAAAGGAAAGGGCCAGAACGGGGTTGAGCAGCTGATAGACACCCATGCCCTCTTCCCCGAACAGGCGTGAGAGATAGATACGGTAAAAAAAGCCTATGATGCGGCTGATCAATCCGGTCATGGTCAGGATAATGGTTCCGGTAATAAAAGGATTCTTTCTTTTCATAGGATAAGTATGCCGGAGAGAACCCGGCGGTATTTTTGATAAGTATATTCCGAGAGAGAGGTTGACAGAACCCGCCGGCCGCGTTATAGTGTATATATATTAACCCTAGTGAAATACTAGGAAATGCAGGATAAGGAGGAAAGAGCATGATATATCTGGACAACGCGGCAACCACAAAACCGGTGCCGGAGGCGGTGGAAGCCATGCTGCCATACCTGACGGAATATTACGGAAATCCAAGCTCCATCTATTCCTTTTCGGATAAAAGCAAGAATGTGATTCAGGATACCAGAGATTTTATCGCGGAGAGTCTGCACGCGAAAAGCGAAGAGATCTACTTTACCGCGGGAGGGAGCGAATCCGATAACTGGGCGATCAAAGCCGCGGCGGAGGCCTGCGCTTCCAAAGGAAAACACATCATTACCAGCGGGATTGAGCATCACGCGGTGCTGCATACCTGCCAGTATCTGGAAAAGCATGGCTATGAGGTTACTTATGTGGGGGTAGACGAAAACGGCATCCTCAATATGGAAGAGCTGAGGGCGGCAGTCAGGGAAGACACCATCCTGATTTCCGTGATGTTTGCCAATAATGAGATCGGTACGATCCAGCCCGTCAGGGAAATCGGCGAACTGGCGAAAGAGAAAGGGATCCTGTTCCATACCGATGCGGTGCAGGCGTACGGTCAGATCCCCATAGATGTGGAGGAACTGCATATCGACATGCTTTCCGGCAGCGGCCATAAATTTCACGGCCCCAAGGGCATCGGCTTTTTGTATATCCGCAAGGGCGTTAAGATCCGTTCCTTTATCCATGGCGGAGCCCAGGAAAGGGCCAGACGGGCAGGTACGGAAAATGTACCCGGGATCGCCGGCATGGGAGCGGCCGCGAAATATTCTTTCCGCGTCATGGAAGAAAAGATCAGAAAAGAAACGGCGCTCAGGGACTATCTCATAGACAGGGTGCTGTCGGAAATTCCTTATGTGCGGTTAAACGGGGACAGGAGCCAAAGACTGCCCGGCAACGCCAATTTCAGTTTCCGGTTTGTGGAAGGGGAATCCATGCTGATCCACCTGGACCAGAAGGGGATCTGCGCCTCCAGCGGAAGCGCCTGCACCTCCGGTTCTCTGGATCCGTCCCATGTGCTGCTGGCCATCGGGCTGCCCCATGAGATTGCCCACGGTTCTCTGCGTCTGACGCTTTCAGAGGAAACCACCAGAGAGGAATTGGACTACGTAGTGGATAATTTAAAGGAGATCGTTTCCTATATCAGAAATATGTCCCCGCTGTATGAGGATTTTGTAAAGGAACAGGGACGGAAGGAGTCGGAGCATGTACAGTGAAAAAGTAATGGATCATTTTAACAATCCCCGCAATGTGGGAGAAATAGAAAACGCCAGCGGCGTAGGCACGGTGGGCAACGCCAAGTGCGGGGATATCATGAGGATCTATCTGGATATTGATGATGAGGGTATCATCCGGGACTGCAAATTCAAGACATTCGGATGTGGCGCGGCGGTGGCCACCAGCAGTATGGCCACGGAACTGGTGAAAGGCAAAAGTATCCAGGAGGCCATGCAGGTGACGAATAAAGCGGTGATGGAAGCGCTGGACGGCCTTCCGCCCGTAAAGGTGCACTGTTCCCTGCTGGCGGAAGAGGCCATTCACGCGGCGCTCTGGGACTACGCTCAGAAGCACGGGATCACCATTGAGGGGTTGAGCAGGCCCAAGTCCGATATTCATGAGGGCGAGGAAGCCGAAGAGGAAGACTATTAAATCTATGGGCAGAAAAGTAGTAGTGGGAATGTCGGGCGGCGTGGATTCCTCCGTGGCGGCATATCTGTTAAAAGAGCAGGGGTATGAAGTGATAGGCGTGACCATGCGGATCTGGCAGGACGAGGAAGAACAGGCGCGTGCCGAAAACGGCGGCTGCTGCGGCAAAAGCGCGGTGGATGATGCCAGAAAGGTCGCTTTTGTTCTGGGGATCCCCTATTACGTGATGAATTTTAAGGATGAGTTTAAGCATCGGGTGATGGAGTATTTTACGGAAGAGTATCTGCGCGGCAGAACGCCCAATCCCTGTATAGCCTGCAACCGCTATGTCAAATGGGAGTCTTTACTGAAGCGCAGCCTGGAAATCGGCGCGGACTGTATCGCCACCGGCCATTATGCCACCGTGGGCAGGCATCCGGGGGGAAGGCTCGCGGTAAAGAACGCCGTTACCGCGCGGAAGGACCAGACCTATGCCCTTTACAGCCTGACCCAGGAACAGCTGGCCCACACCCTGATGCCCATAGGAAGCTACACCAAAGAGGAAGTCCGCCGGATAGCGCGGGAAGCGGGGCTCCCGGTGGCGGAGAAGCCGGACAGTCAGGATATCTGCTTCGTGCCGGACGGGGATTACGCGGCTTTCCTGGAAAAAGAGGCGCCGGACAGGATCCCGCCGGAAGGTAATTTCGTAAATACCGCGGGAGAAGTCCTGGGACGGCATAAGGGCATCACCCACTATACCGTAGGGCAGCGCCGGGGCCTGGGGCTTTCTCTGGGGCATCCGGTCTTTGTGGCGGAGATCCGTCCCGACACCAACGAAGTGGTGATCGGGGAAGACGCGGAGATCCGTACCACGGAAGTGTACTGCGATGACATCCGGTATATGGCCATGGAAGCGCTGGAACGGCCCAGGCGCGCGCTGGTGAAAATACGTTATGCCCATCAGGGGGAAAACGCGCTGTTAGAAAAAATGCCGGACGGCAGGGTGAAGCTCACCTTTGACCGACCCGTAAGAGCGGCCACCCCGGGGCAGGCCGCGGTTTTCTATGAAGACGGCTGGGTGCTGGGCGGCGGCACCATTCTGTAACGGCCCAGGAGCGGAAAGTCCGCCCTATATTTTATGAAATTCCGGGATGCGCTTTTCAAAAACACAGTAATAACGGAAACCGCATTCCTTTAATAATTCCGCTGCCCTGTCAAAATCCGCGGCCACGTCCTCCGCGCGGTGGGCGTCGGAGCCGACGGTGACGATCTCGCCGCCCAGCTCCCGGTAGCGCCTCAGCACGTCTATATGCGGGCTGGCCTGGGAAAGCCCCTTCCGCAGGCTGCCGGTGTTCAGTTCGATTCCCTTCTCTTTTTCCAGTATCAGCTCCAGCATGGTATCGAACAGATCCCGGTACTTTTCATAGGAATAGTCCCTGTCCTTATGCCGGCCGTAGCGCACTACATAATCCAGATGGCCGCACACGTCGAAGCAGCTGGATCTCTTCAGGTTGTCGATGACGGCCTGAAAGTATTCCCGGTAGGCTTCCTCGTCATCCCGGCCCTCGTAGTAGGCGGGGTAATAAGGGTCCCTGCCGTTTACTACGTGGACGGACCCGATGATAAAGTCAAACTCATATTCTCTGGCGTAAAGCGCCAGCTCTTTCTGCAGATGGGGCTGCAGACCCAGCTCCACTCCGAACAGGATCTTGATCCTGTCCGCGTATTCCGCCTTGCGGAGGGCCAGGTCATAGAGAAAGGCATCCGTGTTTAAAGTAAAGAGATCCGCCGGAGTATCCTCCGATACGGGAAAATCCATGTCCATATGTTCCGTAAGACAGATGTGGGTAAGCCCTCTGCCCAGGGCGGCCCGGATCAGGTTCTCCATGGGTTCTCTGCTGTCCCCGGAATAAGAAGAGTGAAGGTGGCAGTCGGCTGTAACAGGCATAAGCGTTTCCTTTCCGCGTTTTATCTGGACCGGACGGACGCGTTTTTTGTCCGGATATGCCAATTATACCAAAAAACCTCTGTAAAATTATGAACAAAATATAAAAATTCCCAATTATGGCAAAAATTTTTATTTTCATCTTGAATTATGGACAGGAATTAGGTAAAATTACATTGTTGACAAATTTTTGGCAATCATATTGATTGGTACCATAATAAAATTTCAGGAGGAATCTAAAATGGCAGTAAGAGTAGCAATTAATGGTTTTGGCCGTATTGGTCGTCTTGCATTCAGACAGATGTTTGATGCGGAAGGATATGAAGTAGTGGCAATCAATGATTTGACGAGCCCCAAGATGCTTGCGCATCTGTTGAAGTATGACTCTTCTCAGGGCAAGTACAAATATGCCGATTCCGTACAGGCGGGCGAGGACAGCATCACCGTAAACGGCAAGACCATCACGATCTATAAAGAGGCAGATGCTTCCAAGCTTCCCTGGGGCGAGCTGAAGGTAGACGTAGTTCTGGAGTGTACCGGTTTCTATACCTCCAAGGAAAAGGCTTCCGCCCATGTAGCGGCAGGCGCCCGCAAGGTCGTTATCTCCGCTCCCGCTGGAAATGACCTGCCTACCATCGTTTACAATGTAAATCATGATACTTTGAAGCCTGAAGATACGGTTATTTCCGCGGCTTCCTGTACGACCAACTGCCTGGCTCCCATGGCTAAGGCGCTGAATGATTTCGCTCCCATCCAGAGCGGTATCATGACCACCGTACACGCGTATACCGGTGACCAGATGATCCTGGACGGTCCTCAGAGAAAGGGCGATTTAAGAAGAAGCCGCGCGGGCGCGTGCAATATCGTTCCCAACTCCACCGGCGCCGCTAAGGCGATCGGCCTGGTTATTCCCGAACTGAACGGCAAGCTGATCGGTTCCGCACAGCGTGTACCTACCGCTACCGGTTCTACCACCATCCTGGTAGCCGTTGTAAAGGGCGAGGTTACCAAGGAAGGCATCAACGCGGCTATGAAGGCTGCCAGAACGGAATCCTTCGATTACAATGAGGACGAGATCGTATCCTCCGATATCGTAGGAAGCACCTATGGTTCCATCTTTGACGCGACCCAGACCATGGTTTCCAAGATGGAAGACGGCAACAGCCTGGTACAGGTTGTTTCCTGGTATGACAATGAGAACAGCTATACCAGCCAGATGGTTCGTACCATCAAGTATTTCAGCGAGCTGAAATAAAACAGGTTCGACCTGCCAAGGTCCGGTCTTAGGACCGGACCTTTTTTAAAATCAAAATCGGAGGACAGTGCAATGGGTTTAAACAAAAAATCTGTAGATGACATTAACGCGAAAGGCAAAAGAGTGCTGGTAAGATGCGATTTCAACGTACCGCTTAAAAATGGCGAGATTACGGATGAAACCCGTATCGTGGCAGCGCTTCCTACCATTCAGAAGCTGATAAAGGATGGCGGCAAGGTGATCCTCTGCTCCCACCTGGGTAAAGTAAAGAACGGCCCCAACGAAGGAGAATCCCTGGCGCCCGTAGCCAAAAGACTTTCTGAGAAGCTGGGCAAGGAGGTTGTATTCGTAAGCGATTACAACGTGACCGGCGAAGCTGCCACCGCGGCTGTAGCGGCTATGAAAGAGGGAGATGTGGTACTGCTTCAGAACACCCGTTTCCGCGGCGCGGAAGAAACCAAGAACGGCGAGGCCTTCAGTAAAGAACTGGCGGACCTGGCGGATCTGTATGTATGTGACGCGTTCGGCTCCTCTCACAGGGCTCACGCTTCCGTAGAAGGCGTTACCAAATTCATTACCGCGAAGGGCGGTGAGAACGTGGTCGGCTACCTGATGCAGAAGGAGATCAATTTCCTGGGCAACGCGGTGGAAAATCCCGTAAGACCTTTCGTAGCCATCCTGGGCGGCGCAAAAGTAGCCGACAAGCTGAACGTGATCTCCAATCTTTTGGAGAAGTGCGATACCCTGATCATCGGCGGCGGTATGGCGTATACCTTCTTAAAGGCGCAGGGAATGGAAGTGGGCAACTCTCTGGTAGATGACGAGAAGATCGACTACTGCAGGGAGATGATGGATAAGGCCGGCAAACTTGGCAAAAAGCTGCTCCTGCCCGTAGATACCACCATCGCGAAAAGTTTTCCGGATCCTATTGACGGACCGGTAGAGATCTCCCATGTAGACGCGGATAAGATTCCCGCCGACATGGAAGGCCTGGATATCGGACCCAAGACGGCGGCTCTGTACGCGGATGCCGTAAAGAACGCCAAAACAGTAGTTTGGAACGGCCCCATGGGCGTATTTGAGAATCCTACTCTGGCAGCGGGAACCATCGCGGTAGCCAAAGCTCTGGCGGAAACCGAAGCGACCACCATCATCGGCGGCGGCGATTCCGCGGCGGCGGTCAACCAGCTGGGCTTCGGTGACAAGATGACCCACATCTCCACCGGCGGCGGCGCTTCTCTGGAGTTCTTAGAGGGCAAAGTGCTTCCCGGCGTAGCTGCGGCAGATGACAAATAAGACAGGGTATCCTGCGGATCTTATCAGAAGAATAGAAGAGAGGAAAAAGAAATGGCAAGAAAGAAGATTATTGCCGGCAACTGGAAAATGAACATGACTCCCAGTGAAGCCGTAGCGCTGATTGAAAAATTAAAGCCGCTTGTGGTAACCGACGATGCGGACGTGGTATTCTGCGTACCCGCCATTGATATCATTCCCGCTGTGGAAGCCGCGAAAGGAACGAATATCCGGATAGGCGCGGAGAATATGTATTTTGAGGAGAAAGGCGCCTTTACCGGCGAGATCTCTCCCGCCATGCTGGTAGATGCGGGCGTAGAATACGTTATCATCGGCCACTCTGAAAGAAGAGAGTACTTCGCGGAAACCGATGAAACCGTGAACAAAAAGGTCCTGAAGGCTTTTGAGCACAATCTGAAGCCCATTATCTGCTGCGGCGAGTCCCTGACACAGAGAGAGCAGGGCATAACCATTGACTGGATACGCCAGCAGATCAAGATCGCGTTCCTGAATGTGACCGCGCAGCAGGCGAAGACCGCTGTGATCGCCTATGAGCCTATCTGGGCCATCGGTACCGGCAAGGTCGCGACAACCGAACAGGCGCAGGAGGTATGCGCGGCGATCCGTGCCTGCATCGGCGAGCTTTACGGAGCCGATACAGCGGAGGCCATCCGTATTCAGTACGGCGGTTCCGTATCCGCTTCCAGCGCGCCTGAGCTCTTCGCGCAGGCGGACATTGACGGCGGCCTGGTAGGCGGCGCGTCCTTAAAAGAGGATTTCGGAAAGATCGTGAATTACAAATAAAAACGGCCTGTGAAAAGGTCCCGCTTTGGCGGGGCCTTTTTTGTCCGGTGCCCGCCATAGGGCATTTGACAGAAAAAGCGAATATGTTTATAATAAAAATATATTGGAAAACCAAATTGTCCGGAGGCGCAGATAGGGTATGGCAGATTTTATCAGAAGAAAAGTTCGTTTGGGCGAGGCGCTGGTAAACAGCGGCGCCATTACGGAGGAACAGCTGCAGAGAGGGCTGGAGCTGCAAAAAGGCAGCGGCCGTAAACTGGGTGAAACTCTGGTGGATGAAAATATCGTGACGGAGGAAACCATCGCCAATGTGCTGAGCGCGCAGCTGGGATACGCTTATACCGACCTGCAGAACATCTCCATTCCGCAGGATATTCAGGAACTGGTAGCGGTTTCCGTGTTGAAAAAGAATCAGGTGCTGCCCCTGGGTTACGCGCCGGACAATATGAACATTCTGCAGCTGGCCATGGCGGATCCTCAGGACTTAAACGCCATGGACGATATCTCCATTATCACGGGCTGTCAGATAGAACCGCTGGTAGCCACGCCCAGGAGCATCATGCTGGCAATCGACAAATACTTCGGTACGGAAGAAGTGGATTCCGCTCTGGAGGAGTACACCAAGGAGCGCCTGGTGGTGGAGGAAGAAGATACCTTCAGCGAGGATATCAACAATTCCCCCATCGTTATGCTGGTAAAGGATATGATCGAAAAAGCGGCCAGACAGCGTTCTTCCGATATCCATATCGAACCCATGGAAAAGAAAGTGCGTATCCGGTACCGTATCGACGGCGCGCTGTATGAGAGAGCCCGATACGATATTGCCATACTGCCGGCTCTGTCCGCCCGTGTCAAGATCATCGGCGGCATGGACATCGCGGAGAAGAGAAAACCGCAGGACGGCCGTATCACCCAGGTGGTGGATCGTACCGAATATGATATCCGTGTATCCGTACTGCCTACAGTCTACGGCGAGAAGATCGTTATGCGTCTGGCAGCCAAGACTGCCCTCAACAGAGAGAAGAGCCAGCTGGGCTTAAAACCCGGTGAGATGAAGCAGTTCGACCACATTCTGAAAAATCCCCACGGCATCCTGCTGGTTACGGGGCCTACCGGAAGCGGTAAGTCTACCACGCTGTATACGGCTTTGAGCGAACTGAATACCGAAGATGTCAATATCATTACCGTTGAGGATCCCGTGGAGGCGAACATTGACGGCATCAATCAGGTGCAGACCAATAACAAAGCCAATCTGACCTTTGCCAGCGCCCTGCGTTCCATTCTGCGTCAGGACCCGGATATCATCATGATAGGTGAGATCCGTGATATTGAAACTGCCAGCATCGCGGTGCAGGCATCCATCACCGGCCACCTGGTAGTCAGCACCCTGCATACCAACTCGTCAGCCAGCACCATCACCCGTCTGGCGGATATGGGTGTGGAGCCTTATCTGATAGCGGATTCCATTGTAGGCGTGATCGCCCAGCGTCTGGTAAGACGCCTTTGTCCCGCCTGTAAGAAGCCCCGCCTTGCCAATGAGGAGGAAGTGGAGATCCTGGGCGGCAAACCCGGCGAGGAGATTCAGATATATGAGCCATGCGGCTGTCCTCAGTGCGATAACATGGGGTATAAGGGACGTATCGGCGTTTATGAGATCATGGAAATGACCCAGCCGCTGCGCCATATCATCAGCAAAGGCGGCAATGCCGAAGAGATCAAAGAACAGGCTATGAAGGACGGTATGCATACGCTGCGTATGAGCGCGGCGGAATATGTGATATCCGGGATCACGTCCTTCAGTGAGATGATGAAAGTATCGTTTGATTCATAGAAGAGCGAATGTATCAGGGCGGGGGAGTTATTCCCCTGCCCTTTCCAGTCTGTCAAAAAGGACCGCCGCATCCGGTCCGTATTCCGCGTAAGCCTCGCGGATCCGGTCGATCTCCTCCCGGTCTGCCAGAAGGTCCTCGGCTATCTTTTCCGAGTTCTCCCCTTTTCGCAGCTTGCCGCATACCTGACGGATCAGAAGACGGTGTTCTCCCCGGTCTATTCCCTGTGCCATTCCCTGTTCCAGTCCGTCCTCCAGACCCTCCTCATACCTTACCTTCAGAGCGTCATCCATGTTAAACTGTGTGTACAGCATATTTTCCACCTCCGAACCATGCTTCCTCACAAAGTCTGAAAAGATATCCTCCCTCACACTGTCCCTGACCGCCAGAGCCACCGCCGTATCCCTGTCCATACCGTCACTTAAATAGCTCCGGATCCGCTCTATGAACCAGGCGTACTCGTACAGCGGCCCGCACTCCTGTAATACCCTGTGCCCCACCGGGAGATTGATGTTGATCATCTTTACTTTCAATTCTAGCATAGGCTCCCTGGTTTCCGCAATATACCCGTCGGAAAGTTTTAAGACTTTTTCTTCCGGAGAGGGCGGTATAGAGCTTCGCGGCGTTTTCGGGCTCGCTGAAAAGGGCTGTGAACACATCGGACTTGTGCTCTCTGTTGGACGCGTTCCTGCCGGTTTCTTTGGTTCTGTCATCTGTCATAGGCAGACTCCTCCTGTGAAATTGTATTTTTGTCTTGAAAAATGCCGCGGAAACCGCGTAGAAAAAAAGATCTGGTCTTTCAAGGATAGGTTGATTGTACCAGAGAAAGGGAAATTTGTAAAGCATAAAAAACAAAAGCCGCCGGCCAATAAAGTCAAAACTGTTGCCAATCAACAAAGCAATTTCTTGGAATGTCTTGTTAATTCCATGGAATGTCTTGTCAATTTCATAAAATTTGTTGATTTTTACTGACAAATATGTTATGTTCTGTATAGAATATAGTAATTATGCCTGCAAAAATTGGGTTACATATTGCATTTCGGGGGGGTACGTGGTAAAATAATATCACGGTATGGCTTCGATTATAAACGCAGGTATTGCCTGACAGAACGACGCGCAGGCAGCGTACAGCACAGTGCGTGAATGATACACGGACACACAGATTAGCACACAAACGGGAACGGAAAAGGGCGCAGGCAGGCGCTTTAAGGGGGATAAAGAATGGCTTCGTACGGTTATGAAGCAGTGGATAAGACCGGAAAGATCGTAAAGGGCAGTATAGAAGCGGATAATGAGGAAAAGGCCAAAGCCGAGATCAAGCAGCAGGGCCTGACCTTAATGGAGATCAAGGCGCAGAGCGCCCTGACAAAAGATATCAATATTCAGATCGGCGGCAAGCCCAAGCCCAGGGATCTGAGCGTGTTCTGCCGTCAGTTCGTGGCGATGACCAAGGCGGGAGTATCCATTCTGGAAGCCCTGCGCATGCTGAGCGAGCAGACGGAGAATCAGAAGCTGCGGGAAGCTACCGACGGCGTCCGCGTCAGCGTGGAAAAGGGAGAAACCCTGGCTCGTTCTCTGGCGGAATATCCCAAGGTATTTCCCAGTCTTTTAGTGAACATGGTAGCCGCGGGAGAATCTTCGGGAAGTCTGGACGTGGCTCTGGAGCGTATGGCGGTGCAGTTTGAAAAGTCCGCCAAGACGAAATCCCTGGTAAAGAAGGCCATGATCTACCCTGCAGTACTCTGTATCGTCATGGTGGCGGTCGTTATCGTCATGCTGGTGGTGGTCATCCCCAACTACGTGAATATGTTCGCGGATATGGACGCGGAGCTGCCGGGCATCACCAAGGCGGTCATGGTGGCCAGCGATTTTATCATCGGTAAATGGTTCATTCTGGTGCCCGCCATTGTGGTGATCGTGCTGGCAATACGGGCTTTTGCCAAGACCGACGCGGGGCGGCATGTGTTCCACGGCCTGAAATTAAAGATTCCCGCTATGAAGAATCTGGAAGTGAAATCCGCTTCCGCCATGATGGCCCGTACTCTGAGCACTCTAATGGCGGCGGGCGTTCCCCTTATCGAAGCGGTGGACATTGTGGCCAATACCATGGAGAACGTATATTTTAAAGAGGCGCTGGATAACTGCAAGAACGAGATCATCATCGGTCAGCCCCTGTCCCGTCCCCTGGAGGAATGCGGGCTCTTTCCTCCCATGGTCTACCATATGACCCGTATCGGCGAGGAAGCCGGCAATACGGAGGAAATGCTCACCAAGCTGGCGGACTATTACGATGAAGAAGTGGAGATGGCGGTACAGTCCCTGATGGCCGCTATGGAGCCTGCCATTATCGTGGTCATGGCAGGTGTGGTAGGCGTCCTGATCGGAGCCTGCATGGCGCCCATGCTGTCCATGTATGAAGCGCTGGATAATCTGTAATACCCTGTATGAATTTGACGCCGGTAGGGCGGCGTTGAAGATAAAAAATAAAAGATTGTAAAAAGGAGAGAAGGTTTATGAAAAAGGATAACAAAGGTTTTTCCCTGGTCGAGCTGATCATCGTTATTGCCATCATGGCAGTGCTGATCGGTGTACTGGCACCTACTTTTAGTAAGTACGTAGAGCAGTCCAGACGTTCCACCGACATTACCAATGCAGAAGAGATCAGAACTGCAATCGAAGCGGATTTGGCGGACGGAAATATTTCTGGTGCCCATAGCGGAGCTACATTGAATAGCTGGGGAACTGACGGATATACAAAACCTACTGCTTCCGGTGCAGCAGCAATTGAGATTTCCTCTATTGAGAATATTCCCACCGTTCGTGGCAGCTTGGTTACAGGTTCTACCGCCGTCTTTACAGCTGATTACGATGCAACTACTGGTGTAGTTAATGTTAAAATAGGCGGGTATAATTTATCAGATCCTGATCATGCGGAAGCTTATAAAGCAGGTGATCCAGTTCCTGGCACTCCTGCTGGACCGTAAGCAAGGCGTAATCAATAACTCTGAAAGGTACCTCCCATGTATGACAATATCCCTACATTGCTGATAATCGCATTCTATATGGTAGTATTCCTTTACGGCAGCGCCATCGGCAGCTTTGTCAACGTGTGCGTCATGCGGATTCCCCGTAAGGAGAACATCGTAAATGCCCGTTCCCATTGCGAGGACTGCGGCTACCAGTTAAAGTGGTACGACCTGATCCCGATTTTCAGCTATCTGTGCCTGGGAGGCCGATGCAGGAAATGTAAAAAGAGAATATCCCCTCAGCACCTCTATATAGAGGTGCTGAACGGGGCTCTCTATGTATTGATCTTTATTGTCTGCGGTATAGGCTTGGAGGCCCTACTCTTCTGCCTGGCAGGCAGCGCGCTTTTGATCTTAAGTTTGATTGACTGGAAGACCTATGAGATACCGGTGGGATGCAATATCTTCATCGGCTTTTTGGGCGTTATCAGGGCAGTATACGACTGGGAACATATATGGCAGTACATAATCGGCTTTTTTTCGGTCAGCGTATTTCTGCTCATTTTGTACAAATGCACCGGCGGCCGCGCCATCGGCGGCGGTGACATCAAGCTCATGGCGGCCTGCGGCCTGCTTCTGGGCTGGAAATTGATTATTCTGGCATTTTTGATCGGATGTATCGCGGGCGCGGTGATCCATCTTGTCCGAATGAAGGTTTCGGGCGAGAGCCATGTGCTCGCCATGGGGCCTTACCTTTCCGTTGGGGTTATGGCGGCCGCCCTTTGGGGAAACCGGTTCCTGTCCTGGTATTTGGGCGTCATGGGACTTTAACATTATCACGACGGATAAAAAGGGTGTAAGAAAGGGGAGGCTATGGCAAAAATACTGACCATAGAAATAGGAAACGCTTTAACCAGGATCTGTGAAATGGACTTTCGGGTAAAAAACCCGAAGATATATAAATATCTGAGCGTGCCTACACCCCAGGGGGCCGTTGAGGACGGCTTTCTGACGGGAGGAGTGGAATTTGCCGCTTCGGTGCGCAAGGCTTTGAATGAGAATAAGATCAAGACCAAGCAGACTGTCTTCTCGGTGACGTCCAGCAAGATAGCCACCAGAGAAGTGATGGTGCCCGTGGTCAAAACGAATCAGATAGACGGTATGATAAAGGCCAACGCCTCGGATTATTTCCCCATCGACCTGTCCGAGTACGAACTGGCCCATCTGGTGCTGGGCACAGAGAAGTCCGAGAGCCAGGGGGATCGTTACAAGGCGCTGGTCATGGCGGCCGGTAAAAACCTGATCTCCGGCTATGAAAACTTCGCGAAGCTCTGCGGTCTGCAGATGGTTTCCCTGGACTATTCGGGAAACAGCGTATTCCAGCTCATGAAGAACGAGTGCGGAGAAGAAGCGGAAATGGTGCTCAAAGTGGAAGAGCATACCGCTTTTGCCAGCGTGATTTCGGCGCAGAGCCTGGTGCTGCAGAGAAATCTGGCTTACGGCGTGGATTCCGCGGTGCAGGCGCTGATGAACGCCAAGGCTTTTGAAGAGGACAACTACAAGGATGCGCTGGAACTGATGAAGCGCAAGACCTGTATCAAACTTTCCGTGAGCGGCAGTGTAAAGCCGGTGGAAGACGGCGAGGAAGAGGTAGAAGATTTTGATGACATGGATGACAGCGAAAAAATGCTGGCGGCCAAGCAGGAGATCGCGGAAGCCTTAATGCCTCTTATAGCCAATGTGGGCCGTGTAGTGGATCTGTACAATTCCAAGAATGTGGAATCACCGATCAAACATATCCGCCTGGTAGGACTGGGCAGCGATATCAGCGGCCTTTCCAAACTCTTTACCAACGAACTGGGCATCCACACCACGGTAATGAGCAAGTTTGAATCGGTAAACTGGCCCAAGAGCAGCGGGGAAGGCAACCCTGGACGTTATATCGCCTGTATCGGCGCCGGGATCGCGCCGGTGGGCTTTATCAGTGAGGAAAAGAAAAAATCCAACAGTAAGGATGTAAATTATAAGAACGTAACCATATTGGCGGGATTGTTTTTCGTAGCGGCAAGCGCGGCTCTGGCGGTATTGGGCATGACGAGGTACAACGAGGTCAAGGCTGAGGAGGCCCGCCTGCAGCGACTGGAAGCCACTTACGCTCCCGCTGAGTCCGTATATCATCAGTATAATAATCTGACGGCTCTGTTTAATGAGGTACGGGCAGGTTACCGGATGACGGAATCGCCCAACGACGGACTGCTGGATTTCCTGACGGAACTGGAGGAAAAGCTGCCCGCGGACGCTTTGGTGAGGGATTTCGCTTCCAATGATACCCAGGCTGTTATCACGCTGGAAGTATCGGATATGGAGGAAGCTGCCAAAGTCATTCAGACCATGAGGGAATTTACAAGTCTGATGACGGTGTCCGTGGCGGGGGTCAGCACGGAGGAAGTAAAGACCGAGGATGTGAATGCCTCTCAGGCGGAAACAGGCGGTGAAGAGAACGGAGCGGCCCAGGAAGAGGGCGGCGAAGAGAACGGGACAACCCCGGAAGAAGGCGGCGCCGCTTCGCAGGGAGAAGAGGCGGAAAGCGTAACGAGAGTGGTGTTCAGTCTGGTATGCCAGTACTGGCCTAAGGTAGTGGAAGAACCTACGGCGGAAACCGTTGTGGTAGAATAGGAGGCGCGGCATGAAGGACATTACACCCAAGAAAATGATGTTATATGTGGTCCTGCTGGGCGCGATCCTGTTAGCAGGCGTATATTTCCTGGTATACAAATCATACATTGACAAAGCGGAGGCTCTGGAACGTTCCAATGTGGCCTTAAATGAGCGCGTAAAAGAATTAAAAGAATATTATGATAATATGGAGTCCTATAATCAGGAGATCGCGGCCATGCAGGAAGAGATCCGCGGTACGCTGGATCTTTTTCCAGCGGATGTGATGGAAGAGGATATGATCGTACTGGCGCTGGATACCATGAAGACCGCGGCGGTGGATTATACCAACATCAATATCGGTGATAGAGAGGCTCTCCGCAGTATCCCCGCGGCTACCGTACAGGCGGCTGGCATGGAGGAACTTCAGCTGGAGCTGGCTTACATAGAGCGGAAGGGCACCTATGTCAATACCACCAACTATCAGAATCTGAAGGACTGCGTCAAGACCATCAACGACAGTGACAACCGGGTGGCGATCACCAATATTTCTTACAGCAGAAACGAGGAAACCGGTGAACTCGCCGGTACTATCCAGGTATCCTTTTACTATGTGCTCGGCACCGGCAAACCTTATGTGCCGCAGGATCTGGCGGAATACGCCAGCGGTCTGGCTGAGCTTTTCGGCATAGCGCATCCCGCGCAGGAGGAATAAATTTTGAAAGCGGAGCTTCCCATCAGGAAAAGGCAGGAAAAAAAGCGTAAACTGAATAACCGGGGAATGAGCCTGATCGAGATTTTGGTGGCGATCATGATCCTGACGGTTGTGACCGGACCTCTGCTGCATTCCTTTGTGACGGCGATCAAGCTCAATGCCAAAGCGAAGGAGAAGCAGCGGGTGACCACGGCGGCTCAGAGTATCATGGAGGGCTTTAAGGCGTATACGCTGGAGGAACTCTGTCTGCAGTTTTATAACAGCCAGGGTATAGATGATCCTTCTCCTGACACCGGTCTGTTCTATGTGGTGGCAAACGCCCACAGAGTACAGGAAGTTGACAATGCGGGCGCGCCCCATTCCAGCATTACCACTGTACCGGACGGCGAAGGCACCGTGACCAAGTTTACGCCCAGTATAGACAATCGCTATACGTTTTCTCTGCAGGGCGTGAACTTTGAAGGAAAGCTGTATGACGCCAAAGTGGAGCTGACGGCGGACATGGCCGCGGATATGGCTGCCATTCCTACGGTGAAGAATCTGGCTTCCATCGAGGATTTTGACGTGGATACTACTGCCATGTATGATCAGGAGAATCCCAATGTGGATTCCGAAGCTTTCGGGGCCATCGCGGAGTGGATTTTGGCGAATGATAGCAGCTGGAAGGTATCCGATCTGATGTCCTGGAATGATAAGCTGCAGGAGGAGGATATCAGAAACACCCTGATGGAGAATCTGCGGGTTGAGGAGAAAGTCATTGAACTGGAAGTAGAGAATGGTACCAATAAGGTAACTGTAAAGACAAAATACAGCTGGTCCGTAGAGGCGTGCGATATTCCTTATCTGAACGATGCCGGAGAAGAACAAGATTATCATCGTAACGCTGTTTCAAGCCAGTCTTCCTATTATAATCCTTCTACCGGAGTTGTTTACGCGCCCTGGGGAGATACCAGCGGGGCTGTGGTGCAGATATACCCTACAGAGGAAACCAAGGATTCCAGCAAGCTGAAGACGATTTCCTTCTGTTATTATCCGGCGTATGATTATGAAGGCTGCGGCATTTCTACTTCGGGCGTGAGCATACCCAAAGAAACGATCACGGTCTTACGCTCCGGTCAGGCGGTCAACGTATCCCTGATCAAGCAGAAGAACCCCTCCGTTTCCTCAGAGGTGGAGCTCCGCACGCTGGAGGAGGCGTATAAGGGAAATGTCAGCGTGACACAGAACGGCTGGGGCCCGGACGTTACTTTTGACGGCGGCAATATGGATGAGAATCTGGCGGATGATATCACGCCGTCGGGGGATATGATCGACGAGAAACCGAAGGTGCTGATCTACACGGTGAAAGTGTCCGTATACGCGGACGGAGAAGCCGCTGCCGGATATACGGGAGAACCCCTGGTGGTTCTGAACGGTACTATGTATGATTAGAGGGATGAGATATGCGGAATCGGAGAAAACAGAGTAAACTGAATAACGCCGGAACCGCGCTGATTACCGCCATTGTGGTGGTAGCGTTCGTGACGATCCTGGCCACCACCATTCTCTATGTGGCGGGCAGAAACTACTATGTAAAAGTGACCGACCTGCGCACGAAGGAAAGTTTTTATGAGGCCGAAACCGGTCTGGAGGAGATAAAGGCGGCGCTGGCAGTGGAGGTCAGCAGGGCCAGTATGGTGGCGTACCAGTATGTGATGGAGCATCACGCGGGTATGGACGAAGCGGCGCTGGAAGCCGCTTTTAACGAAAAATTCTTTGAGGCGCTGACGGATAACTGGGATGCGGATGTGCGTTCCTGTGTGGGACTGAACACCGGGGATCCCATTCTGCTTGAAAATTATCTGGCGTATATCAGGAGCAATACCGATGCAGTATACAGCGAGGGCAGCAATAAGATCTGGCTGGAAGGATCGGCCTCTCAGCTGGGCAAGATCCTCTGGGAGTCTACCGCGCAGCCGGACGGCAGCATGGAAAAGAATGAATATGCTACGCTGTATGGCGTCAATCTGCGGTATACCAGCGCGGACGGCTATACTACCGTGATCTCCACGGATTATATGCTGTTTCCGCCAAAGATCAACTGGACTTTTGAGGAAGAGCCGGAAGACCCTTCCGCTTCACCGGAGCCTGCTTCGGAAGTAGCGGAAGTCAATCTTTCACAATGTGTCCAGTATGCCAACTGGGTAAAGAAGTAAGGGGATGCTTATGAGATTATCTGGGAAAAGGGACAATCGGGGACTGTCGCTGGTGGAGCTGATCATCGTGCTGGCGATCATGGCGGTACTGACCGGCGCGGTGAGTATCGGCGTAAACCTTGTTACCAATAAGGCCGTGGACAAATGCGCTACGCAGCTGAAAGCGTCCATACAGAGCGCCCGCGTCACCACCATGGGCAAGTTCCGTACCTACCTGAGGATCTATATGACAACTGACGGGGTGTGCATTGAGGAAATCGTGAGCACCTTAAATAACGCGGCGGACGAGAGTACCACGGATTCAGTCAAGCAGGTGTTTACAGGGGATGCCAATGTCACGGTCAGGTTTCAGCTGAATGACGGCAGCTGGTATCCGCTGGGCGATGCTTCCAATCCGCTGATCCTGGAATTTGACCGCAGCAGCGGCGCGTTAAAGCAGTTTCCCGCAGGAAGCCCTTATGCGGGAAAATACTGTGTAGCAATAGAGATCAGTAAAGGAAGCAGGATCAAGACTTTAAAACTGGCGTATTTAACCGGCAAGGTAACGATGGAATGACCTGGGAGGAGGAAATATGAACTGGTTTGCAGGAATGTCGCGTATGGTGAATGAGAAACGAAGACGCGGAAAGGGCGGGGATAACAGAGGACTGACGCTGGTAGAGCTGGTCTGCGCCGTCGCTATTTTCAGTCTGGTAGCTACCGCGGCCGGAGGCGTACTGGTGGTCAGCGCCAGGAATTACGCCCGCGGGACCACGGAAGCGGAACTGCAGCAGGCGGCTCAGCTGGCGGTCAATCAGATAGAGGATCTGATCATCGATGCCGTGGCGGCGCCGGGAAGCAGCATCCATACGCTGCGTATAGAAAAGGATGGCGTACTCTATGAGGTATATCATGACAGCGGAGCGCGCCAGTTATTGTATCGCGAATATACCATAACGCCCACGGGCATGCTGCCTTCCACAGAGGCGCAGCTTCTGGCCGATAATGTGGACGTGTTCAACGTGAATATGAGCCAGTACTCCGCCAACGGCAACGTGCTCCTGCATCTGGAGCTTTCCAATCAGGAAAGAAGTTACGCGGCGGACTTTACCATTACTTCCCGCAACGGACGGAACGCGGGCGCCACTTCCGCTTTTGCTGCTTCCATCATCACGGAATCGGAGCTGGTGCTGGAGCCCAATGAATCTTATACGCTTTCCGCTACTGTGGAAGGCAATCTGATGAGCGATGCGGTGACCTGGACCGTGACGGGGAACACTGACCCGGCTACCGTGGTAACACCCGCGGAGGACGGAAAATACAAGATCCATATCGGTACGGGCGAAACCGCGGATACGGTCATCTTTACCGTATCCACCCAGGAACTGAACGGTTCGGTACCCTATGCTTTCGCGGCGGTGCAGGTGCATGTGCGCCGTGTCAAGAGCGTGACGATCACGGGGGAAAAATCCGGTGACTTATATACCCTGACGGCTGATGTGGGAGGGCCGAATCTGGAGTCTATGTCGGGAGTACCCACCGACGGCGCTACGGGTTACAAGGATCCTTACAAGATTGAGTGGGAGTATTTTATCACTGATTATGCCGGCAATATCCTGCCGGAGAAGGATTATCACACTTATATTTCCGATATATCGCAGAACGGTCTTGAAACCTCGTTCAGAGCGGGCAGCATGGATGATTACAATCTGCTTGTCAGGGCAACGGCGAAACATCCGGACGGGGACAACAAGACAAATACCGATTACGATGATGTCTACGGTGAGTGGACGCTGAAAATGGTCATTCAGGGCAGTGAATGGGCAAGAAACGGTAAGTCCCCCATGTTCCTGCCGGATCTGGATGATAAGTACCTGATGACCGATCCGGACGGCAAGCAGTATCTGACGAACAGGGCTGAGATCACTTTGAACTGGTGGAGGGACGGCGGTTTCGGCGAATGGGAGTTTTTGGGAACACAGGGCAATCAGGGCGGTTTCGGTATGATGCAGGAAACGAATCTGGGCCTGAAGGTCTGGTTTAAGGAAGGAGATCCCCGGTACCTGTACGCGACGCTGGATCACAATAACAGAAACTTTTCCTACAGTACGCCGTATTTCGCCGGAAATTTTGACAGCAATTTCGGGGTCAACCGGCTGAAACTGGAAATGGATATAGGCGGTCTGACAACGGCGGTGGGTATCTTTAATATCAAGGATGTTGCCATCCAGTACCGCAATTCCCAGGCTGAAGACTGGAGCGCGACATCGGGCGGCGTCCAGAAGATCTACGTGACGCCCGCGGATAATACAAATACCTACACCACTTATTTCCAGCTGATCGACGGCTGGGATAAGGATGATACGAACTATGAGCTTTTTAACCGTTATGTAGGGGTGATCCAGGACAATCCCGGGTTTGACAATGACAAGGGGTATGATCTGACATTTGTGACGTCGGCGGGAACTTTCCGCAATGAAATGCGGGAAAGCGGCTACAGAAAATTCGGGGCGAGCGGAGCCGATAACGTGGGACTGAACTATCAGACAGTCAGCGAAAAGCAGGCGGACGGACGCAGCACGGTGTCCGTGCAGATCTCACAGGAGGAAAAGGATGCTCTCTGCGGTATGGGCGTAGTGGTAAAGGAGATATACGAGTATAACCCCTGGTTTACCAATATGGAGTCCGCGTATGCCGCGGCGGGGCTGGATAGTTTATATGCGCCTCCCACCAGTATAGAATGGAATGGAGATTATCCGCTGAGCAGTAATCCCAATCGGTGGGTGATAACCTCCGGAAAACAAATGCAGGTGGAGAGGATGGACGGCTGCGACGGCATTCTGGAGTACCATTTTGTACCGGCTAACGTAGAATTGTCCGGCGGCGCGAAGCTGGCCTGCATGTACTGCCCTGATTTAAGCGAACTGGGCGGCAGAACCTGCTATTATATGAACGATACTTCCCGTTACTATATAACGGGTGCTGCTTCCGCGGCTTATCAGGAATTACGGGACGGCAGCTGGGTGACGGTGTATGATCTGACCAAAGGGGCGGATGGTATCTGGCGTAACTGAAATAATGATTTTTGGGAACCGGCTCTCAGCCGGTTCCTTTTTTGTTTCCACGGCTGTTTCGGGATCCGGATTGATCGAAAATCCGTTTAAAAAAGTGTTCAAACAGGGTTGACTTTTACCGGTTTCTCCTATACAATATTATCATTCAGAGTAATCGACAAAGCGTGCATACGGCACGCGGCGCGTTTCTGCGCATTCCGGCGTTTCTGCCGCTTTACTCATTTTACTGACAGTGGCGGAAGCCGTACCCGGAGAGGGGTTCCGCCTGCATGAGGAGGACCCATGGGAAAATATGACAATGTGATCAATCGCTATTTAAGCGATGCCAGGCGTTTTGCCGATCTGTTTAACGGCCTCTGGTTTCAGGGAAAGGAAATGATCCGTCCCGAAGATTTACAGGAGGGTTCCGAACGATATACGGAAGGTAACAGACCGAGGTTCCGGGATGTGAAGAAGAGATTTGCCGACGGCAGGACGCTGCGGATCCTGGCGCTGGAGAATCAGAATCTGACGGACTATACCATGCCGCTGCGGTGTATGGACTACGATGTACAGGAGTACCGCCGGCAGCTTACCGTTTTGTGCGGTAAGAACCGGTCCCGGGGGAATCTGGTTACGCCCGCGGAGCGGCTCTGCGGCATCAGGAAGACGGACAGGCTGGCGCCGGTCTACACCATCTGCCTTTACCATGGAGAAGCCGGCTGGGACGGTCCCCGCAGCTTGAGGGATATGCTGGAACTGCCGGCGGAAGGGGACGCGTTTTCCGGATATGTGGCGGATTATCCCATGCACCTGTGCTGTGTCAGCGAAATACAGGATATGTCGGTATTCCGTACCGAGTTAAGAGAGTTTTTTTCGGCGCTGCGCTGCAGGAGGGATAAGAAAAAACTCAGGGAGCTGATAACGCGGGACGAGGCGTATCGCCATCTGGACAGAGATACGGCGGAAACGCTGGGCGTATTGCTGGATGCGAGCGGGAATCTGTGTAGAAGTTTTCATTTTCAAACGGAAGAAAAGGAGGAATACGATATGTGCCAGGCGTTGGAAGAGCTGGAAGCGGAAGCGGTAGAGGCCGGAATGAAAATAGGAATAGAGAAAGGTATGAAGACAGGCATGGAGCGCGGAACCTTCCAGACGCTCTGCGCCCTGGCGCGGGACGGCCTGCTGTCATGGGAAGAAGCGGCGAAAAGAAGCGGAATGCCGGAAAAGGAGTTTTTGCTGCGTATGGAGAACGCGCGGCAGTAACTGACAGGCTGGGAAGGTTCGGGACCGGATAGAACTGATGTCCCATTTGATTTGTTAACTTTTTGTAAATATACTTGCGCGCCCCGGTTTTTTGGTGTATAGTGGTAGCCGATTACTTGAAAAGCGAATCAGGGGGAGTTTTATGGCAAAGTATCTTGTGATTGTAGAATCGCCGGCTAAAGTCAAGACCATCCGAAAATTCCTGGGCTCCAATTATGAAGTGGCCGCCAGCAACGGACATGTGAGGGATCTGCCCAAAAGTACTTTGGGGATTGATGTGGAGCATGACTATGAGCCTAAATATATCACGATAAGGGGAAAGGGTGATATTCTGGCGAATCTGCGCAAGGAAGTAAAGAAAGCCGATAAGATCTATCTGGCTACCGACCCGGACCGGGAGGGAGAAGCCATTTCCTGGCACCTTTATCATGCTCTTCATCTGGAAGAAAAGAAGACCTATCGGATCACTTTTAATGAAATTACCCGAAACGCGGTCAGGGAATCCCTGAAAAACGCGCGGGAGATCGATATGGACCTGGTGGACGCGCAGCAGGCCAGACGCTGTCTGGACCGTATGGTGGGCTACAGGATATCGCCGCTGTTGTGGGCCAAGGTGAAGCGGGGGCTTTCCGCCGGACGCGTGCAGTCCGTGGCCCTGCGTATCATCTGCGACCGGGAAGAGGAGATCAATGCCTTTATACCGGAGGAATACTGGACACTGGAAGCGGTATTTTCCATAAAGGGCGGGAAAAAATCCTTTACCGCCAGATTTTACGGCGGCCCGGAGGGAAAAGAAACCATTGCTTCCAAAGAGGAAGTAGAAGCGATCAAAGCCCGGCTGGACAAGGCCGAGTACCGGGTGTCCGAAGTAAAAAGGGGCGAGCGCGTCAAGAAACCGCCTCTGCCCTTTACCACGTCCACTCTGCAGCAGGAAGCCAGTAAACAGCTGAATTTTTCCACGCAGAAGACCATGCGGCTGGCGCAGCAGCTCTATGAAGGCGTGGAGGTAAAAGGAGAAGGTACCATCGGTCTGATCACATATCTGCGTACCGATTCCACCCGGATATCGGAGGAAGCGGAACGCGCGGCGGAGGAGTATATTACCGAAGTCTTTGGCCGTGAATACGCGGGAGAAGGTACGGAGAAGAAAAGCGGGAAGAAGATCCAGGACGCCCATGAAGCCATACGTCCTACCCGGATCTCCCTGACCCCCGCCGAGCTGAAGGACGAACTGCCCCGGGACCTGTTCCGGCTCTATCAGCTGATCTGGAAACGTTTTACGGCCAGCCGCATGCAGGCCGCCAGGTATGAAACGACTTCCGTCAGGATCACGGCGTCCGGCTACAGCTTTTCCGTGTCCGCTTCCCGGCCGGTGTTCGACGGCTTTATGAGCGTATACAGCGACGAGGAAGAGGAAAAAGAGGAAAACAGCCGGGCAGCGGCACTTCTGGATAAAGATACCGAGCTGTCCTTCCTGCGGTTTGAGGAAAAACAGCATTTTACCCAGCCGCCCGCCCACTATACGGAGGCTTCCCTGGTGCGCGCGCTGGAGGAACTGGGCATTGGCCGTCCCAGCACTTATTCGCCTACCATTACCACCATTCTGGCCAGACGCTATGTGGTAAAGGAGAACAAAAACCTTTACGTGACGGAGCTGGGAGAGGTGGTCAACAATATGATGAAAGGGGCATTCCCCAGTATTGTGGACGTAAACTTTACCGCGAATCTGGAGGCGCTTTTGGATGGCGTGGAAGAGGGCAGGGTAAAATGGAAAACCGTGGTTTCCAATTTTTATCCCGACCTGGACGAAGCGGTGACTTCCGCGGAAAAAGAACTTTCGGCTGTAAAGATAGCGGATGAGGAATCGGATGAGATCTGTGAGAACTGCGGCAGGCGCATGGTGATCAAATACGGTCCCCACGGCAGGTTCCTGGCCTGTCCCGGATTCCCGGAATGCCGCAATACAAAGCCCTACTTTGAAAAGATCGGGATTGCCTGTCCGCTGTGCGGCGGGGACATCGTGCTGAAAAAGACCAAGAAGGGGCGTAAATACTACGGCTGTATCCACAATCCGGAATGCGATTTCATGGTATGGCAGAAACCCTCCGAAACCCGATGCGAAAAATGCGGTTCTCTGATGCTGGAAAAGGGCGGGAAGCTGGTCTGCATGAATGAACAGTGCGGATATATCATGACGAAAGTGGAAAAACAGTAAAATTTTCAGAAAAATTCCTGCAATATCCATTGAAATACAGATTTGTATGTGGTAGTATTAGTAATGGATTGAAATCTGCCTGTGGAGGAAAGGGAATGAGCAGTGTACAATTACTGGATAAAACACGAAAAATAGGGAAACTGCTGCATAACAACAATTCCAGTAAGGTTGTTTTTAATGATATCTGTAAGGTTATGCGCGAGATCTTAAGCTCCAACGTTCTGGTGATCAGCAAAAAAGGCAAGGTGCTGGGCGTGGGGAAACTGGATACCATAGAGCCTATCACGGAGATGATAGATGACAGGGTGGGAGGATTTGTAGACGCTATGCTCAATGAGCGGCTTTTGGGAGTTCTTTCCACCAAGGAAAATGTCAATCTGCAGACGCTGGGGTTTGAAAAGGTAGACGTGAAGAAGTTCCAGGCTATTATCGCGCCCATCGAGATCGCGGGCGAGAGGCTGGGAACGCTGTTTATTTACAAATGCGACGATCAGTACGATATAGATGATATCATACTGTGCGAATACGGGACTACGGTAGTGGGATTGGAAATGCTGCGGGCCGTCAATGAGGAAAGCGCGGAGGAGAGCCGGAAGGTAGCGGTGGTAAAATCGGCGATCTCCACCCTGTCGTTTTCGGAGATGGAGGCGATCACCCATATTTTTGATGAACTGAACGGCATGGAAGGGATCCTGGTGGCCAGCAAGATCGCGGACCGCGTGGGGATCACCCGTTCCGTCATCGTCAACGCCCTGCGGAAATTCGAGAGCGCCGGCGTGATCGAATCCCGTTCTTCAGGAATGAAGGGAACCTATATCAAGGTTTTGAACGACGTGGTGTTTGACGAGATAGAGGAACTGAAAAAGCAGAACGCCTGACGGAGGCTGACAATTACATAGTGAAAGGATTGCGGAAAATAAAAGGATTTATTGTGCTTCAATAGGTCCTTTTTTTGACTTTTTTCAGTCAATTACAACCGAGAAAAATGCCATAAAAGACTTGAGTTTTTCCACAAATAACTTATAATATATAGTAGGTATTTTATACGTACCTGTATTACGGAAGGAGAAGAAATATGATCAATACCCATGCTTTTGATTACATCAGCGTACTGGACAAAGCGGCGGATGCGGCATGGCTGCGCAACGATGCCATCGCCAACAATATCGCCAATGTGGATACGCCGGGTTATAAGCGCCAGGACGTGGCTTTTGAGAGCGAACTGAAGAAGGCTATCGGCAGAAGCAGCAGCACCTCCAATATGGACCAGCGGGTGGCGGCCATTCGGACCGCTCAGTTAAAGCCTGTGGCCTATACGGATCTGTCGGGGTATTCTTACCGCCTGGACGGCAACAATGTGGATATTGATACGGAAAACGTTATGCTGGCGGAGAACCAGATCAAATACCAGGGACTGATGAACAGTATTTCCGAAGAGTTTAACAATCTTCAGAGGGTGATGAGGTAGGAGGGATAAAACATGGGAATATTTGACGCTTTTAATATCAATGCTTCCGGTCTGACCGCGCAGCGTTACCGGATGGACATTATCTCGCAGAATGTAGCCAACGCCGATACCACCAGGACCGCGGACGGCACGCCCTACAGGCGGAAAGTGGTGACTTTCGCGGAAAAGGGCGCGGGAACGGCTTCTTCCTTCGGCAGCGTATTCCGGTCTGCCAGAAATAAATATTCGGGCAGCGGCGTTAAAGTGGATGCCGTGCATGAGGATACCTGGACGGAGATGAACATGGTATATGACCCGTCCCATCCCGATGCGGATGAAAACGGCTATGTGCTCTATCCCAATGTCAATATTATCACGGAAATGACGAACCTTATCGATGCCAGCCGTTCTTATGAGGCCAACGCTACCGCTTTTACGGCCAGCAAGTCCATGGCCGTGCAGGGACTGAACATCGGCGGCAACCAGGGATAACGCCAGCGCGCGTATAAGATGAAAGCGGGCTGTGGGCGGTATGCCGAAAGGCCTGCGGAAAGAGGAAGATAAATGGATATTTCGACTACTTTGGCGGGGATCAATTCCGCACGGATAGCGCAGAACGCGCAGAGGATCGGTTTAAACAGTACATACGGCCTGACTTCCAGGCCCGTGGAGGAAGAGGCGCTTTCCGCCGACGGAACGATGTTCGGCGCCCTGCTTGACAGCGCCATCAACAATATTCACACCACCAACAGTTATCTGTCCGACGCGGAGAACGAGAAGCTGAAATGGGCTATGGGAGAAACGGAAAATACCCACGATCTGACGATCGCCATGGACAAGGCTTCCACCGCTCTGCAGTATACGGTTGCCATCCGGGACAGACTGCTGGAGGCCTACAGGGAAATTATGCAGATGCAGATTTAGTATCCCTCCTGAAATTTTGTATGGCAAGGAGAATGAATCATGCCGGATAAAATCAAAGCGATCTTAGATAAGATACTGGCCTGGTGGAACAAATTCACCGCCAAACAGAAAACGCTTATCATAGGACTTACGGCGGCAGTCGTATTTACCTTTGTCTTTCTGATTTACATATTTACGAAACCGCAGTATATACAGTGGCAGAGATGCTCCACCACTGCGGAAGCGGCGGAAGTCACGGAGATTCTGGACAGCAATTCCATTGATTACAAGGTATCCCAGGACGGCCTGAACATCAGCGTCCGCACCAAGCAGCTTTCCAGCGCCAATCTGGCTCTGGGAGCGGCCGGTTATATTCCGGACGGCTATTCCATAGACGATGTTCTGGGCGGAGGCCTCGGCAGTACGCAGGCGGATGTGCAGCTGAGGTGGCAGCATTATCTGGAACAGCAGTTCGCCAGCGATATCTGTTCCATTGAATCCGTCAAGAGCGCCACGGTGCGGCTGCATTTGCCGGAGCAGACAGGGCTATTGATAGATTCGGGAGAGGAATCTTCTGCCTGGATCCAGCTTACGCTGCGGGACAAATTCACTTCGGACCAGGCCACCACGGTGGCGAGGGCGGTGGCAACGGCGCTGGGAAATACTTCCACTGCCAATATTACCATAGTGGACAATAACGCCAATCTGCTGTTTTCCGGTGAGGAAGACTATTCCCAGGCGGGCATCGCCAACAATATGATGGAACTGCGCTCCCAGGCCGAAACGCTTCTGGGCGCGGATGTCAAAAAGGTGCTGGTAGGCTCCAAGCAGTTCGATATGGTGGAGGTAGCCTGCAATCTGGATATTGATTTCGCGGAATACGAAAGGACCATCCACTCATATTCGGCCCCGGATGACAGAACGGACGGACTGCCCGTGCATGAGGAGATCTACTCGGACAGCAATGTGAGCGGCGTAGGGGGACTGCCGGGAACGGACTCCAATGATGAACTGACTTATCAGTTCCAGGCCGGAAACGATACGGAAAGCAGTTCCAATCAGCATATACTGGATTTTGTGGTGGACGAGAGCATTACCGTGGAGAATCTTCCTCCCGGGGTCATTGACTATACCAATTCTTCTCTGGCGCTTACGGCCCTGCAGTATCGGATCGTGAAAGAAGAGGACGTGCGCAGCCAGGGGCTATTGTCGGGAATGTCCTGGTCGGAGTATAAGGCCAATAACAGCGGTTATACCCGGCTGGACGTGGATGAGGATTTTTACAGCCTGGTGGCGCACGCCACCGGTATCCCACAGGAAAATATCACTATCATAGCCTATGAAACGCCGCAGTTTGTAGACAGGGAAGGCTTTTCCGTAAACGCTACGGACGTGATGTCCGTTGTGCTGATCGTCATCATTCTGGCGCTGCTGGCGCTGGTGGTGATCAGAAGCATGCTTTCCCGCCGGGAAACCTCCGAGGAAGAGGAGGAACTGTCCGTGGAGAATCTGCTGCAGTCCACTCCGGAGAGTACTCTGGAGGATATTGAGCTGGAAACCAAATCCGAAACCAGAAAGCTGATAGAAAAATTTGTGGACGAAAATCCGGAGGCCGTTGCCAATCTGCTGCGCAACTGGCTGAGCGAGGACTGGGGGTAAAGAAAATATGGCGAGAGCCGTGGACGATAAGCTGGGAGGAGTGCAGAAGGCCGCTATCCTGCTGATAGCGCTGGGGCCGGAGCGCTCCGCGGGTATTTTTAAATTTCTCAAGGAAGAAGAGATCGAGGAACTGACGCTGGAGATCGCCAATACCAGAAGCGTTACGCCCCAGGTCAAAGAAGAAGTGATCAACGAATTTTATGAAGTCTGCCTGGCGCAGCAGTACATTGCGGAAGGCGGTATCGCCTATGCCAAAGAACTGCTGGAAAACGCGCTGGGCAATGAAAGGGCGAGGGAGGTTATCAGCAAGCTGACCGCTTCCCTGCAGGTAAAGCCTTTTGAGTTTGTGAGAAAGACGGATGCCAGCCAGCTTTTGAACTTCATACAGGACGAACATCCGCAGACTATCGCGCTGATCCTGTCTTATCTGTCGGCAGGTCAGGCGGCGATGATCATTTCCGCGCTGCCGCCTGACAGACAGGCGGACGTGGCAAAGCGTATCGCGGTAATGGACAGGACCAGTCCCGATGTCATCAAAGAGGTGGAAAAAGTGCTGGAATCCAAGCTTTCTTCCCTGGTAAACCAGGATTATACCATTATCGGCGGCGTAGATGCGGTAGTAGAAATCCTGAATACCGTGGACCGGGGCACCGAGAAACATATTATGGAAACGCTGGAGATCGAAGAGCCGGAACTGGCGGATGAGATCCGCAAGAAGATGTTCGTATTTGAAGACGTGCTGCTCTTGGATGACAGAGCGATCCAGCGCGTGCTGCGTGATGTGGACAACAACGATCTGGCCATCGCGTTAAAGAGCGCCAATGAACAGGTGCAGAACGCGATCTTCAACAATCTTTCCAAGCGTCTTGCGGTTATGATAAAGGAGGACATGGAGTTCATGGGTCCTGTCCGCATGAAGGATGTGGAAGAGGCGCAGCAGAAGATCGTAAATATTATCAGAAAGCTGGAGGATGCCGGAGAGATCGTAATTTCCAGAGGCGGAGGGGACGAGATCGTTGTCTAGTAATTTATATAAGCGGGGGTATACCCTGGTCAGGGCAGAAGATACCCGTATTATTGATACCAACGCGCTGGCGGAGGAAAAGATCGGCAGGCTGGCCGTAAGCAGGCTGAGCGCGCAGCCTCCTGATGAGGACGGTTTTTCCCGCGGGCTTTCCGCCCAGGTGCTGGAGGCTTTGACCGAGGAGGACGTACAGGCCGGCGAAGAGGCCGGGGCGGACGTTTCGGAACCTGTAGAGCCTACGGCGGAGGAACTGCGCGCCCAGGCGCTGGAGGAAATAGAACAGCTGCGGGTTCAGGCGCGGACGGAACTGGAAAAGGAACGGAGTGAAACGCTGGAGGCCGCAAGACAGCAGGGCTATGAAGAAGGCGTCAGGCAGGGCCGCGCGGAAGCGGATGACCTGAAGAAGGAACTGGAAGCGCGGAAACAGCGCCTGGAAGAGGAATACGCGTCGCGGGTAGAAGAGATGGAACCCCGGCTGGTGGAAGTATTGACAGGCGTATACGAGCATGTGATACAGGTGGGGCTGGCCGATTACCAGGACCTGATCGTAAATCTGGTGGAGGGCGTTTTAAGCCAGATAGACGGGGGCAGAAGCATGATCGTGCATGTGTCCGGGGAGGATTATGACTATGTCAGCAGCCGTAAGGCTGATTTCGCAGTGGGGAGCGCGTCCTTGGAGATCGTGGAGGATATCACTCTGTCCAAGAACCAGGCTCTGATAGAAACAGAAAGCGGTATTTTCGACTGCAGTCTGGACGTACAGCTCAGGGAACTGGGAAAGAAACTCAGACTGCTGTCTTATGAAAAACCGACCGGTGAGTGAGCGTGCAGTCAGCAGATTCGTTTTCCAAATACGCAAAAGCAAAAGAATATACCTACTTCCACAAACTGGGAAAAGTTGTCAACGTGGTGGGCCTGACCATCGAGTCGGCGGGCCCGGATGCCAGACTGGGGGATATCTGCAGGATCTTTCCCCAGGAAGAGGGCGCGAAGCCCGTTATGGCGGAAGTGGTGGGATTTAAGGACAAAAAGACGCTGCTGATGCCCTATGAGGCAGTGGAGGGCATTGGGCTCAACAGCAGGGTGCAGAATATGGGAGTGCCTCTGAACGTGGAAGTCTGCCAGGATATGCTGGGCAGAACCCTGGACGGTCTGGGAAGGCCAAGTGATGGAGGCCCCGCCCTGCGCGGGATCAGCTATCCGGTGGAAGCCACGCCGCCGGATGCCATGAGCAGAGCCATCATTGACGAGGTCCTTCCCCTGGGCGTAAAGGCGGTGGACGGGCTGCTGACCGTTGGCAAGGGACAGCGTATCGGCATTTTTGCCGGTTCCGGCGTAGGAAAATCCACTCTGATGGGCATGTTTGCCCGCAATACCAAGGCCGATATCAACGTGATAGCCCTGATCGGCGAGCGGGGCAGGGAAGTGCGGGAATTTATTGAAAGGGACCTGGGAGAAGAGGGCATGAGGCGTTCGGTGGTGGTAGTGGCCACTTCGGACAAACCGGCGTTAGAGAGGAACAAAGCGGCCAAGACGGCTACCGCCATCGCGGAGTATTTCCGGGATCAGGGCAGGGACGTGCTGCTGATGATGGATTCCCTGACCCGTTTTTCCATGGCGCAGAGGGAGATCGGCCTGGCCAGCGGGGAGCCTCCCGTGTCCAGAGGATATCCGCCCAGCGTGTATTCGGAAATGCCGAAGCTGCTGGAACGGGCGGGAAGAGCCGAAAAAGGATCCATTACCGGCCTGTATACGGTGCTGGTGGACGGTGACGATTTTAACGAACCCATAACGGATACCGCCAGGAGTATTCTGGACGGGCACATTGTTCTGGACAGAAAGCTGGGACACAGGAACCACTATCCGGCCATCGACGTGCTGGCCAGTATCTCCAGGTGCATGAGCCAGATCGTGGACAAGGAGCATAAGCGGCTGGCCGGCAGATTAAAATCCATACTGGCCACGTATAATGAGGCCGAGGATCTGATCAATATCGGCGCCTATAAAGCGGGGAGCAACCCGGCCATCGACATGGCCATCCGCAAGATCGACGCGGTGAACGGCTTTCTCTGTCAGGACGTGGAAGAAAAATTTGATTATGAGCAGACCTGCGGCCTGTTAAAGGCTCTGTTTGAGGATTAAATATGGCAAGGTTCCGTTACAGGATGCAGAGTATCCTGGATATCAAGGAAAAACTGGAAGATCAGGCCAGACAGGAACTGGCTTCCGCGCAGGCGGCCTTAAACGGGGAAACGCGGCGCCTGGAGGAATTGAAAGCGCGCAAGTCCGGTTATGAGGAGGAAGCCGCCGGACTGTTAAGCGGGACGCTCATTCTGCGGGAAATAGAGGACAATAAGAGCGCCATCCTGCGGATGGACGAATATATCGCCCTGCAGAGGGAACGGGTGCGCACCGCTGAAAGACAGGTGGAGAAGGCCAGGGAACGGCTGCAGGAGGTCATGCAGGAAAGAAAAATGCACGAAAAGCTGAAGGAGCACGCGTTCGAGGCTTTTCTGGAAGAAGAAAAAAAGCAGGAAGGCAAAGAGGTGGACGAACTGACAAGCTATACCTACGGTCAGAAAAAGTCCCGATAACGGGGAGCCGCGGAAGCGGCGGAATGTGAGGAAAAATGGCGAAAGAAGGAAACGCCGCAGCGGAAGAAAAGAAGAAGCTGCAGAATGAAAAGAAAAAATTAAAATCCGACAGGAAAGAACAGAAGAAGCTGGCTAAGAAAAGAGCCAAAGAAATCGCGGCCCAGGAAGCGGAATTGGAAGAAGACGAGGAAGGCGGCGGTTTCTTTACGTTTCTGGCAACCCTTGCCATCATCGCGGTCTGGATAGTCATTCTGTGCGTGGTCATCAAGCTGGACGTGGGAGGTTTCGGCTCCAATGTGCTGACTCCCGTGCTGAAGGACGTGCCTATTGTCAATAAGATCCTGCCCACGCCCAAAACCGGGACGGATGAAGAGCAGGAAGAGGAAAACGGCTATACCGACGCGGCAGAGGCGGCGGAACAGATCAAAAGCCTGGAGCTGCAGCTGCAGGAGGCCCAGAACAAAAACCTGACATTGGAAGAAGAAAACGCCAATCTGCAGGCTTCCGTGACCAGACTGCAGGAGTTTGAGGACAGGCAGGTGGAGTTTCAGCGGCTCTATACGGAATTTTTCAGAGATGTAGTCTACGCGGAAAACGGCCCGGGACCGGAAGAATTTGCCAAATACTACGAGGCTATGGATCCTACTACCGCGGAATACATTTACAGGCAGGTGGTGGAACAGCAGCAGGAGGATGCCGAAATAAAGGCATACGCCGATACCTATGCCAGCATGAAACCCAAAAACGCGGCGGCTATCTTTGAGGCCATGTCCGACGATCTGGATCTGGTGGCCCGGATCCTGGGCGCCATGACACCGGAACAGAGAAGCTCCATCATGGAAAATATGAACGCGGATATCGCGGCGAAACTCACCAAGATTATGAATCCGGAGTCTTAAGTTTTTAGGTGGGAGGACCGATATAATTACTGGTATGGTAAAATGTACCTTGAAAATTTCAGAAAGGAGGAATGCGAATGACGAGTACACCCGTAACAGCAGGCGTAGGAGCTTTCTTTCCGGGTACGCAGGCAGCGGCCGCGCAGCAGGGCGCCGGAACAGGCAGTGCCTTTTCTGATGTTCTGAAGAATCAGACCGATGCCGGAAGCAGGACGGAAAACGCCGCGCCGGAAAAGACGCGGACCCAAACCGCCGCGGGAAACAGAGTTGCCGGTAACGGAGCGGCCAGAAAAGAAGATCTGCGGACCAAAGAAACGGACGGCGCGGACAGTAAAGAAGTCCGGACCGGGGAAATTTCTCCGGAAGAGGCGCAGGAGCAGGCGGAAGCGGCAGCGCAGGTCCTGGCAGGCCAGATGGTAGAACAGACGGCCCAGCAGCTTGGCGTTACCGAGGAAGAGGTAAAGGAACTTCTGGATTCCCTGGATATGACGCCCATGAATCTGCTGAACGAAGCGGACCTGCAGACAGTGGTACTGGCAGCGGCCGGCGAAACAGACGCGACAGGGCTTGTGACGAACGAGCAGCTGTTCGCGGACTTTAAGCAGTTAAGCGGAACGCTGGAGGAACTGACGGCACAGACGGCGGAAGCCACCGGACTTTCCGAGGAGGAGGTAACACAGATCTTCACCGGACTGGCCAGGGAGGCGGAGCCTGAGAAAGCGGCTGAGGAGGCTTTCATACCTCTGGAGAAAGAGGACATGACAGTTTCGGAAGAAACGGAGGAGGCCACCGTATCCAAACCTGTGGAAGCGCAGGAGGAAATACGGACGGAGGAAACCGGACAGATACCGGATACTAAAACGGACCGGCCGAAGGAGGGCGGAAAAGAGAACACCCAAAACGGCGGCAGCGCTTTCCGGCAGGCAGACAGCGGTTTCCAGCAGAATTTTACGACGCAGGCGCAGACGGAAGTAATGTCCGACGTAAGAGAGGCGCAGAGTTATTTCAGCCCCGATACGGAAAGGATCATGAATCAGATCACGGATTACATGAGAGCGCAGATCAGGGAAGGCGTATCCGAACTGGATATGCAGCTTCATCCCGCGAGCCTGGGCAACCTGCACGTAAAGCTTACCGCCAAGGAAGGTATGGTAACGGCGCAGTTTACCGCGCAGAACGACACGGTGAAGACGGCGCTGGAAGGCCAGATGATCCAGCTGAAAGAAACCTTTAAGGAACAGGGTATCAGCGTAGAGGCCATCGAAGTGACCGTGGCAGAACATCGTTTTGATGAAAATCTCCAGCAGAACAGCGGGAGAGAGAGCGGAAACGGACGGCCGGCAAGACAGCGGACCCGCAGGATCAATCTGAACATGTCCGAGGACGAAACGGTACTGAATGAAGAGGACCGCCTCGCGGCAGAAGTACTTGCGGACAACGGCGGCACGGTAGACTATACCGCGTAAAACGGAAAGGAGGAAACGCATGAGTTTAGTAGCACCCGTAGAAGACGGCAAGATCGTAGCGCAGGAAGATACTACTTCCGCAAGCAGCGCGAACAAAAACAACATGGATAAGGAGTCTTTCCTGAAGCTTCTGGTAGCCCAGATGCAGTATCAGGATCCTCTGGAACCCACATCCAATACGGAATACATTTCCCAGTACGCGCAGTTCTCACAGGTGGAATCTCTGCAGACCATGGTCAGCAGCATGGATTTACAGCGGGCAGGTTCCCTGGTAGGCAAGAGCGTGTATGTACAGACCACCACCAGTGAGGGTGAGTCCAAGTACATAGTGGGAAAAGTAGATTATGTAACCTATGAGGGCGGAAAGGCTTACGTCTATATCAACGAGAAAAGGTATTCTCTGGACGATGTACAGACCGTTCTGGACGATGACTATTTCGACGCGTATAACATGGCCATGGAACTGGTAACAGGGATCAACAAACTGCCGAGCCTCGGCGCACTGGATCTCACCGACGGAGAAGAGGTTGACAGGCTCAATGAAATATATGAGGGCATGAACGACTACCAGAAAGGCTTCGTAGCGGAAGAAAAGGCAAAAGCGCTTCAGGCATACGTGGAGAAGATCGCCGAACTGAGAAAACAGGCGGAAGGCAGCGATAAAGTCGAAGGAAACGGCGAAGACAAAAACGAAGAGGATGAGGAAAAGAACGGCGAAAAAACGGGAGGTTCCGAAGAAGTATAAGGACTGACGTTTTACACAGGGAGGTGTTCGCATGAAAGTTACAAACGGTGCTTATCTTTCCATCGAGCAGCTCCAGGACCAGTATCTGCGGCAGAACGGGAAGCCGGAAGCGGTTTTGGAGGAAGGAACGCTGTCCTTTCAGGAAATACTGGAGCAGAAGCAGAGCAAAGCCGAGATGGGAATGCTGCGGTTTTCCAAACATGCTATGGGAAGGCTGTCAGACAGGAACATCGAATTGTCAGGCGGTCAGATAAAGCGGCTCAGCGACGGCGCCAGAAAGGCAGGAGAGAGAGGCATTCAGGAATCTTTGGTTTTGATGGACGAATTGGCGTTCATTGTCAATATCCCGAATAAAACGGTGGTGACGGCAATGGACAGCAGCGAAACACAGAACAATGTATTTACAAATATTGACGGAGCAGTTATTGTATAGCCGGACCTTTTGGAGGCTATGGTTTCCCGACTGACAGAAGGAAACAGACGGTTCCGACAGACAGGAGGTCACTTAATTATGATGAGATCACTTTTTTCTGGCGTGGCAGGTTTAAAGACGCACCAGACCAGAATGGACGTTATCGGTAACAATATTTCCAATGTGAACACGACCGCGTACAAAGCCAGTTCCATGGTGTTCAGTGAACTGATCAGCCAGACGATACAGAGGGCATCCGGGCCCAACGCGGCAACCGGAACGGGCGGTATCAATGCCCGCCAGATCGGTCTGGGCGTGCAGACAGGCGCTATCAATGTGAATATTACCACCCAGGGCGCCGCGCAGTCTACCGGTAATCCCTTTGATATCATGCTCAGCGGCAGTTCGCTCTTTATTGTCAGCAACGGCAGCGAGAACTTCTTTACCAGAGATGGTTCTTTCTATGTGGACGCGGCAGGCAATCTGGCTATGACCAGCAACGGCTATAACGTGATGGGCTGGGGCGTGGATAAAGAAACCCAGAAGATCAAGCAGGATACGGTAACGGCATTGCGTATCATGAGCGAAGCCAATATGACCTATCCGCCTGAGGCCACCAGCAGAGCCTATGTGTCCGGTATTATCGACAAACACAACGCGGATGTGACCAGTGAAGCGGGCAAGGCCATCAACCTGAATTTCTTTGACGCGCTGGGCTACAGCTATACGGCCAAGCTGGTGATCAAGCAGTCCGCGGATGACAGCAGCTACAGCGTGGAGCTTTCCAAGATACTGGATTCGGAAGGCAATGAGGTGGATATCAGCGGCGTGGATATGGCGGAACTGTTCGGCGCGAACACTTCCCAGGCGATCAACACTTCCGTGAAGCTGGATGATTCCGCTTATACCTGGGACGGCAAAGTACTGAAAACATCCAGCGAGCCGTCGGAAACGGTCTGCGACCTGGCCGTAGCTTTCGGCGCCGACGCGGAGGCAGCCAAGACGGCGCAGGACAATCTGGCCAAGGCTTACGGATATGAAGGCTCCACAGAGAAATTTTTCAATCTGACAGTCAGCACGGAGGGCACGACCTATACGGTGCGCCAGCTGTTTGAAAACCAGAACTCCGGTACCGAGCCTAATTTTGGTACCTTAACCGCGGAGCAGATGGACGGGGACGTAACCAATTTCAGTCTGGAGGCATTTGATACCACCGGACGTAATTTTGCCGGCGTGAATCTGGTATACGACGGGGACAACGGTAAGTTTGTCGGCGTCAACGGCGTTCCTACCATGAAGAACGCTTCTCTGAGATTGTCCGCTCTGGGCGGTAATTTCTCGGATATTGACATTGATTTTTCCACCAGTTCCAACTACAATAACAACGGTACCTGTACCGTGAACGCTACGGCGGGAGATCTGGACGGTCTGGGTATGGGACGTGAGCCGGGTCAGATGAGCGGTATTTCCATTCAGCAGAACGGCATGATCTATGCCGCTTACGACAACGGTATGACCAGACTGTTAGGACAGATAGCGGTAGCGGAATTTGCCAACATGTCCGGTCTGGAAAGAGTGGGAGAGAACCTTTACTCCGCGACCATGAACTCCGGCGAGTTCGATGGCATCGGCGTGGACGTTACGGCCAACGGAGGAAAAATGACCACCGGACAGCTGGAAATGAGCAACGTGGATCTGTCCCAGGAATTTACGGAAATGATCACCACGCAGCGTGGTTTCCAGGCCAACAGCCGTATCATTACGGTATCCGATACGCTGTTAGAGGAACTGACTAATCTGAAGAGATGATCTTAGCGATCCTATAAGTGAAAAAGGACAGGCGGATGCCTGCCCTTTTTCCGCTTTTGGAAAAAGGCGGGAGGCGTAGAATGATAGAAGTGACCAAAATGAACGGACAGAAAATCTTGATCAATCCTCATCTGATCGAATTGGTGGAAGATACGCCCGATACGGTGCTGACTCTGACTACCGGACGAAAAATAATTGTAAAAGAAAGTAGACAAGAGATAAAAAATTTAGTAAAATTGTATAGACAGGAATTTTATGCGGATTAATGTGAAGCATTTATTTCCATATCCTATGCGATTACGATAGAAAACGGCAGGTGGATACAGGTGGATATAGCGTCAATTTTAGGTTTGATCTTGTGCTTCGGCATGCTGGCTTTCGGAATCCTTCAGGCAACGAAGGGAGATATGTCCGCCATCAGGACTTATCTGGACGTACCTTCGATCTTTATTACCTTTGGTGGTTCTTTTGCGGCCGTATTGGCGTCCAATACCCTTCAGAGCTTTGTGGGAGGTCTGAAAAGCTTTTCTCTGGTATTAAAGCAGCCTCAGGACAATACGCCTGAGATGATCAGCAATATTATTAATTTATCCAATGTGGCCCGTAAGGAAGGACTGCTTTCTCTGGAAGAGGCCGCGGAAGATTTAAACGATGAGTTTTTAAAAAAGGGGATCCTGCTGATCGTGGACGGTACGGATCCGGAACTGGTGCGCGCCATTCTGGAAACGGAACTGGTCAGTATGGATACCCGTCATAAGGAAAAGATCGGTTTCTGGGAAGGCCTGGGCGCCATGGGCCCCGCGTGGGGTATGATCGGTACGCTGGTAGGCCTTGTCAACATGTTGAACAATATGGAAGATGCTTCCACCATCGGTCCTCAGATGGCGGTGGCTTTGATCACGACCCTGTATGGTTCCCTTTTGGCCAACTGGATCTGTACGCCTGTGGCCAATAAGCTGAAAAGCCGTAATGAAACGGAAATGCAGCAGAGGGAGATTATGATAGAGGGGCTTTTGTCGATACAGGCGGGCGAGAATCCCCGCGTGATCGAGGAGAAGCTGAAGTCCTTTGTAGCACCTGCGGACAGGGCCGTCGCGGCACAGGAAGACGGAGGTGAGGAGAATGGCTAAGCGGAAGGAGGAAACACCGGCACCCGGCGCGCCCGCGTGGACCGCGACCTTTGGTGACCTGATGAATCTGCTGCTCTGCTTTTTTGTTCTCCTGTTTTCCATGTCCACACTGGACGAAAAAAAATGGCAGGAGGTAGTGGCTTCTTTCAGCCAGACCTTTTCCATATTTAACGGCGGAGCCACCGCTATCGGGGACGGGATCCTTGTCAGCAACGGTGTCAGTCAGTTGAACGAACTGGATGAATATATCAACAGCACCGGTTATGAGGCTGAGGACAGTGACGCGGAGGAGTACGACAAGGAGAATACCCTGGAAGGCGCCATGGAGCAGATTGAGGCAGCCCAGCTGCAGGAGTCTGAAGAAATGGCGGAGATGGTGGAGGAAATGGTGGCGGAAAGCCAGATGTCCGATGCCATCAAGGTGGAGTTTAACGCCCAGTATGTGCAGCTTACCCTGAAGGGGGCGCTGCTGTTCGATTCCGGTAAGGCGGACATCCGGGAAGATGCGCTGCCGGTGCTGGATAAGGTGGGCGTGATCCTGGGAAAATATTCCGGCAACATCATTGAGATAGAAGGACACACGGACAATGTGCCTATCAGCAACGGGCGTTTTGCCGACAACAGTGAGTTAAGCTGTGCCAGAGCGCTTTCCGTGTTCAATTATTTTCTGGATACCACCAATCTGGAACCTTCCCTGATCAAGTACGCGGGACGGGGCGAGTATGTGCCCGTAGCGGACAATTCCACGGAAGAGGGCAGGGCGCGCAACAGGCGCGTGGAAATCCGGATCTACAATGATTTAAGCACAAGAACCTATCAATAGGAGATACCATCATGAAAAAGAACCTAATGTCAATTTTGATCCTGGCGCTGCTCGTGGTCAATATCGTGCTGACCGCCATAATGATGTTCAGCGTGACGGGCGCCATGAAGAGCACCACCGCGCTGGTGGGCAGGATCGCCGCTGTTCTGGATCTGGAGCTGAACCTGGGAACGGATGAGGAAGCGGTACCCATTGATAATATCGTGATCTATGATATAGCGGAACCCATGACCATTCCGTTAAAACTGAGCGCTGATCCCGGAGAAGGGGAATCCGATCCCAAGCAGATCTATATCAGGATCTCCGTATCTCTGCAGATGGATAAGACCAACAAGGACTACAAAAAATACAGTGAGTCCCTTTTGACCAACGAGAGCCTGATAAGAGGCGAGATCATCGAAGTCATATCTTCTTATACGCTGGAAGAGTTCCAGAATGATACGGACGGCATCCGCAGTGAGATCCTGGCAAGGCTGCGCAGGCTTTATGATTCCGATTTCATCTACAAGGTGGTATTCAGCGACTATACCTACTAAACTGCCGGGAGGTGAACCTGAATGGGCGAGGTACTGTCCCAAAATGAAATAGATAACCTGTTGGCCGCTTTGTCTACCGGCGAGCTGGATATGGATCAGATGCAGGATTCCGGCGAGAAACAGGTAAAGAATTACGACTTTAAGCGCCCGGCCAAGTTTTCCAAAGAGCATTTGCGAACCATGGAGATCATCTTTGAGCACTACGGACGTCTGCTTTCCACCAATCTGCCGGTGTATCTGCGGCGGAATGTGCAGGTCAGCGTTGCCAGCTCGGAAACCGTTACCTTTTCCGAATTTACCAATGCGCTTTCCAATCCCGTTATCATGGGGATCATCACAATGGCGCCCCTTACGGGTGATATCATCATGGACATTTCCCCCAATCTGGGATACGCCATGATAGACCGTATGCTGGGCGGCGCCGGAGAATCCCTGGATAAGAACCGGGAATTTTCGGAGATCGAGCTGACGATCCTGGAAAAGATGATCATTATCTGTATGAACCTGCTGCGGGAGCCCTGGAAGAATGTGCTGAGCATCAATCCGGTGCTGAACAGGCTGGAAACCAATCCCCAGTTCGCGCAGATCATTTCGCCCAACGATATGGTGGCCATTGTAACCCTGAATTTAAAAGTGGGCGAAGTACAGGGATTTATGAATATGTGTCTTCCTTTCTTTACCCTGGAGGACATCATGGATAAGCTGAATACCAGGTACTGGTATGCCAATATGCAGGAGCGGCGGGATGAAAATTATGACGAGTATATTGAATCCCTGCTGCGAAAAGTGGATATCCCGATCAAAGCGGTTCTGGGCAAAAGCACGGTTTCGGTGGGGGACTTCGCGAATCTCCAGACGGGGGACGTAATCCGGCTGGACAGCCATGTGGACAGCGAGTTGTCGGTCTATGTGGGAAATATCCGCAAGTTTACCGCGCTGCCCGGCGCCAGCAAAGAAAATTATGCCGTAAGGGTCACTTCCATAATCAGAGAGGAGGAATAGCATGGATGGCGGTATGTTATCCCAGGATGAAATAAACGCGCTTTTGAGCGGGATGGATCTGTCGGACCCGCCCGCGGATGCGTCATCGGATACGGCGGCCTCCGCCGCGGACAGCGGGCAGGAAATAGATGAAAGCCTCCTGTCGGATGTGGAGAGGGACGCGGTGGGAGAAGTAGCCAACATCAGTATGGGTTCTTCCGCGACAACGCTGTATTCACTGGTCAACAGAAAAGTCAATATCACCACGCCCACCGTTACGCTGACCAACTGGTCGGGCGTACTGGCGGAATATGAAAAGCCGTGTGTTTTTATTCAGATCAAATATACGCAGGGACTGGACGGCAGCAATATCCTGGTGCTGCGGGAGAACGACGTAAAGATCATCACCGACCTGATGATGGGCGGAGATGGCACCAATACGGACGGGGAATTGGGTGAGCTGCATTTGAGCGCCATATCCGAGGCCATGAACCAGATGATGGGGTCTGCGGCCACCTCTCTTTCCACCATGCTGGGCGTTATGATCGATATCAGCCCGCCGGATGCCAATCTGGTGGATTTGACGGCTTTCCAAAGCGGCAGTGATATTGCCAGTTTCCTTGGCGGCACTTTTGTCAAAGTGGCTTTCCGTATGGAGATCGGCGATCTGGTGAACAGTACTATCATGCAGCTTTATCCGGTGGATTTTGCCAAAGAGATCGTAGAAACTTTCATTAACCAGCAGATGGGAGGCGGCAGCGCGGCAGAACCGGAACCGCAGCCGCAGCCGGCGGCGCCGGGTGGGGAAACACCCGGATACGGCGGAGCGCCTCAGATGGATATGTCCCAGATGGGAGATCCCCAAATGGGAAATCCCCAGATGGGCAATCCCCAAATGGGGATGCCGCAAATGGGAATGCCCCAGATGGGAATGCCTCAGATGGGAATGCCGCAGATGGGCAATCCCCAAATGGGGATGCCGCAAATGGGGATGCCCCAGATGGGAATGCCTCAGATGTACATGCAGCCGCAGATGAACATGCAGCAGAACGTCAATGTACAGCCTGCGCAGTTCCAGAATTTTTCAAATGATTACGGCGCGGTGAACGGTCAGGAAAATATCGGCCTGATCATGGATGTGCCTCTGGAGGTAACGGTGGAACTGGGGCGAACGACCAAATCCATTTCCGAAATTTTGGAATTCGCGCCCGGCACCATCATAGAGCTGGACAGAATTGCCGGCGAGCCCATCGACGTACTGGTGAACGGCAAGTTTGTAGCCAAGGGAGAAGTTGTGGTAATCGAAGAGAGTTTCGGTATCCGGGTAACGGAAATCATCAAATAATACAAAGAGAACAAGGAGTGGAAAAATGGGAAAAAACATATTAATCTGTGATGATGCTGCATTCATGCGAATGATGATCAAGGATATCTTAAGCAAGAATGGCTACAATGTAGTAGGTGAGGCTGAAAACGGACAAAAGGGGATCGAGAAGTACAACGAACTGAAACCGGATCTGGTATTGATGGATATTACCATGCCTGAAATGGACGGGATCGCGGCGTTAAAGGGAATCAAGGCCGCGGATGCCAACGCCAAGGTCATTATGTGTTCCGCTATGGGACAGCAGGCCATGGTGATCGAGTCCATCCAGGCGGGCGCTAAGGACTTTATTGTAAAGCCTTTTCAGGCCGACCGTGTGCTGGAAGCGGTGAAAAAGGTCGTGGGATGATGCTCATGACCGGACCGAGCGCTGTTGACAGCGCCGCGCAGCTGCTGACGGTGCTGCTGATCTTTGTTTTTGTGCTGGCCCTGACTTTTTTTGTCACCAGATGGATCGCGAGGTATCAGAAGGGGCAGTGGGCCGGCGGCAATATCGAAATTCTGGAAACCTGTTCCATGGGAAACGGTAAATACATACAGATCGCGCGGCTGGGAGAAACTTATGTCGCTATGGCTGTGTGTAAGGATACGGTGACCTTTCTGACAACTCTGCCCGCGGAACAGATCAAAATGCCCCCGCAGAGCGGGAAGAAGGGTTCCGACTTCAAAGAACTGCTGCGAAAGGCCAGAGCCGGATATCCTGAGGGCGGAGAAAAGCATCCGAAAGAAGAGTAGGCTGAACGTGAAAAAAAAGAAAAGTATTTTAACCGGAATAGTTCTGAAAAGTATTATATGCCTGCTGGTTACGGTAGGCATATTGTACATTTTGCCGGTACGGACGGTTTTCGCTGCCGAGAACAGCGGGCCGCTGACCGGTGAGAGCGGAAATTCCACGGTGCTTCAGCAGCCGGGAACCGCGCAGACGCCGGAAGAACTGCAGGAACTGAATATTGCCAACACCTTTACCATCCGGTACGACAACGGAAACGGAGAAATCAACGGCGCGCTCAGGATCCTGCTGACGCTGACGCTGATCGCCATAACGCCCCTGCTCCTGATCTGCCTGACTTCGTATACGAGGGTACTGATCGTACTGCATTTTGTAAGGGCGGCGCTGAATACCCAGACGGCTCCTCCCAACCAGATACTGGTTGGGATATCGCTGTTTTTGACCTTTTTTATCATGACGCCCACCGCGACGTCCATTTATACCAACGCGTACCTGCCCTATGAGGCGGGGGAACTGACCGAGGAAGAAGCTCTGACCGAGGCGGTGGCGCCCCTGCGGGAGTTTATGTACGGCGAAACACAGAAAAAGGACGTGGAACTGTTTATGAGCGTTTCCAGGCAGAACTGGGACGGGGAGCTGGATTCTATCCCGCTGACGGTGCTGATCCCCAGTTTTCTGGTAAGCGAGCTGAGAACCGCCTTTTTTATAGGTTTTCTGATCTACGTTCCGTTTATTGTCATAGATATGGTGGTGGCTTCGGCGCTGATGAGTATGGGTATGATGATGCTGCCGCCCACTACCATTTCCATGCCGTTTAAGATACTGCTTTTTGTAATGGCGGACGGCTGGAGTCTGGTTATCGGGATGCTGGTGCAGACCTTTACCCGATGATCCGTAGAAAGGGGGAATCATCATGAGCGTGGAAACCATAAGCGATATTACCAACCGGGCGCTGTATCTGATCATACAGGCCTCCCTTCCCATACTGCTGGTGTCGCTTGTCATCGGCCTGATCGTCAGTATTTTTCAGACCGTGACTTCCATTCAGGAACAGACGCTGACCTTTATCCCAAAGATCATCGGTATTTTTCTGGCTCTGATGCTCCTGGGTTCCTGGATGCTGAACAGTATGATCGATTTTATGACAGAGCTGTGGTTGAATATTCCCAACTATGTGAAGAGTTGAGCGGTGGGATATGGTGGATTTATCTTTTTCGTTTTTGGATTTGGAGTATTTTCTGCTGATCCTGGTACGGGTATCCTGTTTTGTGTTTATCGCCCCCTTTTTCAGCATGAACAATACGCCGGCGCAGGTGAGGATCGTGATATCCGTTTTTACCGCGGCGCTGCTGTATACTTCCCTGACACCCGCGGACGGTGTCCTTTATTCAACGGTGCTGGAATATGCCGTGATCGTGCTGAAGGAAGCGGCGGTGGGCTTTATTATCGGGTTTTCGGGGACGATCTGCACAGCCATTGTCAATTTCGCCGGTTCCATCGTAGATATGGAAACGGGACTTTCCATGGTAACGCTGATGGATCCGGCCAGCAGAGAGCAGACCAGCATTACCGGCGTGGTGTATCAGAACGTGCTCATGCTCATGCTGATCGTCAGTGGTATGTACCGTTATATACTTGGGGCGCTGGCGGATTCGTTTCTGCTGATCCCCGTTAACGGAGCGGTATTCAGAGGGGAAAACCTGGTGGCGGTCATGACGCGTTTCGTGGGAGATTATATTTCCATTGGTTTCCGTATCTGTCTGCCGGTATTTTGTGTTATACTGCTGTTGAACGTGATCCTGGGCGTACTGGCGAAGGTATCTCCCCAGATGAATATGTTCGCGGTGGGGATCCAGCTGAAGATCATCGTGGGGCTGTGCGTGCTGTTTCTTACCACGGGTATGCTTTCCGATGCGTCCGGTTTTATTTTTACGGAGATAAAGGAACTGACCGTTTCGTTTGTGGAGGGTATGATGTAATGCTGCTGTACAATCTGCAGTTTTTTGCGGCGGACGGGCCGGGAGGAGAAAAAACCGAACCGGCTACCGAGAAAAAGCTCTCGGATGCCAGAAAAGAAGGACAGGTGGCCAAGAGCAAGGAAGTGGGAAACGCGCTGGCGCTTCTTTCCATGTTCCTTCTGCTGCGGATCTGGGTCGGAAGCCTTGGCAGCAGCCTGATGGGGCTTTTTTCCGATTTTTACAGCCGGATACCCCAGGCGATAGTCAACTGGAACGGGTATCTGCCTCAGAGGGACATGCTGCTGCTGTTCCGCCGGCTGTTACTGAGCGTTCTGACCATACTGGCGCCGGTTCTGGCCGTTACGTTTCTGGTGGCCATAGTGTCCGACGTGATACAGATCAAATGGGAAGTGACGGGCAAACCGTTAAAACCCAAATTCAGCAGGCTGAGTCCCATTAACGGGTTTAAACGTATTTTTTCCGTCAACGCCCTGGTGGAACTGGTGAAGGCGATCTTAAAGATCGGCCTGCTTTTGTACATCAGCTACAGTTACTTAAAGGATAAGGTACCTTATATCTTCTGGCTCTATGACATATCGCTGCTGCAGGCCGTTCAGCTGACGGGGCAGCTGGTCATCGACCTGGGGATCCGTATCGCCATCGTTTATATTTTTATCGCGGCCGCGGATTATATTTATCAGAAAGTAAAATTTTCCAGGGACATGCGGATGACCAAGCAGGAAGTCAAGGACGAGTACAAGCAGCAGGAAGGTGACCCGCAGGTCAAGAGCAAGATCAGGCAGCGTATGCAGGAGGCCTCCAGAAGGCGTATGATGCAGAGCCTGCCCCAGGCGGATGTGGTCATTACCAACCCCACGCACTACGCGGTAGCCATCCAATACGATGCGTCCGTAGCCGATGCGCCCATCGTGCTTGCCAAGGGCGAGGACTATATGGCCCGCCGCATCAAAGAAAAGGCCAGAGAATATGACATTGAGATCGTGGAAAACAAGCCTCTGGCAAGGATGCTTTACGCCAATGTGGACATCGGGCAGGCCGTACCGCCGGAACTGTATCAGGCGGTGGCGGAAGTGCTGGCGTTTGTTTATCACGTCAAGGGAAAGGTATAATTTTCGGGAAACGGCAGGTTTCTCTTCGGAAGACTGGAGGTGAGGAAGATGAGCGAAAGAATGAAAAGCACGGACGTGATAGTGGCCATCTATGTGCTGATCGCGTTTATTATGTTCATTGTTCCGCTTCCTGCGTGGATGCTGGATATTTTAATGGCGTTCAATATGGCCGTATCCTTCACCGTCATCTTTGTCTGCATGTTTTCCAAGGAAGTGCTGGATATGTCGTATTTCCCCACCATCCTTTTGTTTACCACCATCTTTCGTATTGCCATCAACGTTTCCTCCACCCGTCTGATCCTGTCCACGGGAAGCGCCGGAAACGTGGTGATGACCTTCGGCGAGTTCGTGGGCGGCGGCAACCTGATCGTGGGCGCCATTATCTTCATCATCATGATCTTGATCCAGTTTCTGGTCATCAACAAAGGTTCCGAGCGTGTGGCTGAGGTAACGGCGCGTTTTACCCTGGACGCCATGCCCGGTAAGCAGATGGCCATTGACGCGGATCTGAACACCGGCGCCATTGATGACAGGGAGGCCAAGAGAAGGCGTGACAAGATCCAGGAGGAGTCCAGCTTCTTCGGTTCCATGGACGGTGCCGTGAAGTATGTAAAGGGAGATGCCACGGCCGGTCTGCTGCTGACCGCCATCAACATCGTGGGCGGTATTGCCATGGGCATGACCAGGGACGGTCTGGATATCACGGCGGCCCTGCAGTCCTATGGCATTATGACGATCGGTGACGGGCTGGTGAGCCAGATCCCTTCCCTGCTGATCTCTCTTTCCACCGGCGTGCTCGTGACCAAAGGAAGCAAACAGGCGGAATTTGGCAGCGCTATTTTAAAACAGCTTTTCGGTATTCCCAAGGCCATGTACCTGGTGGGCGGCACGCTGGCTTTCCTCGGACTGGTGACGGAGCTGAATACCGTTCTGTTTTTGGGAATGGGACTGCTCTTCATTGTGGGAGGCAGGATGATCGCGGGCAATCTGGAAGTCGCGGAGATAGAAACCCAGGTGGATTCGGAGGAAGCGGCCGCGGAAGAGATCAGGCAGCCGGAGAATGTCAACAGCCTGCTGCAGGTAGACCCTATTGAGCTGGAATTCGGGTACGGTATCATTCCGCTGGCTGATGTCAACCAGGGCGGCGATCTGCTGGACCGCGTGGTCATGATCCGACGGCAGATCGCGCTGGAGCTTGGTACGGTGGTGCCGATCATCCGCCTGCGGGATAACATACAGTTAAACCCCAACCAATATATTATTAAAATAAAGGGGATCCAGGTCAGTGAGGGAGAGATCCTCTTTGACCATTACATGGCCATGAACCCCGGTTACGTGGAAGAGGAGATCACCGGTATCCCCACCTTTGAACCTTCGTTCCATCTGCCGGCTATCTGGATCACGGAAGGTCAGCGGGAGAGGGCGGAGAGCCTGGGATATACCGTAGTGGATCCTCCTTCCATCATCGCCACCCATCTGACGGCCGTGATCAGGGAATATATTTCGGAACTGCTGACAAGACAGGACGTACAGAATCTGGTCAACAACCTGAAGGAAACAAATCCTTCCCTGGTGGAAGAGCTCATACCCAAACAGCTTGGGCTGGGTGAAGTACAGAAAGTGCTGCAGAATCTCTTAAAAGAGGGCATTTCCGTGCGGGATCTGCTGACGGTTTTTGAAACGCTGGCAGATTACGCGCCCACTACCAGGGACACGGATATCCTGACGGAGTATGTGCGCCAGAGCTTAAAAAGGGCTATTTCCAACAAGTATTTTCCGCCCCATGAAACCACCAGCGTGATCACGCTGGACCCGAAGGTGGAGCAGGAGATCATGGGCAGCGTAAAACAGACAGAACAGGGCGCTTACCTGAATCTGGATCCGGAATACACCAAGAAGCTCATGAGCGCGGTGGGCGCGGAAGTACAGAAACTGGAAAATCTGGGAAAGAGCCCCATAGTCATTACCTCTCCCATAGTCCGAATGTACTTTAAGCGGCTGACGGAGGATTATTATAAGGACTTGATAGTAGTATCCTACAATGAGATCGAATCCAATGTAGAACTGCAGTCGGTAGGGATGGTGACGGTAGCATGATAATAAAAAGATATCAGGGTAAAACAGAAGAAGAGGCAACGGACTTAGCCAAAAAAGAACTGGGTGACAGCGTGATCGTCATGAACGTCAAAAACGTTAAGCGGAAGGGCGTTTTCGCGCTGTTAAAGAAGCCCCTGGTAGAAGTGACGGTGGCTCTGGAAGAAGAAACGGAGCGTTTTGTGCCCGCAAAGAAGGAACCTGCCGCCGCCCCGCGGCCGGAAGGCAGTCTGGCGAAAAATACGCCGATCATAAACGCGTGGCGCAAACAGGCGGAAGAGGCTTCCGAGAAGAGCAGCACGGAGATGGATGCCATCGGGGAGAAACTGGACAGCCTGCAGTCGCTTTTAGAACAGCAGTTCCAGAAGAAAAACGCGGGAGAGCCGGAGAAGGAACCGGAAAATACCACGGAAGCGCAGGCCGGGCCGGAGGAACCCAAGAGCGCGGAGCTTGTGAAATTTATGAAGCTTCTGTATAATATGATGCTGGAAAACGAGGTGGACGAAAAGTACATCAACCAGATCATGGACGAGATCGAGAAGCTGCATAAACCCAATATGCCCTTTGACTACGCGCTGGCCAACACCTATCAGAAGATGATCCTGAAATTCGGTCCCACCACGGAGATCGCGCCGGCGGCGAAAGGCCCCAAGGTGATCTTCTTTGTCGGGCCCACCGGCGTGGGGAAAACGACCACCATAGCCAAGCTGGCTTCCCGTTTCAGCGTGGACGAAAAGAAGAAGGTGGCGCTTCTGACCGCGGACACGTACCGTATCGCCGCGGCGGAGCAGCTGAAGACCTACGCCAATATACTGGAAGTGCCCTTTAAAGTGATCTATACCATTGAGGAAATGGAAAACGCGCTGGCGGAATTAAAAGATTTCGATTATCTTTTTGTGGATACCGCGGGGCATTCCCATCAGAATCAGGCGCAGAAAGAATCCATGAAGGCTTTTGTGAAGAGTCTGGACGGACAGGCGGAGAAGGAAGTGTTTCTGGTGCTCAGCGCGACTACCAAGTACAGGGATCTGCTGGAGATCGCTGACAGTTACCGGGAAATGGGGGAGTACAAACTGATCTTTACCAAACTGGACGAAACCGGCGCTTACGGAAATCTGCTGAACATAAAACTGTATACGGGAGCGGGCATCTCCTATGTTACTTACGGACAGAATGTGCCGGATGACATTGAGAAGTTCAATCCCCAGAAGACGGTTAAGCAGCTCTTAGGCGGCAAGAAACACTGAAACAGGAGGAAACTATGGACCAGGCGGAGCAGCTTCGCAATATTATAAAGGCCGGCAATATCAATCAAAAGATGGCCAGGGTGCTCACCGTTACCAGCGGTAAGGGCGGAGTGGGAAAATCCAATACGGCGATCAATCTGGCCATTCAGTTCAGGAAGCTGGGGAAGAAAGTGATCATTCTGGATGCCGATTTCGGGCTGGCCAATATTGAGATCATGTTCGGCACCGTGCCCAAGCATAATCTCTGCGACTTGATCTACCAGGGAAAGAGCATGCGGGATATCATTACCTGGGGCCCGATGGAAATAGGCTTTATTTCCGGAGGCTCCGGCATTGTGGGGATGGCCAATCTCAGCCAGGACTATCTGAGCTACATCATCCGGAATCTGGCGGAACTGGATTCCATCGCGGATATTGTCATCGTGGACACGGGCGCGGGAATCTCCAACGCGGTGCTGGAATTTTTGGTGGCCAGCGGGGAGATCCTGCTGGTGACTACGCCGGAACCCACCTCCATTACGGATTCTTATTCCCTGTTGAAGGCGCTGAGCAGGCATCCCAGGTTTTCCACGGAAACTTCTCAGGTGAAGATGATCGCCAACAGGGTGGAAAAAGAAGAAGAGGGACAAAATCTCTACAACAAGCTGAACATAGTGGTGTCGCGGTATTTAAAGCTGCCCTTTGCCTATCTGGGGGCGGTGCCCCAGGATGCCCAGCTCTCCAGGGCGGTGATCCAGCAGGTACCTGTTTCCATGCAGAATCCCACGGCAAAGTCCAGTCTGGCCTACGAGGCTATCGCGGCCAAGCTGATGAATATGGAAAGTGTCAAAAAGAGAGGAATGGCGGCCTTTTTCTCCCATATAGTGGTAGGTAAAAAGCCGATGTAGGAGGGAAGTATGTTATCTAAATTCATCGAACCCGGATTCAAGGTGGAGCTGCAGGCCATCCAGCGTCTGGGGGAAGAAAATCATGAGGTCGCGAAAAAGGTATATTCCAGCAGAGTCTATGACGTGATTTCCGAAGACCGGCTGGAGATCACCATGCCTATGGAGCAGACCAAACTGATCCTTCTGCCGGTGGACGGCGAATATGACATGATCATATACGCGCAGCAGCCGTATCAATGCTTTGTCAGGATCATTGACCGCTATAAGAGCAACAATGTGTATATCCTGGTGGTGGAGATGACCAGCAACCTGCGGAAGTTTCAGCGCAGGGCGTACTATCGGTTCGGCTGCGCGTTAGAGATGCAGTCGAGAGCGCTGATGGAGGAGGAGATCAAGTCGGTGGAGCAGGATGCCGCGTATTATCTTACGCCGGGCCTGCCGTTAAAGCACAGCATTATCGTGGATATCAGCGGCGGCGGCCTGCGCTTTATCAGCGGGCAGCGCTATGAGCCGGACAGCCTGATCTACTGCAATTACCATCTGCTGATCGGCGGGGTCAATAAGGAGTGCGAGGTGGTGGGCAAGATCCTGAGCGTCAGAGAGCTGGAGAATAAGCCCGGCAATTTTGAGCACCGGGTACAGTATGTCAACCTGGATGTGGATGACAGAGAGCAGATCATCAAATACATATTTGAGGAAGAACGGAAGAACCGCCACAGGGAAAGAGGTTAAATACCGTTTTGGAACAAAAATCAAAATGGAAGGTTTGGTAGATGTATGAAAAAAATATTGGTAGTTGATGACTCTGCACTCATGAGAAGAGTGCTATGTGATATAATCAACAGTGATGGGAGATTCCAGGTGGAGGACCGGGCAACAAACGGTCTGGAAGCCTTTGACCTGTTGAGCCGCAAGACCTACGACGCGGTGGTCCTGGATGTGAACATGCCCAAGATGAACGGGCTGGAACTGCTGCAGGAGCTGCAGAAATTCAAGATCTCCGCGAGGGTGCTGATGGCCAGCACGGCCACCAGGGAAGGCGCCAAGATCACGCTGGACGCGCTGGAACTGGGAGCGCTGGACTTCATACATAAACCGGACAACGCGGTGGACTGCCGCGGAGAAGGGTTCAGCCGCCGTATGCTGGAACTTTTGGGCGTGGTGGCGGACTCCAAGCTGCCGGTGTTTGAATCGGCGGCCAGGCAGCAGGAAAAGCGTGAAGTGACCGGCAAGATGATCGAGCTCGCCAAGCGCCATACGGTTTCAGGCGGGAGAAAGATCGTCGCTATTGCCAGCTCCACGGGAGGGCCCAAAGCGCTGCAGTCGGTCATTCCCTTACTGCCGGCGCAGCTGCAGGCACCGGTGCTGATCGTACAGCATATGCCCAAGGGATTTACCGCTTCTCTGGCGGAGAGGCTGGATTCCCTGAGCCCCTTAAAGGTCAAGGAGGCGGCGGAGGGCGATGTGCTGGAAAACGGCCATGTATACCTTTCCATGGGCGGACAGCATATGAATGTGGCACAGGGACAGGGAGGCAGACCCGTTATCCATTACACGGATGAGCCGCCCAGAGAAGGCGTGAAGCCCTGCGCCAATTACATGTACGAGTCCCTGGAACAGAGCGGTTACGAAGAGGTGGTATGCGTGGTGATGACCGGCATGGGAGCCGACGGCACCAAGGGAATCTCCAATCTGAAAGGCAGTAAAAAGATACATGTTATCGCACAGGAACAAAGCTCCTGCGCCGTCTATGGAATGCCCCGCAGCGTGGTGAACGCGGGCCTTTCCAATCAGGTAGTGCCGTTGGAGCAAATCGCACAGGAGATTATTTTAAACGTGGGGGTAAAGTAAAATGGACGTAAGCCAATACCTTGAAATCTTTCTCGACGAAACAACAGAACATCTGCAGAATCTGAACACGCAGATACTGGAGCTGGAGCAGGATCCGGAAAATATGGATACCATCAATGAGATTTTCCGCGCGGCCCATTCCCTGAAGGGTATGGCAGGCACCATGGGTTATAAAAGGATGCAGAATCTGACCCATGATATGGAAAATGTTTTTTCCGAAGTCCGCAACGGAAACATCAAAGTCAAGGCCAATATGATAGATATCCTGTTCCAGTGTCTGGACGCGCTGGAGGAGTATACGGGAAATATCCGCGAAACCAGCGACGAAGGCACCAATGATAACGAGCCGCTGATCAAACAGCTGAATGACATTCTGAACAATAAAGAAGGCGGCGCGGGCGCGGCCGGAGAAGCGCAGGAGGCTTTCGCCGAAGAAAAATCCGCCGGGGAAGCGCCGGCAGGAGGTTCTTCGGGAGCGTCCAAATGGCAGGATATCAAGCTGGACAGTACGGACAGGATGGTGATCGGCGAAGCCCAGAAACAGGGCAAGAATGTGTACGGCCTGACCGTAAAGGTGCAGGAAACCTGTCTGCTGAAGGCGGCCAGAGCGTTTCTGGTGTTTAAAGCGGTGGAAGAACTGGGAGAGATCATCGTGTCCAGCCCTTCCGCGCAGGATATAGAAGACGAACATTTTGATCTGGATTTTTCCCTGCTGGTCATTACCGAGGCTTCTCTGGAAAAGGTGGAGGATGCCATTAAGAATGTGTCGGAGATCGATACGGTGACCGGGGATTCCGTAGATCTGGAGAAGATAGGCGCGGCGGAGAAAGAGGCTGCCGGACAAGAGGCGGAAACGCCCGCGGCACCCGTAGAGGAAACGCCGGCCAAGGTTTCCAAGCCTGCCAAACCCGCGGCCGCGGCTCCGGCGGCGGACAGCAAACCCGCGGGCAAGACCGCCGCGGCAAAGCCCGTTGTAAACCGGACCGTCCGTGTGGATATCGAAAAGCTGGATGTGCTGATGAACCTGGTCAGCGAGCTTATCATTGCCAAAAATTCCCTGGTGGCGGCGGCTTCCGCCAACGATATGCAGAAAGGGACTTCCGTCCAGAGCGGCGTGAACGAGCATATCGAATATCTGGAGAGCGTAACGACCAATCTGCATGAGTCCGTTATGAAAGTGCGGATGGTGCCCATCGAGAGCGTGGTGAACAAGTTCCCGCGTATGATCCGTGACCTCTCCAAGAAATTAAACAAAAAAATGGAACTGTATATGTCCGGTGAGGAAACCGAACTGGACCGTACCGTAGTGGATGAGATCGGAGATCCTCTGATGCATCTGCTGCGCAACTCCGCGGACCACGGTCTGGAATCCGCGGAAGTGCGTGCCCAGAGAGGCAAACCGGCTGTGGGTTCCATCTGGCTGGACGCTTATCAGGACGGCAACAACGTTGTGATCGAAGTCAGGGATGACGGCAACGGCATCGATACCGAAGCCGTCAAGAACAAGGCCATAGAGCGCGGCACCATCACGCCGGAGCAGGCCGCCAATATGTCCGAAAAGGAGATCATCGACCTGCTGTTCCTGCCCAGCTTCTCCACCGCGAAGCAGGTAACGGATGTTTCCGGCCGCGGGGTAGGTCTGGACGTGGTGAAGAGCAAGATAGAGGCTTTGAGCGGCGAAGTGGAAGTGCACAGCACGCTGGGCGAAGGAAGCACCTGGACCATCCGTCTGCCGCTGACGCTGGCGATCATTCAGGCCCTCATGGTAGTGGTAGGCGGCGAGAAATACGCCATTTCTCTCGGCTCCATTCAGACCATCGAGGATATCTCACCCGCTGAAGTCAAGCTGGTACAGAACAAGGAAGTGATCCATCTGCGGGGCAACGTGATCCCCATCATCCGTCTGGATAAGGAGCTGGATGTGGTCAGCTCCAAGAATCCGGAAGACAATATGGTGGTCATCATCGCCAAGAAGGGTGACAGGACCGCGGGATTTGTTGTGGATGAACTGCTTGGGCAGCAGGAGATCGTAATCAAGTCCATGGGCAAGTATATCGACAATAAGTGCAAGCTGATCAGCGGCGCGACCATTCTGGGTGACGGCGAAGTCGCACTGATTCTGGACGCCAATGTGCTGATCTAAGGAAGGAGGGCTAAAGGGATGGAAGAATTAAAGGCAATAGATGAGGGCATGACAACCCAGTATATCGTGATCCGGCTCGGACAGGAGCAGTTCGGCATAGATATCCAGTACATCGACAATATCGTGAGAATGCAGCATATTACCAGAGTGCCCAAACTGGCGCCTTATCTCAAAGGCGTGATCAACCTGCGCGGTGAAGTGATCCCCATTATGAGCATCTGTCTGAAAATGGGACTTGCGCCTGACGAAGAAGGCAAATCCACCCGTATTATCATTGTAAAGCTGGAGCAGTACGGCACTATCGGCATGATGGTGGATGAAGTCAAGGAAGTGGTAACTTTGAACATGGCTTCCCAGGTAGAGAAGATGGCGTACGACAAAGATGATAAAAATAATTTTGTCCTGGGTGTGGGCAAATATGAGGGCGGCTTGATCTCCCTGCTGGATCTGAACGCGGTGGTACAGGAAAAGTAGCGGCCTGTGAGGAGTGTGTGAAAATTGTCTGAAATAAGCTTAGAGAGCGTAACACAGAATTATTTTGACGTATTAAGGGAAATCGGGAATATCGGGGCGGGCAATGCCATGACCGCCCTTTCCCAAATGCTGCAGTGCAAGGTGGATATGCAGGTGCCCCAGGTCAGACTGATGGAATTTCAGGATGTGGGAGCCATGATGGGCGGGGAAGAACAGCTGATGATAGGCGTCTATCTGGCCATCGAAGGGGATATTACCGGCAGCATCATGTTTCTGGTCAAGCAGGAAAGCGCCAAGCATCTGGTGAATAAACTGATGATGGGGATGGGCAGCGAGGGCCCGGATTTTAATGAAATGGAACTGTCCGCCATGAAGGAGGTCAGCAATATCATTACCGGCGCTTACCTCAATTCCCTGTCCATGCTGACCAATTTGAAGATTTATCCGTCACCTCCCGAACTGACGCTGGATATGGCGGGGGCCATCCTGAGTGTTCCGGCTATTGAATTTGGCACTATCGGAGATCAGATCCTTCTGATCCAGTCGCGGTTTTTTGATGAGGTGGAAATAGACGGCTATTTTATTCTCATACCGGATTTGGAATCCTACGAAAAAATACTGACGTCACTTGGCGTAATGTAACGGAGATAAGAACCGAGGTAGCTGGGATGAGTGAAATAATTAAAGTGGGGATGGCCGACCTGAAAGTGTGTAAAAGTCCGGACGGCGTGACAACACTGGGGCTTGGCTCCTGCGTTGGGATCGCGCTGAGGGATCCGCTGACCGGGATCGGCGGGCTGGCCCATATTATGCTGCCGGATTCCACCGTGATCCGCGGAAGCGAGAGCAACGTGGCGAAATTCGCGGATACGGGGATAGCGGAGCTGGTAAGGCAGATGGAAGCGAAAGGCGCGCAGAGAAGCCGCATGACGGCCAAGCTGGCCGGGGGAGCCATGATGTTCGCTTTTCAGAACAAGAGTGAGCTGGTGCGTGTGGGTGACAGAAATGTGGAAGCCTCCAGGCGCAAGCTGGCGGAACTGGGAATCCGCGTATTGGCGGAGGACGTGGGCGCCAATTACGGAAGAACTGTTATTTTTTATCCGGAAACCGGGGACTATGTGATCAGAGCGGTGGGGAAACCGGAGAAAGTGATATAGCAGATTAGAGGTCGACATGACCGGAAAAAGTGATATAGCAGATTAGAGGTCGATATGAAAAGAAAATATATGCCGCTGATCCTGATGCTGTCAGCCGGGGCCGTAACAGCTGTGATTACCTTGATAAAGCAGTACACGATGGTGCAAAGACTGGGCGCGCTGTTGGCGGTTTTGCTGATCTTTTATGGACTGGGCAGTCTGTTGAAGTGGCTGCTGGATACCTTTGAGGCCCAGAATGAAAAGAAGGCCATGGATGAAGGCGCGGTGATCGAAAAGGAATTGGAAGCCGCCGGGGAGGACGCGGGAGAGGAAGAGCAGGAGAAGGAACCCCCGCGGGAAGAAGAATAAAATAAGCGGCTTAGGAGGTTACTATGGACGAAGCGGGCAGAAAGATGCTCTGGGATACATATGCCGGAAACAAGACACCCGAGATCAGGGAAAAGATCATATTGGAATATGCGCCGCTTGTCAAGCTGGTAGCCGGCAGGCTCAGTATGTACCTGGGCTATAATGTGGAATATGAGGATCTGGTCAGTTACGGGGTGTTCGGGCTGATCGATGCCATAGACAAGTTTGATTCCATGAAGGAGGTCAAATTTGAAACTTATGCCAGTCTGCGTATCCGCGGAGCGATCCTGGACCAGATCAGAAAGATGGACTGGATCCCCCGGACCATCCGGCAGAAGCAGAAGAAAATAGAGGCGGTCATCAAAGAGGTGGAGCTTACCATGGGACGCAGCGCCACCGACGAGGAAATTGCCAGGGGACTGGGGATTTCCGACGAGGAGTATCTGGAATGGCAGTCCCAGATGAAGATTACCAATGTAGTATCTCTGAACGAATATATGGAACAGGGCAGCGAGGTGCCGGCGGATATGAACCGCTACGCCACTGCCCGCTTTGACAGTCCGGAAGAAAATATCGAAAAGGCGGAACTGAAGCAGGTGCTGGAGCAGGCGCTGCAGACATTGACGGAAAAAGAGCGGAAGGTGATCCTGCTCTATTATTACGAGGACCTGACGTTAAAGGAGATCAGCAATGTCCTGGAGGTTTCGGAATCCCGCATTTCCCAGCTGCATACCAGAGCTCTGGAAAAAATGAAAAGTAAGATGGGAAATTATATGGGTATGCTGACGGACAGATAGACAGCAGCATGGAGCCTGACGAAGGCGGAATGAGAGGAAATATGAAAAACGGTTATTTCAGACTGGTATCTGACGGGGGCGGCTTTGGACTGGAGATCAAGGCACCCAGGGATGGCGGTGAAAATGTAAGGATCAAGGAAGTCACGGATTATCTTGCCCTGTGCAATGTGATCTGTGACATTTCTGCGTTAAAGAATGCCGTAACGGAGGGAAAGGACACCGTCCTTCATCTGGGAGCGGGAGCCTGTCCCAGGGAAAACATGCGTTACCAGCTCTATACGGCCGATGACAATATGTCCGTGACAGCCAGATTTTACGCGCCTTCTTCCACGGGAGAGAAAATGTCCCCGGAAGAATTTTTAAACGATCTGAAATTCCGGCAGGTGCGGTTTGGCATACAGGAGGAAAATATCCGGCGGGCCTTGGCCGGAGAAGCGTACTGCACGGATATCGTGGTAGCGCTGGGGCAGGAACCCAAGCAGGGGAAAGATGCTTTTATTGAATATTTTTTCAATACGGATCCCAAAGCCAGGCCCACTATGAAAGAGGACGGCAGCGTGGACTTTTTTAACCTGAACACCATCAGCCACTGCAAGGCCGGAGATGTACTGGCGAAGCTGACGCCTGCCGTAAACGGTGAGGACGGCATGAACGTGCTGGGAACCAGGATAAAACCCAGGGAAGTGAAGAATGCGGTTTTAAGATGCGGGAAAAATATAGATATTTCCGATGACAGGCTGGTGCTTACCTCCAGGGTCAGCGGGCACGCCACTCTGGTGGAAGGCCAGGTCTTTGTGTCCGATGTGCTGGCGGTGGAAAATGTGGACAATTCCACGGGCAATATTGAATACGAGGGAAGCGTGGAGGTCCACGGCAATGTACAGTCCAATTTTTCGGTGAAGGCGCAGGGCAATATCATTGTGGACGGACTGGTGGAGGGCGCTTATCTGGAGGCCGGCGGCGATATCATCATTGCCAGGGGCATGGCCGGAATGTCCAAGGGAGAGATAAAGGCGAAAGGCAATATCGTGGCGAAGTTTTTTGAAAATGCCAAGGCTTCCGCGGGCGGCTATATCACCACGGAATCCATTCTGCACAGCAATGTGATGGCCGGCAGTGAGATTACGGTGGGCGGAAAGAGAGGATTTATCACGGGCGGCAATGTGGTGGCCGCCAATCAGATAAAGGTGAAAACGCTGGGTTCCTCCATGGGCGCTTCCACGGTGGTGGAAGTGGGCGCGGACCCTCTGATCAAGCAGGAACTGGCCCAGCTGCAGAAAAACGCGGCGGAAATTGACAAACAGTTAAAAAGCATAGAGCCCATCATCGTTTCTTATGCCATGAAACGCAGACAGGGCATGCAGTTAAGCCCGGAACAGATGCAGTATCTCTCCACGCTGGCGAAAGCGCGGGAGCAAAAGCAGAAGGAACTTGCCGAGGTAAACGGGCATCTGGAGGAGTTGCAGCAGGTTCTGGAGCAGCAGAAGCAGGCGCAGGTGATCGTCACCGGGGAAGTCTTTCCCGGCACCAAGATCGTGATCGGAGATGTATCCATGGTGGTGCAGACCAGCATGAAATACTGTAAGTTCGTAAAACTACGGGGCGATGTGAAGATGGTGGGGATCTAACCGTATCGGGGGAAAGGAGTGTTCCTATGGCAATGGGGTCTATTGAACTGGGAACGATAGTCAGGTCGCAGGATTATACCACGATCAAGCAGAACGAGGACAACAAAGGGATCGCGCAGCAGAGCGCGCTGGTACAGGACAGGCAGAAGGACGATACCCGCAAAATGCGGCAGGTCAACCAGAGCGATGATACCCAGTGGCAGCAGAAGAAATTTGATGCCAGGGACAAGGGCAGCAACAGCTACGCGGGAAACGGCGGGAAGGACCGCGGAAAAGAAAAAGAACCGGACGGCAGAGTGATCGTAAAAGGCCGGGGCGGTTTTGACATTAAGATCTGAGGAGAAGAGCCGATGGGAGTTTTGGAGATCGTTCTTCTGGTACTCGGGGCGGGCATTTTTGTGCTGAGTTTTCTGCTGCCGGCCGGTACGGCGGAAACGGGAGAACTGAGCAGAGAAGCCGTGCGCGAGGAAGCGAAGAACGCGGTGGAGAAGGAAATGGACGGCGTAAAAAGCCGGATCGAAGATATTGTGGACGAAACGGTAACTTACGCGGTGGAAAAAACGGAACGTTCATTGGAAAGGATTTCCAATGAAAAGATCATGGCGGTCAACGAATATTCGGATACCGTACTGGAAGACATCAATAAAAATCATAAAGAGGTGATGTTTCTTTATGATATGCTCAATGATAAGCATGAAAACCTGAAAAATACGGTGACGCAGGTAGAGAAAACCGTAAAAGAAGCGGAGCAGAACGCCAGAGAAGCGGCGATGGCAAAAGCCCAGGAACCGCCGCGGGAAGAAAAGAAGAAGCCGGAGAAGAAGGCTGTAAAACGCCGCGAAAAAGAGCCGGAAGAAGGAGAGTTTCAAACACTCTCGCCCCAAAAAGTTTCGGAAAACGCGGATTCCGTTAAGATCATCCGCAGCGTTCCGAAGGATATGGACATCAGTTTTACCCAGGAGGGACAGCAGGATCAGGAAGGCGGCAGCAACAACAACGAGAGGATCCTGCAGCTGCATAACGAAGGCAGGTCCAATGTGGCCATCGCCAGGGAACTGGGGCTTGGCGTGGGTGAAGTAAAGCTGGTAATTGATTTGTTTGAAGGAGTATAGCAGCAGCGTGAAACGGAAATTTTATCTGCGGGGACTGGGCATCGGTATTCTGGTCACCGCGGTGATCATGGGAATTGCATCCGGCCGTAAGCGGGACATGACGGACGAAGAGATCAGGGAACGCGCCAGGGAGCTGGGCATGGTGGAGAGCGTGGTGCTTTCCAATCTGGAAACGGCTTCCCCGTCTGCCGGGAGCGCTGCGCCGTCACAGCCCCCGGTGATACCGGAAACCTCACCGGAAGTAACGCCGTCTGAAGAAACGCCTGCGGAGCAATCTCCGTCGGAACAAACGCCGTCGGAGGAAACGCCGATGGGTTCGCCGGAAGCATCACCGGCGGAATCCCCGTCAGGGGAAACGCCGATGGGTTCGCCGGAAGCGTCACCGGAGCAAACGCCGTCGGGGGAAACGCCGATGAGTTCGCCGGAAGCGTCACCGGCGGAAACGTTACCGGAGGAAACGCCGGAAACCACTGCCGCTCCCGACGGGACGGTATGGATCACGATCCGTTCCGGCCAGAGTTCCGCGGCAGTCAGCAGGCTTTTGGAAGAGGCGGGGCTGGTGGGATCGGCTTCCGCTTATGACAAATATCTTTGCGAGAACGGCTACGACAACAGGATCCGGTCAGGCACGCATGAAATCCCCGCGGGAGCCGGGGAAGAAGAGATCGCACTCATTATTACGGGAAATGCGGGAAAATAGCAGGACGGGCGGTCAGAAAAAGATATGCTGATTTCGGGTAAGAATGGAAAAAGGGAAATAGCGGGTGCGTTCCTGTGCGCGGCGGGGATTTTCCTGCTGGGCGGATGCGGGATGGCAGGAGAGGAGATCCCTTCGGTTTCGGGAAACGGGCAGAACGCGGAAGAAGCGTCAGAACTTAAGATTACGGAAGACAGCTTTGATGAGTACGAGATCGTTCTGCCGGGTTGTAAGGGCGAATATGAGCTGATGTTTTTAACGGACCTTCACATTTCCCTGCCTGCGCAGGACAGCGATGAGGTGCGCGCCTATGTGGACGAGAGGCGGGAGATGTTTACCGCGCAGGGAGGAAACGGCGTGGAAGCCTCCGATCATCTGCGGGCTTTTCTGGAATTTGGAGAGGAAAGAGGAGTGGACGCGCTGCTTCTGGGCGGAGATATCATAGATTCTCCTTCCACCGGAAATCTGGACTTTTTGGAGGATGCGCTGTCTTCCACGGAGATTCCTTATCTGTACGCGCTCGGCAACCATGACTGGACTTATCCGTGGGACTATATGACGCCGGAGGGAAAAGAAGCGTATCTGCCCTTACTGGCTCCCTATATGAAGGAAAATGTCTGGTTTTCCACCATGGAATTTGAGGACTTCTTTATTGTCTGTATGGATAACAGCAGCAATCAGTTTTCCCCGGAGGCGCTGGAGGCCTGCCGGCAGGTACTGGAGGCCGAAAAGCCCGTCATACTTCTCTGCCATGTGCCGCTGCTGACCGAACCGCTTCTGGAAGAGGCCAGGAAGGTCTGGACAGGGGAGGTGCTGCTTGGCATCAGCAGCAACGGCGGGATCTATCCCAATGAGGTTTCCTCGGAAGTGATAAACCTGATCCTCGCCGAAGACAGCCCTGTGTTCCTGATATTGGCGGGGCATGTGCATTTTCCGGCATCGGATACGCTGGATGGCGGTATTTTACAGATCGTGGGAGATGCGGGATATAAGGGGCGCGGCGCGCTCCTGCATATCAGCGGCGGGGAAGAAGAATAAGAAAACAAGGCAAGATTTTCCTTGCATAGCTGCCGCTCTTATGCTATAATCTGACTGTTGCACTATAAAGCACGCATTTTGATTCGCGGCCATGGTCTTCGCTGCAGGAGTCGGCGCGGAGAGAACCGGATCTTAACGCAGGTCCGGCGGAAAAGAAATGCGGAGGACGGCCCGGAGGGCCGAATAACCAAACGGAGGAAAAGACATGAGCGTTATTTCTATGAAACAGTTATTGGAAGCAGGTGTACATTTCGGACACCAGACCAGAAGATGGAACCCTAAGATGGCTCCTTACATCTTCACCGAAAGGAACGGTATCCACATCATTGATCTGCAGAAGTCCGTAGGCAAGGTGGATGAAGCTTATAAGGCTATTTCCGAGATCGCGGCGCAGGGCGGTACCATTCTTTTTGTAGGCACCAAAAAGCAGGCACAGGATGCCGTAAAGACCGAGGCGGAAAGATGCGGCATGTACTATGTGAATGAGAGATGGCTGGGCGGTATGCTGACCAATTTTAAGACGATCCGTTCCAGAGTGGACAGACTGCACGCGATAGAAACCATGTCCCAGGACGGTACCTTTGACGTGCTTCCCAAGAAGGAAGTGATCGCACTCAGAAAAGAGTGGGAGAAGCTGGAGAAGAACCTGGGCGGTATCAAGAACATGGAGAGAGTTCCCGACGCTATCTTTGTTGTAGATCCCAAGAAGGAAAGGATCTGTATACAGGAAGCGCACGCGCTGGGCATCACCCTGTTAGGCATCGGAGATACCAACTGTGACCCTGAAGAACTGGATTATATCATTCCCGGCAATGATGACGCTATCAGGGCCATCAAGCTGATCGTGTCCAAGATGGCGGACGCCGTGATCGAGGCAAATCAGGGCGAAGCCGCGTATACCGAAGTCGACGTAACGGCGGAGGCTGACGCGGACGAGGAGAAAGCGGCAGATATTGAGGAGATCGCGGAAGAAGCGGCAGCGGAAGAATAACAGCGAGATCATAATTTGGAGGATGAAACAATGGCGGATATTACAGCAGCAATGGTAAAAGAACTGCGTGAAATGACCGGCGCCGGCATGATGGACTGCAAAAAGGCGCTGAATGAAACCGGCGGCAGTATGGACGAAGCCGTAGAGTTCCTGCGGAAGAACGGTCAGGCGAAGGCAGAGAAGAAGGCCGGCAGGATCGCCGCGGAAGGTCTTTGTATGGTAGTAAAGAAAGACGATACCACGGCAGCGGTAGTGGAGGTAAATTCCGAAACCGACTTCGTGGCGAAGAACGCGGATTTTCAGGCGTATGTAACCGCGGTGGCGAATCAGGCGGTGGAAACCGACGCGAAAGACATGGACGCGTTTCTGGCGGAAGCATGGAACCTGGATACCGGTAAGACCGTAAAGGAGGCGCTGGTAGAGAAGATCGCCGTTATCGGTGAAAATCTGAATATCAGAAGATTTGAGAAAGTAACGGCTGAGAACGGATGCGTAGTATCGTATGTACATGGCGGCGGCCGTATCGGCGTTATCGTGGAAGCGGAAACCGACGTGGTAAACGACAGCGTAAAGGAAGCTATGACCAATATCGCCATGCAGGTGGCGGCGCTTTCTCCCAAGTATATCTCCACGGAGGAAGTTTCCGAGGAATACAAGGCGCATGAGAAAGAGATCCTCATGGCGCAGATGCAGGCTGATCCCAAGATGGCGGGAAAACCCGAAAAGGTTATCGAGGGCGCTGTCGCGGGCCGTCTGAACAAGGAATTAAAAGAAGTATGTCTGCTGGAGCAGGTATATGTAAAGGCAGAAGACGGTAAGCAGACCGTTGCCCAGTATCTTGCCCAGGTAGCGAAGGAGAACGGCGCGCGGCTTTCCGTTAAGAAGTTTGTCCGTTTTGAAACCGGCGAAGGGCTGGAGAAAAAGGAAGAGAACTTCGCGGAGGAAGTAGCGAAGCAGATGGCGGGAAACTAAGGACCGCCCTGAGTGAAACGGAAAACGAACCTGTCCGGTCTTTCTGGCCGGGCAGGTTTTTGTTCTGTCAGGATTAAAGGAACCTTGCTAATGAGCCTGACATGCCTTTTCAAGGGCTGGATAAAAGCGGGATAACTGAATACACTAATATGGACTATATAATCTTATTTTAGGAGGATATAGGCCATGGGTAAAAAAGAAATTTCCGAAGAGCGCAGGCAGATGGCGCAAAGACTGCGGCGGATACGGGAAAACGCCGGACTGACGCAGGAGAAATTCGCGGAAGTGATGGGGATTTCGGTTTCCGCGTACAAAAAGCTGGAAAGCGGGGAGAATCGCATTTCTTTGTCCGGCCTGAAAAAATTATATGAAAAGATGCACGTTTCGGCGGACTATATGCTTTACGGGACAAATAAAAATGTGGAGGAGGTATGGGAAGCCATACTGAATACCTCGGAAACGGAAAAGATGTTTCTGCTGACGCGTCTGACCGTATATTTTACCAAAATGAAAAAAGAAGCGTTTCCTTTGCAGGAAGAGCAGAAAAAGCATGACAGGCGCATCGCGAAGTTCATGAAAGCCCTGCAGGGATATGAAGAGGATACGGACTTGCCGGAATGACCGGCAAGTTTTTTTGTGAGGAAATAATTCTTTTATTCCCGGCTGTCCTGTGATAAACTGATAACGGAATATGGAATGACGGGAGGAATATAAAATGCATATGGCGGATGCGCTGGTGTCACCGGCGGTGGCGGGTACCATGTATGCCTGTTCCGCGGCCGCGGCGGCATATTCGGTACGGCAGGTCAGGCTGGATACGGATACCAAAAAGGTGCCGGTAATGGGTGTGATGGGGGCTTTTGTATTTGCGGCCCAGATGATCAATTTTACCATTCCGGGTACGGGTTCCAGCGGACATCTCTGCGGCGGCATGCTGCTGTCTGCGCTGCTGGGGCCGTGCGGAGGATTTTTGACTATGATCGGCGTGCTGTTGATACAGTGTCTGTTCTTCGCGGACGGCGGGCTGCTGGCGCTTGGCTGCAATATATGGAATATGGCTTTTTACGGTTGTTTCATAGGCTCCCTGCTCATCTGGAAACCCATGATGAAGAAGGGATTCACCAGAGGGAAGATAATCGCGGCTTCCGTGCTGGGCTGTGTGCTGACCTTGCAGATGGGAGCCTTCAGCGTGGTACTGGAAACCACTGCCTCGGGGGTAACGGAACTGCCCGCCGCGGCTTTCGCCGCGGTGATGCAGCCCATTCATCTGGCGATCGGTCTGGTGGAGGGGCTTATCACGGCCGCGGTGCTGGTCTTTGTTTATGAGGCCAGGCCGGAACTGCTGTCCGGAGGGACCGCGCCGGAGCGGAAGGGGAAACTGTCCTTTCGGGGCACTCTGACGGCGCTTGGGGCCGCGGCGTTAATAACTGCCGGGCTACTGTCCCTGGCAGCCTCTTCCAGTCCCGACGGCCTGGAATGGTCTATGGAAAAAGTGGCCGGCTCCGCCGAACTGGAGGCGGAAGGAGAACTCTGGCAGCGGGCGGAAGCCGTGCAGGAGGCTACGGCCATGCTGCCGGATTACGGCTTCGCCGGTACCCAGTCCGCGGGAGGGACCGCTGTTTCCGGTATTGTGGGAGCGGCCGCGGTACTGCTCCTCTGCGTGGGGGCGTGCCTGCTGTTTCAATTTTTCAAAAGGCGTAAAGGGACATGAAGGGAATAGACGGAGCGGTTTATGAAATACACGGCATGGCCGCGCTGGCCGCGAGGGATAAATGGATCAACCGGATTCATCCGCTGGTCAAGCTGCTGCTTACCCTGGGGTATATCGGGGCGGTGGTTTCTTTTTCCCGGTACGACATCATCGGGCTGATCGGGCTGGCGGTATATCCGGTGGCGGGCTTTCTGCTGGGGGACCTTTCCCTGAAGGAAGGCTGCCGGCGGATGCGCTTTGTGCTGCCTTTGGTCTGTCTGACCGGGCTGCCCAATCTGTTTCTGGACAGGCGGCAGGTGCTTTTTTGGGGCGTGAAGGTGGGCGCCGGCCTGTTTTCCATGCTGACGCTGGCAGGAAAAGGCGTTCTGACCGTATTCGCTTCCTATATCCTGATCGCCACTACCTCTCTGGACAAGCTCTGTTATGCTCTCAGGCTGCTCCATGTTCCCAGGGCTCTGGTGACGCAGTTCATGCTGACTTACCGCTATGTGACGGTATTGCTGGAGGAAGCGGGGCGGATGGTGCAGGCCTATACCCTGCGGGCCCCGGGGCAGAAGGGGATCCGGTTTAAGGTATGGGGATCCCTGACGGGGCTGCTTTTGCTGCGCGGCATGGACAGGGCGGAAAATGTATACCAGAGTATGCTGCTGAGAGGCTGGGGAACGGATTACGGATACCAAAAGGGCAGAGTGCCCCTCCGGGTGTGGGATATCCTGTATTTCCTGTTCTGGGCGGGAATCATCGCGGTCTTTTCCCTGTGTCCCGTGCTGCCCATCCTGGGAGATCTGATAGGGGGGATCCTGATATGAGCCATATACGAATAGATGTGGATGACCTTTTTTTCGGTTATGAAAAAGAAAACGATATCCTGAAGGGGATTTCTTTTCACGCGCGGGAATCGGAATCCGTGGGGATCATCGGAGAGAACGGCGCTGGGAAATCCACCCTGTTAAAGCTGCTGGTGGGACTTTATGGGCAGTACCGGGGCTGTATCAGGATCGAGGATATTCCAGTGGAAAAGAGTACCCTGTCCGTGATACGTTCCCGGATCGGTTATGTATTTCAGGACTCGGAGAGCCAGCTGTTTATGAACACCGTCTATGAGGACATTGCTTTTGCACCCAGAAATTACGGCCTGCCGGAGCAGGAAGTGGAAAAGCGGGTGGAGCGGGCCCTGAAAATGACGGGAGCGGAGAGATTAAAGGAAAAGCAGATCTATAAGCTGTCCGGCGGGGAAAAGAAGCTGGCCGCCATTGCCACGGTGCTGTCCATGACGCCGGATATTCTTCTGATGGACGAACCTTCCGGCGCGCTGGACCCCCAAAACAGGCGGAATCTGATACGGATCCTGAACAGTTTCGGCCATCTGAAGGTGATCGCTTCCCATGATCTGGATATGGTGCTGGATACCTGTCAGAGGGCAGTTCTGATGTACAGGGGAAGGATCGTAAAGGACGGGCCCGCGGAGGAGATCCTTACGGACAGGGAACTGCTGGAGGCCCATGGCCTGGAGCTTCCGCTGTGTCTGCAGGGGAGAAGCGGCGGCCTGAGAAAAACTTAACAAAATACGATATTTTCTTGAGGCTGTCAAGCCCCGTTTGTGAAAATTTTACAGAAAAACAGGAGGATTTTCCACCTGTTTTTTTATAGTCCCGCGGCGAAAGATACGGCGGCAGGGCCCCAAACCCGCTGCCAGGGCCGAAGCAGGGATAACAAAATATCGTATTATAGGTACACGGCCGGAATCAGAAGAAGGGAGAAAAAATATGGCAAATGAAATAGCGGTAACAGAGAACCACAGAATAGCTGTGACCATAGACGGAAGAAAAGAGGTCTATGACCTGAATGAAACGCTGCCGGAAACGGCGCTGATCGTAAAGCAGGAGAAAAACGATATCCTGCATCAGATGGATCTGCAGTCCGTTATCGGGAATCTGGATAATTCCGTGGATCTTCTGAATGTGTCCTATCACGCGGTATATGGTTTTCCGGTACAGAAAAAAATATTCGCGCTGCAGAAGACACTGATGGACTTAAACGACAAAGGAATCAAAGTCATCGACAATTTTAAAGCGAAATCCGCCTCGATCATGGCAGATCTGAAAGCGATCTTTCACTGGCTGACAAAGGGTAATGAAAGCATTGCCATAAGCAAGCTGAAGAGGTTTTCCGGTTACGCGGCCGGCATGAGCCTGCAGGCGGAGGAACTGGCGCAGGACTATGAAAAAATGGCGGACAATACTTCCGCCGTTCTGCAGGAAACCATGGAGGAAAGCAGCAAACAGTATGAAAAGGCGGACCAGTTAAAAGAAATGCTGGCTGAGTTTGAAGCCAATCAGGCCAGCGCCGAGCAGATGCAGAAGGCGATAGAAGCGGACCTGAAGAATCTGCGCCAGGACTATGACAGACTGATCAAACAGGAAGAGCAGGAGGCAAAGGACCGGCGCACCAAAGAGATCGTAGGTATGGTATTTTCCTTCCTGGGAAGCGCGGCCAGCGTGGTGACGGGTAATCAGTTTTCCGGCGGCTCCCAGCAATCGCAGAGTACGTCTTCGTCCAGCGCGAGCCGGACGGAACTGGAGGATAAGAAAAAAGAAGAAGCGAAGCTGGCGGAACAGATAGAAGCGCTGAACAAGGAGAAAAGCGATCTGGAGGAGCAGCTCCGCGCGGCTGTGGACGGTGACGGAAGCGAGGATGAGAAGAAACGGCTGCGGGCGGAGATCACGGATCTGCAGAAGCGGATCGAGGAGCTGGAGAAGAAGAAGAAAGAGGCCAGTGCCGTGGTGGAGAAGCTGGGCGGTATGCTGAAGGATATGGGAAGCGATCTACAGGAGTCCGCCGCCAGGTCCGCGGATGCTTCGGAACAGAGAAATACCCGGATGAACGAAATCTACAAACAGATGATCAAACAGGAGGAGGAGAACGCAAGACAGCTGGGCCTGATCGCCAAATACACCAAGCAGATAGAAGCTACGGTGGTAACGCAGCAGTCTACGGAGGCCGCCGTTCAGGCGCTGATCCTGGCCATTTCCTGCTTAAAGAGGGTGGTGGTGGCAGTGAAGGACGTGGCCCTGTTCTGGAGTTCTCTGGAGCAGTCCTGCAGACAGCTGGCGGAGTCTTCCCTGCTGGAGGATATTGAAGCCATACAGGATTTATCTCTGGAAGAGAGGCTGGAGGTCTACTATGACGAGGAAACCATGTATCCTCTGCTGTGTTACGGCGCCAAGTGGACGGCGATCTACGCGGTCAGCGCCGAATATATCAAGGCGGCGGAAAAGACCAGATTCCGTTTAAATGAAAGCCTGGTGACTTCGGACTCCCTGGATATGTCCAGAGAGCAGCACTGGGAGCAGGCGTCCCAGCTGGCGGGCGAGGTAGGCGGCAGGCTGGAACTGCAGATCGAGGAAAGCAGAAACAAAGCCAGGGATCTGCAGAAAAAGGGAGGCGCGGCTTAAGATGGATATGTCGGAATATCTGAAAAACATTCTGAATCCCCTGTTGTCACCGATCACGAATGCCATCGCCATGCTGGCGCAGCAGAACGCCATGAACGTTGCCTACAGCGACAGTGAAATTGCCGAAATGGCCAGAAAGGAAGACGAGATACGGGAGAATCTGGATAAGATCTATCAGAGCGCGAAGAAGGAGGTGGAAAAATACAGACAGTCTTATGAGGAATGGGCCAGCCGGAATCAGGAACTGATAGAGGAACAGAACAGACTGTACGCGGCCATGGATGAAAGCAGGAAAAAATACGACCAGCTGAATGGCAGTATCGCGGAAACGGAAACCCGGCGCGCCGCTCTGGAGCGGGATGCCAAAGAGGCGCAGCGCCGTATAGAAGCCCTGCGGAAGGAAGAAAAAGAGGCCATAAGGAAAAAGGAGAAAAAGGACAAAGAGCTGAAAAAATGGTTCTGGGTGCCGGGATACGGACTTTACCTCGCCATCGACAATCTTCTGTATGACGTGCAGGACAAGATCCGGATAGCGGAAGAACAGATCAACAGGCTGAACGGCGAGATCAGCGGACTGGATGCGCAGATACAGAACGCGCGGCAGGAAACGGAGGAACTTCAGCGGAAAACGGAAGCGCTGAAGGCGGAAGAGGAAGCAAATAAGAACGAGCAGCAGAAGGTGGCGCAGAAACTCTTTGACGCGAAGCAGGAACTGGTACGCTGGGAAGATCTGCAGCAGCAGCTCGGGAATCTGCAGGCAAAGCTGGAAACGGGTAAAAATTCTCCTGATGTGCTTATGGAAATACTGGATATTCTGGAGAGCATCGGAGGTGCGGCTTGAAAAAGAAGGTGTACGCGGGCATCCTGATCTCCCTTGGGATGGGCGCGGCGGCGGGCGGTCTGCTCGCTGCCGGCGCCCGGACCGGGGCGGCCGGGGAGGGAGATCCCATTCCCGGCAGTGAGCCGGTTATTTTGTTTGACCAGGGCCTGGGCCTTGGGCTGGATGCCAGTGACGGAAGTTTCTATCCCATGTATCTTCTGGCCGCGGAAAGGCGGACGGGGCTGTATGTACAGGCAGCCCCGGAAACCTTTGACGGGGTTCTGGACGAAACAGAATACATTCGCGTGAGCGGGGATGCGGAGAAGATCTTTTATGCCCGGGATTATGATGAAGAAACGGAACTGTACGATTTTTCCGACGATACCTGGAAATGGGAGGCCGGAGAGTACCATGTCAGCCTGTACCTGAACGGGGCCGTGGCGGAAGAAGATGTGGTCTTCCGGGATATGAAGGACATCCGGGTTCTGGTCGTGCCGATGAACACGTTTTACGGAGAGGAATGGCTGGGAGTGGAGGAAGTACCGGAGGACATTACGGATTTTACCATGCAGGTCTATCCTCTTGGGGAAAATGATCTGGAGTGGAATGTGCTGAAGCAGGAAGACGGCGGCGCCATGGATCTGGAATACGATATCAACAGCGTAACGGGGCGGTACCGGATCTGGCGGGAACTCTCCGGACTGGATGACGGGGAAAACCCCTATGACCTGATCCTGGGACTGGTTCCCAGGAATATCCGGACAAGCGAAGAGAGCCTGACCGCGGATATCGCAGGCTTTACTTTTGGAGGAAAGACCAGCGTGATCTCGCTGGGGGATACCTGCCCTGCGGTGACGGTGGCCCATGAGATCGGGCATTGCTGCGGTCTGGGGGACGAGTATGAAAACGGTATGGTCAGTCCCGAGGCCAACAGGATACCCTTTGGCATGCGCGGCAGGGACAAAAGAAGCCTGGGGGATATGGTGACGGGGGAATGCCCGTATATCATAAGCGGACAGGACGGCGGAACGCTGGGAACGGGCACGCTGGTGCGCAGGGAACAGCTTCCCTTCGATGTGTTGACGGGAGAACTACTGGAGAGGGATATGTCCAGTTTTATGGGACTGTCGGGATTCCCGCGGGAGGAATACTGGACCACCACCGATATCTGGAACCGGATGTACGAGGTTCTGACCCCGTAAGGAAAGGAGAACGGTATGGAAACGTATGAAGAAGGAAAGAGAGAACCGCTTGGTGACATGGCGGAAGCCCTGGAGCGGATAGCGAAGCTGCCCTATAAGGATTATGAAGAACAGACCGATCTGGCGTTTGGATCCGTAGGGCTGAAGATCAACGCCTTTATGGGCGAACTGCATAAGATGAGAACGGAGTTTTCCCATGCGCAGGAATATCTGCGGAGAGGGCAGGAGAAAGATATCAACGAAACGCTGGAAGAATACGCCGAAAAATTCGGGAATATGGAAACCCACGCGGGAAAACTTCTGGATATGCTGGCGGCGATCGGGCCGGATTCCGGGGAAGACGAAAAACAGGCGCAGGAAGCCGTAGGAGCTTTTCTGAAGGCGATGCGGGATCAAATGCGGGAAATGGCGGCAAGCGCCCCGCTGGCGGAGCCGAAAGGGGAAAAAGAGCGCGAAGAACAGGCCGACAGGAACCGAAGACAGGTGGAAGCCTATCAGAGCGGACTGGAAGAACTGCTGGATGCCTGCGGCGGTTACACAAGGCTGCATGTGGGAGATATAAGTCCGCTGGGCCAGCCGTTTTCCGGGGCAGAAGAGGTATGATACGGAAAACCCGGCCGGCGCGGAAATCAGTATGGAAAATCCATTGACTTTACAGGGGCAGAAATGGTATAAATATCCTAGGTATCAGTATCCCGGACGAAAGGACATGTGTCCGGGATACTGTATCAAAAAGCCTTTGGAGGTCAGAGTATGAAACAGGAAGGAAATATCCCCTATAAGATCTATTTGGAAGAGCAGGAAATGCCGGTATCCTGGTACAATATGCGGGCAGATATGAAAGTAAAACCGGCGCCGCTGTTAAATCCCGGCACCCATAAGCCCATGACGTTTGAAGAACTGCAGGGCGTTTTCTGTGATGAACTGATACGACAGGAATTGGACGATACCACGGCGTATATTGAGATTCCCCAGGAAATACGCAGCTTTTACAGAATGTACCGGCCTTCGCCGCTGGTGCGCGCGTACTGTCTGGAAGAAAAGCTGCGGACACCGGCCAAGATCTATTATAAATTCGAGGGCAACAATACCAGCGGCAGCCACAAATTAAATTCCGCCATAGCCCAGGCGTATTACGCCAAGAAGCAGGGGCTTAAGGGCGTGACAACGGAAACCGGCGCCGGACAGTGGGGCACGGCTCTTTCCATGGCCTGCGCGTATCTGGAGCTGGATTGTAAAGTATATATGGTGAAGGTTTCCTATGAGCAGAAACCTTTCCGCAGGGAGGTCATGAGGACCTACGGCGCTTCCGTAACCCCTTCGCCCTCCGATACCACCGAAGTGGGGCGCAGGATCCTGGCGGCGCATCCCGGCACTACGGGCAGCCTGGGCTGCGCGATCTCCGAAGCGGTGGAGGCGGCCGCCGTCAATGAAGGATACCGCTATGTGTTAGGCAGCGTCCTGAACCAGGTATTGCTGCACCAGTCCGTGATCGGCCTGGAATCCAAAGCCGCTATGGACAAATACGGGATCGTGCCGGATATCATCATCGGCTGCGCGGGCGGCGGATCCAATCTGGGAGGCCTGATCGCGCCTTTCATGGGCGAAAAGCTGAGAGGGGAGAGAGATTACCGCATTATCGCCGTAGAGCCGGCGTCCTGCCCGAGCCTGACAAGAGGAAAGTTCGCGTATGATTTCTGTGATACGGGTATGATCTGTCCTCTGGCGAAGATGTATACTCTGGGAAGCGGCTTCATTCCGTCCCCGAACCACGCGGGAGGACTGCGTTTCCATGGTATGAGCTCCACGCTCTCCCAGCTGTATCATGACGGTCTGATGGAAGCCCGCTCGGTAGAGCAGACCGCTGTCTTCGAGGCCGCGGAGATGTTCGCGAGAGTGGAAGGCATCCTGCCCGCGCCGGAAAGCGCTCACGCTATCCGCGCTGCCGTAGACGAGGCTGTGAAATGCAGGGAAACGGGAGAGGAAAAGACGATCCTCTTTGGCCTTACCGGTACGGGATATTTTGATATGGTGGCATATGAAAAGTTCCACAACGGTGAGATGAGCGATCATATTCCCACCGATGCGGAACTGCAGGCCGGGTTTGACGGGATCCCCAAATTCCCCGGAAATGAATTTTAAGAATAAGAACTATTTTCGGAATACCACGATTTCCGTTTTTTCAGTGTCACCCAGCTTTGCCAGAAGAGCCTGCATATCGTGAATGGTCTGCTGGTAAGCGTAGAACGCGTCGTAGGTCTGCTGGAAGAAAGAGAGAGCCAGTTCGGTGTTGCCTTCGGCTTTGGCTTCCCACGACTTGACAGCCCATTTATGGATTTCATTGTGAGCGCGTTTCAGCGCGGCAAATTCGGCCGTCCCCGTGATGGCCGGATTTGTCTGGGAACCTATCCATTTACCGATCTTACAGCTTTCAGGATTATTTAACTGGGTGATCTTTAACTGCTCAAACCCCATGGCGTGGTTGTAAACACGCCACATCAGAATGAAATGGTCGATCTCAAATACCCGCAGCCAGTCCTGCTGGGTAATGGCGGAGAATCCGCGGGCCATGTCGCTGCGGGCGGTGTCGATATAGCGCCCGATCTGGAAAATATGCGTACCCTGCTCCCGGCAGTCCTTGACCAGTTCGTCATAGCTTTCCGAAATACTGGAAATCTGCCGGGTGAAGCTTTTGGTGACATTGGACTGCATATCAATATCTTCAAATATGTTGTCGATTTTTTCTTTAATGGATATCATCTGCTCTGTCATTCTGCTGATATCCGTAAGAGAGGTTTCCACCTTGGCGTTGCCCTGCGCAAGACTGGCGGTGGTATCATCCATGGAAGATGCCAGTACGCTCATATCCCGCTTTAATTCCTCAACATGTCTGGCGATGTCCTCCGCCGATTCGGCGGTGCTGTTGGAGAGCAGGCGCACCTGTTCGGCAACGATAGCGAATCCCTTTCCCACCTCGCCGGCTCTGGCGGCCTCGATGGAGGCGTTCAGCGCCAGCAGATTGCTGCGGCTTGCCACCTGCTTGACGATTCCCACGATATCCCCGATACGGTCGATCTTTTCCTGAAAATTCTGGACTTCTTTGTTGATTCCGGAGATGCGCTCGGAAGACTGGTTGACCGCCTGGATGCTTTCGTTCATATTGGCGGTGCTGCTTTTTACCACATTCAGCATCTCACTGGTATTTTCACGGATATGGGCCATGTTTTCGGAAATGTGGCCGATGGAGAGCTCCAGGTTCCGGCTCGCGTTTTCCATGTCCGCGATGGATTCGGACTGGGAGTTGACCTGATCGAAGGTCTGTTTTACGTATGAATTGTCCCCGATGGAGGCCATGGCATCGTTCAGCCGCATGACAAAATTATTGTTGGAACGTTTAAAGGCATGGATCACTTCGTTCAGTTTCTGCCCGCATTCCGGATTGGAAAAGCCGGAAATGTCGATGTCGGTGAACTGGCCGCCGATCACGGCGTCCATGGACTGCAGTAAAAGCGCCAGGTCTGAAGCGGCGCCGGCAGATGGCGAATTTCGTTTTTTTCTCATGGGGTACCTCCGTATCCGAATCATGGTATGACGAGTTATATTCAGTGTAGCATAGAAACATAAAAAAGAAAACTATTTTCAGGTAAGCGGTGACAGAATTTCAGGTTACAAATGTCCGCCGGAGGGGTTTATGGCAGAAGACAATATGAATCTGTGGGACGGATACGACGGAACGGCCCATGTCTATGACGAAAAAAAGGAAAAGCGTTACCAGAGCAGGATCTGGCTGGCGGCCGGCGGCGTGCTTCTGTGCGTACTGATCAGCATGACGGTAAAATGCGGCAGGGAGATCTACCTGTTGGCCTGCGGCAGCAGGATAGAGGCGGAATACAGCGAGCGGGGCGGGCACAGGCTGGCGGAATATCGGGACGAAAACGGGCATCCGCGGATCCTGGATATCAGTGGGTTTCTGCCGGCCAGAAACGGCGATCACATTACTCTGTACTACACGGAAAAGAAAACGGAAGCGGTCCCGCTGATCTCGCCTGCGGCCTGGCTGGCCTACTACGCGATCTTCGGCGGACTGTTTGCTTTGTGTGTCTGGCGTATCCGGCGGATATACAAGCCGCCGCGCAGAGGGGAGATCAGCGGAAGATCCGCAGATGATACAATAAAATAGATATGTGCATCAATATAGGGGGAAACGGTACGGTATGCGCTCTTTTGATTTCTTAAAAAAGAAAAAAGTATTGACAGCAGCCGGATTGACAATAGTCTGCATGGGTATGGCGCTTTTGTTTTGGACGGCCGAAAAGGGCAGGGCCGGAAAAGTTGTGGAAAACAGTATGGAAAAACCGTCTGCGGAACCGGGATCGGAACAGACTGTGGAACCGGATCTGATACAGGTACCCGCATCCGGATCGCAGGAAAGGACTATAGAGGGAGCCGAATCCGTGTCAGAACAGGAACCGGTTCTGACAGCGGAATATGAGCTGCTCTATGAAGGAATCTCTCTCTTTGACGTTTTTGCCTACACTGCGTTTCAGATGGACACCAAGGCCGATCTGTATATGAGGCGGCTGCAGGAGGAGGCGGAGGAGTCCATTGAATTAAGTCTGTGGCGTGATCAGGAGGAGATCTGGTATACGACAAATGACTCGGCAGGGGATTACGATCTGTTTTATCGGGAACCCTCAGAAAGTCTTACTTTGGACCGGAAATTGTGCTATTATGTGGTTCCGTTTGACCAAACCGTCTATTTGATGCGGTATTGTGTGGAAACCACGCCGGAGGAAGTTACCATGTCCTACAAGGTGTTTGGTATCGGCCTTATGCTCCCGTACTCTTCTCTGGGAAGTGAAGAAACCGTTGATGCAGGCTGTATGACCGTTTATCTTGTATCTGACGGCAGGGCTGACCGGACGGTGGCCTTTCCTGTCGACCAGATGACAGATTTCGCCGATACGGTCAGAACATACATGGAGAACGGGTACCTGGCGGCCTCCACCCTGCGCGGCGTATGGGAAACAGGCGAATGCGCAGATGGAGAAGATCCGGTTTTTCCCCATCTGTATGATATCTTTCCCTGGATTCCGGAACTTGCCGCGGAGCGCGGGATCAATACGGAAGACATGCGCTCGATCACCCGGATACTCGCGGCGATTCAGGATACCCTGCCGACAGACATTTCCGTTGTCATGCCGGATACGGCAGCTGACGGAACCTGCTTTATCACAGGGGATTATTACAGCGGCAGTGACGAAAGCTATCTGACGGTCCGCATGGGAGAAGACGGTTCTTATGGAGGGCACCTTCTGATAGATAACGTACTGAACATGGATTTTTCTGGACACTATGACAATGGGATCCTGACTGCCGCGCAGACGGACCATGAACCGGATGCTCCTCCATATGAGATAGAAATATTTTTCGAGAAGGGCAGGGCAGCAGTGACGGTCACTGCCGCCCGGGAGGGAGCCTTTATCGAAGTCGGGGAATCCCTTACTCTGGATCGAAATGAACTTCCCCAAAGCATGAAGATCATGAGAAACGCGGAAACCCACGGAACAGAGAAAATCAGATAAAATAACGGCTTGTTTGCGGAAGGCCTGTATGATATAATTAATTTGGTATACTGGATTTTATGACTGCCTGAGAAAAAGGGCAGAACGGGGTGGGTGTATGATACATGGCCGGAAAATAGCGGCGCTCTGCGTTGCGGAGATTCAAAATGAAGATATTCAGAGCATGATGTATCCCCTGTACAACATGCTGGAGCAGAACGGCTGGAAGACTTTTATCTTCAGCAGCTGTACAAGTATGTATTTTGATGTGCCTTTCGACAGAGGAGAGGCCGGGATCTTCAGGCTGGTACCGTATGATCTGGTGGATGTGGTGGTGATCTACGCCAGAACCTTAAAAAAGACTTCCATTATTGATGATATTATAGGCTGGAGCAGGCAGTACGACAAGCCGGTCATTGTCATAGATGACGATGAGAGAAGGCCGGGAGCCGTGCACGTTAATTTTGATGAAAGCGATGCTTTCCGGAATCTGATAAAGCATCTGCTGGAGCATCATCATGTGCGGAAGATAAACTGCATTTCCGGCATCCCGGGAAATGAGATCTCCGAGAAAAGGACCGCCATATACAAAGAGGAACTGGAGGCCCACGGGATCCCGTTTGAGGAAAAGCGGCTGGGGTACGGCATGTTCTGGGGAGATCCCACCTATAAGGTCATGAATGAATTTTTCAAGGATCCGGACGGCCTGCCGGAAGCCATTGTCTGTTTGAACGATACCATGGCGATCCTGGCCTGCGAGGTATTGGAAGAGCGGGGGATCCGGGTGCCGGAGGAAATGATCGTTACCGGCTTTGACGGGATCGTGCAGGAAAAATACAATGTGCCCAGGATCAGTACCTGCAGGCGGGACATGGACCAGTTCGGCGGATTCGTATATAACATCATCGAGGAGCACTGCGGCGGGAAGAAAGACACGAAGCAGTATTACTTCCCTTACGTGTTTGACGCGTCCGAATCCTGCGGCTGTACACGGGTTTCCGTGCTGGATGTTAATATCAGGATCAGTGATATGTACAAGAGGATGGACAATTCCATCTCCTATGACCGTTCCATGACGGAAATGCTGGCAAGGGTGGTAAAGCTGGAAAATCCTCAGGATATCCTGAAAGGGATCAAGGAATATGTGCAGGAGGACGTCTGGCTCTGCTTCAATACGGATTTCGCCAGCCTGGAACAGCTTTCACTGGAGGAGAGGACACCCCACCGCTACGATACGCAGCCGTTTACGGATACGGTCATAACGGATCGTTTCTTTGTGGGCCGTGACAGGATCAGGCGGAAGCGTATCTGGTATCAGGATTTAATACCGGATTGGAAAGAAGCCGGCCAGAGGAAACAGCCTCTGATCTTTTATACGCTCCACAATCAGGAAGAAATCTGCGGTTACGCGGCCGCTTTTGTGAAAGCGGACAAATATATCCATTTTGGCAATTCCCTGCAGAGGATACAGAAGCTGATGTTGAATTTAAACAACGCGGTCAGCATGTATACCTCCCAGACCGTGCTGAGAGCCACCAACCGCAAGCTGATGGATATCCAGAGCGAGATCATCGCGCGGTTCGCTGATCTGGTGGAGGCCAGAGATGATTCCACCGGCCAGCATGTCAAGCGGACGGGAGAGTACTTCCGGATACTGGGCAGGCATCTGGCCAAGCACTCCCGCTATGCGAAGGCTTTGAATGAACAGGAGCTGGAGCTGATGTGCAAGGCGGCGCCCCTCCATGACATAGGCAAGATCAAGATTTCGGATCTGATATTGAACAAGCCGGGGCGTTTGACACCGGAGGAATTTGAGATCATCAAGACCCATACGGTGGAGGGCAGCAAGATCATTGCCAGCACCATGGCGAATATCGAGGAGGAACGTTATCTGAAGGTGGCGGGGGACATCGCCCTCTATCACCATGAGAAGTGGGACGGCAGCGGCTATCCCCACAGGCTGGCGGGAGAGGAGATCCCGCTGTGCGCCAGGATCATGGCCGTGGTGGATGTATTCGACGCCCTGACCAGCAAGCGTGTTTATAAGGATGCCTATTCCCTGGAGAAAGCTTACGATATTTTAAAAGAATCCAGCGGTACGCATTTCGATCCGGAGATCGTCAAGGTGTTCATGGACAATCATAAGGAAATCGAGCAGGTATTTTTTGAAAATACGGAAACGGAATAAAGAACAGGAAAAGAAGGTGTTGTACTTGGAACAAAGCGCCTTCTTTTCCTATATTGTTTCACATAAAAAGGAGAATGAATATGCAGAATGGCAACAGTATCGCGATTCCCGCTGTGTTAAAGGTAGGCAGCGGTGTGTTGAAAGAGCTTGGCTTTTGTTTGAAGGAAGCGGGCTTTAACCAGGTGGTGATCTATTTCGGCAACGGACTGATAGAACTGTTCGGTACGGATGTTATGGAGTCTTTCCGCCGGGAGGGAGTGGAGGTCCTGGAATACAGGGAACTGGATACGGTGGCAATGGACGATATCGTTACGCTGGCCTTTTCCATGCCGGCAAAGGCCAAGGCAGTGGTGTCCATCGGGGGCGGCAAGGTCATAGACGCCGGCAAGTACGCGGCGTTTTTGAAGAACCTTCCCTTTATCAGCGTGCCCACTTCCAGTTCCAGCGACGGTTTTTCCAGCTCCAGCGCATCTCTGATCGTGGACGGGAAAAGGACTTCCGTACCGGCCCGGCTGGCCTACGGCATTGTGGTGGATACCGAGGTCATACGGACGGCGCCGGTGAAGTTTATCTACTCCGGCATCGGGGACATGCTTTCCAAGATTACGGCCATCTACGACTGGATATTCGAGGCGCGGCAGGGTGTTGGCGAGCTCAATGATTTCGCGGTGATGATCGCCAAGAAGGCCGTAAACAGTTTTGTCAGGACCCCTTATCAGAGCATCAGCGACGAACTGTTCCTGAAGGAACTGCTGGATTCTCTGGCCATGAGCGGGATCGCCAATGAGATCGCCGGCAGCAGCGCGCCGACCAGCGGCAGCGAGCATCTGATCTCCCACGCGCTGGACAAGATCCTGGAAGTACCCGAACTGCACGGGGTACAGGTAGGGATCGCCACCTACATTATGGCGAAGGTGCAGGATCACCGTTATGTCAGGGTGAACAAGGTACTGACCGATACGGGATTCTGGGATTACGCCGCGGGACTGCGGATGCGGAAGGCCGATTTTTTAAAGGCGGTGGATATGGCGCCTTCCGTCAAGCCGCACAGGCATACTTATCTGCATGAGGAAAAGTATCGGGAAGCGGCGAAAAAGCTGATCATGGAAGACGAACTCTTGGGAAGAGTGCTGGCTGATTAGGAGGAAGTATGCGGCGGATTGATTTAGACGGGATGTGGCAGTTAAAGCTTCTGGGAGAGAGTACCTATCCGATCCCGGCGGACTATGTGCCGGCCAGGGTGCCCGGCAGCGTCTATGGCGCTTATCTGGAACTGGGAATGATACCCGACCCCTATTATCGTGACAATGAGCTGGAGGCTACCGGATTGCTGCGAAATGATTTCGAGTACCGGAAGAGTTTTTCGGTGACCAAAGAGCAGCTGGAATGCGATAAGCTGTTTCTGGTACTGGAAGGAGTGGATACGCTGGCGGATATCTGGCTGAACGGGACGAAGCTGGATTCTGTCCGCAATATGCACCTGCGTTACGAATATGAGGCGGGGGCGCTGGTCCACGCGGGAGAGAATGAACTGCGGGTAGTGCTCTACTCTCCCATACGCTATATCAAAGAGGAAAATGAAAAAGTATATACGGGCGGCAGCCACGACGCCATGGAAGGATATCCCCATCTGCGGAAGGCCCACTGTATGTTCGGCTGGGACTGGGGCCCCAGGCTGCCGGATGCCGGTCTGTTTCGGCCGGTGTATCTCAACGCCGTTCGGAAGGGACGCATCCTGGATGTCTACGTATGGCAGGAGCATGAGAACGGCAGGGTAAAACTGCGTTTTTCTCACAGAACGGAGGAATATGCCCCGGACTGCCGGCTGGATCTTAAGGTCACCGCGCCGGACGGGGAGGTGTTCCGCCCCGAAGAGGACGGCTCCGTGAACATTGAAAAGCCGGCTCTGTGGTGGCCAAACGGCTATGGCGGCCAGCCGCTCTATACCGTAAGGGCCGCTTTGCGGGACGCCGCGGGCGAGGAACTGGATGTCTGGGAGAAGCGGATAGGGCTGCGCGTCGTTACCGTGGATACGGAAAAAGACGAGTGGGGCAGACGTTTCGCCCACTGTGTCAACGGGCTGCGTATCTTCGCCATGGGAGCGGATTATATACCGGAGGACAATCTGCTGGGCAGGCGCGGCGAAGAAAGGACCAGAAAGCTTTTGGAGGACGCTGCGGCGGCGCATCATAACTGCATCAGAGTGTGGGGCGGAGGGCTGTATCCCGACGATTATTTTTACGATATCTGTGATGAACTGGGGCTGCTGGTGTGGCAGGATTTTATGTTTGCCTGCTCGTCCTACGAACTGGACGATGCCTTTGAGGAAACGATTTCGGCGGAAGTGGAACAGAATGTAAGGCGTATCCGCCACCATGCCTGCCTGGGCCTCTGGTGCGGCAACAATGAAATGGAAACCCAGACGCTGGACGGCTGCTGGAAGCCTTCCCTGAAGCAGAAGGCGGATTATCTGAAGATCTTTGAATATATCATTCCCAAGATCGTAAAGAAGGAAGATCCCCAGACGTTTTACTGGCCTTCTTCCCCTTCTTCCGGAGGAAGTTTTGACAACCCCTGGGACGAGAACCGGGGAGATACCCACTATTGGGACGTGTGGCACGGGGAAAAACCGTTTACCGATTACCGGAAGTACCGTTTCCGCTATCTGTCCGAATTTGGCTTTCAGGCCTTTCCCTGCCTGCGGACGGTGGAGAGCTTTACGACGCCTGAGGACAGGAATATTTTTTCCCGGGTGATGGAGATGCATCAGCGCAACAAGGCGGCAAACGGAAAGATACTGCAGTATATTTCCCAGACCTATCTTTACCCGAAGGATTTTGAAAGTCTGCTTTACGCTTCCCAGCTTCTGCAGGCGGAAGCCATCCGCTACGGCGTGGAACATTTCAGAAGGCACAGAGGGCAGTGCATGGGCACGGTGGTGTGGCAGCTGAACGATATCTGGCCCGCGGCTTCCTGGTCCAGCATCGATTATTTCGGGCGCTGGAAGGCGCTGCATTACGCGGAATGCAAGATGTTCGCGCCCATCCTGATTTCCTGTGAAGAAACGGGGGAACTGAGCGAGCGGCCTTCCTGCATCATGGAAAGGAAGGCGCCCATAGAGATCTCCGCCAGGCTGCACGTGGCCAATGAAACCCGCGGCGAGGCGGAGGGTACGGTATACTGGGAACTGCGGGATCCCGCGGCAAAGGTGCTCCTGGAAGGCCGGGAAGAAGTAAAAGTGCCGCCTCTGGACGGCGTATGGCTGAAAAAGCTGGATTTTTCCGGATATGATGAAATGGGCGTTTATCTCAGTTATCGTTTCGTGCAGGGAGAAAACGTGATCTCCCAGGGCACCACGCTCTTTACGCCCCCCAAGCATTTTAAATTCCGGGATCCCGGCCTGCGTCTGGAGAGAAAGGGTGACATATTTACGGTCAGCGCCCGGGCCTACGCCAAGAGCGTGGAGATCTATCCGCTGAACGGGGAAGCCCGTTTTTCCGACAACTACCTGGATCTGAACGGCGGCAGCGGGAGCGTCAGGCTGCTTTTTGGAAACGCGTCGGAATTTGGCGTGAGAAGCGTATATGATATAGCGCGCTGACCGGGCGGAATGGAAGCTCTAAATGGACAAAATCATGAAATACTGTTATAATGGAACAAAAGGAGGGTGATATTATGTTGGCAACGTTAATCCCTTTATTTGATGAGAATATGGTGGTAAAGGCATATTCTTTGTTTACCCAGAAAAAGAACATGTATCTGGATCCGAGTATCCTGGGATCCGGCCAGTATGACGGAGCTGCCAGCGTGGAAGGACTGGAGATCATCCGGAACATGGGCGTGGATACGATCTCCGAAGACAAGGCGATCTTTGTTCCGGTAGGAAATATTTCCGTATTTTCCGATATCGACAGTCAGTGCGACGCGCCCCATGACAGACTGGTGCTTTTACTTGACAATTCCATTCTTCCGGAGGAAACCTATATAAAGCGTCTGGAAGAACTGAAACAGAGTGGTTACAGGCTTGCCATGCGGAAGCTGGAGGTGGCGAAGTTTGAAGAATACAGAGAAGTGCTGCGGCTGGTGGATTATATCTTTTTAAATCACAAAAAGATAGACATTACCAAGGCCCGGGTTTATTTCCAGAAGATTTATCCCAATATCCAGCTGTGCGCGGGCAATATCGAGGACATGGAGAGTTTCCAGAAGCTGAAAAGCGAAGGCGGCTATCAGTTTTATGAAGGGCCGTTTTTCCGGATGCCCATCAACAAGGGCGAGCATGAGGTGGCGCCGCTGAAGGTCAATTATATCCAGCTGCTGAATATGGTGAACAGCCCGGAATTTGAACTGACGGAAGCGGCGGACGTGATCGGCAGGGATACCGCGCTGGTCATTTCCCTGCTGAAAATGGTGAACAGAGTGACGGTGAATTCCCAGATCACTTCCATCCGACACGCGGCGGCCATGCTGGGCGAGAAGGAACTGCGGAAGTGGCTGAACACGGCGGTAGCGGGTCAGCTCTACACGGACAAACCCAACGAGATAACCAGGCTCTCCCTGTTAAGAGCAAAGTTCGCCGAGAACCTGGCGCCGGCGTTTTCTCTGGCGGCTCAGGCTTCCGAACTGTTTTTGATGGGACTGTTTTCCGTTCTGGACGTGATCCTGGAAGTCCCCATGGCGGAGGCGCTGGAACTGGTACAGGTATCCGGGCCCATTCGGGAGGCTCTGCTGGAAAGAAAGGGGAATTTTGCCAAGGTGCTGGATTTTGTGACCGAATATGAGAGCGCCGAATGGAAAGAGGTGTCCCGCCAGATGATCGTGGAAGACATCAGTATGCGGTATGTATATGACGCTTATATGAATTCCCTGAGATGGTATCGGGATATGATTTCTGAGGGATAGACGTCAGAATGGTATCCCGAAAGAACGAGAGGTAACTAAAGTGGCGGGCATAGACCAGAGTAAAATCAGAAACTTTTGCATAGTGGCGCACATTGACCATGGAAAATCCACTCTGGCGGACAGGATCATCGAGCGGACCGGCCTGCTGACCAGCAGGGAAATGCAGGCGCAGGTGCTGGACAATATGGACCTGGAGAGAGAACGGGGCATCACCATCAAGGCCCAGGCCGTGCGCACGGTGTATAAGGCAAAGGACGGGGAAGAATATATCTTTAACCTGATAGATACGCCGGGGCATGTGGATTTCAATTATGAGGTCAGCCGTTCCCTGGCGGCCTGTGACGGCGCCATCCTGGTAGTGGATGCGGCCCAGGGGATCGAGGCCCAGACGCTGGCCAATGTCTATCTGGCTCTGGACCACAACCTGGATGTATTTCCCGTGATCAATAAGATAGACCTGCCCAGCGCCCAGCCTGACAAGGTAAAGGAAGAGATAGAGGATGTGATCGGGATCGAAGCGCAGGACGCGCCTTTGATCTCCGCCAAAAACGGCATCGGCATCGATGAGGTGCTGGAAGCGGTTGTCCACAAAATACCGGCCCCTGTGGGGGATGCGGACGCGCCTTTAAAAGCGCTGATCTTTGATTCCGTATACGATCCCTATAAGGGCGTGATCGTGTTTGTCAGGATCAGGGAAGGCAGGGTCAGGAAAGGGACCGTCATCAGGATGATGGCCACCGGCGCGTCGGAAGAGGTGGTGGAGGTGGGCTGTTTCGGAGCGGGGCAGTTCCTTCCCTGCGAAGAACTTTCCGCTGGTATGGTAGGGTATATCACCGCTTCCATCAAGAATGTGAAGGATACGGCGGTGGGAGATACCATCACGGATAAGAACCGGCCCTGCGGGGAGCCGCTGCCGGGATATAAAAAAGTCAATTCCATGGTCTACTGCGGTATGTATCCGGCGGACGGAGCCAAATATCCCGACCTGCGGGACGCGCTGGAAAAGCTGCAGTTAAACGATGCTTCCCTGCGTTACGAACCGGAAACTTCCGTCGCGCTGGGATTTGGATTCCGCTGCGGATTTCTGGGGCTTCTCCATCTGGAGATCGTGCAGGAGAGGCTGGAGAGAGAATACAATCTGGACCTGGTGACTACGGCGCCCGGCGTCGTATACAAGGTGCACAAGACCAACGGGGAAGTGACGGAACTGACCAATCCTTCCAACCTGCCGGACGCTTCCGAAATAGACTATATGGAGGAACCCATTGTTTCGGCGGAGATCATGGTGACCACGGAATTTATCGGTCCCATCATGGAGCTCTGCCAGGAAAGGCGGGGCAGATACCTGGGGATGGAATATATGGAAGAAACCAGGGCTCTGCTGCGCTATGAGCTGCCTCTGAACGAGATCATCTATGATTTCTTTGACGCCTTAAAATCCCGTTCCAGAGGATACGCGTCCTTTGATTATGATCTGAAAGGCTATGAGCAGGCTCCGCTGGTCAGGCTGGATATTCTGATCAACAGGGAAGAGGTGGATGCCCTCTCCTTTATCGTGCACGCGGACAGCGCCTATGAAAGAGGGCGCAGAATGTGTGAAAAGCTCAAGGATGAGATCCCAAGGCACCTGTTTGAGATCCCCATTCAGGCGGCTGTTGGCGGCAAGATAATCGCCAGGGAAACCGTGAAGGCCATGCGCAAGGACGTGCTGGCAAAATGCTACGGCGGCGATATCACCCGTAAGAAAAAGCTGCTGGAAAAGCAGAAAGAGGGTAAAAAACGTATGCGCCAGATAGGCAATGTGGAGATCCCCCAGAAGGCCTTTATGAGCGTATTGAAACTGGATGACAAAAAGTAGGCATATCATGATTCAGTCTGATCAGTTCGGCATCTATATCCATATCCCGTTTTGCAGACAGAAATGTCAATACTGTGATTTCCTTTCCGCGCCGGCAACAGAGCCGGCGCAGGAGGCGTATCTGCGCGCTCTCGCGGAGGAAATAACCGTCCGGGCGCCCCTGCACGCCCACCGGAGGGTCACCAGCATCTATATCGGCGGCGGCACGCCCACCGTGGTGGATCCCAAATGGCTCTGCGGGATACTGGAACTGCTGTTTTCCCGTTACCGGATAGAGCGGGAGGCGGAGATCTCCATGGAGATGAATCCCGCTACGGTCACAAAACAGGCGCTGGCCGATTATCGGAAGGCAGGTGTAAACCGTGTCAGCATCGGGCTGCAGTCCGCCCGTGACGAGGAATTGAAAAGGCTGGGGAGGATCCATGACCTGGGGGACTTTTTGAGAACCTATGAGGCGGTGCGGGATGCGGGATTTACCAATGTAAACGTGGATATCATGGCCGCTCTGCCCGGTCAGACTGTAGAGGATTACGGGGAAACCCTGCGCCTGGTATCGGCGCTTTCCCCCATACCGGAGCATATTTCCGCCTACAGCCTGATCATCGAGGAGGGGACGCCCTTTTTTGAACGTTACGGCGCCCTGAAAGAAGCCATGGAAAAGACCGGGGAGCCGCAGCCGGGGCTGCCCTCGGAGGAAGAAGAGCGGCAGATGGATGAAATGACGGAGAGGCTGCTGAAAGAAGCCGGCTACCACCGGTATGAGATTTCCAATTACAGCTTGGAAGGCCGGGAATGCCGGCACAATATAGGGTATTGGAAGAGGAAGGATTACGCCGGTTTCGGGCTGGGAGCGGCTTCCCTGCTGGACAATGTCCGCAGCCGCAATCACACGCAGATGCGCGCCTATCTGGAAGAAAAGGACAAGGAAATGGAGCGCGCCGCGCTGTCCGAAAAAGAGCGGATGGAGGAATTTATGTTTCTGGGACTGCGCCTGACGGAGGGCGTGGACAGAGAAGAGTTTAAAAGGGCGTTCGGAGTGCCCATGGAGGAGGTTTACGGGGATGTCCTGCGAAAAAACGCGGAAGCGGGACTGCTGCTGATCGGGGAGAAAGCGGCGCTGACCAGACGGGGCAGGGACGTGGGGAATTATGTGATGGCGCAGTTTCTGCTGTAGGATCTGGGCGTGTCTGAAAGAATGGAAAGGCACCAGACGGATAAACGGCACATAGAATATAGTAAATCCGCTTTTGGGGGCCGTTTTGAAAACCTTTCAGAAACCTTTATCCTCAGAAGAAGAAGCCGGGTATATTCGTCTGCTGAAAGAGGGAAGCAGTGAGGAGGCCGCGTTGGCCAAAGAAGTCCTGATCGAAAGGAATTTACGGCTGGTGGCGCATATCGCCAAAAAATATCAAAATGTGGAAGAGGACATGGAAGATCTGATCTCCATAGGCACCATAGGGCTGATCAAAGCGGTGGATACCTTCGATGCCGGAAAAGGCAGACTGGCCACCTATGCCTGCAGATGTATTGATAACGAGCTTTTGATGATGCTGCGGGCCAGAAAGAAAATTTCCAGGGAAGTTTCCCTTTATGAACCCATCGGAACGGATAAGGAAGGCAATGAGATCAATCTGCTGGATGTGATAGAAGGGGAGCAGACGGATGTGGTTGACCGGCTCACCGTGGAGGAAAACCTGCGCAAGATGCGAAGGTTTCTGGACCAGTGTCTGACCGGCAGAGAGAGGAAAATACTGTTTCTGCGCTACGGTCTGAAGGACGGCAGGGAATGGACGCAGAGTGAGATAGGAAAGAAACTGGGGATTTCCCGCAGCTATGTGTCCCGGATCGAAAAAAAGGCGCTCATGAAATTAAAGGAAGCGTTTCATAAAAGCGGAAACCATCCATGAAAAATTTTCCGGAATCCGTGGATTTTCGGAGGATTGTATGCTATACTACCTATGTGTACTGTGAAAACAGACAGGGATGAAGGGGAATTATGCAGTTTGTAAAAACAAAAGACTTAAAAGAGGGGATGCGGCTGGCGCGGCCCATCTACAGTAAAGAGGGCGTGCTTTTGTATGAGAGGGATTCCAGACTGACGGCCCAGGGCATTGGCAGCATTGTCAATTTCGGACTGATAGGGCTTTATATTCTGGAACCCGCGGAGCCGGTACCTCCCATGACGGAGGAGGATCTGGAGTTTGAACGGTTCCAGACCATGTCCGTTTTTTCCATTCAGGAGGAGCTTCGGCACATTTTGAGCCAAAAGAGGCAGGCAAAGCTGCAGATCATTGCCGACAGGATCCTCAAAAATTACGGACATCTGGAGAAAAAGATTACTTTTATCCAAAGTCTGCGCAGCAGGGAGGACTATATTTTTAAACATTCCCTGAATGTGGCGATCCTCTGCGCCATGATGACGCACAGGCTGAATCTGAAGAGAGAAGAACAGCTTCCCGCCATGTTCGCGGCCATTTTACACGATATGGGGAAGTTGACGCTGCCGCCGGAAGCGGACCTGGCAGGGCTGACGGAAGAGTCCGCCAGGGCTGTTAAGAAGGCGGAAACCAGCACGTATGACCTGTTGGAAGACGCGGTTTCCGACGGCACCATGGTACGGCGTATCTGTATGCAGAGCGAGAAACTGCTTTCGGAAGCGGAGAGCGGACAGGCTTCCGGCATGAAGCCGGTAACCGGCGCCAGGATCCTGGCGGTGGCGGATTTCTATGATGCCATGACGGCCATGCAGCTGGAAGGAGCGCCCCGTTCCGAGGTAGAGGCGGTCCGTTTTCTGATGGAGAGGCCGGAGATCTTTGAGCCCCAGGTCGTGCGGGCGCTGGTGGACAGCATCAATATTCTGGTGCCCGGCATCAGCGTGGAGCTGACTACCGGAGAAAAAGCGCTGGTCATCAGGGAAAACGAACAGAATATACTGCGGCCCACGGTCCTGAGCTTTCGGGATAACAGTATTATCGACCTGGATCTGGACGCCAACCGGGATATCGGGGTGGCGGACATTATGAAAACGCTGGACAACCGGTACATATTTGACACGGAGTATCTGGAGAAAGCCGGATTTTCGGTCACCGCGCCGGGACAATCATAGACAGTAAAGGAGAATGAGTAGAGTATGCCCAATATCAGAGCCATTTTGGAGGAAGCGAAAGGAGCCGGCGCATCGGATGTGCATTTGACGGTGGGGATCCCGCCTAAGATGAGGGTAAACGGCAAGCTGATCACCATGGAAAGCCATGGCAGACTGCTTCCGGCGGACACCCTGGAGGTGGTGCTGGACGTGATGTCGGAAACGCAGAAAGCCAGATTTGAGGAAAGAGGAGAATACGATATGTCCTTTTCCATTCCGGATCTGGGAAGGTATCGTGTCAACGTATACAAGCAGAGGGGTTCCGTAGCCTTCGCGTTTCGTCTGGTAGGGACCAAGGTGCCTTCTCCCGAAGAGCTGGGAGTACCGGATTCCGTGATCGACCTGTACCAGCGCAAGCGCGGTCTGGTCCTGGTCACAGGGCCTACCGGAAGCGGTAAGTCCACTACGCTGGCGGCTATCATCGACAAGATCAACAACTGCAGGGATGCTCATGTTATTACGCTGGAAGACCCTATCGAGTATCTGCACCAGCATAAAATGGCCATGGTCAATCAGCGGGAGATCGGACTGGATTCCGACAATTACGCCAACGCGCTGCGCGCCGCCCTGCGTGAGGACCCGGATGTGATCCTGGTAGGGGAGATGAGGGACCTGGAAACCATCAGCGTGGCGATCACCGCCGCCGAAACGGGACACCTGGTGCTTTCCACCCTGCATACCATCGGCGCGGCCAGCACCGTGGACCGTGTGATCGACGTATTTCCGCCTCACCAGCAGCAGCAGATCAGGATACAGCTTTCCAACGTGCTGGAAGCGGTGATCTCCCAGCAGCTGATCCCCACCAGCGATGAGATGGGGCGGGTGGCCGCCTTTGAAGTCATGCATGCCAACCACGCGGTACGCAACCTGATCCGGGAGGGCAAATCCCATCAGCTGACCTCCGTGATGCAGACCAACCGGAAGCTGGGCATGATCACCATGGACGAGGCGATCCAGCAGTTGTACTATAACGGCCGTATCACCAGGGAAATGGCGATCCAGTTTGCCCAGGATCCCGACGGTATGTTAAATAAGATCTGAGTTTTCTATTTTTCAAATTTCAAAAAGAAGGCGGAGAGGCCGGAGGACCGGCCTTTGCTCCGCTTCCCCATTTTCATGATTCTGTATTTTTTATGATTCTGTATTTTTCATGATTCTTGTTTTTTCCAATCATTACCCTGTGATCAAATTCGGAAAGGAGTATCTTTATGTTCAGCAGTATGTATGCGGGCGGGATTGCCGGTATGAAGGCGTATCCCGTGCGGGTGGAGGTAGATATTTCCCGGGGACTGCCGGGCTTTGAACTGGTGGGCAGCCTGGGAAAGGAAGTCAGAGAGGGAAAGGAGCGGGTGCAGATCGCGCTGAAAAACGCGGGATTTTCCCTGCCTGTGGCCAGGATCACGGTCAACCTTTCTCCCGCCGATATCCAAAAGGAGGGGACGGGCTATGACCTGGCCATTGCCGCCGGGCTGCTGGCCTGCATGGGGACGATAGATCCGGGATCTCTGGCGGAAACGGCTTTTCTGGGGGAACTGGCGCTGGACGGGGAGGTCAGACGGGTAAACGGCGTGCTCCCCGTTGCGCTGGCGATGCGTGAAGCGGGTATCCGAAATCTGGTAGTACCCGCGGAAAACGCGGCGGAAGGGGAATCTGTTTCCGGTATCCGCGTGACGGGCGTGGAAAATATGAAAGAATTTCTGACCTATCTGCAGGCGGGGCCGGAGGAGAGAAGCCGGCTGTTTTCCGAAAGGCGGGAAGGCGCGCGTCAGGGAGGCGGCGCCGGCGGGCAGGAAAAAAGGGGAACGCCGGATTTTTCGGATGTTTACGGACAGGAAAGCGCCCGGCGGGCCGCGGAGATCGCGGCGGCCGGGTTCCATCATCTGCTGCTGGCGGGCCCGCCGGGAGCGGGAAAGACGATGATAGCCAGCCGTATGGCCGGGATCCTGCCTCCCCTGACAGACGGGGAACGGATGGAGGTAGCCAGCATTTACAGTATCGCCGGAAAGCTGGAGGAAAGGAAGGCGGGCTCTTTTACCAGGCCTTTCGTGGCGCCCCACCATACGGTTTCCCCACAGGGACTGGCCGGCGGAGGAAGGCTGCCAAGGCCGGGTATGCTTTCCCTGGCCCATCGGGGGATCTTATTTCTGGATGAAATGGCGGAATTTTCTTCGGAAACGCTGGAGGTGCTGCGCCAGCCCATGGAAGACAAGACGGTGCGTATTGTCAGGAGCCGCGGCAGCTGGACCTATCCGGCGGATTTTATGCTGGTAGGGGCCATGAATCCCTGTCCCTGCGGATACTATCCGGACAGAAACCGCTGCGGATGCAGCGATACCCAGATCCGGCGCTATCTCAGCAGGATTTCCGGCCCCATATTGGACAGGATCGATATTGTGGCGGAAACGGCCGCGGTGCAGTTAAAAGACCTGCGCGGCGGGGAAAAAGGAGAGTCCAGCGCCGCCGTCAGAAAACGGGTGGAAGAAGCCAGACAGCGCCAGAAACTCCGGTTTGGGAACGGCCCGTACCGCTTTAACGGAGAACTGTCCGGGCGGGACGCGGAGCGTTACTGCGCGCTGGGAACCGGAGAAAGGCGTTTCCTGGAACGGGTATTTGAAGCGGGAGAGATGAGCCTGCGGGCCTATCATAAGGTGCTCAAACTGGCCAGGACCATCGCGGACCTGGACGGAGAGGAAACAATAGGGACGCGGCATCTGTCGGAAGCCGTGTACTATAACGGCGGCAGAAAACAGTTTTGGAAGGGGGAATGAACATGGAGCGTTTCAGCGACGGGGAAATGGAGGCCCAGCAGCCCTACGCCTACTGGCTGGACGGGACGGAGAAGATAAGCGGCGCCGTAAAACGGAAACTTCTTTCGCTTTTTGGATCGCCGGAAGAGGTCTGTCTGGCAAAGAAGGAAAGGTTGGCGCCTTTTCTGACGGATGTTCAGATCCAGGCGCTGAAGGCGGGAAAGGCGCGGGGAGAGGAGTATTACCGGCTGAGCGAGGAGGGGATCGCCTTTTATCCCTTTTATCATCCCCGCTATCCCGAACGGCTTTCCCATATCCCGGACCGGCCCTTCGGACTGTACGTCAAGGGCAGGCTGCCTGAAGAGAAGAAAAGAAGTCTGGCCGTGGTGGGAGCCAGAAACTGCTCGGAATACGGGCGGTATCTGGCGGAGTCTTTCGGCAGGGAACTGGCCGGGGCAGGGGTGCAGATCGTCAGCGGTTTTGCCAGGGGCGTGGACGGGCTGGCCCAGGAAGCGGCGGTGCGGGCGGGAGGAAGCAGCTTCGGCGTACTGGGCTGCGGCGTGGATATCTGCTATCCGTCTTCCCACGGCAGACTGTACGTGGAGATCCTGGAAAAAGGAGGGCTTCTGTCCTCCTATCCGCCGAAAACCCCTCCCCTGTCTTTTCATTTTCCGCCCCGCAACAGGATCATCAGCGGACTGGCGGATGCCGTTCTGGTTATCGAAGCCAGGGAAAAGAGCGGTACGCTGATCACGGTGGATATGGCGCTTGAGCAGGGACGGGAGGTATACGCGGTGCCGGGCAGGATAACGGACCGGCTCAGTGACGGCTGCAACCGGCTTCTGCGGCAGGGGGCGGGAGCGGCGCTCTCGCCGGCGCAGCTGCTCGCGGAACTGGAACAGTCCGTTTGGCGCGGCATGGGCGGCGCGGTGGAGCGTGACAAAACGGAAAGGGGGAAAGAAGCGTTGAGCGAAGAAGAGGCGGCGCTGCTGGAACTGCTGGAGGTGACGCCGCTTTCCCCGGACGGGATCCGCCTGCGGATGAAGGAGAGCCGGACGCTCCGGGATATTTCCCTGCCGGATACTATGGAACTGCTCCTGGGACTGGTGCTGAAAGGCCGTATCCGGCAGACAGGCGGTTTTTACGTGCGCATCTGAAAAATCGGGAACGCCGTTTGGACCACCCCTTTTTCTTATTGTTCCCTGGCCCGAAATGTGGTATGCTTCTGGAAGAATGAAAAATCAGACAGGAGCCGGAAGATGAATCGGGATACTTACAGAGAACATACCAAAACCATCAGGATAGGGGACCGGGTGATCGGGGGAGGCAATCCCATACTGGTACAGTCCATGACCAATACGCCCACCGAGGATGCGGCGGCTACCGTACAGCAGATCCACAGGCTGGAAGAGGCCGGCTGTGAGATCGTGCGCTGCACGGTGCCGACGATGGAGGCGGCAAAAGCGCTGCGGGAGATCAAGAAGCAGATACGCATCCCGCTGGTGGCGGATATCCATTTTGACCACCGGATGGCGCTGGCGGCCATAGAAAACGGCGCGGATAAGATCCGGATCAATCCCGGAAACATCGGCGGCGCGGAAAAGGTACGGGAAGTGGTGAAAGCCGCGAAGGAAAGAGGGATCCCCATCAGGGTGGGCGTCAACAGCGGTTCCCTGGAGAAGTCCTTGATCGAAAAGTACGGGGGCGTGACGGCGGAGGGCCTTGTGGAGAGCGCCCTGGACAAAGCCCGCCTCATCGAGGACATGGGATATGACAACCTTGTCATCAGCATCAAATCTTCCGATGTGCCCATGTGCGTAAGGGCTCACGAGCTCCTGGCGGAGCAGACCGTTTATCCTCTCCATGTGGGAATTACGGAAGCGGGCACGGTCTGGTCCGGAAATATCAAGTCAGGAGTGGGGCTGGGAGTGATCCTTTACCAGGGGATAGGCGATACCGTCCGGGTGTCCCTGAGCGGGGATCCCGTGGAAGAAGTAAAATCGGCCAGGCTGATACTGCGCACTCTGGGGCTCAGAAAGGGCGGTATTGAAGTGGTTTCCTGTCCTACCTGCGGACGTACCAAGATCGATCTGGTGGGGCTGGCCAATCAGGTGGAAACTCTGGCCGCGGGCTACCCCCTTTCCATCAAAGTGGCGGTTATGGGCTGTGTGGTAAACGGACCGGGAGAGGCCAGGGAAGCGGATCTGGGGATTGCCGGCGGCAGAGGCGAAGGGCTTCTGATCAGGAAAGGCGAGATTGTCCGCAAGATCCCGGAATCGGAGTTCCTTTCCGCGTTAAAGTACGAGCTGGACAACTGGAGTGAAGATCAATGAGCAAGACGTTTGAGAATGTTTTTCCCACCCTGGAACTGGAAAAGGGGATCAAGGAACAGATGGAGCAGGTGGAAGTGGAGAAGATCACCACGACTTCCCGCAAGGACTTTCTGCGCGTTTATCTGCGCAGCGGACATCTGATCGGCAAGGACGTGATCTATAAGCTGGAAGCGGAAATGAAAAAGCAGTTTTTCAGAAAGCTCCCGGCTCAGGTGAAGATCTACGAGAAGTTCAGCCTTTCCTCCCAGTATACCGCGGAAAAGCTGCTGCTTGTCTACGGGGAAAGCATCCTGACGGAACTGCGGGAATCCGACCATATTTTATACAGTATCTTCAAAAGCGCTGAGATCTCCTTCCCGCGGGAAAAGGAAATGCGGCTGGCGGTGGAAGATACGGTGCTGGCACGGGACAGGGGGGAAGAACTGGAACGGGTCCTGGATAAGATCTTCAATGAACGCTGCGGTCTGGATGTCCGGATCTTTCTGGAATACAAAGAGAGTATCGAAAACAAATATGAAGAAGAGGCGGAAAAGGCTATTGCCATGGAAGTGGCCCGTATCAGCGCGAAAAGGAAGGAACGACAGGAGGAAGAAACCCGGGAAGAGGGAAAGGCCCCCCGGACCTCTGCGGTAGAGAGCCGGGGACGGAAACCGGAACAGATCTCCCAGAGCGGGAAAGGCTTCAGGCATTCCGACAACAAGGACGTGCTGTACGGAAGGGATTTTGACGGAGATGTCATGAAGCTGGAGGATGTCATCGGCGAGATCGGCGAAGTGATCGTCCACGGCAGGATCATTAAGCTGGACAAGAGGGAGATCAAGAATGAAAGGACGATCCTGTCTTTTGACGTAACGGATTATACGGATACCATGACCGTCAAGATCTTCGCGGCCAACGAGCATGTGCAGGAACTGAGCGACAATCTGGCGGAAGGTACTTTTGTCAAGATAAAGGGCATCGCCATGACGGACAAATTCGATCATGAGCTGACCATAGGTTCCGTATCGGGCATTAAGAAAACAGAGGATTTTACCGACAGCAGGAAGGACAACGCACTGAACAAAAGGGTGGAGCTGCACTGCCACACCAAGATGAGCCATATGGACGGCGTGGCGGAGGCCAAAGATGTGGTGAAGCGGGCCTACCAGTGGGGGCATCGGGCGGTTGCCATTACCGACCATGGCGTGGTGCAGGGATTTACGGACGCGTATCATGTCTGGGAGGATCTGTGGAAAAAAGAAAAGGCCAGGCGCGCGGAAAACGGCGAAAAGGCGCCTGACAGACAGGATTTCTTTAAAGTCATTTACGGCGTGGAAGCCTATATTGTCGATGACCTGAAAGAGATCGTGACCGGGGACAAAGGGCAGAGCCTGGAGGAAACCTGTGTGGTGTTTGACATTGAAACCACGGGTTTTTCTCCCGTGAATAACCGGATCATAGAGATCGGCGCGGTGAAGGTGCGGGACGGGCAGATCCTGGAGCGCTTTTCCACCTTTGTCAATCCCCGCGTGCCCATTCCCTTCGAGATCGAAAAACTGACGGGCATAGGGGATGCCATGGTGATGGACGCGCCCGCCATCGAGGAGGTCCTGCCGGAATTTCTGGATTTTGCCAGGGACTGCGTGCTCGTGGCCCACAACGCTTCCTTTGATATGAGCTTTATTACGGAAAACGCCGCGGCGCAGGGATTTCCCACGGACTTCACCTATCTGGACACCATGGTGATGTCCAGAGTGCTGCTGCCCAGTCAGAACAAGCACACCTTGGACGCACTCTGCAAAACTTTCGGGGTGGTGCTGGAAAACCACCACAGAGCGGTGGATGATGCGGAGGCTACCGCCCATATTTTCCTGAAATTTATGGAGATGCTAAAGGAGCGGGAAGTCCGTACCCTGCGCGAACTGAATACATTCGCCAGGCCTTCCCGGGAAAATGTCAGCCGGCTGCATTCCAACCATTGCATCATACTGGCGAAGAACGATCTGGGGCGCATCAATCTTTACCGGCTGGTATCCATGTCCCATCTGCGGTATTTCCACAACCGGCAGCCCAAGATCCCAAAGAGTGAGATAGTCAAATACCGGGACGGGCTGATCATCGGCAGCGCCTGTGAAGCGGGAGAACTTTACGGCGCGCTGGTGGAAGGACGGGGGGATGCGGAAATTGCCAGGATCGTGAGCTTTTACGACTACCTGGAGATACAGCCCTGCGATAACAACCGCTTTATGATCGCTTCCGAGAAATATCCGAATATCCGTTCCGTAGAAGATATCCGGGAAATCAACCGCCGGATCGTAAAACTGGGGGAGCAGTTCAAAAAGCCGGTGGCGGCCACCTGCGACGTGCATTTCCTGGATCCTGAGGATGAAATCTACCGCAGGATCATCATAGCGGGCTGGGGGTATGACGATGTGGACAACCAGGCGCCGCTGTATCTGCGCACCACGGAAGAAATGCTGGAGGAATTCGCGTATCTGGGCAGCGAAAAGGCTCGGGAGGTAGTTGTTACCAATACCAATCTCATCGCGGACATGGTGGAAAGCATAGCGCCGGTCAGGCCGGACAAATGCCCGCCCGTGATTCCCGATTCGGACCGGACGCTGAGGGATATCTGCTACAAAAGGGCCCATGAACTCTACGGGGAAGATCTCCCGCAGGTGGTGGAAGCGAGGCTGAAGAAAGAACTGGATTCCATCATCAACAACGGCTTTGCCGTCATGTATATCATAGCCCAGAAACTGGTCTGGAAATCCGTGGAAGACGGATATCTGGTAGGCTCCAGGGGTTCCGTAGGGTCCTCGCTGGTGGCGTTTATGGCCGGGATCACCGAGGTAAATTCCCTGAGCGCCCATTATCGCTGCGAGAACTGTTTTTACTGTGATTTTGATTCCCCCGAAGTCAGGGCCTACGCCGGCAACGCCGGCTGCGATATGCCGGATAAGCTCTGCCCTGTCTGCGGGAAACCCCTGACCAAGGACGGCTTCGATATCCCCTTTGAAACTTTCCTGGGATTTAAGGGGGACAAGGAGCCGGATATCGACCTGAACTTTTCAGGGGAATATCAGAGTAAGGCCCATAAATATACGGAGGTGATCTTCGGCGCCGGACAGACTTACCGGGCGGGGACCATCGCCACGCTGGCGGACAAGACCGCTTTTGGCTACGTAAAGAATTATTACGAGGAAAGAGGGATTCATAAGCGTACCAGCGAGATCAACCGGCTGACGGCCGGGTGTACCGGCGTGCGCAGGAGTACCGGACAGCATCCCGGCGGCATCATTGTGCTGCCGGTGGGACAGGACATCAATTCTTTTACGCCGGTGCAGCATCCGGCCAACGACATGACCACGGATATCGTCACCACCCATTTTGATTATCACTCCATTGACCATAATCTGTTAAAACTGGATATCCTGGGACATGATGATCCCACCATGATCCGTATGCTGCAGGATCTGACCGGCGTGGATCCCACCACGATCCCGCTGGACGATAAAAAGGTCATGTCCCTGTTTCAGGATACCTCCGCTCTGGGCATTACGCCTGAGCAGATCGGCGGCACGAAAACGGGCTCGCTGGGGATCCCGGAGTTCGGTACGGAATTTGCCATCCAGATGCTCCTGGACACCAAGCCGCGGCTGTTTTCGGACCTGATCCGTATCTCCGGCCTTGGGCACGGCACCGACGTGTGGGTAGGAAACGCGCAGGATCTGATCTTAAGCGGCGTGACAACGATCTCCAACGCCATCTGCTGCCGGGACGATATTATGATCTACCTGATCAATCAGGGAATGGAAAGCTCTCTGGCCTTTACCATCATGGAGAGCGTGCGGAAAGGAAAAGGCCTGAAGGAAGAGTGGGAAGGCGCCATGCGGGACAAAGGCGTGCCCGACTGGTATATCGACTCCTGCAAGAAGATCCAGTACATGTTTCCCAAGGCCCACGCGGCGGCCTATGTGATGATGGCCTGGCGGATCGCCTACTGCAAGATTTATTATCCGCTGGCTTATTACGCCGCTTATTTCAGCATCCGGGCCAAGGCGTTTTCCTATGAGCTGATGTGCCGCGGCCAGCAGCCGCTGGAAAATACCATGGCGGAGTACAAAAGCCGCTGGGATTCGCTTTCCAACAAAGAAAAGGATGCCTACAGCGATATGAAGATCGTCCAGGAAATGTACGCCAGGGGATTTTCGTTTGTGCCCATTGATATTTTCAGCGCCAGGTCACGGGATTTTCAGATCGTGGGAGATAAACTGATGCCTTCCCTGAACAGCATAGACGGGCTGGGAGAGAAAGCGGCGGATGCCATTGTGGAAGCGGTGAAGGACGGGCCGTTTTTAAGCAAGGATGATTTCCGTCAGCGCACCAAGGCCAGCAAGACGGTAGTGGATATGATGGATGAACTGGGACTTCTGGGAAATCTGCCCGAATCCAACCAGATCAGTCTTTTTGATCTTGTATGAGAAATTTTCAAAAAAGGACTTGCAATCCGCACGGTTTTATATTAAGATTAAAAGCGTCATGTGATTGCGGCTGATTGGTCAAGCGGTTAAGACGCCGCCCTCTCACGGCGGAAACAGGGGTTCGATTCCCCTATCAGCTGTTACAGAAACAGCCCAACCCATAAAAAGCCTGTATTCCTATGGAATACAGGCTTTTTGCGGCGTTAGGAGAGGCCTCCCTGGCCGCGGATATAATTTTTGATAGCCTCAAAACTTTCTTTGCTGATATCATGTTCTATCCTGCAGGCATCTTCCGTAGCGGTCTTTTCCTCTACGCCCAGATGTATCAGCCAGGAAGAGAGGAGTTTGTGGCGCTCATAGATGGTTTCCGCGATATCACGGCCCTTGTCCGTCAGATAGATGTATCCCTGTTCCGTAACGGTAATGTAACCGTCTTCCCTCAGGTTCTTCATGGCTACGCTGATGCTGGGTTTTTTGAACTGCAGTTCCGTGGCGATGTCCACGGAGCGGACTACCGGCAGACGCTCGCTCAGTATCAGAATGGTTTCCAGATAATTTTCCGCGGATTCCCGAATTGTCATAACTTCCTCCTGCTCCGGTATCATTTGGAATAGTATAGCACAAAAACGACATAAAAGAAATGAAATTTTTATTTTTCAATCTTTCTACTTTCTTCAGCAGGATATCTGTGGTATACTATACATGGTTATGTGGAGGAAGAGGCTATGGCATCGGAAAAAACAACTCCGCCGGAAGCGAGGCGGAGAAGGGTGCAGCGCTTAAAAAAAGAAATCCTGCTGGTTCTGACTGTTTCCATACTGATTCCCATTCTGCTGTGCGCATATCTGCTGTATAAAGTGTCGGCTCTGGAAGAAAAGCTGGCGGCTTTGGAAGTGTTCGTGACAGGCGCGCAGGCTGGCGGCGGGAGCGTGAACAGCGCGGCTGCCGGAGGCGAGCGGCTGGTGCGGGATCTGACCACGGAAGTAAGCGGCGCGCGGGAGGTTCCGCAAGAGGCGCCGGACGGGACAGAGGAAACCGAAGAGGTTCTGACGGAAGAAAACGGGCCGCGGGAGGAAGAGCCCGTAAGGAAAGTTTATCTGACCTTTGATGACGGCCCCAGTTCCGGAACGGACGAGATCCTGGATATTCTGGCAGACTACGGCGTGAAGGCCACCTTTTTCGTGGTAGGCAAGGAAGGGGAATGGGCGCGGGACGCCTATTGCCGGATCGTGGAGGAAGGACATACTCTGGGAATGCATTCCTATACCCACGACTATCAGCAGATATATGCTTCCCTGGACGCGTATCAGGAGGATCTGCTGAAGCTTCAGGATTATCTGTATGAAGTGACGGGAGTCACCAGCGTCTATGTCCGTTTTCCCGGCGGCAGTTCCAACCGGGTGAGCAGGACGGACATGCGGGAGCTGATCGCGTGGCTGGAGGACGAGGGCTTTACGTACTACGACTGGAATATTTCTTCCCAGGATGCTTCGGGAACGAAGCTGACGCCCGAGGAGGTTGTGGAAAACTGCCTGGACGGACTGGAAAAAAAAGACAATGTTATCATTTTGATGCACGACGCGGCGAGCAAGCATACTACGGTGGAAGCGCTCCCGCTGCTGATAGAGAGCATACAGGCCATGGAGAATACGGAGATACTGCCGATTACGGAGGATACGGTGCCTGTACAGCATGTTACCATATCACAGGAAGAAACGGAGGAATAGGAAATGGGGTTTTTCTCGGAATTAAAAGAAGACCTTTCCCAGGCGGTCAACGAGCTGATGCCGGACACCGGGGATGAGGGCGGAGAAATGCCGGAGCGGAAGGCGGCCGTGGAAGAAACGGCGGATCTGTCCGTGGAGGAAGAAAAAGCGCGGCTGGATGCCGCTCTGGAGAGGGTGGATTCCATAGAGGTGCCGGAAGAGGCCGCCGCGGAGGAGAGAGGGGAAACATCGCCGCAGACCGCGGGGGAGAGCCGTCCGGCGGATACCGAAGAGGCTTTTCGGGCAGCGCCTGAAGCGGTACCCGCTGAGGAAGTACTTACGGAAAAACCGGAAGAAACGGTAAGACCGGAAGAAACAGAAAAAGCAGAAGAAAAGGTAAAAGGGGCGGAGAAGAAGATGGATGTTCAGTTGAAAAGCGCGACGGATGAAAACGCTTTGATCACCGCGGGCATGACGGTGACCGGCGATGTCAGTTCCGAAGGTTCCATGGAAGTGATCGGAACGATTAACGGCAATATTACTCTTTTGGGAAAACTCAACGTAACAGGCACCATTACCGGCAATTCCAAGGCTGCCGAGGTTTACGCGGACAACGCCAAGATCAACGGTGAGATTTCCAGCGAGGGCAGCGTAAAGATCGGACAGAGTTCCGTAGTGATCGGCAATATTTTTGCCAAAAGCGCGGTGATCGCGGGCGCGGTCAAAGGCGATATCGACGTACACGGCCCCGTGGTCCTGGATGCCTCCGCAATCGTTATGGGCAACATCAAATCCAAGGCGGTGCAGATCAATAACGGCGCCGTTATCGAGGGTATGTGCTCCCAGTGCTACGCGGATGTCAATCCTGCTTCCTTCTTTGAGGAATACAAGAAAACCAAAAAATAAACAGAAAGGAGCGCGATCGCATGCGCAGAATACTACTGAAGCTCAGCGGCGAGGCGCTGGCCGGAGAGCGGCATACGGGATTTGACGAAGAAACGGTCAGGGGAGTCGCGGCGCAGGTGAAGGAATTGGTGGAAGACGGCTATGAGATCGGGATCGTCACCGGCGGCGGCAATTTCTGGCGAGGCCGTTCCAGTGAGAGCATTGACAGGACCAAGGCGGATCAGATCGGTATGCTGGCTACGGTGATGAACTGCATTTACGTTTCCGAGATCTTCCGCTCGATGGGTATGAAGACCAGTATACTCACACCTTTTGAGTGCGGCTCTTTTACCAAACTTTTTTCCAAGGACAGAGCCAACAAATACTTTGAGAAGGGTATGGTAGTATTCTTTGCCGGCGGTACCGGACATCCTTATTTTTCCACGGATACCGGCGTGGTGCTCAGAGCGGTGGAGGTGGAAGCGGACGTGATACTGCTGGCCAAATCCGTGGACGGCGTATATGACGCGGACCCCGCCAAGACAGCGAACGCCAGGAAATACGAGGAAGTGAGCATTGACGAAGTGATCGCGAAGAATCTTCAGGTAGTGGATATGACCGCTTCTATTCTGGCCAGGGACAATAAGATGCCCATGCGGGTATTCGGACTTGGCCAGCCCAACAGCATAGTGGAAGCGGTAAAGGGCAGGTTCAGCGGCACCAAAGTGACCGTATAGAAAAGCCCGCAGATTACAGAAAGGCATGGTATGGATATGGACGAGAGGATCAGCAGTTACAGTGAAAAGATGAAAAAAACCTATGAATATCTGGAAGCGGACTACGCGGCCATCCGCGCGGGAAGGGCCAACCCCCACGTGCTGGATAAACTGCGCGTGGATTATTACGGCACTCCCACCCCCATTCAGCAGGTGGGGAACATCACGGTGCCGGAAGCCCGCGTCATCCAGATCGCGCCCTGGGAAAAATCTCTGGTGAAGGCAGTGGAGAAAGCTATTTTGTCTTCGGATATCGGGATCACGCCCTCTAACGACGGCTCCGTTATCAGACTGGTATTTCCGGAGCTGACAGAGGAGAGAAGAAAGGACCTGGTGAAAGAGGTCAAGAAGAAGGGCGAGGAAGCGAAGGTGGCGGTCCGCAATATCAGACGGGACGGAAACGACGCTTTCAAGAAGCTGTCCAAGACGGATGTTTCCGAGGACGAGATCAAGCAGCTGGAGGAGAACCTGCAGAAGCAGACGGATAAGTATATCAAAGACATAGACGCTTTGATGGAAAGCAAATCCAAAGAAATTATGACCGTATAATTGCGAAGGGCGGGCCTTGTGACCGCCCTTTGACAAATTGTTGGGCGGAGGAGAGCATGGAGGAACTGAAAATGCCGCGGCATGTGGCAATTATCTTAGACGGCAACGGCAGATGGGCCAAAGCGAAGGGTATGCCCCGCAATTACGGCCACGCGCAGGGTGCCAAGACAGTGGAAGTCATTTGCGAGGAAGCGTACCGAATGGGGATCCGGTATCTGACGGTGTACGCGTTTTCTACGGAAAACTGGAACCGTCCGCCCAAGGAAGTGGAAGCCCTGATGAAACTGCTGCGGGATTATATGAAGACCTGTTTAAAGACCGCGGAAAAGAACCGGATGTGCGTCAGAGTCCTGGGGGACAAGACCGGGCTGGACGAGGATATCCGTTCGCGGATCCGGGAGCTGGAAGAAGCTACGAAAAACAACGACGGCCTGCATTTTCAGATAGCGCTAAATTACGGCGGCCGGGACGAGATCTGCCGCTGTATGCGCAGGCTGGGGGAAAAGATCGAGAAGGGGGAGCTGGAGGCTTCCGGTATTTCCGAGGAAGACATCTCGCGGAATCTGGATACCGCGGGGCTGCCGGAGCCGGATCTGCTGATACGCACCTGCGGAGAACAGCGGATATCCAATTTCCTGCTGTGGCAGCTGGCCTATACGGAGTTTTATTTCACCCCCGTGGCGTGGCCGGATTTTTCCAAGGAAGAATTGCTCAAAGCGGTAGAAGCATATAATAAGAGGGACAGAAGATACGGCCTTGTAAAGGAGGAGTAGGCAATGTTTCTGACTAGGTTGATAAGCGGTGTGGTGCTGATACTCATTGCCTTATGTACACTGATCGCGGGAGGCGGCCTCCTGGCGGCTGTAACTTTTTTTATCGCGCTGGCGGGCTATTTCGAGCTGGCGCGGGCTACCGGTATTCATGAAAAAGGAAAGATAAACGGTCTGGAAGCGGTGGGCTTTCTGGGGATCATTGCCTACTACGCGGCCATGTTTTTTTCGGGCAGCCCGCTTCTGCTGTGCGTTTCCGCCATAGGGGTATTTATGGCGGGCATGGGGGTTTACGTGGCGGTGTTCCCCAGGTATCCGTTTGAAAAAGTGGCGGAAAATTTTTTCCACTTTATGTACGCTCCCGTGATGCTGTCGTTCCTCTATATGACGCGGGAGCTGGCTTACGGGCAGTACCTGGTCTGGCTGATCGTCATCAGTTCCTGGGGATGCGATACCTGCGCTTATCTGGTGGGAATCTGTATCGGCAGAAAGAAGATCTTTCCTGTTTTAAGTCCCAAAAAGTCCCTGGAGGGCTGCATCGGCGGACTGGCGGGGGCGGGACTTCTGGCCGCCGCCTACGGATATTTTCTGGTGGAATCCGCTGTGGAGGACCAGACAGTCACCCTGATACTGATCTTTATCTGCGTGGTGGGCGCGGTAGCCAGCCAGATAGGCGATCTGGCGGCCTCCGCCATCAAAAGGAACCATAATATCAAGGACTATGGCAGGCTGATCCCCGGACACGGGGGCATCATGGACCGTTTTGACAGCGTGATCGTGACCGCGCCCATGATCTATTTTCTGGCGGCGCTGCTGATCCGATAGGAGAAGTAAACCATGGAAAACAAAAGAAAGATCGCGATACTGGGTTCCACAGGCTCCATCGGCACCCAGACGCTGGATATCGTAAGAGCCAATCCGGATCTGGAGGCCGCGGCGCTGGCAGCGGGCGGCAATGTGGATCTGTTAGAACGCCAGATCCGGGAATTTCATCCGAAACTGGCTGTTTTGTGGACGGAAGAGGCGGCGGCGGAACTGAAGCGGCGGACCGCGGATCTGCCGGTGCGGATAGCCTGCGGCATGGAAGGACTGCTGGAAATGGCGGTCATGCCGGAAACGGAGGTATTGGTGACGGCCATTGTGGGTATGATCGGTATCAGGCCCACGCTGGCGGCGATCGAAGCGGGGAAAAACATTGCTCTGGCCAATAAGGAAACGCTGGTCTGCGCGGGGCATCTGATCATGCCCATGGCCAGGGAGAAAAAGGTGTCCATCCTGCCGGTGGACAGCGAGCACAGTGCGATCTTCCAGTCCCTGAACGGAGAACCCGCGGGGAGGGTGTCCAGGATCCTGCTCACCGCTTCGGGTGGCCCTTTCAGAGGACGCACCCGTGACCAGTTAGAAAAGATCCGGCCGGAGGACGCCCTGAAGCATCCCAACTGGTCCATGGGGAAAAAGGTGACCATAGATTCCTCTACCATGGTGAACAAGGGACTGGAGGTCATGGAAGCCGGATGGCTTTTCGGCGTAGATCTTTCCCATATCCAGGTGGTGGTACATCCCCAGAGCGTGATCCATTCCATGGTAGAATACGCGGACGGGGCCGTAATGGCTCAGCTTGGGACGCCGGACATGAAACTGCCCATCCAGTACGCCCTGTTTTATCCTGACAGACGTCCTATGGCAGGGAAGAAACTGGATTTTTATCAGCTCGCGCAGCTGACTTTTGAAAAGCCGGACATGGAAACGTTCCGGGGACTGAAGCTGGCCTACCAGGCCGGCGGGATCGGGGGCAGCATGCCCACGGTCTTCAACGCCGCCAACGAAAAAGCGGTCAGCCTTTTCCTGGAAGGGCGGATATCCTATCTGCGGATCCCGGAAATCATAGAAGCCTGTATGGAGCGGCACAGGCCGGTGGCGCACCCTTCCGTAGAACAGATCCTGCAGGCGGAAGAAGAAACCGGCCATCTGATCGACAGGATAATGGAAAAACAGAAATAAGGAGCATAGGGAGCAAACGGGTGTAACAATGGAAAAACTGATCAGCACGGTAGTGTTATTCATTATTATCTTTGGCGTAGTGGTCCTGTCCCATGAATTCGGGCATTTTCTGCTGGCCAAAATGAACGGGATCCATGTAGTGGAGTTTTCCGTGGGAATGGGGCCGGTCATCTGGTCTGTTACCAGAAAGGAAACCAGATATGCCGTCAGGCTTCTGCCCATTGGCGGCGCCTGTATGTTTGAGGGGGAGGACGGCCTGGAAAGCGAGAACGGCGGAGGCGAGGGCTCCTTTTTAAAAGCCGGAGTCTGGGCCAGGATCGCTACGGTGGCGGCGGGCCCCATTTTCAATTTTATACTGGCTTTTATAGTGGCGGTCATACTGGTGGCAGCTTCCGCTACGGACACTACCCGGTTAAGCGGCGTGGGAGAAGGCAGCCCGGCTGAGGCGGCGGGTCTTGCGGAAGGGGACAGGATCGTCAGTATCGACGGCCATAAAACCTATCTGTTCCGGGACGTTTATCTGATGACCATACTCAATAAAGGACAGACCATGAAAGTGGTCTACGAGCGGGACGGAGAAAAGCGGACCGTGGAGATGGTTCCCGAATACAGTGAGGAACAGGGAAGATATCTTCTGGGAATCTACGGCGGGATCTATGAACAGGCCAGAGGGCTGGCAGTATTCCGGGATGCCTGGTATGAGATACGGTACAATGTGTCGGCAACCTATAAAAGCCTGGGACTTCTGCTCACAGGGCAGTTTTCCAGAAAGGACGTGGCCGGGCCCGTGGGGATCGCGGTCAACGTGGTGGGCAAGACCTACGAGGAGTCGAAGGAGTACGGCGTGCTCGCGGTGGCGCTGAGCATGATCAATATCATCCTGCTGCTCTCGGTCAATCTGGGTATCCTGAACCTGCTGCCCATTCCCGCTTTGGACGGCGGCAGGCTGGTCTTTCTGCTGATAGAGCTGATACGGGGAAAACCGGTTCCTCCGGAGAAAGAGGGGATCGTGCACTTCATAGGCCTGGTATTTTTCATGGTGCTGATGGTGGTGGTACTGTTTAACGACATTTCCAATATATTCGCGGGATAGACAGAGGAGGACGGAAGGAAACACTGGAAAGATATGAAATGATCAAAAAACTGGGGAGCGGTTCTACCGCCGAAGTCTTCCTGGCGTACGACACATTCCTGGAAAGGAAGCTGGCGGTGAAAAAAGGGTACGCCAGGGAGATCCTGCGCAGGGAAGCCAGGATCCTGGCCTCCCTGCGTTCCCCGTTCTTCCCGGCACTCTATGATTATACGGAGGAAGAGGATGCCGGACTGCTCAGGATGGAGTACATAGAAGGGGAAACGCTGGCCGACAGGGAGAAAAGGATAGGACGCTACACGGAAAAGGAGGCCCTGGAGATAGCGGCGCAGGCGGCGCGGGCGCTGCATACGCTGCACACCGGCAGAAGACCGCTGGTCTATGGAGATCTGAAGCCGGAGAATATTTTGGTAACGGAGGAGGGAAACCTGCGGCTGATCGACTTCGGCACCTGCGCGGCGGCGGGAACATACCGGGAAGGGGAAACAGAAAAAAGAGGCGGTACTCCCCGTTACGCGCCGCCTGAATACTGGACGGGCAGCCCGGACGCGCGGGGCGATATCTACGCGCTGGGAAGGCTGCTGCAGGATATGCTGAGAATGGGGCGGGGAGGCGTGATCAGCCGGGAATGCAGACGTCTGATAGAGAGATGCGTGCAGAAGCAGCCGCAGAAACGCTACGCGTCCGCGGAGGAGTTTTTAAAAGACGCCGGACGGCTTTGACTTTCCGGCAGAAACATACTATAATAGGTTTATTTTAAAAAGAAACTTCCTGAAAGGGATAAGGATCACAATTTTGTGGAAAGGTATGGGTAGGCAGATGAAAAAACTGGAAGATTATGTAAGAAGTATACCGGATTTTCCGGAGAAGGGCATTATATTCAGGGACGTTACCAGCGTGCTGCAGGACGCGGACGGTTTTCGGCTGGCGGTGGATACTATGCAGAACATGATAGCGGATCTGGATTATGACGTAGTGGTCGGCGCGGAATCCAGAGGCTTTATCCTGGGAGCCCCGATCGCCTATAATAACCATAAGCCCTTTATCCTGATCAGAAAAAAGGGGAAACTGCCCCGGGAAACCGTGGAAGCGGAGTATGAGCTGGAATACGGAAAGGCCGTGATCGAAATGCACAAGGACGCCATAAAGCCCGGCCAGAAAGTGCTCATCGTGGATGACCTGATCGCTACTGGCGGTACGACGGAGGCCATGATCAAGCTGGTGGAATCCCTGGGCGGCCAGGTAGCCGGCCTGGTGTTTTTGATCGAACTGGCCGGTTTAAAAGGCAGGGAAAGACTGTGTAAATACCGTATGGATTCCGCGATCATTTATGAGGGAAAATAAATTCTTTTAAAGGTCGGATATTTATGACAGAAGAAAAAGTGGTGCTGGATGACGGAAAAATAACAAAGCTGCAGGAGTTTATGACGCCGGATGAACTGTATCAGGTGCTTATTCAGCATGTGCGCAGATACCATCCTTCGGATGATATTTCCATGATCGAAAAGGCGTATAAGGTGGCCTGTATCGCGCACAGGGAACAGAAGCGGAAATCCGGCGAACCCTATATTATCCATCCCCTGCATGTGGCGATCATCCTGGCGGATCTGGAAATGGATAAGGAAACCATCGTAGCCGGACTTCTGCATGACGTGGTGGAAGACACCATCATGACGGAGGAAGAGATCACGGAAGAATTTGGGGCGGAAGTGGCGCAGCTGGTGGACGGCGTTACCAAACTGGAAAGCATTCCGCTGAGCAGCGGAAGCGGCTCCGAGAGCGACGCCAGGCTGGAAATGCAGGCGGAAAATCTGCGGAAAATGTTTCTGGCCATGGCCAAGGATATCCGCGTGATCGTGATCAAACTGGCGGACAGACTGCACAATATGCGGACGCTGCGCTATCAGAAACCGGAAAGCCAGCAGCGGATCGCCAAAGAAACCATAGAGGTGTATTCGCCCATCGCGCAGCGCCTGGGTATTTCCAAGATCAAGGTGGAGCTGGACGATCTGTCTTTAAAATATCTGGAACCGGACGCGTATTACGATCTGGTGGATAAGATCGCCATCCGCAGGAGCGAAAGAGAAAAGTATATTACCAGCATTGTGGAGGAAGTCAGCGAACATATAGCGAACGCGGGCATCAAGGCCAAGATAGACGGCCGGGTAAAGCATTTCTTCAGCATTTACAAGAAGATGAAAAATCAGAACAAGACGCTGGACCAGATCTATGACCTGTTCGCGGTCCGTATCATCGTGGATACGGTGAAGGACTGCTACGCGGCGCTGGGCGTCATCCATGAGATGTATAAGCCGATCCCCGGCCGCTTTAAGGATTATATTGCCATGCCCAAGGCCAATATGTACCAGTCCCTGCACACTACGGTGATCGGTTCCGCCGGGCAGCCTTTTGAGATCCAGATACGGACGTTTGAAATGCATAAGGCGGCGGAATACGGGATCGCGGCCCACTGGAAGTACAAGGAGGCTTCCGACGGCAAAAAGGTGGAAACCCAGGAGGAGGAAAAGCTGACCTGGCTGCGCCAGATCCTGGAGTGGCAGCGGGATACTTCCGACAACCGGGAATTTATGAATCTGCTGAAGAACGATCTGGATCTGTTCTCCGACAATGTATACTGCTTTACCCCCAGCGGGGACGTTAAGAACCTGCCCGCCGGCTCCACGCCCATTGATTTCGCGTACGCCATCCACAGTGCGGTGGGGAACCGTATGGTGGGAGCCAGAGTCAACGGCAAGCTGGTCACCATAGATTATGAGATTAAAAACGGGGACAGGATCGAGATCATTACGTCGCAGAATTCCAAGGGCCCCAGCAGGGACTGGCTGAATATCGTCAAGAGCACCCAGGCCAAGAATAAGATCAACCAGTGGTTCAAGAATGAGCTGAAGGAAGACAATATCGTAAAGGGCAGGGAGCTTCTGGCCGCGTACTGTAAGAGCAAGAATCTGAATCTGCCGGACCTGATCTGCCAGGAGTACACGGAGGCCATTCAGCGCAAATACGGTTTCCAGAACTGGGACGCGGTACTGGCCGCCATCGGGCACGGCGCCCTCAAGGAAGGCCAGATCGTCAATAAGATGCAGGAGTATTACGAGCGCGACCATAAGAAGGCGCTGACCAACGAGGAGATACTGGCCGGTATCGCGGAAAACCAGAATCACCGTCCCGCCGCCATGAAATCCAAAAGCGGTATTACGGTCAAGGGCATTACGGACGTGTCCGTGCGCTTTTCCAAGTGCTGTTCTCCCGTGCCCGGTGACGAGATCGTGGGATTTGTCACCAGAGGAAGAGGGATCTCCATTCACAGGACGGACTGCGTCAATGTGCTGAACCTGCCTGAGATCGAACGGTCCAGACTGATAGAAGCGGACTGGCAGGAGCCGGATAAGGGCGGCGAAGGGGAAAAATATTTCGCGGAGATCGTGATCTACGCCAATAACCGCAACGGGCTTCTGGCGGATATTTCCAAAGCGCTGACGGAAAAAAATATAGACATCCGCTCCATGAACACCCGGACCAGCAAACAGGGGATCGCTACCCTGCAGACCTCTTTTGAGATCGGCAGCAGGGAAGAGCTGAACAGGGTAATAGAAAAGATCAGAACCATAGACAGCGTAATTGACATAGAAAGGACGACGGGCTGATGGCGGAACTTCGGATCGGGCGCATGGTGCTGGGCGTATACGGCACCAACTGTTATCTGGTATATCGGGAAGGAGGCAGCGAAGCGCTGGTGGCGGACCCTCCCGACCAGGGAGAGCGGATCTACCGGGCGCTTCGTGAAAAGGGCTTTACCACAGCCGGCATACTTCTGACACACGGCCACTTTGACCATATCTGGGGCGTGGAAGAACTGCGCCGGCTCAGCGGCGCGAAGCTCTACGCGCTGGAGGAGGAGCGGGAACTGTGCGCGGACCCCGCGCTGAATGTGTCCGCTGCCGCGGGAAGGCCGTGCGGCATCACGGCGGATGAGTACCTGCGTGACGGGCAGGAGCTGACCGTGGCGGGTATGACCTGCAGAGTGATCGCCACTCCGGGGCATACGGCGGGAAGCTGCTGTTATTATTTTGAAGAGGGCGGATTTGTGATCTGCGGCGATACGATCTTTCTGGAATCCGTGGGCAGGACGGATTTTCCTACGGGAAGCGGCGAAAAGCTGGTATCTTCCGTGAGGGACCGGATCTTTACCCTGCCGGATGAGGTGCTGCTGTATCCGGGACACGGCGAGAGCACCACAGTGGAACATGAGAAAAAGTACAATCCCTACGTGGGAGCGGGGATAGAATGAAAAAATTTGTTTATGGGCTGGCCGGTTTTTTCTTTACCTTTTTTTCCGTGACCGGCAGAGAACTGGCCGTCCGGGGCAATATCCTCTGGACCCCGTTGTTTACGCTGGGCACGGTGGGCGGGAGCCTGCTGTGCGGAGCCGCGTTCGGCGCGGCGGCCGATCTTCTCCCGAAGCGGTGGAGCGCCTTTTGGCAGCGGAGAAGCGCGGGACGGGGAAAGGCGGCGGTTTCTTTTTTGTCTGCCCGGGTTTCCGGCGCGGGAGCGGGAAAAGTATTCGGCGTGAGTTTCGCGCTGACCGCCTTATGCTGGCTGCCGGTCTGGCTGGCTTGTTATCCCGCGGTCTGCGCCTATGATTTCCCCGTGCAGATCACCCAGATCGTAACGGGGCAGTATATAGACCACCACCCCCTTGTCCATACCCTGCTGATCGGCGGCGCCATAAAGGCCGGGGAATGGTTATGGGGAAGCGCCAACAACGGCATCGGAGCGCTGGCGCTGCTGCAGATGCTGCTCCTGGCGGCCGCTTTTGGAACAGGTGTGGCGTTTCTCTGGAAAAGGCGGACGCGCGCGCTCCTGCTCTTTCTTTTGCAGATCTACTGCATGTTCTTTCCCTTTCACTGGTATATGAGCGTGAGCATGACCAAGGATACCCTGTTCGCGGTATTCTTTCTGCTGCAGGTGCTGGCACTGGGCCGGATGGCGTGGGAGGGCGTGCCGGGAAAGTTGACGGCAGGTCTTTTCTTTGTTTCGTCCGTGGGGACCATTTTGTTTCGGAACAACGGAAAATACGCTTTTCTGGTGCTTTTAGCGTTTCTGCTTGCCGGGATGGCGCTGAAAAAAGAAAGGCGTTCCTTTTACGGGAAGCTGTTTCTGCTGGCCGCCGCGGCGTTTATCGCGGGAAACGTGATATTGCGGACAGTATTTCTGTGCACCGGCGCCGAACAGGGGGACAGGAGGGAAATGCTGAGCATCCCGATCCAGCAGATGGCGCGGACCATGCTGTACCACGGGGGCGTGGGCGTTCTGGCGGAGGATGATAACAGCATGGAAGATACGGATAAGGCCCTGATCAATGATTTTATCTTACAGGAGGGATATAAGAATTACAGGGCGGATCTGGCGGATCCCGTCAAGGGATATACCAATACCTATGTGGTACGCTACCGCGCCAAGGAGTTTCTTTCCTCATACTGCGGGCTTCTGATCAGGTATCCGGGAGAGTTTATCAATGCGTTTCTGGCTGTGGACGCGGGGTATCTCTATCCGGGAGATGTAAGCCACGCGTACATCAATACGCGGGACGGAGAGAGCGTGGGAAAAGGCTACGCGCAGACCGGATGGTATGAGCAGACAGTGGGGGGACAGACGATCTGTCAGGCTTCAAAACTGGAACCGCTTTTTGAAAAGCTGGAAAGCTGGGCGTCGGAAAACGCGTATCTGCGGATGCCCGTCCTGAAGTGGCTGTTTGTGCCCGGCACGTATCTGTATCTGTACCTGCTGTGGCTGGGAGCGCTTCTGTCCGGAAAAGCGGGCAGAGCGGCGCTGCCGGCGGTTATGCCGTTTGGATATTTTCTTACGCTGCTTCTGGGCCCGGCGGTACAGCTGCGATATCTTTACCCGATCATGATCGTATATCCTTTCTGGGTACTGATGGGCCGAAATAATCCGGCAAATTTGTAAATTCTGATTGAACTCTGAAAGTGTCTTTGATACAATAAGATGATGATATTTGTATAACAAAGAAGGAGGAATATAGAAATGGCTACAAAACACAACATTATAGTGGGACAGTCCGGCGGACCTACGTCTGTGATCAATTCCAGTCTGGCGGGCGTCTACAAGACCGCTAAGGAGCGCGGCTACCACAAGGTATACGGTATGCTTCACGGCGTACAGGGACTTCTGGACGAGCAGTACGTGGATTTATCCACCCAGATCCATTCCGACATGGATATCGAGCTCTTAAAGAGAACTCCCTCCGCTTTCCTGGGCTCCTGCCGCTATAAGCTGCCGGATATCCATGAAGCCCCGGATATTTATGAAAAACTGTTTAAGATCCTGAATAAGCTGGATATCGAAGTATTCATTTATATCGGCGGTAACGATTCCATGGATACCATCAAGAAGCTGTCTGATTACGCCATTCTGAAAGGACATGATCAGAAATTCCTGGGCGTGCCCAAGACCATCGACAATGACCTGGCGCTGACGGACCATACGCCCGGCTTTGGCAGCGCGGCCAAATACATAGCGGCTTCCACCAAGGAAGTGATCCGCGACGCTCTTGGCTTGAGCTACAATAAAGAAAATATCACGGTTCTGGAGATCATGGGACGTAACGCCGGCTGGCTGACCGGCGCTACCGCTTTAGCCAAGACGGAAGAGTGCAATGGCCCCGACCTGATCTATCTGCCGGAGCTGACCTTCGATATGGATAAGTTCTTAAAGAAAGTGCAGGAACTGGTCCACAAGCAGAAAAACGTGGTGATCGCCGTTTCCGAAGGCATCAAGCTGGCTGACGGCCGTTATGTGTGCGAACTGTCCGGCGGATCCGAGTATGTGGATGCGTTCGGCCACAAGCAGCTGCAGGGTACCGCGGCTTATCTGGCGGGCTTCCTGGGCGCCAAGATCGGCTGCAAGACCAGGAGCATTGAGTTCTCCACTCTGCAGAGAAGCGCTTCCCACATGGCTTCCCGTACCGATATCAACGAGGCGTTCATGGTAGGCGGCGCGGCTGTGAAGGCGGCGGATGAGGGCGATACCGGCAAGATGGTGGTGATCGACAGGGTTGCCGACGATCCTTATATGAGCGCGGCCGGCATCTACGACGTACACCGCATTGCCAACAACGAGAAACTGGTTCCCAGAGAGTGGGTAAACAAAGAGGGCAATTACGTGACCGAAGAGTTTATCGACTATGTAAAACCCCTGATCCAGGGCGATTATCCTCCGTTTATGGTAAACGGACTTCCTCAGCACCTGGTACTGAAAAAAGGCGGCAAAAGATAAGGAACGGTAAGAAAAACGGTATGACCGGAAAGGGCCATACCGTTTTTTATTGTGGGGGAGCATTGTCCCGGCCGCTTTTTTCTGCCGCTAAAGCGCCAGATAGCGCCTGATCTCCTGAATGTAGAGTTCTCCCATCCGGCTCAGCACCAGATTTCTGCGGGTAATATAGCCAATTTCCATCCGGCTGTCCGAAGTTTCGTCCTCCGGTTCAAAGGGGATGGCAAGGTAATCGGTGCCGTTGAGCTCTTCACAGATAATGCCGGAGCAGAGCGTATAGCCGTTGAGTCCGATCATCAGGTTCAGCATGGTTGCCCTGTCGTTGGCTTTGATGGTGCGGGGATAATTTTCCGTGCTGAGGATCTCCTCCGCCAGATAGAAGGAACTGTCGCTGCCCTGCTCAAAAGAAAGACAGGGATAGTCCGCCAGCTGGCGGAAGCGGATGGAGGCGCATTTCGCCAGGGGGTGGCCCTTCCAGAGGTAAACATACGCGCTGCAGTCGATCAGCTTATGAAATTCCAGATCGTTGGAACGCAGCAGGTTGGTAATGATCTTCCGGTTAAAGTCGCTGAGATACAGGATGCCGATCTCGCTCCGGGAGGTGCGGACGTCTTCGATGACCTCCCTGGTCTTGGTTTCCCGAATGGCAAATTCGTATTCTTCGGTGTTGAACTGTTTTACCATTTCCACAAAGCTCTTGATGGCAAAAGAGTAGTGCTGCGTGGAAATGCCGAATTTCTTTTTCCTAGTCCCCGGTTGTCCGTATTTTTCCATAAGCGTTTCATACTGATAGTAGACCTGGCGGGCGTAGGTGATAAATTCCATGCCGTCATTGGTGAGGGACATACCGTGGCCGCTGCGGCAGTAGAGCGCGAAGCCCAGCTCGCGCTCCAGTTCCTGCACCGCGCTGGAAAGGGAGGGCTGGGAAATATAAAGTTTCTCCGCCGCCTTGCTCAGCGAGCCTGTTTCTGAAATAACGATAACATAGTGTAATTGCTGAAGTGTCATAGCCGATCTCCTCGCGAATCGTTGGGGGTGGCAGCGTTTAAAGACCGGCAGCTTCGCACTGCCGGTCTTTCTGATTTCCGCTGTTTAGTTGTAATTATTGATGCAGGGCTGGAACATACTCTTATCGATGCCGCAGACCGGGCATACCCAGTCATCAGGAAGGTCTTCAAACGCGGTCCCGGGCGCGATGCCGTGCTCGGGGTCCCCCTTTTCAGGATCATATGTGTAGCCGCAGGGATTACAGAAATACTTTTGCATAATAAGGCTCCTTTCAGATAATGTACTTGGAGCTTGGCTCCGATTAAAGCTATGGTACCACATTTTTATCCGAAATACAACAAGAAATCCGGTAGTGTATACACGGGGGATTGACAGGAATGAAAAACTGCTGTATAGTTTGATAGTCAAACAATTTGACTATCAAACTATATGGAAAAAGCAAGGGGGAAGAAAAATGAGCAAGACAGCATTTCTGTTTCCGGGACAGGGCGTCCAGTACGCGGGCATGGGAAAGTCCTTTTATGAAAAGGAGGCCGCGGCAAGAGCGGTGTACGACGAAGCCGGCAGGGCCGCCGGGCTGGATGTGGCGGCTCTCTGCTTTGAAAAAAACGATAAGCTGGACAAGACCAGATATACCCAGATCGCGCTGCTGACTACGGAAATCGCCATCCTGCGGGTGCTGGAGCAGAATCAGGTCAGGGCCGATGTGACGGCGGGCATGAGCCTGGGCGAGTACGGCGCCATTGTAGCCGCGGGCGTTATGAGCCAGGAGGACGCGTTCCGGGTAGTCGGGCAGAGAGGGATCATCATGCAGGAGGCGTCCCCTGAAGGAGGCGCCATGGCAGCGGTGACGGGACTGCCGGAGGATGTGGTCGAGAAGATCTGCGGGGAAACGGAATGGAAGGTGTCCGTGGCCGGTTACAACGCCCCGGGGCAGACCGTGATCACGGGTACCGCTTCCGCGGTACAAAAAGCTGCAGAAGCCCTGAAGGAAGCGGGAGCCGCGAAAGTGGTGCCTCTGAACGTGAGCGGCCCCTTTCATTCTCCGCTGTTTTCCGCCGCGGGAGAAAGGCTGGAAAAAGTGCTGGACGGCGTCAGCGTCAACACGCCCCGCATCCCCTATGTCTGCAGTATGATGGGGGATTATGTGACAACGCCGGCGGAAGTGAAGTTCCTTTTGAAGATGCAGGTGTCCTCTCCGGTAAGATGGCGGCAGTCGATGGAAAGAATGCTGGCGGACGGCGTGGATACGTTTATCGAGATCGGACCCGGCAAAACCCTGAGCGCCTTAGCGCGCAGGATCGACAAAAAGGCAAGGACCTTCAGCGTGGATGGCTACGAGGACCTGCAGGCGTGCCTGGAGGGGCTGAAAAACAAATGAGCGCGCAGGAGGGGAGAGATGGGATGGATTTGGAAAAAGCGTTGAACACGCTTTTCGTAACATTGTTTCAGGATATTTTAAGCCTGGAGGAAAAGGCGCTGATCCGGGGAGAATTTCAGGACATTACCATAAATGACATGCATGTCATAGAAGCGATCGGGCCGGGGGAGGCGCAGACCAGTTCCACTGTGGCGGGAAAACTTTCCGTAACGGTGGGAACCCTGACCAAGGCTGTGGACAGGCTTTCCCGAAACGGTTATGTGCTGCGGGAAAGGAGCGAGGACGATAAACGGCTGGTGCTGCTCTCCCTTATGGAAAAAGGAAGGAGAGCTTACGCGCATCATCAGAAGTTTCATGAAAATATGATCAAAGCCGTAGTTTCCCGGTTTGACGGGGAGGAAGCGGAATTTCTGGCCAGATCGCTGGAGGATCTGATCGGTTATCTGCGGGGCGGAACGGATATCAAACTGTAAACCCGCGCGTATATCCGCGGTTGTTTTGCGCATACTGACAGGGTACAACTTGCACAAAAATCAGTTACTTGGTGCACTGTTGCGCTTTTTCTGATATTGATATGATGAAGAATATCAGGAGAGGTTAAGGTCGGTATGAGCAGAAGCAAAAAGGCTGAGAACGTAGAAATAGGAAGAAGACTGCGGGAGTGCAGGATGAACCTGGGGCTGTCGCAGGCAAAGATAGCGGAAATACTGGATGTGACCGACGATCATTACCGGAAGCTGGAGAGCGGCAACACGGGACTGACGATCGGCAAGATACGTATTCTATATGAAAAACTGCAGATAGAGCCTACGTATCTGCTGACAGGAAAACAGTCGGAGGAAATGGATCTGGAGAAATACCTGGCCAACTGTACCGAACAGCAGAGCGACGCGCTTTTTGCCAGGTGCCTGCAGTATTTCTGGAATATGGTGCAGGAAAGGAAAAGCCGGGAGGGAGAATAGAGGAAACCGCCAAAGTGCAGGGCACGAAGGCGGTTTTTGTGTGGTTTTTTTACGGAAAGGCATAACAGGCGGAAGAGTGTACCGGAATGGAGGAAAACGCGTTTTTTGAGCAGCTGTATCGGAACACAAGGGAAGCGCTTCTGCAGTATCTGAAGAGAGTGAGCGGACGGGAAGACTGGGCGGAGGATATTCTGCAGGACACCTATCTGGAGGCCTATCAGCGCCGCGGTATGCTGACGGCGCATCCCAATCCGGCCGGCTGGCTGTACAAGACCGCCCTGAATCTTTACAGAAACGCGGGCAGAAAAAAAGAGAACGCCAATCTGTCCCTGGAGGCGGTCCCGGAAGGGGCCGTTTCGTGGGGAGAATCCCGCTATGAATCCGCGGAATGGCGGCTGACCATGGAGGAATCCCTGGAAGAGAAAGACAGACGGCTTCTGGGCCGTTACTACCTGGAAGGATATTCCGTCCGGGAGATAGCGGAGGAATACCAGCTGACCGAGGGATGCATCAGGGTCAGGCTGCTGCGCATCCGCAGACGGATCCGAGTCCTGTGTCAGAGCGGGGAAGTGAAAAACGAAAAAGGAGGAAACCTGTAACATTCTGTCGTTTTGAAAACATTTATGTATAGGGGGACAATACCATAAAAGATGACGCGCCCCGTAAAATACAGAATGGAGGTTTCAAATGGTAAGAACAAAAATGATGCTACCGGAAATTTCCAGCGCGGGCTATGACGCTTTATGCGCCGTGCTGGAGCTGGAGTTTCTCCAAGGCGGCGAGGTATGGCGGTTTTACGACGTGCCGGAGCAGGTCTGGTACGAGTGGCGGAGGACGAAGGAACCGGCCGCTTATTTCCACACTCATATCGCGGGGAGATACGAGGCGGGGAAAATCTTCCCCGTAAAGATCCTGCCGGCGGCTGAATAAGGCCGCATTGCAAAATCCGCGGATTTTTGTTATAATAACGCGGATAGATTGTGTAAAGGAGAGGGCGCCATGATCTTTAAATGTAAAAACTGCGGCGGAAATACCGTTTATGATCCCGAATCACATAAAATGTACTGTCCCTACTGCGACAGTCAGGACAGTGAGGAGCCGGTGACGGAAGGACAGTCGCTGTACTACTGTATCAGCTGCGGCGGCCAGCTTCAGGTAGATGACTTTACCTCCGCTGCCCGCTGTCCCTATTGCGACAACTACATTATCTTTGACGAAAGGGTGTCGGGAGAGTATGAACCGCATCTGATCCTGCCCTTTATGCTGGGCAGGGAAAAGGTCAAGCAGCTGATGCGGGATAAATTTAAAAAATGTGTTTTCGCGCCCTCCTCGTTTTTAAGCGAGGCAAAGCTGGATTCCATGACGGGGATGTACGTGCCTTTCTGGATGTATGACTATCATGTGCACGGCGCCTATGACGGACAGGGCAATGTGATAAGGACCTGGGTGAGCGGCAGCAGGGAATATACCGAAACCAGCACGTTTCACATCGAAAGGGATATGGAAGCGGATTTTGACAAAATGCCGGTGGACGCGTCCCTGCGGATGGCGGACGATATCATGGATCTGATGGAGCCTTACGATTATAAGGCGCTGGAGGCGTTTAAGGCGAAATACATGTCCGGATTTTTCGCGGAGCGCTTCAATATGCCGGCGGTGGACGCGGAAAAAAGGGCTGTGGACAAAGCCAAAATCGACGCGGAGAATATCCTGCGCCAGAGCATGAGCGGATATACGGGGCTGCGCAGCAGCCTGAACAACCAGGTAACGCTGAACCGTACGGATACCAATTACGCGCTGCTTCCGGTGTGGATCTATCATTACCAATACAAAGAAGAAGACTATTGTTTTCATATCAACGGGCAGACAGGCAAGATCATCGGCAAGGTGCCGGTTTCCAAGGGAAAGGTCTGGGGATACGGCGCCACCGTATTCGCCGCTCTGTTCGCCATACTGATGCTGGTAAGACAGCTTCTGTTTTTTCTGTGATTCGGTAAGAAAAGGAGAAGAGTTAGATGAAACAGTATTTTTCTTATTTTAAATTTTTATGGATCGTATTGGGCGCGCTGATCCTGCTGACCGCGGGAACGGCGGTGGTCAAAAACGCCATTTCTGGAAGAAGCAACTACCACGCTCCGGAGGAGAGAGTGTATGATGAGGCGGATGTGCTGACGGACGGGGAAGAGGAAGCGCTCCGGGAACTGATCGCCAAAAGGGAAAAAGCGGCGGGCTGCGATATCGTGCTGGTGACCATCGACAGATCCCTGCTGACGGAATACGGACTGACGGATACGGATTCCAACTGGGAATACTGTATGCAAAACTACGCGGACGATTTTTACGATGAGCACCATTACGGTTACGATACGGATTTTGAAGGAAACGGCGTACTGCTGCTGGACAACTGGTACAAAGGGGAAGAGGGCAGCTGGCTCTCTACCAGCGGCAGCGTATACCAGCGCTTTTCCAGCCGCATGATAGACGATGTGCTGGATGACGTGGACGAAATGGTGGAAACATCTCCTTATAAGGCCTATCGGGCATATATTAACGATATCTACCGGCTGATGGCCAGGAGCAACGGACTGGCCAGGCTGATGAATCCCATCGCGCTTTTCATCCTTGCCGCGGCGGCGGCCCTGATCTTTGCGGCCATCCACTTAAAATTCAGGGAAGGGGAAAAGACCACTTCGGCCGAAACCTATCTGGAGAACGGCAGCGTGCGGTTCAACGTAAAGAAGGATACCCTGGTCAATAAAGTGGTGACCAGCAGGGTGATCGAAAGCTCTTCCTCCGGTTCCGGGGGCGGAAGCAGCGGAGGAGGCGGCGGACACCACAGCAGCAGCGGCGCCAGCCATGGGGGCGGCGGTCACAGACGCTGAGAAAAAGGATATTCTGAGGGACATAAAAAAGGGCACCCACATGACGGCTGGGTGCCCTTTTATTACATTTCTTGATTTTATAAAATTAAGCCATTTTGTTGACTGCGGCGGCCAGACGGGATACCTTCCTGGAAGCATTGTTCTTGTGGTATACGCCCTTGGATGCCGCGGAATCAATCTTACTGGTCGCTGCCAGCAGAGCAGCGGCCGCAGCGGCTTTGTCACCGGATTCTACGGCGGCGGTCACTTTCTTGACCGCGGTCTTGACACCGGATCTGATGGCTTTATTTCTATCAGCCTTGGTCTGCGCTACTAAAATTCTCTTTTTCGCGGATTTGATGTTAGCCAATCTCTACACCTCCCATTGTTTGATGATTTTTGTATGAAGATGTTCCATTAAAGCCTGACACGGACGACCAATGTAAACATACGAATATTATTTTAGCCGAGCAGGAGGATAATGTCAATACATATTTCGGGCATTTTTGTAAAAAATAGTAACAGCGCAGTCATGCCATGGATCCATGGAGCGCTGGGAAGGAAAGGATTGACCGAAGATATGGGCAGTTTTCAGGTAAGAACGGATCTGGCGCTGGAGGCCAGGGAGAGTATCTCCGAAGCGGATTCCACCCTGCGGGGCGTCGTGACGGAAGAAACTTACGATGAGGAAAATGACATCAGAGTTACCAGAGTGGAGATCACTACCCGAAACGCGGCCAAAGCGCTGGGAAAACCCATGGGCGTCTATATCACCATAGAAGCGCCCGGGATGCTGGAACCGGACGAGGATTACCACCGGGAGATCTCCCAGGTCATTTCTACGCAGCTGGCGCAGATCATTCCGGGGGCGGACAAGGAACAGGACATTCTGGTAGTGGGACTGGGAAACAGGGAAGTGACGGCGGACGCCCTGGGGCCTCATGTGGTGGACAATCTGTTCATCAACAGGCATGTGGTGCGGGAATTCGGCAAGGCGGCCTACAATAAACAGCGCATGAACACCATAAGCTGCATGGAACCCGGCGTAACAGGCAGAACGGGTATGGAGGCCGCGGAAATGATAAAGGGCGTGGTGGAACAGACCTCTCCTTCGGTGATGATCGTGATAGACGCTCTGGCGGCCAGAAGCACCAGAAGACTGAACCGCACGGTACAGATCTCCAATACGGGGATCCATCCGGGTTCCGGCGTGGGCAACCACCGCAACGCGCTGACGGAGGAGAGCATGGGGATCCCGGTCATTTCCATCGGCGTGCCCACGGTGGTGGACGCCGCGACCATTGTGGGGGACGCGCTGGAGAACATGCGCAGGACCATGAAAAAAGAAGAGAAAAAATGGCCGGTGGAGGCGGACGGGACTATGCTGCCGGAGCTGCACAATATGTACGTGGCCAGCAAGGATATCGATGCCGTCATCAAGCGTTTGAGCTACACGGTGTCGGAAGGGATCAACATGGCTCTGGAACTGGAATAGGGACAAAAAGGAAGGCATATACTGCAAGAGGGGAAGCCGGATATCCTCAATCTGTGGGAAGGCTGGGATTTGTTTGAAATATTGGAAGGCGTACGAAAGGAGCCTGCGGATTTTCGGCGCTTCGGTGCTGTTAGTCGCGGTACTGCTGCTGGCCTTTGGCGGCATGGGCGGACAGAAGCTGTATCTGCCGCTGCTTACATATGTACTGTATGAAAACGACCGGAGCGCGGGGCCGCTGGGAGAGAGCCTGACGGGATTTCTTCCCATATGCGGCTATGCCCGTGATATGGGAGCGGCTTCCGGGACCGGTCCGGAAACGGGCGGTATCCTGTTCGCGGAACAGGAGGAAGAAGCGGAAAAAGAAGATCCGTCTGGAGGAACGGGGGAAAGCGTGTCGGGAGATGACGCGGGTGTGGGAAAGGAAACCGGGGACGGAACGCGGCCCGGGGAATATGCCGGAGAATGGGAGGACGCCCTTTCCCTGCAGGAACTTGTCCGGCAGGAAAACGCCGTGGACCAAGGCGGCTTCACTCCGGCCGGGCGCGTATATGAATATGACTGGGCGGCCATGGAAGATTACGAAACACTGTTGAGTACCTTTTACGCCATTGACGCCAACGCCTTGGCGGGCAGCGATCTGTTTCAGCTATCGGCCCTGCGGGATCGGGATATGCGCCTGGACCGGACGGCGCCCGGCCCTCAGATTCTGATCTATCATACCCATTCCAGAGAGGCCTTCGCGGATTCCCAGCCGGGAGAACAAAGCCAGACGGTGGTGGGCGTGGGAGAATTTCTGGCGTGGATCCTGACGGAGGAATACGGCTATGAAGTGCTGCATGTCACGGAAGAATACGATACGGTACGGGATGATGCCTACGCGGTTTCCCTGCCTGCCCTGGAGCGGATCCTGGAGGAGAACCCGAGCATACAGGTGGTGATAGACCTGCACAGGGATGCGGGCAGCGCCTCCCGGGACATGGTGACGGAAGTGGACGGCCGGCCCACGGCCCGCTTTATGTTCTTTAACGGCATTTCCAGAAGCAGGACCACCGGGGAGATCTCTTATCTGCAGAATCCCAATCTGGCGGGAAACCTGGCCTTTTCCTTTCAGCTCCAGGAAAAGGCGGGAGAATACTATCCGGGTCTGACACGGAAAATATATGTCCGAGAATACCGTTACAATATGCATCTGCGGGAACGTTCCCTGCTGATCGAGCTGGGGGACGAAAACAATACGCTGGAGGAAGCCATGAACGCCTGCTATCCGCTGGCTCACATTCTGGATATGGTACTTTCAGGTGAAGAATAGGGGATACGGCATGAAAATGGCGGGGCTGCCTGCCGTTTACCGGCCCGAGTGCAGGATCAGACTGTCCCGGATGACCGCCCGGACAGCCAGATCCTTTTGATCCAGCAGCAGAAAATGAGCCGCTTTGCCGGGTTCGATACTGCCCAGGACCTGGTCCAGTCCTACGGAACGGCAGGGATTGATGGTGGCGGCGGCCGCGGCCTGCTCCAGGGGAATACCGAAGGAAACCGCTTTGCGCAGGCAGTCGTAGAGATTGGACACGCTGCCCGCCAGTGTACCGTCCGGCAGGAGAGCGCGGCCGTCCGTAACGGAAACGTCCTGTCCTCCCAGCCGGAAGTGTCCGCTGCCCAGCCCGGCGGCCTCCAGGCTGTCGCTGATCAGGACAAGCCGGCCGGGAAACAGACGGAAGGCGGCGCGGACGGCGCTGGGAGAGGAATGCACGCCGTCGCAGATGAGTTCCACAAAAACATGCTCACAGTCCATGGCGGCATCAATCAGAGAAGGCTTTCTGTGATGGAAAGGCGGCATGGCGTTGTAGAGGTGGGTAACATGGTCGGCGCCGGCCTGGAACGCCCTGAGGGCAGTGTGGTAGTCGGCGGCGGTGTGCCCCAAGGAACAGGTAATCTTTCCGCTGAAGGAAGGGATCTTTTCCCGGGAAGGCATAAGGGGCCTGTCGGGGAAACGAAGTTCCCGGATCGCCCGGATACATTCCAGGGCGCCTTCCAGTTCCGGCGCGAGAGTTACCAGCCGGATCAATCCTTCGGCGGCTTCCTGCAGCCGGGAGAGCAGGGCGGGATCCGGCAGGCGCAGAAAGTCTTCTTTCTGCGCTCCTTTTTTCAGAGGATTCAGGAAAGGACCCTCCAGATGGATCCCGGCGAGCAGGGCGGAGGCGGGATAACTGCCCCGTTCCTGTTCTTTTCTGAACAGGGCGGCTCCCCGGCAGATGTGAAAAAGCGCCTCAGAGGGCAGGCTCATGGCGGTGGGACATATGGAAGTAACTCCCACGGAAAGTTCATATTCTCCCATATGCCGCAGATGCTCGGCCGCCTCTTCGGGAGAGCCGCCGTAACATTCATGCCCCGCGCAGCCGTGAAAGTGGATATCGGTAAGGCCGGGCAGCACGTAGCAGCCGGCCGCGTCCACTTCCGGGGAGGACGCGGGGGAAGCCTGCCCGGAGATCTCCCCGGGACGGGACAGCGCGGTGATGATGTTTCCGTCCGTTTCTACGTTGAGAGGATGAAAGCGGCAGTCCGCCGCAAATACCAGTCCGTTTCTGATCGTCATGAATATGCCTCCCCCGGGCCGTCGTTTCGCAGCCCGGATTTCTGCCGCCATTATAGCATATTTCCCCGCGAACGGCAAAGTCGTTTCAAACCCGCAGGAGAATCCGACGTCCGTATTGACGCGCATGGAAAACGCGCTATAATAAAATCAAAAAACAGGCGGAGAGGCGCCTGAGTGGTATCGAAGGAGGAAGAGTATGGAAGAAACGAAAACCATGGGGGCGGGGAAGCGGACGGGATATTTTTTTCTGGCGCTGGCGCCGGCGGCAGCCAGCCTGCTGCTCCAGCTCGGGGTGGGAATGGTGGTGATGATAGGCGGAGCGGTGGTACGTCTGGTACAGTACAGGATGCTTAACCCCGGGGCTTCCCAGGCGGCGGCCATGCAGGTCTATATGGACGCTGTTTATGAATTCGCCGGGGCCGGTGTGTTCGCCTACCATGTGCTGGCGCTGCCCGTGTTCGGCCTCTGGTACTATTTCGGGTGCGGAAGGCCCAGGATAGCGGATACTGCCCGGAAACTGCGCGCCCTGGATCTTGTGATCGCGCTGCTCGGGGGCGTGTGCATGTGCCTGTTTTCCAACGCCGTGGTGGGGATGGAGCAGTATCTGCTGCCCAGGGCCATGGAAACTTATATGGAGATGATGGAAACGGCGGATATCGGAAACGGTCTGCTCGTTACCTTTGCCGCGGTGGTGCTGGCACCGGTGGGGGAGGAGATCCTGTGCCGCGGACTGGCGCTTTATTACGCGCGCAAGGCGCTGCCCCGCTTCTGGATGGCCAATATCCTGCAGGCGCTTTTATTTGCCGCAATCCACGGGAACCTGATCCAGGGGACTTACGCGTTTGCCATAGGACTGATGCTGGGGTGGCTGGCAAAGCGCTGCGGTTCGCTGCTTCCGTGCATGCTGCTGCATTTTACGGTGAATTTCTCTTCCACGGTCTGGGTGGATAAGGTCTTTTTCTGGTTCCCGGATACCCTGCCGGCCTGGCTGCTGCTGGGCGTTGTGACCCTGGCGGCCGCGCTGGGGCTGGTGGCGTGGGGCCGCGGCGCGGACAAAAAACGGGAGAATATTACAAAAACCCTGTAATATATTGCGAAAGCGCCGTAAAATATTGCGGAAGATTCATAAAATCTTAAGGTGACAACACTACATATATGGTTTATAATAGAGCTGTTAGATTATATCATGTATGATTATATCATGTATGATTATATCATGTATGGTTATATCATGTATGATTATATCATGTGTGATGACATGACCATAGAGCGCAATGATATCATATATGGTAGAAATTTGGAATCAGCGAGGTGGCATATGAAGAACAGATATTTCAAAAAAACGGTATCGGCGGTCCTGGCGGCGGTTCTGACCGTCTGTATGGCAGGCTGCGGGGGCAGCGGCGCGGGAGCCGGCACCGGCGGGGAAACGGAATCGGAGAACACCGGAAACGGAGCGGAGGGCTATGTGTGGGTGCCTGCCTATTACGACCTTCCCGGCGCGGAAAACCCTGAGGAAAGTTATGTCACCGACATCCAGTTTCAAAACGGAAAATGTTATTACACCCTTGTCCGCTACGGCGAGGATGTTGCTACGGATATCTGCGCCCTGGACATGGCGGACCCCGCGGGCGCTCCCGAAGTGCTCTACACCTACAGGACGGATCCCATGGAGGAGCCGGGGGAATTTTCCGTTTCCTACGGCAGCTTCAGGCCGACTCCTGACGGAGGGGTCCTGATGCTGCGCACGACCATGCCCAACGTGCAGGACGGCGATCCTTCGGCGTGGGAACGGGCCCGCAGCCAGCAGACTTATGAGCTGGTCAAGGTAGATGCCCAGGGAGAGGAAGTGTTCTGCACGGATATTACGGAGAAGGTCAAAATGGATCCGAACAGCTCTTACGTCAACGGCATCCTGATCAATCAGGAAGGAAAGATCTTCCTGTACAACAGCTCCAGCTATATCTGGGTATATGAGGCGGACGGAACGTGGGCAGAGGATATCAGCATGGAAAGCGGCGGCTGGATCAACGGGATCGGATTTGACGGGAATGGCAGACTGGTCCTTATGCAGAACGGCGGCAGCGCGGAGCTTATCGTATACGACGAAGAAAAGAAGGCGTTTTCCCAGCCGCTTGAGAATCTGCCTCCCAATGTTTACAACAGCGGCGTGACGGCGGGACCGGACGGCAGTATCCTTTTAGAAGGGAATAACAGTCTGTACGCCTATTATCCGGATACCACGACCTATACCGAAGTGGTAAAATGGCTGGACTGCGATATGATGGCGGACTATGTGGATACGGTTGCCATGCTGGACGAAGAAACCATCGCGGTCTATTACCGGAACTGGAATACCTCTGAAAACAATATCGTGGTGCTGAAAAAAACACCGGCCTCCCAGGTGGCCGAAAAGCAGATCCTGACCCTGGGCTGCATGAGCCTGTCACAGAATTTGGAAATGGCGGTAGTGGCTTTTAACCGGAACAGCAGCGAATACAGGGTGGAAATAAAGAACTATTCCGAGGCTGTGGACTGGTCCCAGGAAAACGCCTTAGAAGTGATGAACGCGGCTCAGACGCAGATGAACAACGATATTCTTACCGGCAACGCGCCGGATATGTTCGTGGCGGCAGACATCAATCTGCAGCTGTTCGCGATAAAGGGCGTGATAGAGGACCTGAATCCCTATCTGGACGCCTCCGGCGCGGTGAGCAGGGAAGACTTCTTCGCGCCCGTGCTGGATGCCTGTACGGTGGACGGTATCCTCTGTATGATCCCGCAGTCCTTTTCGGTGAATACGGTAGTGGGAAGGACCTCCGAGGTGGGCAGCGAGCCCGGCTGGAGCGTGGACGAGATGCTGGCGTTCGCGGACAAAAATCCGGATGCGGCGCTCTTTGCCAACGCCAGCAAGCTCTCTATCCTGAGTGAGTGTCTGATGTATGATTTTTCCTCCTATCTGAACTGGGAAACGGGGGAGTGCGCCTTTGATTCCGACAATTTCAAAAAAATACTGGAGTTTGCCAACCGTTATCCCGCCGAAGCGGATTATTCCGTATCCGAGCCTTCCCTGATAGGGAGCCACGCGGTGCTGCTGCGGGAGCTGGGACTGAGCAATGTGCAGGAATGGCAGCTCTCGGAGATGATGTTCGGGGAGCCTGTGACCGCTATCGGATTTCCCAGCTCATCGGGAACCGGCGTAGTCGCGTCCCAGACGGACGGGGTCTGCATCAGCGCTTCCTCCTCCAATAAAGAAGCCTGCTGGAGCTTTCTGGAGAGCCTGTTGGGGAAAGAGAGCATGAACAATAGATTTATGTGGGGCTTCCCCATCCGGCGGGATGCCTTTGAGGAGGAGCTGGAGGAGGAGATGAAAGCCGACTATCAGCTGGACGAGAACGGCAATCCCATGCTGGACGAAAACGGAGAACCCATAGAGATATCCCATTATTCCTATGGGTGGGACGATGTTAATTTTCAACTGTACGCGGCTACGGAAGAGGATGCGCAGGCGGTCTACGATATCATTGACAGGATCAGCGGACTTTCAAACAGTTATGACGAACAGATCATGAGCATCATCGAAGAAGAGTGCGGCGCCTATTTCGCGGGCCAGAAGAGCGTGGACGAAGTGGCCGGTATCGTGCAGAGCAGGATCCAGACCTACGTAAATGAAAGCAGGTAGCAGGGAGATCTGATGAAAGCTTTACGGAAAGAAAAGAAACTGAAAAGACCGAAAACCAAGGCCACGAAGCGTCTGCGCAAGCTGAAATTCAGTTCGGCGCTGTATCTGACTCCCAGCCTTTTGGGCGTACTGCTGTTTTTTATCCTGCCGTTTCTGGTGGTGATCTTTTATTCCATGGTGGATAATCCTATCAGCAGAAATTTTGTACTGTTTGAGAACTATACCAAAGTGCTGGGAAACGCCGCTTTTAAGACCGCGGTGAAGAATACGGCCACGTTTTCCGCGGTGGCGGTGCCGCTGGCTGTGGTGCTCTCCCTGATACTGGCCATGGTGCTGGATACCAAGCTGCCTTTCAGAAGCCAGTTCAGGACCTTTTTCCTGAGCCCCATGATGGTGCCTGTGGCCTCCATTGTGCTGATCTGGCAGGTGCTGTTCCATTACAACGGCGCCATTAACGAAGTGATGCAGGCGCTGGGCGGGGGAAAGATAGACTGGATGAAATCCCAGTATTCCCAGATCGTGGTGGTGGTACTGTTTCTCTGGAAGAATCTGGGCTACAACATGATCCTGTTCATGGCGGCCCTTTCCAGTATTCCCAGGGATATCCTGGAGGTGGCGCGGCTGGAAAGCGCCACGCCGCTGCAGACCTTCTTTTACATTAAGATGCGGTATCTGTCCTCCACCATCCTGTTTGTGACGATCATGTCCCTGATCAGTTCCTTCAAGGTATTCAGGGAGATTTATCTGCTCACGGGGGACCACCCCTATGATGCCATTTATATGCTGCAGCACTTTATGAACAACGCGTTCGCCTCTCTGGATTACCAGAGGCTGTCGGCCGCCGCGATCCTGATGTCGCTGGTGATGATCGTGCTGATAGGAGCGCTGTTCCTGGTGGAAAACTATTTTGGAAAGGATGTGGAAGGATGAGCGCCGCGTTTTCCGTAAAGCGGACAAAGAATGCCGCTAAAAGAAGGAAGCGGGCGCACGCGGTCAAAATAGCGCTGGCCACGCTGGTGGCGGCGGGCTTCGCCATTTTGTTCCTGCTTCCCATTATACTGACGATCACCAACTCCTTTATGTCCGCTTCGGAAATATCCTCCAATTACGGTACGGTATTCGCCACCAGCGACAACGGCGGAAAGGTCTATATCTCGGAGCGGGTTACGTTAAAGTTTATTCCCGATATGGTTTCCTTCAGCCAGTATATCACGGTGCTGTTTAAAAGCCCGGAATATCTGCTGAAATTCTGGAACTCCGTGGTGCTGACAGGCCCCATCGTGGTATTCCAGCTCTTTGTGGCGGCTCTGGCTTCCTATGGATTTACCAGATACAGGGGAAGACTGCGGGAGATCATCTTTTTCTCCTACATCATCCTGATGCTCATGCCCTATCAGGTCACCCTGGTTCCCAACTATCTGGTGGCCGGCTGGTTAAAGACCATTAATACGTACTGGTCCATCTGGCTGCCCGGTATTTTTTCACCCTTTGCCGTTTTCCTCCTGACAAAGTACATGCGCAGGATCCCCACCTCGGTCATTGAGGCGGCCCAGATAGACGGCGCGGGAGAGTGGCAGATCTTTAAGAGGGTATGCATGCCGCTGTGCAAGGGGGCTATCTGCTCCGCGGCGATCCTGGTATTTATTGATTACTGGAATATGGTGGAGCAGCCTCTGATCCTGCTGGCGGATGAAGAAACCCACCCGCTTTCCGTATTCCTGAGCAAGATCAACGCGGGGGAGATCGGACTGGCGTTCGCGGTGGCTACCGTATATATGGTGCCCAGCCTGCTGGTATTTTTGTACGGAGAAGAATATCTGGTAGACGGTATTACCTATCAGGGCGGTATAAAAGGATAAAGCGAAAGGACAGAAAGTTATGGATGAGAAAAAAGGCAGACGGAGAGAATGGGTAAAAACGGCGGCGATCATATTTTTGTCGGTCATGCTGGTGCTGACCTTCTTTTCCAACACGATCATGAACTATTCCCTGCCGGAGGTGGCGGGACAGAACATTACCTCCGGGACCATCACTTCCAAGGTCAGGGGAACGGGCATCGTGGAGAGCGGCTCCCTGTATAACGTAAAAGTAACGGAAAGCAGAAAGGTGCTGAGCGTGGAGGTCCGCGTGGGCGATATGGTGGCGGCGGGAGATGTGATCTGCTACCTGGCCGAGGGGGACAGTACGGAGCTGCAGGCGGAAAAAGAGAAACTTACCGAGCTGCAGACAGCCTATGAAAAGGCGGTGGATACCTACAATCAGACGCTGCTAAGCTCGGGAAATCTGGATATCCTGCAGAGCGGCGGCACCAGCCTGCCCGTAACGGCCTATCAGCAGCAGGTGACGGGAGCGCTGGCGGAAGTGAACGCCCAGCAGGATGTGGTAAATGAGCTGAACCGCCAGATAGCGGAACTGCAGAAGAAAGAAGACACGGTGGCCAGCGCGCAGGCTAAGGTGGATTCGCTGGCTGACCAGCTTAGCGTACTGGAGGATGTAAGCAGTGGAAACGCCTACGCGGAGGCTAAACGGAAAGAACTGACGGAGGCGCAGCTGGCGCTGGCCAATGCCATGGCCGACACCGACGGCGCCAAAAAGGCGGCCCTGGAGGCTGATCTGAAAGCTGCCCAAGACTTACTGGAGCAGAAGAAGGCTGCCCTGGCAACCCTGCAGGGGAGTATCGGTGATATTTTTGAACTGAATGCCCAATATGAGGCTATCGGTACTGCCAGGGAAGCTCTGGCCGCGCAGAATAAGAAAATAGCCGAGCTGGAAGAGAAGGCGGCGGGCGGCGCCGTTACCGCGGACGTGGCCGGTACCATTACTGCCATCAATGTGGTGGCAGGGGAAGAAACCTCGCCGGATAATCCCGTGGCGATGATACAGCCGGAGGGCAAGGGCTATACCTTAAGCTTTTCCGTGACCAACCAGCAGGCCCAGAAGATCAGTGTGGGCGATCCGGGAGAACTGGTCAATTCCTGGTGGTACAGCGATGTGACCGCCACGGTGGCCTCCATCAAGCCGGATCCCTCAAACCCCAATACCAGCAAACTGGTGACCTTTAATCTGACCGGCAGCCTGACGGCAGGGCAGAGCCTGAGCCTGCAGGTGGGACAGAAGAGTGCCAGCTATGACAATATCGTGCCCAACAGCGCGATCCGGGAGGACAACAACGGCAAGTTCATCCTGGTGGTGGAAACCAGGAACAGCCCTCTGGGCAACCGGTATTACGCCACCCGGTACGATGTGGAGGTACTGGCTTCCGACGATACCCAGTCTGCCATAAGCGGCGCGCTGTACGGATATGAGTTTGTCATTACCACGGCAACCAAGCCCGTGGAGGCAGGACAGATGGTAAGGCTGCCTGACTAAACGGCGGCGGATAGACATTACCGAAGGAGGCTGGGAGGCTGATTTATGAGAAAGATCCTACAGAGGTTTCGCGGGAAACAGCTTATCCTGATCTGTACCGGCCTGTTTTCCTGTATTCTGGGACTGACGGTCAACGGGGTGGGTATGCGTATGGCCGGACGGCTGGAAGATCAGAAGATGGCCGGAAGATGGTCTGATGACGGGGATGTATCCCAGATAAGCTGCTTCTTCTCACGGGAAGCCGCCATGACGGAAAATGATTTGATCGGTTTTGAGCATGAACTGGATGCCGCGCTGGAAGAGGCCTCCATCGTGAACGATTCGGAAAACGCGCAGGCGCGCCTGTGGGCCGATGCCTACAGCGCCCCCGGCAGAATCTCCATCAGCAGCGAACGGGCCACAGCGGAGGTATCGGCCATAGGCGTGGGAGGGGACTTTTTCCTTTTTCATCCCATGGAGCTTTTGGAAGGTTCCTATTTTTCGGGCAGTGATCTGATGCAGGATCATATCGTGGTGGACGAGGACGTGGCGTGGCAGCTGTTCGGCTCCAATGACGTGGACGGACAGATCGTGACCATCGGCGGCAGGCCCCATATCATTTCCGGCGTCATCCGGCGGGAAGACGGCCGGATGGCAAAGGAAGCGGGACTGAGCGCTTCCATAGCTTATGTGTCCTATTCCACGCTGGACGAGCTGGGAACCAATTACGGGCTGAATACCTATGAACTGGTCATGCCCAATCCCGTGTCCGGTTACGCGAGGACCTATGTGGCGGAGCACATCGGCGTGGATGAAAACGAGGTGGAAGTAGTGGAAAATACCACCCGTTACAGCCTGTTGTCCCGTCTGAAACTGCTGGCGCAGTTCGGCACCCGTTCCATGAACGGCAGGGCGATCATCTATCCTTACTGGGAAAACCTGGCCAGAGGATATGAAGACATCCTGACGCTGCTGCTGGTGCTGACGCTGCTGCTGCTTTTGTATCCGGCGGCGCTCTTTATCGTTCTGCTGATACGGGCGTGGAAGCATAAGACCTGGACCGTGGCGGGAGTGTGGCTCTTTATCCGGGATAAGCTGGAACGGCAGCGGGAAAAGCTCTGGGCGCTGCAGGCCAGACGCAGGTCGGCGAAGGCGGCAGGGAAAGAAAAGAAAGAGAAAGAGAAACAAGGGAAAGATAAAAAAGAGAAACAAGAGAAAGAGAAAAAAGAAAAAAGTATCCGAAAGGATAGAAATAAAGCCAAAAAGGAAAATGAGGAGGAGAACAATGAAAAAGTGGAGTAAGAGGGGAACGGCGGTTCTGCTGACGGCCTGCATGGCCGCGGGTCTGGCGGCCTGCGGCGGAAGCGGCGGGGAAAATATCATGACCGATGAGGACGCCAAAAAGTACGTGTATAAAATGGAAGAACTGAATGTGGATATGGATCTGGAAGATGCCAGTATAAGCGGCGTCTACGTGGAGGATGGCAGGGTATACGCCCTTGCCAACGAATATCAGTATGAAGAAATGACGGGCGCGGTGTGCCGTCTTTATTCTTTTAATATGGACGGAAGCGGTCTGGAAAGCGTGGAGCTGTTTAGTACCCTGCGGCCCAATCCGGATTATACGCAGCCTGGGGATTATGATGAAAATGCTGACGCCGTTATGCCGCTGACCGCGCCTTCCGGCGCTGTGATGGAACCGGCGGAAGAGGAAGATACCCAGGAAGAGGAAGATACTCAGGAGGACGAAGATACTCAGGAAGACGAAGATATCCAGAATAAGCTGGAGGACGAGGACACTCAGGAAGGGGAAGAGGACTTAGAATGGATAGAGGATGTATATATAAACTCTTCCACCCTTGTGGAAAGCGGCTGCTATCTGGTATTGGAAAAGACTTCTTATGCCTATGACGCGGAAGGCAATTACGTGTCGGGAGATTACCTGCTGGAACTGTGCGCCTATGATCTGTCCGGAAACGAACGTTATCGCGTTACGCTCAATGACAACAGCGAAGAATACATGTATGTTTCCAATATTGCCGTGGATGCCGCCGGAAATCTGGCGCTGGTAACGGACGGGCAAAACGGCGGCATTTTGCTGTTTGACCCCAAGGGCGCTCCCATAGCCGATATAGATCTGGCTTCCCAGAAGATGGGTTATGTGAGCCGTGCCTTCGCAGACAAAGAGGGCAGGCTGAATATTATGGCCTATGACAGCAATTATGAAAAAATGAGCCTGTACCGCTTTAACATGCAGACGGGCGATTCCGAGGATGCGGGGGATCTTCTTCCCACCCTGTCCAATTACTCGATCTTTCCCGGCAAGAACTACGATTTCTTTTTACGGAACTCCCTGGGAGTTTACGGATACAATCTGGGAGATGAAGAAGTAACCCAGATCTTAAGTTACCTTAATTCCGATCTGGACTATAATACTATCAACGATGTCTATGAAGTGGACGAGGAGCATCTGTTCTGTATCTTTTATGATGAAGAGGACTGGAGTACGCACTTCGCGGTCCTGAGCCATGTGGACCCGGCCACCATTCCGGACAAGAAAGTGATCTCCCTGGCCTGCTTTTATTTTGACTGGAACCTGCGGCAGAAACTGGTGGAATTTAACCGTGAAAGCGATCAGTACCGGATCGTGGTAAAAGACTACAGCAACTACAATACCATAGACGATTATTCCGCGGGTTACACCCGTATGAACAACGATATCCTCACGGGGCAGATCCCCGATATTATCGTACTGGACAGGACCAGTATGCCCGTGGATTCCTATATTGCCAAGGGTCTGCTGGCGGATATCGGCAAGATGATCGATGAAGATGAAGAACTGAACCGGGAAGACTATATGGAAAACGTCTTCGAGGCTTATTCCGTGGACGGGAAACTCTATTCCGTGATCCCCGGATTCAGTATACAGACTGTTGCCGGAAAGACCGCGCTGGTGGGAGAAAAAGAGGGCTGGACCATGGAGGATCTGAAGGCGTTAATGGAGCGGTATCCCGACGCGAGCGTGTTTGAGCCCAGCTATACCAGGGATTCGATGCTGTATAGTTTCCTGCGGTTCTCTGGATCCAGATTTGTGGACAGCGATACGGGAAAATGCCATTTTGACAGCCAGGAATTTATTGATATGCTGGAGTTTCTCAGTCAGTTCCCGGAAGAATACGATTATGAAAACGACGATATGATGAACGATTATACCATGTATCAGCTGCAGTACCGCAACAACAACACCCTGCTGGCTGTGGTATATATGGATTCTTTTGGCTACTATGATGGTTATACCTACGCCAGACAGGTACAGTTCGGAGAACCCATCACCCTGATAGGCTTCCCTTCGGAGGAAGGAAACGGCGCCGTCATCAACGCCAACGCGGAATACTCCATTTCCGCCCGCTCCCAGGTAAAGGAAGGCGCGTGGGAATTTCTGAGGTATTATCTCACCGAGGAGTACCAGACAAGCGACAGCTTTTACGCCCTGCCCATTCTGCGGGACGCGCTTCTGGATAAGCTGGAACAGGCCAAGGAGCGTCCTTACTGGGAGGATGAAGAGGGCAACCAGAATTATTATGACGAGTCCTTTATGATAGGTGACGAAACCTTTAACTTCGTGCCGTTAAGCGACGAAGAGGCGGACGCGCTGTACGCGTATGTCTGCAGCGTCAGCAAACCCAGCTATTACGATGAAAGCCTGGCGCAGATCATTACGGAAGAGGCGGCGGCCTTCTTTGCCGGCCAGAAAACGGCGGCCGAGGTGGCGGATATCATCCAGAGCAGAGCGCAGGTTTATATCAACGAGAGCAGATAGCGTATTGCATAATGGGAAAATAACGGGTATAATTCATGCAGAACAGAAAATCGTGACAGACGGAAATGAGCAGAGAAGGAGAATGGCATGAAGAAAAAAACAACGGTATTGATGATACTGGACGGCTACGGCCTGAATGAAGAAGTCAGGGGCAACGCGGTGGCGCAGGCAAAAACGCCTGTTATGGACAAACTGATGGCGGAGTATCCCTTTGTCAGGGGCAACGCCAGCGGGATGGCGGTGGGACTGCCGGACGGCCAGATGGGAAATTCCGAAGTGGGGCATCTGAATATGGGCGCCGGCCGTATCGTATATCAGGAACTCACCAGGATCACCAAGGAGATCCAGGACGGTACTTTTTTTGAGAATCCGGCGCTGGTAAAGGCCATGGAAAACTGTAAAAAGAACAACAGCGCCCTGCACTGCATGGGGCTGCTGTCCGACGGCGGCGTGCACAGCCACATCACCCATCTGTACGGACTGCTGGAGATGGCTAAGAGAAACGGCCTGGAAAAGGTCTATGTGCACTGTTTCCTGGACGGCAGGGACACGCCTCCGGAGAGCGGCAGGGGATTCGCGGAAGCGCTGACGGAAGAAATGAAGAAGATCGGCACAGGCAGGATCGCTACCGTAATGGGGCGCTACTACGCCATGGACCGGGACAATAATTACGACAGGGTGGAACTGGCTTACAACGCCATGACGAAGGGCGAGGGAGAAACGGCTGCCTGCGGTATCTGCGGCATTCAGGCTTCCTACGACAAAGGCGTGACGGACGAGTTCGTGCGGCCTGTGGTGGTGACGGAGGACGGGAAACCGGTGGCCGTGGTACAGGACGGAGATTCCGTGGTATTTTTCAATTTCCGCCCCGACAGGGCCAGGGAGATCAGCAGGGCGTTCTGCGAAGACGAGTTTACCCGTTTTGAAAGAGGAAAAAGAAAGGACATCGTATATGTCTGCTTTTCCGATTATGATCCCACCATTCCCAACAAGGAAGTGGCGTTCCACAAGATCGCGGTCACCAATACCTTCGGCGAGTGGCTGGCCGCCAATCACATGACCCAGGCCCGTATCGCGGAAACCGAAAAATACGCTCACGTGACCTTTTTCTTCAACGGCGGCGTGGAGGAGCCCAATCCGGGCGAGGACAGGATCCTGGTCAACTCCCCCAAGGTGGCCACTTACGACCTGAAGCCGGAAATGAGCGCCTACGAAGTCTGTGACAAGCTGACGGAGGCCATCCGCGGAGGCAGGTACGATGTGATCATCATCAATTTTGCCAATCCCGACATGGTAGGGCATACCGGCGTGGAAGCGGCGGCCATCAAGGCGGTGGAAGCGGTGGATCAGTGCGTGGGCAAAGCGGTGGAAGCAGTAAAGGAAACGGACAGCGTGCTCTTTATCTGCGCCGACCACGGCAACGCGGAGCAGCTGATAGATTATGAAACCGGAGCGCCTTTTACCGCGCATACCACCAATCAGGTGCCTTTCCTGCTGGTCAATTACGATCCCGCCTATACGCTGCGGGACGGCGGCTGTCTGGCGGACATCGTACCTACGCTCATCCAGATCATGGGCAGGGAGCAGCCCGCGGAGATGACGGGCAGATCCCTTCTGGTCAGGAAATAAAACAGGTGGAAAACTTATATTTTCAACGTATCGTGGCATACTTATCCGTAAAGGAGGTATGCCATGAGTGCTTATTTGAAGATTATTGACGTACATGGAAGAGAAATCCTGGATTCCAGGGGCAATCCCACCGTGGAAGCGGAGGTGACTGTCCAGACAGGCGGTTACGACCTGTTTACGGGAAGGGCGGCGGTGCCTTCCGGCGCCAGTACGGGACGTTTTGAGGCGGTGGAACTGCGGGACGGCGAGCCCCGCTATTTTGGCCTGGGAGTCAGACACGCGGTGGAAAATATCGGAGGAAAGATCAAGCCCGTACTCCTGGGAAAGAACGCGCTGGAACAGACCATGATAGACAATCTGCTGGTGGAAACGGACGGTACGGAAAACAAGGGCAATCTGGGAGCGAACGCCATGCTGGGAGTTTCCCTGGCCTGCGCTAGAGCCGCGGCGGGGGCGTTGAATCTGCCTCTCTACCGCTATCTGGGCGGCATCCACACAAGGCAGATGCCGGTTCCCATGATGAACATTCTAAACGGCGGCAGGCACGCGGCCAATACCGTGGACTTCCAGGAGTTTATGATAGTGCCCGTAAGCGCCGGCAGCTTCCGGGAAGCGCTGCGCATCTGCGCGGAGGTCTATCACAATCTGAAAAAAATACTGGAGGATCGGGGATACTCCACCGGCGTGGGGGACGAGGGCGGTTTCGCCCCGGATCTGCCGGACGCGGAAGCGGCGCTGGATCTGCTCGTGCAGGCTGTGGAAGCGGCGGGATACGTTCCCGGCCAGGATATCAGGATCGCGCTGGACGCGGCGGCCAGCGAGCTGTTCAACGAAAAAACGGGTATGTATCATTTTCCGGGAGAAAGCAGCTTAAAGAAAACGGAAGTGGTAAGGGATACGCAGGAAATGATAGCCTACTATGAAACGCTGCTTTCCGGGTATCCGCTGGTGTCCGTGGAGGACGGGCTGGCGGAGGATGACTGGGACGGTTTCAGGCTGATGACCGAAAGGCTGGGAAAGAAACTGCAGCTGGTGGGAGATGATCTGTTTGTGACCAATGTAAAGCGTCTGGATGCCGGCATCCGCCTGGGGACCGCCAACGCCATTCTGGTGAAGGTGAATCAGATCGGTACGCTTTCGGAGGCCTTTGATGCCGTGGAAATGGCTAAGAAAAACGGATACAACACGATCATTTCCCACCGTTCGGGGGAAACGGAGGATCCTTTTATCGCGGATATCGCGGTGGCCCTGAACGCGGGACAGATCAAGACCGGCGCGCCCTGCCGCTCGGACAGGGTGGCAAAGTACAACCGGCTGCTGCGGATAGAAGAGGAACTGGCCGCTTCCGCGATCTACCGGGACGTGTTTACGGACAGAAGATAGCGCTGGCACTTGATTCTTCTTCTCAATATAGTATAATAAATGGGTAGGTCTATCAGATAAAGGAGAAAGATTCCATGAAAATTGTGATTGTGGGCTGCGGGAACGTAGGCGCGGCTCTCGCGGAGCAGCTCAGCAGGGAAGGACATTCCATCACAGTGGTAGATGAGAAGGAGGAACTGGCGGTAAATCTCAGCAACACCTATGATATTATGGGGATCACCGGGAACGGCGCGGTGTACAGCGTACAGCAGGAGGCCGGCGTGAGCGAAGCCGATCTGCTGATCGCGGTAACGGGGCAGGACGAGCTCAACCTCCTGTGCTGTCTGATCGCCAGAAAAGCGGGAGGCTGCCATACGGTGGCCAGGGTGCGGAACCCCATATACTACAGGGAGATCGCATATCTGAAGGAGGAGCTGGGGCTGTCCTTAGTCATCAATCCGGAGTTTGCCGTGGCCGGAGAGATCGCCAGACTTTTAAAATTTCCCTCCGCCCTGAAGATCGACTCTTTCGCCAAAGGCAGAGTGGAGCTGGTAAAATACAGGATCGGAGAAAATTCCGTTCTCTGCGATATGCAGCTGAAGGATGTGGGCAGCCGTTTTAAAAGCGACGTGCTGATCTGCGTGGCGGAGCGGGGAGATGAGGTCTATATCCCGGACGGTAATTTCCGGCTGAAGGCGGGGGACGCGCTGACCTTCGCGGCGGCGTCCTCCAAAATAGCGGCGTTCTTTAAGAAGATCGGAGTGCCCACGGCCCGGGTGAAGGACACCATGATCGTGGGCGGCGGGGAAACGGCGTATTATCTGGCCTCCCAGCTGGTGGATATGGGCATCAAGGTCAAGATCATAGACAAGTCCAGGGCCCGCTGCGAGGAACTGAGCGAGCTGCTTCCGGAGGCTATGATCATCTGCGGGGACGGTACGGAAAGGGAACTCCTTATGGAAGAAGGACTTGCCCAGGCCCAGTCCTTTGTTTCCATGACCAATTTTGACGAGGAAAACATTATGCTTTCCCTGTTTGCCAAGAGCCTTTCCCAGGCCAAGGTCATCACCCGCGTCCATCGTATTTCCTATGACAAGATCATTGACAGCATGGATCTGGGCAGCATAGTGTATCCCCGCAATATCACGGCGGAAACCATCATTAAATACGTGCGCGCCATGCATAACTCCATCGGCAGCAATATTGAAACGCTTTACCGCCTGAATGACAACCGGGTGGAAGCGCTGGAATTTCTGATCAGGGAAGACTGCCCGCTGGTGGGCATTCCCCTGCAGGAACTGAAACTGAAAAAGAATATTCTGGTATGCAGCATAAACCACAGGGGCAGTATCAGCACCCCCGGCGGACAGAGCAGGATACAGGTGGGGGATACGGTGGTGGTAGTCACTACCGAAAAAGGATTTAACGATATCAGGGATATTTTGGAGTAAACGGTATTTATGAATTACGGAATTATTTTTTACATACTGTCCAGCGTGCTGGAATTTGCCGGAGCGTTTATGCTCCTGCCCGTAGGCGTGGGATTTTTTTACGGTGAGAAGGAGAGCTTCGCGTTTCTGCTGGTGGCGGTTGTCAGCCTTCTGGCCGGCGGGCTGGGACGTCTGAAGAAGCCCAAAAGCAAAGTATTCTATGCCAGAGAGGGGTTTGTGACGGTTTCCCTGAGCTGGATCCTGCTGAGCCTTGTGGGAGCGGTGCCTTTCGTTTTGACGGGGGAGATCCCCTTTTATGTGGACGCCGTGTTTGAAACGGTTTCCGGCTTTACCACCACGGGAGGGACCATTCTGGGCGATGTGGAATACCTGTCCCACTGTACGCAGTTCTGGCGGCTGTTTACCCACTGGCTGGGCGGTATGGGCGTTCTGGTGCTGATACTGGCGATCCTGCCTTTGTCCGGCAGTTACAATATGCATCTGATGAGAGCGGAGAGTACGGGCCCGTCCGTGGGCAAGCTGGTTCCCAAGGTCAAAAGCAGCGCCCGCATCCTGTATGAGATTTATATCGGGATCACCGTTCTGCAGATTTTGCTTTTGCTGCTGGGGGGCCTGTCGCTGTACGAGTCCGCTACCCTGACTTTTTCTACGGTGGGAACGGGAGGCTTCGGGCTTTTAAACAGCAGTGTGCGGGAATATTCCCGCTATGTGCAGACGGTCCTGATCATCTTTATGCTTATGTGCGGGATCAGCTTCAATACCTATTATCTGTTTCTGGCCCGCAGGCCCAAAGAGGCGCTGAAGAGCGAAGAGCTCCGCGCTTATCTGCTGATCGCGGCGGGAGCCGCCGTCCTGATCGGCATCAACGCCAGGGGACATTTTGACAGCCTGGGCGAATCTCTGTACCAGGCCCTCTTCCAGGTAGCGTCGGTCATGACCACCACGGGATTTACCACCTGTGATTTTAATATGTGGCCCATGTTCAGCAAGGCCATCCTGTTCCTGCTGATGATCGTGGGAGCCTGCGCCGGCTCCACCGGCGGCGGTCTGAAGGTTTCCCGTCTGGTGGTGCTGTTAAAGAGCGTAAAGGGGGAGATCCTGCAGGTGATTCACCCCAGAAGCGTCAAAAAGCTGCATATGGACGGCAGGGGGCTGACTGCCGGAGTGATCCATTCCATCCGTATGTACCTGGTGCTTTACGCCGGGATCTACCTGATCTCCGTGCTTTTGATCAGCGTGGACAATTTCAGCTTTGAAACCAACGCTTCCGCGGTGATGGCCATGTTCAACAACGTGGGGCCGGGCTTTGATATGGTGGGGCCGGTGGGGAGCTACGCTTCCTTTTCCGCCTTTTCCAAAGTGGTGCTGATGTTTGACATGCTGGCAGGCAGGCTGGAACTGCTTCCCATGCTGGTGCTGTTTTCTCCCAGAACCTGGAAAAAATAAAAAACAGTTGAAATTGCGGTGGGACTATGTTACAATATCCAATATGTAATTTTACCGAACGTGATGAAAGTGTTTTTCCGGAGGTGTAAACATTGAGGATCGCATTGACCATTCTTTTTATATTGATATGCATCGCATTGGTAGTGCTGGTATTGATGCAGGAGGGAAAATCGGCCGGACTGGGCGCCATCAGCGGCGCGGCGGAAACCTACTGGGGCAGGAACAAGGGACGTTCCATGGAGGGACAGCTGGTGAAGATCACCAAGATCCTGTCCGTAGTCTTTATCCTTCTGGCATTGGTATTGAATCTGAACATATTTTAAGCGGATTTCAGGCAGAGCACTCCGGGGGAGTGCTCTTTTTGCGTTATGGCGGATCTGTCTGACGGCGCGGGAGAGCTATGAAGAAAAAAGAAGAGAAGACATTGACGGGGATATTTCTTCCCCATGCCGGAGGTTTCGGCTTTGTGAAGGCGGATGAGGCGGACGGGGACTTTTATATTCCGGCCGACAGGGTAAACGGCGCCTTTTTTAAAGATGAAGTAGAGATCTGCCCCCTGGCCGCGCGCCGGGGGAAAAACCGGGAAGCCGGCGTGCTGAGGGTCTTGAAAAGGGGCTGCCGGCAGCTGGTGGGAACCTATGAAAAAGCGGGGAACTTTGGCTTTGTAAGGCCGGACAACACCCATATCCCCCGGGACATCTTCGTTCCCGCGGAGCGCTCCATGGGAGCCGGTGACGGGTGCAAGGTAGTGGTGGAACTGACCGACTACGGAAAAGACGGGAAAAATCCGGAAGGAAAGATCACGGAGATCCTGGGGCATATCCGCGATGCGGGAGTGGATGTGCTTGCCATTGTAAAAGCCAGCGAACTGCCTGTGGAATTTCCCGAAAAAGTACTGGAACAGGCCTCCCGTGTGGCAAAGCCCGTCAGCGAGGCGGACAGACAGGGGAGGAAAGACCTGCGGGATGTGGTCATGGTGACCATAGACGGGGAAGACGCGAAGGATCTGGACGATGCGGTGAGCCTTACCGTGGATGAGGACGGGATCTATCATCTGGGGGTGCATATCGCGGATGTCTGCAATTATGTGCAGGAAAATTCCGCTCTGGACAGGGAAGCCTTTGAGCGGGGCACCAGCGTATATCTGGCGGATAGGGTCATTCCCATGCTGCCCCCGGCGCTTTCCAACGGCATCTGTTCCCTGAATGAAGGAGAAGACAGGCTGGCTCTCAGCTGCCTGATGGAAATTGACGGGACCGGAGAAATCGTCAACTATGAGATCGCGGAGTCGGTGATCCGGGTGGATCGGAGGATGAGCTATACGTCCGTGAAAAAGATCCTGGAAGACAGAGATGCCGGTGAGATCAGAAAATATAAGGCCCTGGCGCCCATGTTGGAACGTATGTGGGAGCTTTCCGCTCTGCTGCGGGAAAAAAGAAGACAGCGCGGCGCCGTGGATTTTGAATTCCAGGAAACGGAATTTGTGCTGGACGAAACCGGACATCCCGTGGATATCTTTCCCCGCGAGCGGAATACCGCCAATCTGCTGATAGAAGATTTTATGCTGGCCGCCAATGAAACCATAGCCCAGCATTTTTACTGGATGGATGTGCCCTTTATGTACCGGGTGCACGAGAGGCCGGACGGGGACAAGATCCAGAAACTGAACATTTTTATCAACAATCTGGGTTATTATATGAAAGCCGTGGGGAAAAGAGGCAGAAAAGCGGGAGATGGGGAGATCCATCCCAAGGAGATCCAGAAACTGCTGAGAAAGGCCGCGGGAACGCCGGAGGAGGCCATGATCAGCCGGATGACGCTGCGCAGCATGAAGCAGGCCCGTTACAGTACGGAGAGCAGCGGGCATTTTGGCCTGGCCTGCCGGTATTACTGCCATTTTACCTCCCCCATCCGAAGATATCCGGACCTGCAGATCCACCGTATCATCAAAGACTGGCTGCGGGGCCGGCTAAACGGCGCCAGGACAGAGCATTACAGGAGCATCCTGGACGAAGCCGCGAAGCGCTCTTCCGAGCGGGAAAGGCTGGCGCAGGAAGCGGAGCGGGAAACCGATAAATTAAAGAAGGCCGAATATATGGAGGACCGGATCGGGGAAGAATTTACGGGAGTGGTATCCGGTATCACCTCCTGGGGGCTCTATGTGGAGCTGCCCAATACGGTGGAAGGCATGATCCATGTTTCCCGGCTGGCCGGAGATTATTTTGTCTATGATGAAAACGCCTGTGAAATGCGGGGAGAAAAAACCGGGAAGACATACCGGCTGGGAGATAAGCTGCGCGTCCGGGCAGTGGGAGCGGACCGGACGGAAAAGACAGTAGATTTTGTGTTGGCGGAGGAATATGAGGATGGAAAAAGAACCTCAAAAGCTGGTGGCAAACAATAAAAAAGCCTATCATGATTATTTCATCGAGGAAAAGTATGAAGCCGGTGTGGTGCTGTGCGGTACGGAGGTCAAGTCCCTGCGTATGGGCAAATGCAGCATCAAAGAAGCTTTTATCCGCGTGGAAAACGGGGAGGTCTGGGTGTACGGGATGCATATCAGCCCTTACGAAAAGGGAAATCTGTTCAACCGGGATCCGCTGCGTCCCAAAAAGCTGCTGATGCACAGGGCGGAAATACGGAAACTGACGGGAAAACTTGCGGAAAAGGGCCTGACGCTGGTACCGCTCCAGGTATATTTTAAGAGCGGAAGAGCCAAGATAGAGGTAGGGCTGGCAAGAGGCAAGAAACTCTATGACAAAAGAGCCGATATCGCGAAAAAAGATCAGCGCAGAGAGCATGAAAGAGAGTTTAAGATCAAAAACCTGTAATTGACGAAAGGATTATTTTTACGTATAATAAAGGCAGCGGAGATATCCGCGTGATCAGGGCTAGTCAAGGTTTCGACAGGGACCCTGCAGCTGGAGAAGCTATCCGCAGGCGATGCGTCAAATCGCGACCTAAAAATAAACGCTGAAGATAATTTAGCATTCGCGGCGTAAGCCGTGAAGTCCGCCGTCGCATGACGGCTGTCCGGCTCAGGGCACTCACATCCTGAGATCCGGGCATCGACTCTGTGAGAAACGACGAAGCTTAAGCTTTGCGGCTTCGGGCGTACCATGAAGCTACCGAATATGGAAGGCTGTCAGTTTCCGACCATAGGAGGGAACGTGCCAAAGCGAGTTTGGCAGAAGATAACTGACTATGATAGTAGAAGGACAGGGAATGGATTTCTGGACACGGGTTCGACTCCCGTCTAGTCCACTAAAAAAGTGCCTATTTTAGGGCGTTTTCGGCACTTTGAAAAGTGACTGTAACCGGTCACACATGGATGTACTGAAGCGTTATGAAAGGAGAAACGTCAGAAATGTATAAAGTATTACGGAATACTTGTATAGGTGTTCTGGTTCTGGTGCTCATACTGATGTATGGCGGAAGCGCTTTGACGAAAATGGCGTTCAGCAGACCGGTGGATATTTATGAGGACGGGCTGGACGATGAGGGTCTTTTGAAACGAGGATTCGCGATTGAAACAGACCTTCCGCTGCTGTTGGAGTGCTTTGGCACGCAAACGACCAATCAGGTAAACGGTTACGACAATTCGACTCTGGTAGGGGATGCCACTTATTATTATATTATGCCTATAAACGCGGGGGAAGAGATTTATTACGTGGCGTTTGAAATGAGCGGGAAGAGTGATAATTACGATACGCTTAAAAAGCTCAGTCAGAGTACCATGGATTGGTATTATATGGAGTCGGACGAGATAGATGCGGCGCCGGTACATATTAAAGGCGGATTGCTGTCGTTAGATGACAAACTGTACCGATACATGAAGGAATGGTTTGAAGAGGCAGAGTGGTTTGAAGACAAGGCGGATATTGAAAAATATGTATTGCCGCTTAAGTTCAGCCAAGAGAATTATCTGAGCCATAAGATCATATTCTTTGTGGAGCTCGCGATCGCGGCCGCTCTTTTGGCCGGGGTGATCATTTTTTCACGTAAAGACAAAAAGGCCGAGGCCAGCGCTTGACATTTCCGCCGATAGAGTTTATATTTAGGAAGGCAGGATGATTTGGATCAGGGCCACGGGCCTGTAGCTCAGCTGGGAGAGCGCTGCGTTCGCATCGCAGAGGTCGAGAGTTCGAGTCTCTTCAGGTCCATTAAAGGCGCGCGGCGGTTTAGGACCGCGAAAAACCCGGAACGGCGAACCGTTCCGGGTTTCTTTTTGCTTTCAATTAATACCTTCTTTGCGGCACAAATTTTTACCCAAAAAATCAAAGCCGCCCACCCTATGAATGCTATAATGAGCATACAACGTTGTAACAGGAGGAAATACCGATGGACAATATCGGCCTGCTTATTTTATGCCTTGAATATATTGAAGTGCATATAAAGGACAATATAACCACTACCCACATCGCAGATGCCTGTTATTGCTCACGGTCAACACTGGAAAAAATGTTTCGCTATGTGTACGGCATTTCCGTACACGACTATATGATACGACGGCGTATGACATTGGCGGCAAAACTCCTGATCAGCCGGCCAGACCTGTCGATTTTGTCCGTCGCAGTCGAGTATGGATATCAGTCGCACGAAGCGTTTACGCGCGCGTTTAAAGAAATATGGAATTGCAATCCGTCAGATTTCCGTAACCGTAAATATGTGGAGTTATACCCAAAACTCCGCGAACCTGTAACAAAAGGAGATGATTATATCATGGGAAGAAAAAGTTTTGACATAAGCCAGCTCTACGATTTATTTCGCGAGCGCAGGGATTGTTGGTTCGTCTGCTGCGACATTCAAGTACTTACTTCTATCAACAATATCTCACGCAAGGCAGGTGACCTGGCCATACTCACCGCGCTTGACCGTATGAACGGCGCGACAGGTGACGATGATATCGTGTTCCGAATAGGCGGTGATGAATTTTGTATTCTTACGAACAGCGCTGACAAGAGTTATGCCGACAGGATAGTCAAAGAGATACAAGGCCACAACAACGAAGACTTTATATATGATGGAAGAAAAATCCCCCTCAGCCTGTATGTGACTGCCACAACCCTTGTTAATTCCTCGTTGAGATACAGTGAACTTTTTACCAAGCTTCATACCGCGATCAAAGACGCGAAAGCAGATGAATGTGACTGATAAATGATAACTGTCAAAATACCCGCATAACACGTAAAGTTATGCGGGTATTTACTGTTTTATCTGCTTAGTATTGAAAAGAGGTTTCGCATAATAAAAAGGGGGTTTTACATAATTTGACCTTTCTTTGAAAAAAATCTGCCGATATACAAGGCAGAAAACCAAAATGGAAATAGCGGGAAAGTAAGTGATCGATTTGATAGAAATAGCGGTCTGCGATGATGAAAAAGCCATCCGGGAACGGATCGCCGGTCTGGTGGAAAAGCAGGGGGCGGACTGCCGGACGGAACTGTTTGCCACAGGGGACGAGCTGCTTGCGGTAAAAAGGCATTATGACATGATCTTCCTCGACATACAGATGAAGGGCAGAAACGGGATAGAAACCGCAAGAGCCATACGGAAGTACGATGAGCAGGCGGTCATTGTCTTTGTAACGGCGGTCAGGGAATATGTCTTTGAAGCCTTTGACGTGGGAGCTTTTCATTATCTCCTGAAACCTATCGGAGAGGAAAAATTCGCGGAGGTCTTTGCCGCCGCAAAGCGGGGGATTGAGAAGCGCCCCAGGGGACGGGAAGAAACGCCCCCACTCTTCCTCAAAGGAAGAAAACGCGGCATCACGCTGAAACAAAAAGATATTCTCTATATTGAGAGCCGGTCAAATAAGGTGGTGATCCACACCGTAAGAGATGAGATCGAGGCTTGGCGGTCCATGCAGAAGATGGAGGGCGAACTGGGCAGCAGCTTTTACCGCTGCCACAGAGGGTATCTGGTCAATATGGCTCATATCGCGGAATACAGCGGCGATATGATCGAGATGGACAACGGGGAAAGGATATATCTGGCAAAAGAAAAATATCAGGAGTTTGTCAAAGCATATATGCGGTATCTGCGGAACGGGGGCGCGGCATATGAATGAGGCGTATGATGCGGTAAACAAGGGTGTGATGCTCCTGATCTGGATCTTTCAGGGATACTGCCTGCAATACTTTTACGGCAGTTTTTTGGAGGGCAGAGGACAGGGAAAGACAGGAAATCGCTTTTGCGTGGCTGCTTTGTATATAGTACTGAAATTATGCCTGAGCCTGTGTCTGCCATCGGAGTATGGGGACAAAAGGACGATCGAAACGCATTTTATCACGTTTCTTGGCTTAGCTGCGGCAGCCTTGTTTTTTTATAAGGCAGTCAAAGCGGTTACGGGGTTTCTCGTGATCACATTTATGGCGGTATGTGAGATCGGGGTTTTCTGCGCCTGCATTGCGGGAGAAATTTATTATCCGATCATGAACTTCTGGAATTGGTGCATGGGAAAAGGATATATCCGCTCTGTCAGCCAGTTTGAAAATCTGCAGACCGTTACTTATATTGTGGCACAAATGCTGCTGCGCGTTGTGGCGGCTGCCCTGCCGGTAGTAGTATTCAGAAAAATTGTGCAGAATTTCCGGGAAAAGGATTATGCCATAGGACGCACAGAGCTTCTTTTCCTGCTTGCGCCGGGCATGGTCAGCCTGCTGATCTGTATTCTGCTGCAGACATACATCTATGTAGAGAATGGGCAGATATATATGGTATCACCGCTGCTGCTTTTGATCATTCCGGCGATTTTGCTTTTATGCCTGGTATTTATTTTAAGCGATGTCAGACTGTTTCAGGATATGATAGACCGGAACAGGGAGAAAAGCAGCCGGATCATTTTGGAAAAGCAGGTTGACAGTATGCAGGAGCATATTGCGGAAATGGATCGTATGTATTCCGGCATCCGGGGAATGAAACA